>NZ_JBFBCC010000004.1:0-629877 GCF_040682955.1 Amycolatopsis sp. NPDC051045
CGCCGATCACCAGGTTGTTCGTGAACTGCACACGGGTGAGGCGGTCGAGCCCGGAGATGCCGGACAGCGACACGGCGACGGTCTGGGTTCCGGGTGACGGCCGCTTCCCGGAAGCTCAGCTGCCCTTGTGGGCGCCCTGGTACTCCTTCGTCACGATGACGATCACCCCGGGGCTCGCGCTCTGGATGCCTTCGAAGCGGGGCTCGGCCTTGATGCCGAACTCCTGCGCGAGCTGCTTGGCCGCGGCTTCCTCGTCGGTGCCCGGGCGGTAGTACGCCGTCGTCGTCGGGATGATGCCCTGGGAGTAGTTGCTGACCTCGTTGACGTTCCAGCCCGCGCCGCGGAAGTCCTCCGCCGCCCGGTCCGCCAGGCCCTTGATCGTCGAGTTGTTGAACACCCGGACGGTCACCCATTTGTTGGACGCCTGCTGGTCACCGCCCGGCTGACCGGGCTGTCCCGGCTGTCCCGGCTGTCCCGGGCCGGCCGACGTCGGCTGGCCGGCCCCCGGCGAGGTCGTCGACGGCGGTGCGGGCGACGAAGGGTTCGTCGACGGGGAAGGCGGCGTCGAAGAAGAAGTCGAGCCCGAAGGCGGCGACGAGGTGCCGGACGTCCCCGGCTGCGTCGACGTGCCGCTCGGCCCGGCTTCGTTCGCCCCGTCGCCCCCGCCCAGCGCGGAGATCCCGCCGATGACCGCGGCGATGATGGCCACGCCGATCAACGCGACGCCCGCGGCCTTCATCGGCCGCGACATGCCCGAAAAAACACTCATTTCAGCTCGATCCCCAGTCGCCGGGCGCCACGCTTGCGCTGGCGGGTGGCGCGCGTCTTGCGCAGCCGCTTCACCAGCATCGGATCGGCCTCGATCGCCTCCGGCTTCTCCAGCAGCTTGTTCAGCAGCTGGTAGTAGCGCGTCGCCGACAACGAGAACCGTTCGCGGATGGCGTTCTCCTTCGCCCCGGCGTGCCGCCACCACTGACGCTCGAAGGCGAGGATCTCGACCTCGCGTTCGGTCAGGCCGGGCACGGGCTTCGGCGGCGACGGCTGCGGCTCAGCCATCGACTCCGCGGCGTCCATCCGAGTCCCTCTCAATCGGGCGTCATGGCGAATCAGACCTAGCTCTTCCGCGGGCGCCATTCAACCACGGAAGCCGCCGCCGACGTGGGCATCGACGTCGGCGCGTCACGGTCTGATGCAGGTGTACCAGAGGGGTCCGACTAAACTGGCCCGCCGTGACCATCCACCCCATCGTTATCGCCGGCGAGCCCGTGTTGCACCAGCCGACTCGGGAGATCACCGAGTACGACGAGAAGCTGCGCACGCTCGTGGACGACATGTTCGAGACGATGTACGCCGCCGAAGGCGTCGGTCTCGCGGCCAACCAGATCGGCCTCGACCTGCGGGTGTTCGTCTACGACTGCCCGGACGACGAAGGCGTGCGGCACAAGGGCGTCGTCGTCAACCCGAAGCTGGAGACGTCGGAGATCCCGGAGACCATGCCGGACCCGGACGACGACTGGGAGGGCTGTCTCTCGGCGCCCGGCGAGTCGTACCCGACGGGCCGCGCCAAGTGGGCGAAGGTGACCGGCTTCGACGTCGAGGGCAACCCGCTCGAGGTCGAGGGCACCGGCTACTTCGCGCGCTGCCTGCAGCACGAGACCGACCACCTCGACGGCTACATCTACCTCGACCGCCTGGTCGGGCGGCACGCGCGCGCCGCGAAGAAGATGCTGAAGCACAACAAGTGGGGCGTGCCGGGCAACTCGTGGCTGCCGCCGAAGACCCCCGAGGACGACGGCGCCGTCATCTGACCCCAGAGGTCCGTGAATGCCACATCGAGGGACGCGAGTCCCTCGATGTGGCATTCACGGCTTTTGGCGACGCGTCAGCAGCCGAGGAAGTGGCAGCGGACGACGCGAGGCATCTCCAGCACCGACCCGGCCCTGACGTCCCAGGCGAGCCGGACGTACTGGGCGTGCGTCCAGGCCAGCGGCGTCGCCGAGGTGTTCGGCGTGCCGGCCGGGAAGCCGGTCTGCCCGGACGGCGGGTTCTCGTCCCACACCTGCTCCGGCATGGTCTCCGCCGAGCTGCTCACCCGGCCGAGGTCACGCAGCCGCCGCGCGGCCGAGGAGCGGTCACCGAGAGCCAGTTCGTACTCGCCGCGTTCGCCGGCGAGCAGCGGCCACAGCCTGCCGAACGTCGTGCGGCTCTCCGCCGGGAACGTGTAGTCCCACGGCGAACCGTCAGCCTGCTCGCCGTAGCCGTCCTTGGTGTAGCGGTGCCAGAACTGGCCGGTCGGCGTGGTGAAGGCGATGTCGGAGTCCGTGACGCGCACGCTGTTGAGGATCACCGGGTCGTCGGCGCGGTAGATGCCGAGCCGGACGAGGTCGAGGAAGCCCGCGTCGGTGACCGCGCGCTGGTCCATCGTCACGCTCGAGTTGCCCAGGTTGTACGTCGTCCCGGCGTTCGCGTCGGCGTCCTTGGTGAGCCGGACGAAGTACGGGTCCTTCGACAGCGGCCCGTTCGTGGTGATCGTCTGCTTGGGCAGGTCGGCCTTCATCTTGTCGGCCGCCGCGAGGTACCGGGCGGCGTCCGCCCAAGCGCCGTTGTGCTGGGCGAGGTCCGCGGCGCAGACGAGCCCGGCGATCACCGAGGCGATCGTCGACGGGGACCAGCCGTCCTGCTCTTCCCACCGCTCCTGCTGGGTGTACGGCGACGGCTGCCCGTTCGGGCCCCGGTACCCCAGGATGAAGTCGGCGGCCTTGCGCACGCCGGGCCACAGGTCGGTGCGGCCGAGCTGCTGCGCCAGCACGATCGGGAACGCGGTCTCGTCGAGCTGGATCGACGTCCAGTACGGCACGCCGTCGACCCGGCTGTTCTGCGGCATGTGCCCGTCGGCCTGCTGCTGCGTGCCGAACATGTACGTCACGGCGCGGTTCGCCGCGGACTTGTCGCCGCCGGCGGCCAGCCCGGTCGCGATCTGGTAGAGGTCACGCGGCCAGACCAGGTGGTAGGTACCGGACGGCGACCACTCCGGGTCGTTGTTCCCGAACCGCCACGGCATGCTCGGCGACGCGATGAAGGCGCCCGGGTGGTGCTTGTCCTCGCTCGCGGCGAGCGTCAGCATCGACGCCTGGTAGAGGTCGCGCTCGGCGTCCGTCTTCAGCGACGACGGGGGCTTGCCGATCCCGCGCAGGTACTGCGCCCAGCCGCGGTCGTAGGCGCGCGTGATGTCGCGGACACCGCGTCGCTGCGACGCCTGCGCGTTGCCGAGCGCGTCGGCGGCCTTCGCGCCCATGCCGAGCGCGAGGGTGACGTGCCGGCCGCGGACGCCGTCGGCGGCCGTCTGCCCGGTGAGCACGACGTTGCCCTTCGCGGCGCTGTCGTACGGGGCCAGCTTGAACGTCTTGGCGAGCTGGGTGTTGCCGTCGGACGCGCCCGCGTAGCCGACGCTGGTCTTCACGAAGGCGGGCCTCGCGGTGAGGGCGGCGGCGTTCGACGCGTCCTGCGCGGTGACGGCGTCACCCGAGCGGGCGGCCGAGTCGTCGGAGCCGTCGTTGGTCAGGTCCGGGTCGGCGACCGCGTAGAGCTGGTAGGGCCGTCCGGTGAGCGACTGGAAGTCGACGTCCACCAGCACGGTCGTGGCGGCCGGGTCGGTGACGTAGGTCTTGCGGAGGCGCCAGCGGTGCTGGTCGTCGGTGATGGTCTGCTCGTAGGTCAGGCTGTCGTCGTCGGTCCGCCGGACCTGCTGCGACTTCGCCGCGTAGTCGGTGACGGCGAAGCTGCGGCCGTCCGTGACGACGAAGTTCAGCGACCGGACGCTGGGTGTCGACAGGTCCGGGTAGTAGACCTCGGACATCTGCCCGCCCTGGAGCGTGAACCAGACGTTGCTGCCGCGGTCGCGGGCCGTGCCGAAGCCGGTCTTGTTCGCGGGCAGCCAGCTGGGATGGGCCCCGGGCGCGCCGGGAGCCGCGCCGCCCTGGGCCGCCGCGGTCGCCGGGAGCAAGCCGGTGACCAGCAGCCCGGCCAGGGCGCCGAAGATGAGTTTGCGCATATCAACCCCACAGAAAAGTCACCTCTGCACCGTTACAGAAGCGACTTGGGAGTCTGCCGCCCATCCTTCACCGGCGCATGGTCCGATCCGGTGAACCACTGACCGTCACTGGTCCGGACAATGGTGTTGCGGCCCGTTGACAGCCAGCCCACGCAGGCTTCCGCTCCGGGCTGGTCACGAACGTCGGCAACCCCAAGGCGGGCGTGTTCGCCCTGTCGTTCCTGCCGCAGTTCGTCCCGGCCCACGCGGGCTCCGGCGCGCTGCTGGTCTGCGCCGCGACAACGTGGAGCGATGGCTGGAGCGCACCTCGGGCGGGCTGCTGATCGGCTTCGGCGTGACCGTCGCCCTCGAGAGCTGAGTTCACCAGCAGCGAACGGACCTCCCGCCAAACCGAGCGCAGACTTGTAGTACCTGCAACGCTGTAATCGAGGTACGCATGGACGACGCCATGGACGCCTACTCACGCGCGGTCAGCACGGTCGCCAAGACCGTCACCCCGCACGTCGCCGGGGTGCAGCTCGCGCGCGGCAGCGGCTCGGCGGTCGTCTTCGCCGACGACGGTCTCCTGCTCACCAACGCCCACGTCGTCGACGACCACCGGCAGGGTGTCGCCACCTTCGCCGACGGCACTGAAGTGCCCTTCGACGTCGTCGGCGCCGACCCGCTGTCCGATCTCGCCGTGCTGCGAGCGCGCGGGGGAACACCGCCGGCCGCCGTGCTCGGGGACGCCGACCGGCTCGTCGTCGGGCAGCTCGTCGTGGCCGTCGGGAACCCGCTCGGCTTCTCCGGGACCGTCACCGCCGGCGTCGTCAGCGCGCTCGGGCGGGCGCTGCCGGTGCGGCAGGGCCGCACGACCCGCGTGATCGAGGACGTCATCCAGACCGACGCCGCGCTCAACCCGGGCAACTCCGGCGGCGCGCTCGCCGACTCCGCCGGCCGGGTCGTCGGCGTCAACACCGCCGTCGCCGGGGTCGGCCTCGGGCTCGCGGTGCCGATCAACGCGACGACGCGGCGGATCATCGACACGCTCGTCGTCGAGGGCCGGGTGCGGCGCGCGTACCTCGGTGTCGTCGGCCTGCCCGCGCCGTTGCCGGACGACGTCGCCGAGCGCACCGGGCAGAACGCCGGGCTGCGGGTGCGGGAAGTGGTCGCGGGCGGGCCCGCCGACCGGGCGGGTCTCAAAGCGGGCGACCTCGTGCTCACCGTCGGGCGCGCCCGCGTCTCGGACGCCCAAGGCATCCAGCGGCAGCTGTTCGCCGAAGTGATCGGCACCGCACTGCCGATCACCGTGCTGCGCAACGGAGCCATGGTCGACGTCTACGCGACACCCGCCGAGTTGGTCGGGTGAGGTGAGGACACTTGAGTATCCCGACCCGGCGTGGCATGGTCGGGGCACAACACCAACGCGGGAGCTCGCGCCATGGCGGGCTGAGAGGGCGACTTGGGGTTTCCCAGGCGTCGCCGACCGCATGAACCTGACCGGGTAATGCCGGCGTAGGGAGTGAAAGTCGTTGACGACGCTAGAGAACAACGCTGCCGTAAAGGTGACGACCGGTCCGATCACCGGCTCGCACAAGGTGTACCACCAGACCGAATCCGGGCTCCGCGTTCCCGCGCGCCGGATCGATCTCTCCAACGGGGACCACTTCGACGTCTACGACACTTCGGGCCCGTACACCGATCCGGAAGCCGAGATCGACGTCCACAGTGGACTTCACCGGCTGCGGGCGGGCTGGGCCGACGGGCGTGAGCACAACACCCAGCTCGGCTGGGCCAAGCAGGGTGTCATCACCCGCGAGATGGAGTACATCGCCGCCCGGGAACGGGTTTCGCCCGAATTCGTGCGCGACGAGGTCGCCCGTGGCCGCGCGGTGATCCCCGCCAACCGCAAGCACCCCGAGTCCGAACCCATGATCATCGGCAAGAACTTCCTGGTGAAGATCAACGCCAACATGGGCAACTCGGCCGTCTGGTCGTCGGTCGAAGAAGAGGTCGACAAGATGGTGTGGGCCACCCGCTGGGGCGCCGACACGATCATGGACCTGTCCACCGGCAAGCGGATCCACGAGACCCGGGAGTGGATCGTCCGCAATTCGCCGGTCCCGGTCGGCACCGTGCCGATCTACCAGGCACTCGAAAAGGTCGACGGGGAACCGGAAAAGCTGTCGTGGGAGGTCTACCGCGACACGATCGTCGAGCAGTGCGAGCAGGGCGTCGACTACGTCACCGTGCACGCCGGCGTGCTGCTGCGCTACATCCCGCTGACCGCGCGGCGGGTCACCGGCATCGTCAGCCGTGGCGGGTCGATCATGGCCGCGTGGTGCCTGGCGCACCACCAGGAATCGTTCCTGTACACGCACTTCGAGGAACTCTGCGAGATCCTCCGGCAGTATGACGTGACGTTCTCCCTCGGCGACGGCCTGCGCCCCGGCTCGATCGCCGACGCCAACGACCGCGCCCAGTTCGCGGAGCTGGAAACCCTCGGCGAGCTGACGCACATCGCGCGCTCGCACGACGTCCAGGTGATGATCGAAGGCCCCGGTCACGTGCCGATGCACAAGATCAAGGAGAACGTGGAGCTGGAGGAAAAGCTCTGCGGCGAGGCGCCGTTCTACACCCTCGGCCCGCTCGCGACGGACATCGCGCCGGGGTACGACCACATCACCTCGGCCATCGGGGCGGCGCAGATCGGCTGGTACGGCACGGCGATGCTGTGCTACGTCACGCCGAAGGAGCACCTCGGCCTGCCCAACCGCGACGACGTGAAGACCGGCGTGATCACGTACAAGATCGCCGCCCACGCCGCGGACCTGGCCAAGGGGCACCAGTACGCGCAGGAATGGGACGACGAGCTGTCCAAGGCGCGCTTCGAGTTCCGCTGGAACGACCAGTTCAACCTCTCGCTCGACCCCGACACGGCGCGCTCGTTCCACGACGAAACCCTGCCCGCCGAGCCGGCCAAGACCGCGCACTTCTGCTCGATGTGCGGCCCGAAGTTCTGCTCGATGCGCATCACGCAGGACGTCCGCAAGTACGCCGAAGAGCACGGACTGTCCACTGTGGAAGCGATCGAGGCCGGCATGGCGGAGAAGTCGGCCGAGTTCGGCGAGCAGGGCAACAAGGTCTACCTGCCCGTGGTGCAGCCGTGACACCGAGGACCGCCCTCACCATCGCCGGCTCGGACTCCGGCGGTGGTGCGGGCATCCAGGCCGACCTGCGCACGTTCTTCGCGAACGGCGTGCACGGGCTGGTCGCGCTGACCGCGGTGACCGTCCAGAACTCCTTGGGCGTGCAGGGCTTCACCGAGATCCCGGCCGACGTGGTCACCGCGCAGATCAAGGCGGTGGCGACCGACATGGGCGTCGACGCGGCGAAGACGGGCATGCTGGCGACCGCGGAGATCATCCGCGCGGTGGCGAAGACACTCGACGAGCTCGGCCTGGACTTCCCGTTGGTGGTCGACCCGGTGGCGGCCTCGATGACGGGGCACGCACTGCTGCGCGAGGACGCCCTGGAGGCGATCCGCACGGAACTGTTCCCACGCGCGACGCTGATCACGCCGAACCTCGACGAAGTTCGGTTGCTGACCGGTGTTCCGGTGGTCGACTCCGCATCGCAGCGCGCCGCCGCCGAGGCCCTGCTGGAGTTCGGCTCGCGCTGGGTCCTGGTCAAGGGCGGTCACATGACGGGCACTGCGGATTGCGTGGACCTGCTGTCGGACGGCCGCGAGTTCATCGAACTGAGCGGCCCGCGGTACGAGACGGAGAACACCCACGGCGGCGGAGACACGCTGGCGTCGGCGATCACGGCGTCCCTCGCGAAGGGCACCTCGGTGCCGGATGCCGTGGCGGCGGGGAAGAAGTTCATCGAGCGGTGTGTCGCGGAGGCTTATCCGCTGGGCGCCGGGGTGGGCCCGGTGTCGCCGTTCTGGGTGCTGGAGCGGTAAATCGCCCGCGGACCGGGCATCCGGACTGCCAGACTGGGCCGATGGAACCCGAGGAGCTGTGGGCGATCCTGCCCGGCGAGCTGCGCACCGAGATCGACGCCTGGCTCACCGAAGGCCACTTCCTGCGCGTGATCACGGCCCTGCGCGAGAAGTCCGGCATCACACCGGTACCGGGCATCAACGAAGGCAAGGGGCTGGTCGGCTACCGCACCGCGCTCCTCCACGAACGTGGCCTGCTGAAGCCGCCGCCGGAGTACACGGTGGACGGGATGCTCGCCGACCTGGCCGAGCAGAACCTGACACCGGTCGCCGTCGAGATCACCTGGGACGGCGACTCCCGCGGCTGGCACACGGAGTTGTGCGTGGTCGTGGCCGCTCCGAAGTTCCACCTGGTCGCCCTCGGCCGGTTCGTGCCGCACCTCGGCCGAACGGAATCAGTGCGAGACGAAGCCGTGCGGAAGGGTCAGGCGATCGCCGAGCGGCTCCGTGTCCCGTTCCACTTCCCGCTGCCGGACGAACCCGGCGTCGACCAGCCGCACTGGTGGGAATCGTGAGTCAGCGGACCGGCTGAGGTGCGGACGTCCGGGATCCTCGTCGAGCCGGACCGCGGCGGGCTGACCGGCCTCGTCGAACTGATCGAGGCCGGTCAGCCGCACGTCCGCGTCGAGCAGACCTTCCCGCTGGAGCACGTCGCCAAGGCGCACGAGCTGGGTGCGTCCGGCCGGGTGTCCGGCGAGCTCGTGCTGACCGTCTAACCCCGGGCGAGCACCTGGGGCAGCACCGTCGTGAGCCCGGTCCAGTCCGCGGTGACCACCGATGCGTGCTGCTTCGCCAGCTCGGCGACGCGCTGGTTGGCCTGCTCGACCGTCGGGTTGTGGGCGTCGATGGCCGGCGCGACGTTCTGCCCGTCGGTCATCACCACGTAGTAGTGGTTCGCGTCGTACCACCACGGCCCGGTCTGGGTCACCCACGCGTTCGCGTCGCCGTCGAACACCACGAACCACGGCTTGAGGTCGGCGGTGTACTTGTCCCGCGGGTCACCGCCGGCCGCGCCGTGCACGGTGGGGAAGATGTTCGCGTCACCGAGCCGGCCCGCGTTCTTGAGCCCGACCAGGTACCGCGCGTACTCGACGTCGGTCTTCAGCGTGTCGGTCGAGTTCCCCTCCTCCACCGTGCCCGGGATGATCTCGGTGAGCACCCGGCCCCGCAAGGCGTCCACCGACGGCCAGTTGTCCGCTTTGGCCGCGTCGTCGAGCGTGCCGTAGCTGCCGAGCAGCTCGGCCGGGCGGAACGCGACGCTGCCGAGGTGCGCCCGGAACGTGGCGTCCAGCTCGTCCGGGCCCATGCCGGTGTTGTCCGAGAAGCCCGTCTTCATCTCGAGCTTGAGCGTGATCGGCGTGTGCCCGGGGTGGGCGGCCAGCCAGATCCGGATGTCGTCGAGGCAGTACTCCAGGTTCTTGTTCTTCCCGCCGGAGTACAGCTGGGCCGCCGACGTCGCCGCGACGCAGTTGTTGTTGTTCCCCAGCGGGTTCGAGTGGCTGACCTTCCACTCGTGGGTGAAGAAGTCCGGCCAGACGTCGAGCTCGATCAGCGACGACCCGGCGTCCAGCGCCCGGGCCAGGTAGTCGTAGGCCGCCGGGTCGTACGTGTTGTGCACGCCGACGGTCGTGACGTGGGAGAGCTTCGCGCTGTCCGCGTTCGCGGCCGTCGCTCCGGAGAGCGCGAGAGCGGCCGTGAGGAATACCACCGAGAAGAGCTTCATCCAGGCTCCTTCGCCCGTGAACTGGTGAGTAGCCCCCACAATGTGCCACCGTGGTTGACTCTTGATGAAGGAAAAGCGGCCGATTGGCCCAGACCAGAAGTCGGGAAGACGATGACCTCGAGCCCTCCCTCGGCGTTGACCATCGCCGGGTCGGACTCCGGCGGTGCCGCCGGGCTGCAGGCGGACCTGCGCACGTTCCTGACCTGCGGCGTGCACGGCCTGGTCGCGGTCACCGCCGTCACCGTGCAGAACACCCTGGGCGTGCACGACCGCGCCGACCTGCCGCCGCACATCGTGGCCGGGCAGATCGAGGCCGTCGCGGCGGACATGGGCGTCGGCGCAGCGAAGACCGGCATGCTGGCGTCGGCCGAGATCATCCACGCCGTCGCCGCGGCCTGCGACCGCGCGGAGATCGGCCGGGACGCCCGCATTCCGTTCGTCGTCGACCCGGTGGCGGCGTCGATGCACGGCCACCCGCTGTTCGACGAAGCCGGGCTCGTGGCCCTGCGCGACGAGCTGCTGCCGCGCGCGACCGTGCTGACGCCGAACCTCGACGAGGTCCGGCTGCTCACCGGGATGACCGTGACCGACCGCGAGGGCATGCACACCGCGGCCGTCGTGCTGCACCGGATGGGCCCGCGGTACGTCCTGGTCAAGAGCGGGCACCTGCAGGCCGACCCCGAGTGCGTCGACCTCCTCTTCGACGGCTCGACGTTCGTGGAGCTGCCGGGCGAGCGGTACCCGACGCCGCACACGCACGGCGCGGGCGACACGATGGCGTCGGCGCTCACCGCGGGCCTGGCCAAGGGGATGTCCGTGGTCGAGGCCGCGCACTACGGCAAGTGGTTCGTCGCCCACGCCGTCGAGCACGCCTACCCGATGGGCGCCAAGGTCGGCCCGGTCTCGGCCTTCTGGCGGCTGGCTCCCGAGGAGCGCTGAAGGTTCAGCCGATCGACTGGTGGCCCAGCACGCGCAGGAAGCCGCTCAGCGGTCTTCGTCGGAGATCAGCGCTTCGAGCGCCGGCAGCGCCGCCAGCAGCGCTTCCCGGTGCTCGGGCGCAAGCCGGTCGAGCCGCCGGTTCAGCTCCTGCACCCGCGTCGAGCGGACCCCGGAGACGAGCCGCTCCCCCTCTTCGGTCGCCTTCGCCAGCCACGCCCGCCGGTCGACCGGGTCGGACTCCCGGCTGACGTACCCGGCTTCGACCAGTGACGCGATGATCCGCGACATGGTCGCCGCGGCCACCCCCTCCTTGGCCGCGAGGTCGCCGAGCCGGAGCTGACCCGCGTGCACCAGCGTCGCGAGCGCCGAGAGGGCGCCGTGGCCCGGCCCCGGCACACCGGCCTGCCGCAGTGACCGGGACAGCCTGCCGACGGCGAGGTACAACCTGCCCGAGACGTCCTGGACCGATGTGCTCGTCACGGCTGGCTCCTTCTGCCCTGCCCCGCCGCGGGTGCGCCGGAAATGCCGTCCACCTTACGGGTCCGGGGTCACGCTCGGTGTTACCAACCCGGCCAAAAGCAGGCCGCCCCTCCGCGCGGCACGTGACCGTTGCTGCGAAGCCATTCGGCTGTGACTGTGGTCGGATTGGTAACGATCGGCACCGTAAGCCACCTCGGTTCAGCGGGGCGGGCTCGACGCCTGCGCCCAGAAGCGCTGCGGTACGCGCCCGGCCTCGCGGGCGAGCCGTCCGGCGACGACGCCCGCCCGCATCGCCGCGGCCATCCGCTCGGGATCGGCCGCCCGGGTGACGGCGGTGGACAGCAGGACGGCGTCGCAGCCGAGCTCCATCGCGAGCGTCGCGTCCGACGCCGTGCCGATTCCGGCGTCGAGGATCACCGGCACGCCCGCCCGCGCGACGATCAGCTCGATGTTGTGCGGATTCCGGATGCCGAGGCCGGTACCGATCGGCGCGCCCAGCGGCATCACCGCGGCGCAGCCGGCCTCCTCCAGGCGCAGCGCGAGCACCGGGTCGTCGTTCGTGTAGGCGAACACGGTGAACCCGTCGGCGGCCAGCCGTTCGGCCGCGTCGAGGGTTTCGATCGGGTCCGGCAGCAGCGTCCGGTCGTCGGCGTGCACTTCGAGCTTGATGAGATCGGTATCGAGCGCCTCGCGCGCGAGCTGCGCGGTGAGCACGGCCTCGGCGGCCGTGCGGCAGCCCGCGGTGTTGGGCAGCAGCTCGATGCCGAGGCGGCGCAGCAGCTCGAGGACGCCGGAGCCGCCTTCGGCGTCGGCGCGGCGCATGGCGACGGTGGTCAGCTCGGTGCCGGACGCGACCAGCGCGCGTTCCAGCACGGCGAGGTTGGCCGCGCCGCCGGTGCCGATGATCAGCCGGGACGTCAGCTTGCAGGCGCCGATGACCAGCGGTTCTTCGTCCATTTCAGCCTCCCTGGACCGCGGTGAGCACGTCGACGCCCGCACCTTTGGGCACGGGCGTGGCCGGCCAGTCGGCGCGGCGGACGACGACCCCGTCGACCGCAACGGCGATCCCCGGCCGCGGCCCGCCGGTCGCGGCGAGGACGTCGGCGACGGTCGCGCCGTCCGGGAACTCCGTCCACTCGCCGTTGAGCTTGATTTCCATCACACGTGCTCCTTCTGGTGCAGGCGGGCGGGGGACGCGGCTTCGGTGCCTTCGGGCGGCTCGTCCCCCTCGAGCCAGGCGACCACGGCGTCCGCGGTCACGGGGGCCATCAGCAGGCCGTTGCGGTGGTGCCCGGTCGCGGCGAAGACGCCGTCGTCCAGGACGCCGAGGTACGGCAGCGCGTCCCGGCTGCCGGCCCGCAGGCCGGCGGCGGTCTCGGCCAGCTCGTACTCGGTGATCGCGGGGAAGACGCGTTCGGCGCCCTCGATCAGCTCGCGCACACCGCGGGCGGTGACGGCCTGGTCGAAGCCGGCTTCGTACTGGGTGGCGCCGAGGACGAGCTCCTGGTCACCGCGCGGGACGAGGTAGATCGGGCGGCCCTCGACGACGGCCCGGACGGTGTGCGTGGGCGGCGGCAGGCAGCCGCGGCGCGGCTTGAGCCGGAGGATCTCGCCCTTGAGCGGCCGGACGGCGTCGGCGAGCTGCGGGTGCAGCCGCCCGGTCCAGGCGCCCGCGGCCAGGACGACGGCTTCGGCGTCGGGGATTCTTTCGACGCGCTCGCGGACGAACCCGACGCCTCGCCGTTCGCAGGCGGCAAACAGGGCGCTGAGCAGTTTCCGGTTGTCCACGGCCAGGTCGCCGGGCACGTGGAGTCCACTTCGGACGGACCCGGTGCCGGGTTCGAGCCGCTTGACCTCCCGGCCGGTGAGCCGCTCGGCCGCGCGCCCGAGGGAGTGCAGGTAGCCGGCGAGGATGTCGAGGTGCCCGACATCGGCGCTGTCGAAGGCGACGACGAGCGTCCCGTGCCCGGCCAGGCCGGGGTCGACGCCCTCTTGCGCGAGGTCCCGGGCGAAACCGGGCCAGCGCTTCAGCGAGGCCTCACCGAGGCGCAGGACGTCCTCTTCGCCGGGCCAGGCCTCGGTGACCGGGGCGAGCATGCCGCCGGCCAGCCAGGACGCGCCGCCGCGGACGGGTTCGGGGTCGTACACGGTGACCCGGTGGTTCCGGGCGGCAGCCCGCCACGCCGCGGCCAGGCCGATCACGCCGCCGCCCACCACTGCCAGGTTCGTCATGGGATCACGCTCCCTGCGCCGGCATGACCCGGATCAGGTTCCACGGTCGGAGCGGCAGCTCCCTCTCAGCCCGTGCCTCGGGCTCCCGTGCGGACGCGTCCAGCCTACTGTGCCATTCGTTGATAATCCAACTGGTCAAGGCGCGGGGTACGGTCGCCGCTATGCCCGCCCTCTCCGGTGACAAGATCCGCGCCCGCCTCGACGCCGCGCGCCTTTACCTGTGCACGGACGCCCGCACAACCCGCGGCGACCTGGCTTCGTTCGCCGACGCGGCCCTCGCCGGCGGTGTCGACATCATCCAGCTGCGCGACAAGACCGGCGCGCTGGAGGCGGCCGGCGAGATCGCGGCGCTGGAGGTGCTGGCGGAGGCGTGCGCCCGCCACGGGGCGCTGCTGTCGGTGAACGACCGCGCGGACGTCGCCCTGGCGGTCGAGGCGGATGTGCTCCACCTGGGGCAGGACGACATCCCGGTGCCGCTGGCCCGCCGGATCCTCGGCGACGAGGTCGTGCTCGGCCGGTCGACGCACTCTCTCGACCAGGCCCTCGCCGCGGCCGCGGAGCCGGGGGTCGACTACTTCTGCACGGGGCCGTGCTGGCCGACGCCGACCAAGCCGGGCCGCCCGGCGCCAGGCCTTGATCTGGTGCGCGCGACGGCGGCCTGGACCCCGGACCGGCCGTGGTTCGCGATCGGCGGCATCGACGGGCCGCGGCTCCCGGAGGTCCTCGACGCGGGGGCGTCGCGGATCGTCGTGGTCCGGGCGATCACCGAGGCCGAGGACCCGGAGGCCGCGGCGCGGGAGCTGCGAGCCCGCCTCCCCTGACAGCCGTGAAGGCCACCCGCTGGGGTGGCCTTCACGGACTCACGGGGTCGGGGTCGCCGCCGCGCCCTTGCTGGTCGGCGGGGTTGCCGTCGTCGCCGGGGCCGAGGTCGACGGCTGCTGGGTCGTCGTGCTCGGGGTGGACGTCGGGGACTCCGAGGAGGTCGTCGGGGCCGTCGACGTGTCCGACGGCGGCGTCGTGGTCGTCTCCGTCGGGGACACCTGCGTGTCGTCCGTCGATGTCGGCGGGGTCGTCGACGGCGTCTCGGCCGGGTGACCGTCGCCGCCCGCAAAGATCTTGCCGATGCTCGAGCCCGTGCCGCCGCCGATCTGCGTTCCCGTGGCCGACTCGAAGCCGACTATCGACACGATCGCCACCACGAAGGCCACCGCGCTCGTGCCGATGAGCAACGGCCAGCGCAGCTTGCGCAGCCGCGAAACCGCCTCGGGCTTCGCCAGCTGGACCGTCGGCTGGTCGGTGATCGGCACGTCCCCCGGCTCGGCGGGACCCCGCCGCCGGATGCCCGACGTCGCCAGCTGGCGAGCCTTGAGCGCGGCCTCGCGGGTGCGCTGCAGTGAGCGCAGGTACAGCTCACTGCCGACCGTCGACACCACGCTCGCCACGCCGGCGCCGACCACCGTGCCCGCCACGCCCAGCGTCGAGCCGAGCAGCGCCGCGGTCACCGCCGCGAGCGCCGCCGCCATCACCTGCGCGATCCTCAAGCCGGACTTTTCTTCCTTCACTTCGGAAGTCGCTGCGTTCTCCTTGCTCATGGTCCCGATCCGGTAGTAAGTCTTCTCCCCTGCCCAACGTGTAAGGCGCGCGAGGAACTCCCCGCGTTGCCACAGCGTGAGGAGCGCCACTCCGACTGTCTACAATAGACACTCCATATCGAACGTTTTCTTGACATACTCGGCACATGGAACTGGTGACGATCTCTGACATCGAGGCCGCCGCGAAGCGCGTCGAAGATGTCGCCGTGCGCACGCCCCTGCTGCTCCAGACGTGGGATCCCCGCGGGACCCTGTGGCTCAAACCCGAAAGCCTGCAACCGGTCGGCGCGTTCAAGGTCCGCGGCGCGTTCAACGCGATCGCCGCCCTCGACGACGCGGCCCGCGCCCGCGGCGTCATCGCGTACTCGAGCGGCAACCACGCGCAGGCGGTCGCGTACGCCGCGCAACGGTACGGCGTGCCCGCGGTGATCGTCGTGCCGGACGTCGCGCCGCGGATCAAAGTGGCGGCCACGCGCTCGTACGGCGCCGAAGTCATCGAGGTGCCGATCGGCGAGCACGAGGCGAAAGCGCGCGAACTGGCCGCCGAACGCGGGCTGACCCTCGTGCCGCCCTTCGACGACGCGGCCATCATCGCCGGGCAGGGCACCGCCGGCCTCGAGATCGCCGAGGACCTGCCGGACGTCGAGGTCGTGCTCGTCCCGATCAGCGGTGGCGGGCTGGCGGCCGGCGTCGGTACCGCGCTCAAGGCCCGGTGCCCGCGGGCGCGCGTGATCGGGGTCGAGCCCGCGCTGGCCGCGGACGCCGCCGACAGCCTCCGGCGGGGCGAGCTGGTCCGCTGGCCGCAGGCCGACCGCGCCCGCACGATCGCCGACGGCCTGCGCTCGCAGCCGTCCGAGCTGACCTTCGCCCATTTGCAGGCCGTCGTCGATCAGATGGTCACGGTGACCGAGGACGAGATCCGCGAGGCCGTGCGCGTCCTCGCCCGCAAGGCCCGGCTGGTGGCCGAGCCCAGCGGCGCGGTGACGACGGCGGCGTACCTGTTCCACGCCGACGAGCTGCCCGCCGGGCGCACGGTCGCCCTGGTCTCGGGCGGCAACGCCGACCCGGCGATGTTCGCCGAGATCCTCGCGACGGGGTGACCGAGCTCAGGAGCCGGCGACGGAGGAGCCTCGGCGGATGTGCGTCGGCGGCCCCTCGACGCCGCAGTGGTAGCACTCGCCCAGGTGGGGGCACTCGTCGTCCGGCTTCGCCACCGGAGGTGGTTCGAGGACGCCGTTGTGGATGCCCAGCGCGATCAGCCCACCCGCGATCGCCAGCGCCGCGCAGATGATCAGCGCCGTCCGCCAGCCCGCGGTGAGCGCGACCGGGTCGGCGTACGCCTCCCCGGTCAGCCCGGCCGCGGCGGGCAGCACCGCCACCGCCAGCAGGCCGCCCGAGCGGGCGATGGCGTTGTTGACGCCGGACGCGACGCCGACGTAGCGGTCCGGGGCCGCGGCGAGCACCGTCGCGGTCACCGGGGCCACGACCGTCGCCAGGCCGAGCCCGAACACCACGACCGCGGGCAGCACCGTGCCGAGGTAGGACGCGCCGGGTGCGATGCGCAGCATCAGCAGCATCCCGATGCCGACCACGATCGGGCCGACCACCAGCTGCGTGCGCGGGCCGATGCGCTGCGCGAGCGCGCCCGAACGGCCCGAGAGCAGCAGCATGATCACCGTCAGCGGCAGCCCGGCCAGCCCGGACGCGGTCGGCGAGTAGCCGAGCGACACCTGGAGCTGCATGACCAGCAGCATCATCACGCCGCCCAGCGCCGCGTAGACGACGAACGTCAAGGCGTTCGAAAGGGTGAACGTGCGGTCGCGGAACAGCGACGGCGGCACGAGCGGTTCCGCCGAGCGGTGCTGGACGGCGACGAACCCGGCCAGCCCCGCGATCCCCAGCAGGCCCGCGACCAGCACGAGTGGGTCGCCGATGCCGCGGGCGGGCGCCTCCACCAGCGCGCCGGTCACTCCGGCGAGGCCGAGGGCGCCGAGGGCGGCGGCACCGAAGTCCGGGTGCCCGGTGGCGTCGGTGTCGCGGGATTCGGGGACGAACTTGCGCGCCATGAGGAGCACGGCGACCGCGATCGGCACGTTGATGAGGAACGCCAGCCGCCACGACCAGACCTGCACGAGGAAGCCGCCGAGCAGCGGCCCGGCGGCGGCCGCGATGCCGCCGAGGCCGGACCAGGCGCCGATCGCGCGGGCACGGGCGTCGTGCGCGAAGGACGCCTGGAGGATCGCGAGCGAGCCGGGCGTCAGGAGGGCGCCGCCGATGCCCTGCAGGATCCGCGTCGCGACGAGCATTTCGGTGGACGTCGCGGCGGCGCACAGCCCGGAGGCGATCCCGAACCAGACCACGCCGATGAGGTAGGTGCGGCGCCTGCCGTACCGGTCGCCGAGCGAACCCGCGACGAGGATCAGCGCGGCGAGCGCCAGCAGGTAGCCGTCGAGGATCCACTGGAGCCCCGCCACGGAGGCGTTCAGTTCGGCGCCGATGCGGGGCAGGGCGACGTTGACGATGGTCCCGTCGAGCATCGCCATGCCGGACCCGAGGATGGTGGTCGCGAGCACGCCCCGCGCGGCGCGGGTTCCCCACCGGATGCCGGTGTCTTCGGTGGCAGTCACCCGGTCACTTCACCGCGACCGGGGACCGCCGTCAACCGCGCTGCCTACGGCAGCAGCGTCGTCACGAACTTGTAGCGGTCACCGCGGTAGACCGAGCGGGCGAACTCGACCGGCTTGCCGTCCGTGGCGAACGAGTGGCGGGTCAGCATCAGCACCGGCATGCCGACGTCCGCACCGAGCATTTCCGCTTCCTGCGGCCCCGCCAGCGACGTCTCGATCGTCTCTTCCGCACGCTCCAGCTCGACGCCGTAGTGCTCGCGTAGAACGGCGTACAACGACCCGCCGGCCGAGACGTGCTTGCGCAGCCCGCGGAAACGGCCGAGCGGGAGGTGCGTCGTCTCCAGGGCCATCGGCTGGGAGTCCGCCAGTCGAAGTCGTCGAAGGCGAAGGATTTTCGCGCCGGTCCGGATTCCCAGCAGCTTCGCGAGGTCGCCTTCGACCGGCATTTCCTCGACTTCCAGCAGCTTCGACGACGGCTTCAGGCCTTGCTTGCGCATGTCCTCGGTGTAGGAGGACAGCTGCAGCCGCTGCGCGAGCTTCGGCTCGGCCGCGAAAGTGCCTTTTCCCTGCACACGGTGCAGCCGGCCCTCGGCGGTCAGGTCGGCCAGCGCCTGGCGGACGGTGGTGCGGGAGACCGTGAACTCCCCGGCGAGCGCGCGTTCGGTCGGGATCGGCGACCCCGGCGGCAGCACGTCCAGGAGGTCGAGGAGGTGCTGTTTCAGCGCCCAGTACTTGGGCTCGCGCTGCCCGCGCATCCCGGCGACGACGCCCGCCTCGCCCGTGGTGGTGGTCTCCAACATGCCCGACTCCCTATGTCTTCCCTCATCGCACGCCACGTCCCCGTAAGAAACGTACCCTTTTCCCCAAACGTGCCGCCCCACTAAGATTGGTCTAGACCTGACCGACGCCGCCTGAGTCCGGTACATAATGCCGGAGGTGGAGAGGAAAATGATGACGGAACAACGGCCCGGCGCGCACATGGCCGCGGAGATCGCCCAGCAGCCGGACGTCTTGGCGGGGCTGGTGCAGCGTCAGGCGGAAATCGCCGAAGTGGCGGAAAAGATCGCACAACGGCCCCCACGGTTCGCTTTGCTCGCCGCGCGTGGATCGAGCGACCACGCAGCGTTGTACGCGAAGTACCTGATCGAGGTACTGCTCGGCCTTCCGGCCGGTCTGGTTTCCCCCTCCACGGCCACGCTCTACGGCGCGCGGCCCGATCTGCGGGACGTGCTGTTCGTCACGGTCAGCCAGAGCGGCGGCTCCCCCGACCTGATCGAGGTCACCGAAACGGCGCGGCGCCAGGGCGCGCTGACGGTCTCCGTCACCAACACCCCGGACTCCCCGCTGCGGGCCGCGTCCGAGCTCGGCATCGACATCGGCGCCGGCGTCGAGAAGGCCGTCGCGGCCACCAAGACGTACTCCGCGACGCTGATGGCGCTGTACCTGC
Source organism: Amycolatopsis sp. NPDC051045 (assembly GCF_040682955.1). NCBI lineage: Bacteria > Bacillati > Actinomycetota > Actinomycetes > Pseudonocardiales > Pseudonocardiaceae > Amycolatopsis > Amycolatopsis sp. NPDC051045. The sequence continues at coordinate 19,077 of NZ_JBFBCC010000004.1, forward strand.
TCATCGACGCGGTGCGCGGCGGCAAGGCGGCCGACGCCGACAAGATCGGCGAGCTGGCGCAGCAGACCCTCGACGGCGCCGCCGAAGGCGTGCAGCGCGCGGTCGACCGGTACCGCTTCGTGGACCGCGTCCTCACCACCGGCCGCGGCTACTCCTACGCGTCCGCGCTCGAAGGCGCGCTCAAGCTCGCCGAAACCAGCTACCTCGCCGCCCGCGCGTACAGCGGCGCGGACCTGCTGCACGGCCCGGTCGCGGCGGTGGACGGCGAGACCGCCGTGCTCGCGGTGACCAGCGCCGGGCACGGCGGCCGGGCGATGCACGAGGTCCTCGAGGCCGTCGGCAAGCGCGGCGCGGACGTCCTCGCGGTCGGCTCGGCCGCCGCCGAGGTGCCGGCAGCGCTGCGCATCGACGTCGCGCCGACGGTCGAAGAGCTGGCGCCGATCCTGGAGATCCTCCCGCTCCAGCGGATCGCGCTCGGCCTGTCGCTGGCCCGCGGCGGCGACCCGGACAGCCCGCGCGGCCTGCTGAAGGTGACCAAAACCCGGTGAGCTTCGCGGTGGGCGTCGACGCCGGCGGCACGTCGACCAGGGCGGCGCTGGTCGACGCCGCCGGCGCGGTGCTGGGCACCGGGCGCGGCGAAGGCGCCAACCCCAACGCGCACGCGCCCGAGGTCGCCGCGGGCCGGATCGCCGACGCGATCACCGCGGCGCTCGGCCCCCACGACCCCGCCGCCGTGCGGGCGTGCGTCGTCGGCATGGCCGGGGTCAGCAAGCTGAGCGACCGGGGCGTGGCGGCGGTCTTCGACGCGGCGTGGGCGCGGATCGGCCTCACCTGCGCGGTCCGGACCGTCGCCGACGCCGAAGTGGCGTACGCGTCGGCGACCTCGGCGCCGGACGGGACGGTCCTCGTCGCCGGCACCGGCTCGATCGTGGGCCGGATCCGCAAACGACGGCTCGCCGGCACCACGGGCGGCTACGGCTGGCTGCTCGGCGACGAAGGGTCCGCCTTCTGGCTCGGCCGCGAAGCCGTCCGTTCCACTTTGGAAGCACTCGGGCGCGGGCTGCCGCTCGAGGGGCTCCCGTCGGCGGTGCTCGCCGCCGCGCTCGGACCGTCCGGTTTGGACGTCCGGACCGACTCCGGGCGGCTCGCCGCGTCGCGGGCGCTGATCACGGCGGCCAACGCCGAGGCGCCGGTCCGGCTCGCCCGGTTCGCCCCGTTGGTGAGCGCGGCCCACGCCGCGGGCGAGCCCGCGGCCCGGGAGATCGTCACCCGCGCGGCCGGGCTTCTGGTCGCGAACGCCCTCGCCGCGCGCGAGCCCGGCGAGTCGACTCCGGTCGTGCTCGTCGGCTCGGTGCTGACCGGAGCCAGCCCGGTCGGCGCGCTCGTGCGCCACCGGCTGGCCGGTCTCGAGGTGCTGACCAGCTCCGATGGGGTGCTCGGGGCGGCCTGGCTCGCCGCTGTCGAGGCCTTCGGGGAAGGGACACCGCGGCCCCGGTCGCAAGGAGATTGAGCAAAACGCGGCGCAAAGACGCGAAACCGTCGACTGAACCCGGGTAGTCCGGGTACCGTAGGCAGTGGCCCCCGGACCCTCCCCCCTCGCCGGGGGCCGCCTTATGCCCCGGGTACGTCGTCCGATCGGGTTTCCGGAACCAGGCGCAGGCCGGGATGCTCCGGCGGCAACGCCCGGTAGAGCACCCAGCCACTGACCGCGACGGTCAGCGCGACGAGCGGCCACGACAGCACCGTGCGGGCCACGCCGAGCGCGAGCACCTGGCCGGCCCACCACAGCAGGCCGTAGACGACCACGCGCAGCGTGTACTGGAGCACCCACACCCAGCTGGCCCGCGAGTACGCCTTCAGCAGCGCCGGGTCGCGGCGCCAGCGCGTCTTCTGACCCAGCAGCAAGCCGACGACGACGCCGAGCAGCGGCCAGCGCACGACGATGCTGGCCGCCCACAGCAGGGCGCTGGCCACATTGGACATCAGCTGCAGCAGGAAGAAGTCCTGGGCGCGGCCGGTGTGCAGGGCGATCAGCGCAGCGGCGACGACGGCGGCCAGGCTGACGACCAGCGCGCGGACCTTGCCGCCGCGGACCATCCGGTAGGTCCCGAGCGCGACGGCGACCACGATGGCGGCGCCGGCGCCCCAGGCGACGGACTGCCCGGCCGCGACCCAGCCGGCGACGAAGCCGACGGGCGGGATGCTGGCGTCGAGCGCGCCCCGGCGGCCACCGAGGATCTGCGCGAGCGATTCACGGGGTTCTCCGGACACGTGTCCAGCCTGCCGGATCGGGTCCCGCACGCCCCGGGCAGGGAGATTTTCGCCACATCGGGTGTTCGCTTTGCCTCCGAGCGTGCCCTTTCACGGCATGCCGAAGGTGAAGACTACGTAATAGAGAGGCGCAACAGGCCGACAAGATAAGACACTGTTACCGCTGGCTGAACGCCCGAGGTGGCGCGGGGGTGACGTCCCGATGGTTAGTTGAGGTGTACAACTACACGTCGGGGAGTGTCGGTCGCAGGATGGGAAGGGGACCCACGTGTACGGAATCGACAGCTACGTAGCCCTGGGGGACAGCTTCACCGAGGGCCTCAACGACGCCCTGCCGGACGGCTCCTTCCGGGGCTGGTCCGACCGGCTCGCGGAGGTCCTGGCGGCCGGCCGGAGCGACTTCCAGTACGCCAACCTGGCCCTGCGGGGCAAGATGCTCGACGAGATCCTGGACGAGCAGCTGCCGATCGCGTTGGAGCTGAAGCCCGACCTGGTCACGCTCTGTGCCGGCGGCAACGACATCATCGTGCCGGGCGCGGACGTCGACGCGGTCACCGAACGCCTGGAGGAGGGCGTCGCCAAGTTGCGCGAGGCCGGCATCCCGGTGCTGATGTTCAACGGCCCGGACACGAAGGTGCTGTCGGTGATGTCGGTGCTGCGCGGCAAGGTGGCGATCTACAACACGAACCTGTGGGCGATCGCCGAGCGCCACGGCGCCCGCATGGTCGACCTCTGGACGATGGATCCCTTGCACGACCGCCGCGCCTGGAGTGACGACCGGCTCCACTTCTCCCCGGAGGGCCACCACCGCATCGCCCTCAAGGCGGCGGAGGTCCTGGGTATCCCGGTGGCGGACGACTGGCGGGAGCCGTGGCCCCTGGAGGTGGCGCCGAGCCGCTGGATCGACTCGCGGCGGTCGGATCTGACGTGGACGAAGGTGCACCTGCTGCCGTGGATCCGGCGGCAGCTGCGGGGCGAGTCCATGGGGGACGGGTTGTCGCCGAAGCGGCCGCAGCTGGCGCCGCTGGTGCCACTGGACGTGCTCGACGTGCTCGAGGTGCTCGAGGTGCCGGACAACGCCCGGCAGCAGGCCAGCTGACGGAATCCGGGTCACCGAGGGCGCCACCGCGTCCCTGGCCCCCCTTTCGACGGAAAGTGTCCAAGCGATCACCGCCCCGCGAGTTGTCCACATGTCGACTTGCCTGGGGACAACTTGTGGATCACCACCCGGTTTCAGCTCGCCAAGCCGCGTCCCCCGGCTTACAGTCCCCTTATGTCCGGTGGTCGGCGCTGGATCCTCGTGGTCCCGATCGCGGTGCTGGTCACCGCACCGCTCGCGGGGGTCGCGACCTGGGCTCAGTCCGGGACCATGGAGCGCGACCTCGCCGCGCGGGCCCAAGCCGCGCTTTTCGAGGCCGGGCTGCCCACCGGAGACGTCCGCTTCGACGGACGGGACGCCACCCTCAGCGGCTTCGCGCCCGGGCAGGCCCTTCGCGCCCTCGAGGTCGTGCAGAGCGTCGACGGCGTGCGGGCCGCCAAGGTCAACGGCGATGTCACCCCGGTGGCGCCGAGTCCCTCCAGCAGCGCGCCACCGCCGCCGCCGACCACCACGACCACCAGCCCGCCGCCGACCACGAGCACGACCGCGCCGCCGCCCACGGACAAGGCCGGCGTGCAGGCCGAGATCGACCGGCTGCTCACCGAGGCGCCGATCAGCTTCGCGCCGGACACCGCGCGGCTCACGCCCGAAGGCGAACAGGCCGCCCGCAGCATCGCGATCGCCCTCGCCAAGGCGCCGGCGGGCTTCCGGTACCGCGTCACCGGCCACGTCGCCCGGGGCCCCGGCGGCGAAAACGCCGCACTGAAGCTTTCCCGGGACCGCGCCCGGGCCGTCGCGCGGATCCTCACCTCCAACGGGCTGGCGGCCAAGCGCGTGACGTACCGGGGGCTGGGCGACACCCGCCCGACCACCGGTGGCGAAGAGGACCGGCGTGTCGAAATCACGGTCGTTTGAGGGGTGATGGCAGATGATGTGGCTGTTCGGGCAGATCTGGCTGTGGCTGATCGTCGCCTTCGCCCTCGGCGCGCTCACCTCGTGGCTGCTCCTGCGCGCCGCGCAACGCCCCCAGGCGCAGCCGATCGAGCCGGAAGCGGAACCGGAGCCGCAGTACGAACCGGCACCGCCGCCGCTGTCGGTCGAGCAGACGCAGTTCATCCCGGCCGCCTGGGCGCAGCACGAGCCGGAGAACCGCCCGCCCGCCGCCGACGAGCCCGAGCCCGTCGGCCACCGCGAGGGGCGGCTACCGCTGCCGCCGCAGCGCGGAGCGGAGGCCGAGGACTGGCCCACCGAGGAAGAACCGGCCTGGCCCGAGTCCGAAGAGGCCACGCCGCGGTGGCCGCACCAGCCTGGGCGCGGTGGCTGACACCCATCCTGGTAAGTTCGGCTACGCACTGTGAGCGAGGCCTGAGGAGGGGGTGGAGTTTGGCGCTCCCCCATTGGACGTCACAGCAGGTCCTGCCGCCGGGCCGGCACGCCGGCGACCTCGCCGACGTCTACGAACGCCTGGTGTTCGACGCCCCGCACCAGAACGACCGCGAGATCCTGTTCAGCGCGCTCAACAGCTACCTCGGCGTCGCCCGGCGGATCATCCCGTCCGGCCGCGCCTGGATCGGCGGCGAGCTCATCATCCGGACCGCTCACCCGCCGCAAAGCCTCGACGTCGTCCTCATCCCGGACGAGTGGGGCGCGCTCAAGCGGCTCGACGGCGCCGGCCGGTCCGCGCTGTACGGCCTGCTCACGCTCCGCGGCGTGATCGTCGGGCAGCCGGCGATGTACCTCGACCAGGTGCAGCCGGTCGGGGGCATGCTGGACGGCTTCCTGTGCCGCCCCGGCGACGAGGACGTGTGGGCCGAGGTCTGGGCCGAAGGCGGCAGGGGCTACCCGGAGATGATCTGGTGAGGAACGAGTTCCGGCGCATCGCCGACGAGATCCCCGGTGGCACGTGGCTCGACGACCTGGCCCGTGCGTCGGCGATGGCGGCCAACGCCAAGTTCGAGCGGACGTCCCGCTCGCCGCTGCTGCACGTCTCGGTGATCGGCGAACAGACCATCGACGCCTACACCTTTTCCGACATCAGCCGTGCGCTGCAGGACGCGACGGCGAAGATCGGGCACATCATCCGCAACCCGTCCGGCGAGGTCACCCAGGTCCAGCAGAACGACCGGGACAAGGCGCCGCTGATCCAGCGCGGCCAGGCGGGCAACGCGATCTTCTTCGGCTTCCCGGAGCCGGTGGCCGAAGACGCGCTGATCGTCGACGGCATCGAGACGCTGTCCGAGCGCGCGGTCAAGGAACTGTGCGACTTCCTGCCGGCGAACGGCTCGGACGACGGCGCGCTCGACGCCGTGCTGCTCCAGCGCGACACCGTCCGCAACGCGGTGAGCGACATCGTCAACGCCGTCGCGAAGAACGCCGGCATCGGGATGGCGCTGACCCCCACCACGGGCGAGCAGGTCACCCGCAGCATGACCACCGAGCAGGCGCGGATCCTGCAGGGCAGCCTCCGCGAGTCCCGCGAGGAGGTCGGCTACGAGACGGTGCGCGGGCGGCTCGACGGCGTCCGCACCCGGCGGCGCATCTTCTACCTCGACCGCGAGTCGGGCGGCACGATCCAGGGCGCGGTGGCCCCGGACCTGCTCGACGAGATCAAGGAGAACCTCGACCGCCCGGTGACCGCCCGGCTGCGCGTCGTGCGCACGACGACGATCGACGGGCGCCGCGGCCGGCCCGTCTTCGAATTGCTCGAAATCACCCCGGAAGTAAGCCTTTTCGACTGAGAAGTCCGTTATGCGACTTTAGTCGGGAACGTCGGTACCTACGGTCGTCGTAAGCCTCACGGCGGTGCCGGGATGTCCGTACGGTATTTACGATACCGGCTGCGAGGTCGCGAAAGACCGCGTCGAACAGTGGGACTTCCGATATTCTTCCCATTGATCACCGGGCCACACCCTGCGCGCAATGTCAGGAAATACCGATACCTGACGCAAAACGGTGGGACAATGACTTTTTCCAAAATGTAACAATTTCGTTCTGGGCCACACTTATGGGTTAACGTCGTCGCACTCCCACCCGAAGGGGTTCGCATGATGACCGACCCGCAGTACCCGCCGGCCACCGCGCGCCATGGCCGACCCGCACCGCCGGTTACGGCCACGGAACGTCGTCAAGCCATTGCGAAGCGCAGCCGGAACATCCTGGCGGTCGTCGCCCTGGTGCTCGGCGTGGCCGCGCTGGTCGTCACCTTCGTCCCGGACGTCGAGTTCGTCGCGTGGCCGCTGGGCGGGCTGGCGCTGATCCTGGCGATCGCCGGATTGGTCCAGGTCAAGAAGGGCACCTCGGGTGACCGCGGGCTGGCGATCACCGCCACCGCCGTCGCGGCCGTCGCGCTGCTCGCGTCGGCCGGGATGCTGCTGTACTCGACCTTCCTCGGGAGCGGCGATTCCGGGCTGCACCTGCCCGCGGTGGCCGGCGACAAGCACGCCGTGACCTTCCAGGTCACCTCCGCCGGCGGCGCGACCGTGCGCTACGGCAGCCTGAGCGACCAGCGCACCGAAAACGCGCCCGCCAGCACCGACGCGTGGCAGGGGCAGGCGTCCTACAACAGTGGCTCCTACCTGTTGACGCTCACCGCGGACACCCGCAATGCCGACGTCAAAAACGAAATCCGCTGCGCCATTCTGGTCGACGGCAAGAAGGTCGCGGAAAACAGCGGGACGACGATCGCGCTCTGCACCGCGAACGTGAACTGAGCGGGCGCGGCAACCCGCCTGGCGACCGGCCGGCCTACCCCCATCTCGGCCGGCCGGGTCGCCACGAGCCGCTCCTGGCGGCTCCGGGCCCCGCCGCGGTTTCCCGCGCGGGGCCTGGCACCGGCGTCTCAGCCTGCCCCTCCCCTAGGGCTCTGCCGGCACCGCCGAACCTACGCGGACACCGCCCGCGCTCACTAAGAATCCACTAAGGATTCAGCGCCCGGGCGGGGTCGTGACCCATTCGCAACCGAAAGCCCCGCCGCCGAAAGTGCTGGAAAGCTTTCACTGCAGATCGGCGAGTTCGGTGCGGACCTCACCGACGAGCTTCGGGTGCACGCGCTCGTAAATGCGCACGGACAACGCGAGTTGTTCGCGTGCGCCGTCGATGTCGCCCCGGGCCCGCAGCACCCGGCCGAGCGTCAGCCGCAGCGCGCCCTCGCGCGCGACGAACTGGCGGCTGATCGCGAGGTCGATCGCCTCCCAGACGTACCGCTCGGCCGCCTCGTGGTCCCCGGCCCGCAGGCTGAGCTCGGCCAGCTTGTCCAGCGAGACGACGACCTGGTCGTCGTCGCCCAGTTCCCGGTCGATCCGCAGGCCGGCGCGCTGGTGGGCGATCGCGTCGGAGAGCCGGCCCGCCCGCTTCTCCGCCTGCGCGCAGCTGCTGAGCGCCTGCCCGCGCAGGGTGGCGTCGGGGGCGTTCGCGATCGCCTCGGCCAACCGCTCGATGGCCTTCTCGTGCTCGCCGAGCCGGCTCAGCGCGCGCCCGAGGTGCAGGTCCACCGACGTGCGCAGCCGCTCGTCGGCCAGGGCGGCGGACAGCTCCGCCGCCCGCCGCGCGTCGGCGAGGCCGAACCCCGGCAGCTCGAAGCTCAGCGCGATCTCGCACCGCGCGAGCCGCAGCCAGCACTGCCCCGCGACGTCGCCCGCGGCTTCGGCGGCGGCGACGCCGAGATCGCACATCCGCGACCACTCGTCCAGCAGCGGGCAGGCGACGCGGTAGGTGTGCCCCAGCCGGGCCAGCCGCCAGACGTCTTCGTGGCGGCCCGCGGCGTACGCGGCGTCGAGGACCGCGAGGAGGTTCGGCCACTCGGCCGCAAACCAGTTCTGCGCCTCGGCGAAGCCGGGGAGCGGCGGCATCGCGTCGTCGGCGAGCACGCCGGAGAAGTCGAGCGGGTCGGCGACCCGGCCCAGCCGGCGCCGCGCCCGGTCGGCCACCGCCTGGTAGTAGCGGATCGTCCAGCCGAGCGCTTCGTCGCGCTCCTTCTCGCCGAGCTCCTGTTCGGCGAGCTCACGCAGGTACAGCCAGACGAGGTCGTGCGGCACGAAGACGTCCCGCTCGGTCTCGGTGATGAGGTTGTGCGCGGCCAGCGCGCGCAGCCGCCGCCGGGCCTCGGCCACCGGGATCTGCGCGACCGCGGCCATCACGTGCGGCCCGGCCATCACCCCGGGCACCGCACCGAGCTGCAGGAACGTCTCGGCGACCTCGCCGGGCAGGCCGCGGAAGGAGACGTCGAACGCCGCGCGCACGCTGTCGTCGGCGCCGTCGACCTGCAGCCCCGCCAGCCGGGTGCGTTCGTTGCCGAGCTCGTCGACCAGTTCCCCGGCGGTCCGCTGCGTGCTCGCCGAGAGCCGCGCGCCCGCGATCCGCAGCGCCAGCGGGAGGTAGCCGCACAGCCGCGCGAGGGCGTGGTTGAGGGTCGCCGGGCCGGCGAGCTCCTCGATGAGCTGCACGGCGTCGTCGGGCGCGAGCGTGCCGAGCACGCGCTGCTTGGCCGCGTTCGAAACGGCGAGCCCGTCGAGGCGCGACCGGCTGGTCACCACCGTCATCGTCCGCGCGCTCGGCGGCAGCAGCGGGCGCACCTGCTCGGCGGTGCGGGCGTCGTCGAGCAGCACCAGCATCCGCCGTCCGGCGATCAACGACCGGTAGAGCGCGACGCGCTCGTGCAGCAGCTCCGGGATCTGCGCGGTTTCGACGCCGAGGCCGAGCAGGAACTGCGTGAGCAGCTCGGCCGGCTCCAGCGGCGGGTGGTGGGGGTCGAAGCCGCGCAGCGACGCGAACAGGACACCGTCCGGGAACCGCGGCGCGACCCGGTGCGCCCACCACACGACCAGCGTGCTCTTGCCGACCCCGGCGGTGCCGGTGACCACGGCGATCGTGGTCTCCCCGGCCTCGACGCGGGTGACCAGGCCGTCGAGCCAGGCCAGCTCGTCGGCGCGCCCCGCCAGGCTGGGCACCGCGGCGGGCAGCTGCGAAATCGCTTTCGCCGGTTCGGCATCGGCGGCCGGGGCGACGACCTCCCGCGCCGGCAGGTCGTCGTTGAGGACCCGCTCGTGCAGCCAGCGCAGCTCGGCGCCGGGCTCGACGCCGATGGTGCGCAGCGTCGCGCGGGAGACCGTGCGGTACAGCTCGAGCGCGTCCCCGCGGCGTCCCGCGTGGTAGAGCGCCCGCATCAGCTGCCCCGCGGTCCGCTCGGCCAGCGGATCGGCCCGGACGATCGGGCTGAGCTCGACGATCAGTTCCGCGTGCCGGCCGAGTTCGAGGTCGGCGTCGACACGCGCGCCGTGCACGGCGAGGCGCAGGTCCTCCAGCTCGGGAGCCCGCAAGGAGTCGGGCACCCCGCCGAGCGCGGGGCCCTGCCAGAGCGCGAGCGCCTCGGCCAGCAGCGTGGCCGCGACCTCCGGGGTGGCCACGGACGCGCGGTCCAGCAACGTGCGCGCCCGGTGGACGTCGATCCGGTCGGGCTCGATGTCCAGCCGGTAGCCCGGCGGGGTGGTGAGGATGCGCGGCCCGTCGAGCTCGCGCAGGACCCGCCGCAGGTGGGAGACGTTGCCGTGGACGATGGTGCGGGCGGTCGCCGGCGGGTCGTGGCCCCACAGGGCGTCGATGATCTCGTCGAGCCCGACGACCTTGCCGGGCTTGAGCGCCAGCAGCGCGAGGAGGCCGCGGACGCCGGGTCCGCCGATCGGGACGGGGTCGTCGCCGTGGAACAGCTGAACGGGCCCGAGCAGCTGGAGCCGGGTTTGGGCCATGCTCGCGCCCACCTCCCGGGTCCACGGTGTCCCGGCGTCGCCCTCGCCGGAAAAGTCAACCTACCGTGATCGCCCGCCGGCGAGTACCACCCCACCGGGCCGGGACCAGGCCGTTTCGCCGGGCTGCGGATTCCGCAGCGCCGCCCCCGCCGACCTGCGACATCCCCCGGTCGGCCCCAAGCGGGCGGACATGACACGACCCCGCACCACCGGTCCCGATCCGGTGGTGCGGGGTCGTGCTGGAACTTCCGGCCGGGCCGCCAGGGGGCCGGTCCGCCCGTCCGCCACCGAGGGCAACCGGGCAGGTGAGCTCACCCCGAGCGAAGCACCCGCTGCCGATCGTCCGCGAAGACGTGTTGCGCGGGCCACACGCTCGCGCGGTGGCGACACGGTAACAAAGCGCACCGGGACGGTCACCGGCGGGGCAGGATCAATGGCTTTCGGGGGCTCCTGGTAGCGAAGCCCCGGGATGACTCAGCGCGTGATCGGCGTCGAGTCGCGCCCCGCGATGAAGGCCGGCCTCGGCGCGCTCGCCGCGTACGGCTGCGCCAAGGCGTTTTCCACGCTGTTGAACACCAGGAAGATGTTCGAGCGCGGGTACGGGGTGATGTTGTTCCCGGAGCCGTGCATGATGTTCGAGTCGAACCACAGCGCCGAACCGGCCTGGCCGGTGAACTGGTCGATGCCGTGCTCGGCCGCCATCTTCGTGATGTCGTCCTCGCTCGGCACGCCCACCCGCTGGTCCTTGAGCGAGCTCTTGTAGTTGTCGTCCGGCGTCTCGCCGGCGCACTGGACGAACGTCCGGTGCGAGCCCGGCATGATCATCAGGCCGCCGTTGAACGGGTAGTTGTCGGTCAGCGCGATGGAGCAGCTGACCGCGCGCGGGGTCGGCATGCCGTCCTCCGCGTGCCAGGTTTCGAAATCCGAGTGCCAGTAGAACCCGGTGCCCTTGAAGCCCGGCATGTAGTTGACGCGGCTCTGGTGGAGGTACACCTCGGAGCCGAGCAGCTGCCGGGCCCGGTCCAGCACGCGCGGATCGCGCACCAGCTCGGCGATCAGGTCCGAGATCTCGTGGACGTCGAAGATCGACCGGACCTCACCGGTCTTCGCCTCGGTGATCACGCGCTCGTCCCGGGCGAGCCCCTTGTCGGAGGACAGCCGCACCAGCTCCTGCCAGTACGTCTGGACCTCCCCGACGGAGAGCATGTCCTCGACCACGGTGTAACCCTTGGTCTCGTGGTTCGCCAGGGTCGCGGCGTCGATCGGGCCGTCGGCTTCGGTGCCCCACACCGTGGGGTGCACGCGCGGCAGCTGGGCCGGAGTACCGGTGATCCGGGTCGGGTAGCGGTCGTCGACCCGGGTGTCCGTCAGCGTCACGGGCTTCGCCTCCTGTGTTCCTCTCCGGTTCTTACGATTCCTCGGTGATCAGCGGATACACCCCGTTTTCGTCGTGGACCTCGCGACCGGTCACCGGGGGGTTGAACACGCACACGCACTTGATCTCGGTCTTGGGCCGGACCTGGTGCTTGTCGTGGTCGTTGAGCAGGTAGAGCGTCCCGGGCTTGAGCTCGTACACCTTGCCGGTGGCGAGGTCTTCGATCTCGCCCTCACCCGAGGTGATGAACACCGCCTCGATGTGGTTGGCGTACCAGAAGTCGTTGACCGTCCCCGCGTAGAGCGTGGTCTCGTGCACCGAGAAGCCGACGCCCTCCTTGGCGAGGATGATCCGCTTGCTGCGCCAGTTCTCGGTCTTGATGTCGGCGTCGGTGTCGGTGATTTCGTCGAGCGTGCGGACGAGCACGGCGGACTCCTTATTTGGTCAGGACGGCCTTGACGGACTCGTCGATGATCGACAGCCCCTGCGTCAGCTCGTCGTCGGTCAGGGTCAGCGGCGGCAGCAGTTTCATGACTTCGCCGTCGGGACCGGAGGTTTCCATCAGCAGGCCGCGGGCGAACGCCTCGGCGCAGACGCGCCCGGCCAGGTCACCGTTCGCGAACTCGAGGCCGCGCGCCAGGCCGCGGCCCTTGGCGAGCAGCTTCGCCTCGGGGTAGGCCTCGACGAGGCCGCTGAACGCGGTCGCGATGCGCTCGCCCTTCGCCTTGGTCGACTTCTCCAGCGCGTCGTCGCTCCAGTAGACGTCGATCGCTTCCTTGGCGGTGACGAACGCGGGGCTGATCCCGCGGAAGGTGCCGTTGTGCTCGCCCGGTTCCCAGACGTCGAGCTCCGGCTTGATCAGCGTCAGCGCCATCGGGATTCCGTAGCCGCTGATGGACTTCGACAGGCAGACGATGTCCGGCGTGATCCCGGCGTCTTCGAAGCTGAAGAACGGGCCGGTGCGGCCGCAGCCCATCTGGACGTCGTCGAGGATCAGCAGGATGTTGTGGCGCTTGCAGAGGTCGTCGAGGCCCTTCAGCCACTCCAGGCGCGCGGCGTTGATGCCGCCTTCGCCCTGCACGCCTTCGACGATCACCGCGGCCGGCTCGTTGAGCCCGCTGCCGGAGTCCTTCAGGAGCTTCTCGAAGTAGAGGAAGTCCGGCATCGCGCCGTCGAAGTACTTGTCGTACGGCATCGGGGTGGCGTGCACCAGCGGGATGCCCGCGGCGCCGCGCTTCATCGAGTTGCCGGTGACCGACAACGCGCCCAGCGTCATGCCGTGGAAGGCGTTGGTGAAGTTGATGACCGATTCCTTGCCGGTCACCTTGCGCGCCAGCTTCAGCGCCGCTTCGACGGCGTTCGCACCGCCCGGCCCGGGGAACACGACCTTGTAGCCGAACCCGCGCGGGTCGAGGACCTTGTCGCGGAAGGTCTGCAGGAAGTCCCGCTTGGCCACGGTGAACATGTCCAGGGCGTGGGTGACGCCGTCGCGCTGGATGTAGTCGATCAGGGCCTGCTTCAGCTGCGGGTTGTTGTGCCCGTAGTTCAGCGCGCCGGCCCCGGCGAAGAAGTCCAGATAGGGCTTTCCGCTCTCGTCGTGGAGCCAGCTGCCCTGCGCGCGGTCGAACACGACCGGCCAGCCGCGGCTGTAGCTGCGGACTTCGGATTCGAGCTCTTCGAAGATGCTCATGTGATTCTTTCTCTCCTAATCGCCCGGATTCGCGGGTGCCGTCAGCGGACCGATGCGGTAAAGCTCTTCCGGCAGGTGCCCGGCTTCGGGGAAATCCTCCCCGCCGAACAGCACACTGGTTTCCGTCGCGGCGTTCCACCGCTTCGCGAACGACGCGAACAGCCGGATGGAGGCCTCGTTGTCCGGGGTGATGGTGGTCTCGAGGTAACGCACCCCCTCGCCGGCCAGGCGCGTGTACAGCGCGTCGAGCAGGGTCCCGGCCAGGCCCTTTCCGCGCTGGGACGCGTCGACCGCGACCTGCCAGACGAGCGCCGACTCCGGCTCGTCCGGCCTGCGGTAGGCGATGACGAAACCGACGGCCTTGCCGTCCTCGCGCGCGACCACCGAAGACCCGGCGAAATCGCGGCACCACAGCATGTATGCGTACGGCGAGTTGAGATCGAGCTTGGCGGAATCACGCGCGATTCGCCACAGCTCCGCGCCGTCCGCCTTGGTCGGGGATTCGATCAAGTGCGTTACGGACATACTCAGGAAACGTAACAGAGAATTTTCGGCGTGCCAGCGACGCAGCTCACCGACCCCGCGATGACCTGCAGCGACGCCGAGTACCCGGTGAGCAGTCCCACAAACATGTTTGAAGTGGACGGATCAGGGGCAAACGCGCGCCGTGGCCGCGTGCCGCGGCGCGCCGCCTCTTCGCACCATGAACCCAAATCGGGTTGATCGCAAGGCGACGGGCCGAACCGGCGTCGTCGCTCAGCGCGAGCGTTCGACGGCGGCCGGGCTCGATACCGCCCCGCCGGGCTCCGTCGCCCGCAACCGGGGCGAACGGCCGTTGCCCGACACGTTGAGCACGACACTCTTCGCTTCCCCGGACCGGGTGCGGCGGTGGCCGAGCCGGCGCAGGAAGCCGTTCACCGGCATCACGACCGCCGGCAGGATCAGCAGCCCGGAGACCACCAGCCACCACACCGCGCCCTCGCCGCGGCGCCAGCCGGCCACCACGTCACCCAGCCAGCCGAAGAACGGCTGGGCGAGCGGCGGCAGGAACGCCGCCAGCAGCAGCGCCGCCACGACCAGCGCCCCGAGCGCCGCGAACAGCCGGCGCGGGGTGCGGCCCGTCGTGAGCAGCGCCGTCGCCAGGTAGACGACGGCGCCCGCGAGGACCGGGAGGCCGATCCACTGCAGGACCGCGCCACCGTCGTTGCCGATCACCAGCCCGGCCAGCAGCGCCAGGACGCCGGCCGCGAGCGAGCCCGCCGTACCGAGCCGTGACGCGCCCTGCGCGACCCTCGCGGTGCTCCTGGCCACCGTCCGGAGGATGCCCGCGACCGTCTGCGGCCAGCCACCGGGCAGCCGGAACGCGATCGTCCCGGCGTTGACCGTGGCGGCGCCGAGCGCGACCAAGGTCCGGGTCAGCCGTGCGGTGCCCTGCTCCCCGGCGAGCTTTTCGGCCGAGACGCGGCAGGCCTGGAACTGGGCCTGAGCGGCGCCCGCGTCGACCGGGGGCCGGTCCTCGGCCAGCGCGTCCTCGATGCCCCGGCGGTCGTCGGCGTCGTAGCGCGCCGCGAGCGTGACGACCGGGAGTTCCTCCGCGGCGATCCCGGCCTGCCGCGTCCGGGCCAGCACCATGGCCGTCACCGGCAGGCTGACCGGCCGGTCGCGGCCGAACCCGACCGGGGCGAGGTCGGCGTCGAGGCCGAGGAACGCCAGCTCCGCGGTCAGCTGGTCGCACAGCTGCGCCACCTCGGCCGGCGTGCACCGGTCACGCTCGTCCGGCTTGCGCCAGGCCGGCTCGAGCGCCGCGACGAGCTCGTCGCGGAACCGCTCCGGCCCGATGATGTCGCGGAGCGTCTCGAGGCGGACGGGGTCGAGCAGGCACTGGACCAGCCAGCCCGCGCCGTCGATGCGGCCCCACATCCAGTCGCTGGCCCGCCACGACGCCTTGTAGAAGGCGCCGAAGTAGCTCGCCTGCATCCCGGTCAGCTTGTCCCACGACCGGCGCCGCGTCATGTCCAGCAGCGTCCGCGAATCGGCGCTGACCTGCACGAGGTCGACTCGCTGGTCGACCGACGGCGCCTGCGCGAGCAGCCCGCGCGTGGCCACGTGGAGGGCGATCAGCCGCGCCTGCACGACGTCGTCCGCGCCCGCGTCGTCCGGTCCCAGTGCCAGCCAGTCCAGCAACGTGGTCACCGTGCCGGCGTCGTCCTCCGCGGCCAGCGCCCGCAACGTCGGCGCCGCCGCCCGCAGGCCCGCGACCACCTTCGGCCACGCCTCGGCGACGGCGGCCGAGCGGCCCAGCCCGGCCCACTCCTCGGCGAGCTCGCGGATCCACACTTCGAGGGTGCTGCTCGCGCCGGGCCCGGCGTGCGCGGCCACCCACTGCGCCAGCCGCACGCCGCGGCCGGCGGTCCGGCGCGCCGCGTGCAGCCGGCCGCGCGCGTCGTTCAGGGCCGCCGCGCGCGTGGCGTCCGGCCGGAGCCGGAACCCGGCGTTGATCAGCTGCAAACCGGTCGCGACGGCGTCGTCGAGCGCGGTCGTCCGGTAGCCGACCAGGTCCTCGACCGCCAGCTCGGCGGCGGGCGGGCCGGCCGGGACGCCGCTGCTCAACGCGGTCACCGCGATCGCCCGCAGCTGCCGCGACATCCCGGACGCCCACTCGCGGTCCGGGGTGTCCGCATCGGACAGGGCGTACCGGCGAGCCGCGGCGCGCACCAGCTCGGCGGCGTCCTCGGCGGTCCGGCGCTCGAGGTACGCGGCGGCGATCCGGGTGTCGACCAGGCACCCGGGCCCGCAGCGCAGGCCCAGTGCGGCCAGCGAAACCCTGGTGTCCCGAGCGCGGAGCACGGCGTCGTTGTGCCGGGTCAGGTCGTCCAGCTCGGCGCTGATCGACTGGCTCATCACGGTGTTCACGACCTGGGCCATCGCGCTCGACAGCAGCGGCGGGTTCGCCGGATCGCAGCCGACGGCGTCGGCGTCGCGTTCACCGGTCGGCACGACGTAGAGCAGCAGCCGCCGGACGTCCGCGTGCGACGTGCGCTCGAAGATCTCGCGCAGCGCCGGCCGCAACGGCTTGTTCAGCAGCACGCCGCCGTCGGTCAGCCAGTGCGAGCGGGTCAGCTCCGTGTACGGCGTCATGTCGGGGTGCAGCCGATCGGTGCCGTCGGTGCCGATCGGCATCCGCGACAGCTCGAACGCACCGGGGAAGGACGCGGTGGAGCGGGCCGCCAGCGCGAGCGGCCCCTCCACCCCTACTGTCCAGAGTGGACCACAGAACCGGAAGAGCATCCGGTGTTCGGTGTCGCGCACCAGGTTCCCGAGCGCGTCGTCGAACCGGGTGGTCTCGCCGTCGATCATCGTGCCGGTGAGCAGCACCGTGATGTCGGGTTCCTCGGTGGGCGGCGTTCCCTCCGCGGTGATCTGCCGCAACGCCCGTTCGAGGTCGCCGAGCAGCACGCGGTCCCCGTCGAGCACCGAGCGCGGCTGCGGCTCCCGCGCGTCCCGGATCAGGTTCTCCAGCGAGCCGGTGGTGATCCAGGTGTCCCGCAGGACCTGCGGGGTGGCGTTGAAGGCCTCGGCCAGGCCGAGGCAGGCCGCGTTGATCCCGCCGGCGCTGGTGCCGGTGAGGACGTCGATCGAGACGGTCGCGCGCAGCAGGTCGAGCAGCTTGCGGTAGAGGCCGGGATCGGCGTCACCTCGTGATTCCCGCAGCAGCTGCGACGTCTCGGTGGCGACCCCGCCCATCCAGATGGCCAGGCTGGCGCCGCCCACCATGGTCATCGCCAGCCGGATCTCCTGCGGCCACGGTTCCGCTGTCTCGGCCATGGGCTCTCCCCGGCGGTCGCTCGTCCTGACGCAGAGTAGAGGCGAACGGAAAGCCCGGGGATACGTCCGGAGGTACGGCCGTTCGGGTGGTCTTGTACGCCCGCTCAGCCGCCCACGGTGACCACCACCTTGCCGAACTGGCCGTTCGCCTCGAGGTAGCGGTGGGACTCGGCGATGTCGGCAAGGTCGAACACGCGGTCCACCCGCGGCCGGAACGTGCCCGCCCGCACGCCGGCCCGGATGAAGTGTTCCGCGCGGGCCAGGCGTTCGGGGTCCATCGTCAGGTCGAACGCGTTGAACAGCCGCATGGTCGGCACGAACCACAGCGGGAACGGCGTTTCCTTCGTGTCTAGCGCGCCGTAGACGACGAGTGTGCCGCCCTTCGCGGTGGCTTCGGCCAGCTTGCGCACGCCTTCGCCGGCGACGGCGTCGAAGACGAACTCCGCACCCCGGCCGCCGGTGATTTCGCGGGTGCGTCCGGCGATGTCCTCCTCGTCGGTGACGATCACGTGCGCGGCACCCGCGTCGAGGAGCCGTTGCTTCTTCGCGGCCGTGCGGGTCGCGGCGATCGGGATCGCGCCGATGTGGTTGGCGACGTCGATCGTCGCCAACCCGACACTGCTGGACGCCGCCGTGATCAGCACGAAATCGCCGGGCCGCACCCGTCCTTCGTCGACGAGCGCGCCGTACGCGGTGAGGAACGGCCCCCACAGCGCGACGGTTTCGTTGGCGCCGAGCCCTTCCGGACGCCGGAGCACGGCGGTCGCCGGCACGATCGCCGCCTCGCCGTAGACGCCGTAGTTCCGCATCGAGAAGCCCGCGACCGTGCTGACGGCGTCGCCGATCCCGAACCCGGTGACCCCTTCGCCGAGGGCTTCGACGATCCCGGACGCCGAGTAGCCGAGCTTGGCGGGGAATTCGCCGGGGCGTTCGAAGTAGAGCCCGGCGCGGAACATGGCCTCCGCCCGGTTGAGCCCGATCGACTCCACCCGCAGCCGCAGCTCGCCGGGCCCCGGCTCGCCCAGCTCGACGTCCACGAGTTCCAGCACTTCCGGTCCGCCTTCGGCCGCGAACCGCACCGTCTTCGTCATTCCTGGTTCCTTTCCCGTGCTTGCGGAATCGATCGTGCCCCGGTGGCGTTCCCGCTGGAAGACGGCACTTTCCTGGTACGACGGCACACGTCTGTTACGAATGAGGTCACGGCGATGGACAACGGCGAAATTCCTCCGGCGGAGATGTGCTCCCTGCGCGAGGTGCTGGATCTGGTCGGCGACAAGTGGGCGATCCAGGTCCTGATCCGGCTCGGTGACGGGCCCCGGCGGTTCAGCGAGCTGGAACGCGCCCTGGACGGCGTCTCCCGGCGGATGCTGTCGCTGACGCTGCGGGGCCTCGAGCGCAACGGGCTGGTGACGCGGAAGGTCTACCCGGAGGTCCCGCCGCGGGTCGAGTACACGATGACGCCGCACGCGGCGGAGCTGGACGAGCCATTGCACGCGTTGTCGGCGTGGGCGGCCAAGCACCGGGCGAAGGTCGCCGAGGCGCGACGCGCCTACGACTTCGCGTGACTCACGCCGCCAGGTGCTCCAGAACCAGCACCTGCGCCTCGCCGACCGCGAAGCCCAGCACCGCGCCCGTCGCGATGAGGATCCACTCGTCCTGTTCGAAGGCCGGCCGCAGCAGGCGCTCGAACTCCTTCGGGGACAGCTGCTTCATCTTCGACACCAGCACGTTGCGGATGTCCATCGCGTCCGTCGCGTAGTCCTCGATGTAGCGCATCGTCTCCGGCAGGCGGCTCATGATCTGCGACGAGATCGCCAGCTTCAGGTCCTGGTACCTGCGGCTGCCGACGGCGAACACCAGCAGCGGCTTGACCCGGCGGCCGAGTTCGAGGTCGAGCTGGCGCTGGATCAGCGCCAGCACCCGGTCCGACAGCGGTCCGTGCAGGATCGCCTCGATCACGTTGTGCGGCGTGATGATCTCCTTGGCGATCAGCGAACCGTACGCCTCCGCGACCTCCGCGCGCCGCTTCAAGAACAGTCCCTGCCAAGTGACACCGAAGTACTTGCGCGGCTCGATCGGGTAGAAGATCATCCTCAGCGCGAGCCAGTCCGTGAACCAGCCGGTGAACAGGCCGAAGAGCGGCATGATCGGCGGGAACTTGAACAGCACCCACGCCACCATCTGGACGACGCCGATCGCGCCGCCGAACACCAGGCCGGACCGGGCGATGAACTTGAACTCCTGCGCGCCGGCCTCCTGGAAGATCCGGTTCAGCAGCCGCTTGTCCTTGACCAGGCTGGTGACCACCATGCCCTTGAGGTCGAACACGCTGTCCACATCGGACTTGATCAGGTCGAGCACGGCGGCGACCATCCGCGGCGACTCGTGCTGGACGCGCTCGATCACCAGCCGCTGCACCCGCACCGGCAGCGACTCCCACAGCCCCGGCTGGTAGTGCCCCGCGACCTCGCGCACGATGTCCTCGATGCCCGCGAGCAGCGGCTTCTCGATCTCCTTGGCGATGCGGGCAGCGTCCAGCCGCGCCACCACTTCGGCCGGCTTGATCAGCTGCTCGGTCATCGTGTCGCAGGCGATGCTCGCCATGCGCGCGGCGCGCTTCGGCACGATGCCCTGCCAGCCGAGGAACGGCTTGACGCCGATGAACTCCACCGGCTGGAACATCATCCGGATCGCGACGAGCTTGGTGCCGTAGCCGATCAGCGCGGCGACGACCGGGATCGAGACGTAGAGGGGCCAGTGCCGCGCGAAGTCGGCGACGATGCCGCCGAGGAAGGCCCCCACTCCGCTAACCCGTGCTGTGTTCGCCGAAAGAAGGGTCGCAGGCCCGCCAGAACTGCGCGCCGAGGCGTGAGACGTGGATCGTCCGCCGGACGAACTTCGCCCGCCTGACGTGCTTCTCCGCGTCGCGCACGGTTTCGTCGGTCAGCAGGATCTCGTACTGCGTCTCCAGCGACGGCACTTCTTCGTCGAGGTCGACGAGGCCCAGCCCGATCAGCCGGGTCACGTAGCCGGGCACCTGGTCGGGCAGCGACACCCCGGCCGCCTTGCCGACCGTCGAGGCGTTGCGCAGCACGACCCGGCCGTTGCCGCCGAGGCCGGTCCGCTCGACGACGTCGAGGGCGGGGAACGGCGACCCGTCGGACAGCGCGGCCAGGATGCGGGCCTCGTCCGGCGTCAGCTGGCGCAGGATGATCGCGTAGAAGTACTCGCGGGCGCGCTCGCGGCCGAAGCCGACGGAGTGGTTGAGCAGCTCCGCCATCGCGGCGCGCAACGGCTCGGCGTGGTTGTCGCGGACCGGCACGAGCGTCACGGCGGCCTCGATCGGGCGGCGGCCGGGGACCGCCGGGCGGTTCATCGCCGACGCCGCGGTGAGCGCCGCGTGGTACGGGTCGTCGACCTCGTCGAGCCGGCGGCGCAGCTCGGTCAGCAGCTGACGTTCCACCTCCCGCACGGTGCGTTCGGCGGTCTCGACGCCGGGGAACTTGCGCCCGAGCGCGAAGCCGGTGCGCGCGGCCCAGCCCGCCAGCTGACCGGCGCGGCGGGCCAGGTCATCGGCGCCACCCCGGCCGTTCGGTCGCTCTGCGTCCACGGCCCTGCTCCCCTCTGCTCACGCGCTGATGCTACCTGCGGGTAGGCCGAATGGAGGTGTGACTTCCGTGTTGGATGGGGTCATGAGTCCGACCCGCTGGGGCCCGCCGATCGACGTCCTCCCGTACTTCTCGAAGGAAGAACAGGCGCTGATGACGCTGCTCGGCGCGCTGACCCCGGAAGACTGGACGCGACCGACGGTGTGCGACGGCTGGACGGTCAAGGACGTCGCCGCCCACCTGCTCGGCGACAAGGTCGGCCGGCTGTCCCGCGGCCGCGACGGGCACGCGTCCAAAGGCCCCCGTCCGGGTGAGGCCTTCCCGCGGTTCATCGACCGGATCAACGAGGAATGGGTCGTCGCGTGCCGCCGCCTCTCGACGGACGTCCTGATGACGATGCTGTACGAGTTCATGGGCCAGACGACCGACTACTGGGCGAAGCTGGACCTGGATTCCCTCGGCGAGCCGGTGAGCTGGGCGGGCGAGGAGCCCGCGCCGCGCTGGCTGGACGCGGCTCGCGACTATTCGGAGTTCTGGGTCCACCACGTGCAGATCCGCGAGGCCCTGGAGCACACGCCGCTGGACGCGGAGTACGCCGAGCCGATCGCCGACACGTTCGTCCGCGCCCTGCCGCACACCCTGCGTGACGTCGACGCCCGCGCCGGCAAGCAGATCGGCTACACGGTGACCGGCCACGGCAAGTGGTACGCGCGCCGCGAGCGCGACGGCTGGCTCCTGGACCGCGGCGCGCCGCCGTCACGCGCCCCGCTGGCCACCGTGACGACCGACCTGGACACGTTCTGGCGGCTCTGCACCCGCAACGCAGCGGACCGCGGCCGGGTGCGGACGACCGGCGACGAAAGCGCTTGCGCGGTGCTGCTCGGGATGACCTCGATCGTCGTCTAGCGGCGGCGCGCCTGCTTCCGCAGCTGGAGGATCCGGGCGCCGCCGATCAGCGCGACCAGCACCGCCCCGCCGATGGCCGAGAACAGCATCGCGATGGCCAAGGGCAGGTTGCCTTCGGCGCCGAAGAAACGCACGGTCGCCGGGGCGAGGTTCTGCAGGATGAAGACCAGCAGCACGACGAGCACGAGCAGACCGGCGATCACCGCGACCCAGGTGCCGCTGATCCGCGTCGGGCGGGCCCGGCCCGCCGCCGGTTTGGCGGGCGCCGGGTGTACCGGCGTCGCCTCCTCCGCGCCCGGCCGGACGTCGCCGGCGCGGAGCTCGGCTGGTTCCAGGGCGCCTTCCGGCACGTCGGTGCCGGGCAGGTCGGTGCCGGGCAGGTCGGTGCCGGGCAGGTCGTGGTGGGTGGGACCGGTGGGGCGGTCTGCCGCGCCCCCGCGCGCGTGCGTCATTCACCCAGTGTCCGTCCGGCGCACGGGGAGCGCTGACTCAAACCCCCTATCGGGCGAAACCGTCTACCTCCCGCAGGACGCGGAGGGTGTTCTTCCCGGCCAGTTTCGCGCAGTCGTCCTCACTCCACCCCCGCTCGAGCAGCGCGGCGAACAACACCGGGTACTTGGACGTGTCCTCCAGCCCCTCCGGCAGCGAGGCGACGCCGTCGTAGTCGCCGCCGAGGCCGATGTGGTCGATGCCGGCGACCTCGCGGGCGTGTTCGACGTGCGCGACGACGTCGTCGACGGTGGCGAGGGGCTTGACCGGGCCGTCCCACTCCTTGACGAACTTCCCGCGCAGGCTCAGGTTCTGGTACTCCAGCCCGGCGTCGGCCATCGCGGCCTCGAGCTGCTCGTTCCAGGCGGCGACCTTCGGCGAGACGAACGCCGGCACGAAGGTGATCATCGCGACGCCGCCGTTGCCGGGCAGCTTGGCCAGGACGTCGTCGGGGATGTTGCGGGGGTGGTCGTTCACCGCGATGCAAGAGGAGTGGCTGAAGATCACCGGCACCGAGCTGACCTCGATCGCCGCCCGCATCGTCGACGGCGCGACGTGCGACAGGTCGACCATCATCCCGATCTTGTTCATCTCGCGCACGACGTCGCGGCCGAACTCGGTGAGACCGCCGTGGACCGGCTCGTCGGTGCCCGCGTCGGCCCAGGTGGTGTTGAAGTTGTGCGTCAGCGTCATGTAGCGGACGCCGAGGCGCCGCAGGATCCGCAGCACGCCGATCGACTCGGCGATGCTGTGCCCGCCCTCCGCGCCGAGCAGGGACGCGATCCGGCCGTCGGCGAACGCGGCCTCGGCCTCGTCCGCGGTGGTGACCAGCCGGAGCCGGTCGGGGTAGCGCTCGACCAGCTGGTGGACCACTTCGACCTGCTCCAGAACGGCGGTCACGGCGCTGTGGCCCTCGAACTCACAGGGCACGTACACCGACCAGAACTGCATGCCGAGCTTCCCGTCGGCGAGCTTCGGGAAGTCGGTGTGCAGGGCGGGCTGCCGCACGGTCAGGTCGAGCGACGCGGCCGCCTCGACCGGGTTCGGGCCACCGTGCTGCCGCAGCTCCCAGGGCAGGTCGTTGTGCCCGTCGGCGAGGATGACGCCGTCCAGCAATTGGGTAGCACGCTGCAGTGCCTCGTTAGTCATCGGCCGATCGTAGGGAGCCCCGATATACGGGCCGTACAAACGCGCTGACGTCTTTCCAGGAAGATATTTTCCGGCGAGGTTTGGCGGTAGAGTACGGTGCGTGACACCCGATCCCAACACCGACGACGACGAGATCGTCACCTGGTGGGGCCTGGTCATCGAGGGCTACCTGGCCACCCAGGACAAGCTGATGGGCGAGATCGCCGACCGCTTCGGGCTAGCGCCGGCGTCGTTCGACATCCTGCTGCGGCTGGTTCGCTCGCCCGAGCACCGGATGCCGATGACCCGCCTGGCCACGGAGGCGGCGCTGTCCAGCGGCGGGTTCACGAAGGTCGCGGACCGCCTGGTGGCGGCGGACCTGATCTGCCGGATCCCCAGCCCCGACGATCGCCGCGTCACGTTCGCGTCGCTGACCGACCACGGCCTGGAGGTGGCGAACAAGGCCCGCGCGGCAGCGGCGGACATCCTGCGCCGCATCGTGCTGACCCCGCTCGGTGAAGACGCGGCGGCACTCGCCGAAGCGATGCGGACACTCCGCGCGTTCAACGCCGAGCGGTGAAAAAGTCGAGGTCACGGCGATGCGCGTGAGGGCGCACGATGAGAGCCATGCTGACCGAATCGACCATCACGACCATGCTTCCGGTGACCGACAGTGCACGCGCCGGCCACTTCTACACGGACTCCCTCGGCCTGACGCAGACGGGCCGGGGCGAGGACGGAACCCTCTACTTCGCGGCGGGCGCGGGCGCGATCGGCCTCCGCCCGATGCCGGCCGGCGCGCAGAGCGAAAACACGGCACTGAGCTTCGAAGTCGGTGACCTGCCGGCCGAGGTCAGGGCGTTGGAGGACCGCGGCGTGCGGTTCCAGGACTTCGAGACCGACGGCCTGAAGACCGTCGGCCACATCGCGGAGCTCGGCAACGAGCGAGCGGCGTGGTTCAACGACTCCGAAGGCAACGTGCTGTGCCTGCACGAGGTCCTAAGCTAGGCCCGGCATCAGCTTCACCGCGTTGCCCCCGAGGACGCCGCTCAAGACGTCCTCGGGCAGTCCCAGCCCCGCCAACGTCCGGACGTTCGCGGCCACCGACGGCACCCCCGGCCAGTCCGTCCCGAACACGAACTTCCCGGCCAGCCGGTCCAGGTCGAACCGCTGGTAGTACTCCGGCAGCTTCTTCGGCGGCAGCCCGGCGAGATCGAGCCACACGTTTTCCCGGGCCAGCGCCAGGAAAGCCGCCACGTACAGCTCCTTGTCCGCCGGCGAGAACGCGCCGTGCACCGGGTGGATCTTCAGCGCCACCGCGCCCCGGTCCAGCTGCCGCGCGACCTCCGCCGCCGCCGGGTGGTGCACGTACGGGTTGACGTTCGCCACCAACCGGAACCGCGCCGGGTTGTGTTCCACCAGGGGCAGGTTGTCCTCGATCGGCTGGATCCCGGTCGCCCGCGGGCTGTACTCGCAGAACAACAGGACCCGGTCGACCCCCTCGGATTCCATCAGTTCGTCCATCGCCGGCGGGATCACCGCACCGTCGGCCGAGTACACCGAACGCCACGGGTACGCCCCCGCGAAGTCGTGCGCCCACTGCAGCCACGCGGGCTTGAGCGTCGGCAGCCGCGGCGTGTGGACGTGGGCGTCGACCACGAAGTACCCGTCGATCACGAGCTGGGCACCGTCCGCAGCGAGTCGCGGACCAGCTCGCGGATCACGTTGCGGCGGATCTTGCCGGTCGCCGTCTTCGGCAGCTCCGCCAGTTCGACCACCCCGCGCGGGCGCTTGAACGCCGCGAGCCCCTCGCGGCAGAACTCGATCAGCTCGGCCGGGTCCACCGCGAACCCGGGGGCGGGCACCACGCAGGCCACCGGCTTGTCGAGACCGTCGGCGTCCGGCGCGGCGACGACCGCGACCTCCGCCACCGCCGGGTGCTGCCGCAGCCGTTCCTCCACTTCGGACGGTGACACCCAGATCCCGCCCGCCTTCAGCATGTCCCCGAACCGGCCGAGACAGCTGTACGTCCCGTCCTCGTTCCGCACGTAGCTGTCCCCGGTCCGCAGCCACTCGCCCTGGAAGACCAGCTTCGTCACGTCGTAGCGGGCCCAGTAGCCGGTCGCGGTCGACGGGCCGGCCACGAACAGCTCGCCCGGCCGGCCGGCGGCGTCGATCACGGCGCCGGCCTCGTCGCGGATCTGCAGGGCGTACCCGGGCACCGCGACGCCGGTGCTGCCGGGCCGCACCGCGCCGGGCTGGTTGGACAGGAAGATGTGCAGGGCCTCGGTCGACCCGATACCGTCGAGGATCTCGAGCCCGAAGCGGGCGCGGAACCGTTCGAACAGCGACGCGGGCAGCGGCTCCCCGGCCGAAACCGCTTGCCGCACCGAAGAAAACGAGTCGTCGGGGACGTCGCTGGCGAGCAGCGCCGCGTAGAACGTCGGGACCGCGAAGAACAGTGACGGTTGCTCCTCGCGAGCGCGGCGCGCGAACAACGCGGGCGTCGGACGCGAAGGCTCGAGCAGCGTCGTACCGCCCGCACCGAGCGGGAAGAAGCACGAGTTCCCCAGCCCGTAGGCGAAGAAGAGCTTCGGCACGGACAGGAACCGGTCCTCGCGCGTCGTCGCCAGCACCCCGCGGGCGTACGTCTCGCAGACCGCGCGGATGCTCGCGTGGCGGTGCATCGCCCCCTTCGGCTGCCCCGTCGTCCCCGAGGTGTACAGCCACAGCGCGGGCGAGTCCTCCCACGTCCGTCCACCCCGGAACGAACCGGCCAGGTCGGACCACTGGTGCGTCCGGACTTCGAACCCGGCTTCGTCGCAGCGGTCGAGCACGACGTCGGTGACCTCGGGGGCGAGCCCGAGCGCGGTCGCCGCCTGCTCGGCGAACTCCCCGGACACGCACAGCACGCGCGCCCGCGAATCGGCCAGCACCTGGCCGAGCTCCACCCCGGTGACCATGGTGGACACCGGGACGGCGACCGCGCCGGCCAGCATCGCGCCGAGGATGCCGGTGAGCAGCTCGACGTCGTCGACCATGCAGAACATGACCCGTTCTTCGGGCCGCACCCCGAGTTCGGCGAGCCCACCGGCGACGCGCCGGGACTCGGCCGCGAGCTCGGCGTAGGTGAGGGTGCGTCGGGGCGACACCACCGCGGTCGCGTCCGGGTGCCCGGCCGAGAGCAGGTACTCCGCGGCATTGAACCCTGTCGCCACCAGGCCTCCTACGTGAGGTACACGTACTCGTAGTCGAACGGCTTCCCGTTGATGCCCTGCCGTGGCGGCGCCACCCAGCTCGCGATCTTCCCCCGCTCGTACACCGGGTGCATCAGCGAGCGGACGAACGTGAGGTCCTCGGTCGTGGGCAGCCACTTGCTCTTTCCGGCTTGCCAGGTCGCCTCGTCGACGATGGTGCCGTCGGGAGTGACGTGGTGGCCGGAGTTTATGCCGACTTCGCGGTTGAAGCCAGGGTGCGGCAACCGGAACGTGAAGTCCACGCCGGCGTCGGCGAGGATCTTGTTCCAGCGCTTCACCCCGGTCTGGCAGTCGGCGACGTACTCGCTGCGCAGGTCGAGGTTCAGCAGCAGGATCGCCTGCAGCTCCTCGGTCGTCCACGTGCCGTCGCCGGTCGGCCGTTCCAGCGTGCGGGCGTCCTCGGTGAGCTTGTGGTCGTCCCGGCGGCGGGTCTCCTGCCAGCGGCCCTTGAGCCCGGCGGTGTAGTAGTTCGCCGCGTTCGTCGACGTCTCGCTGCCGAACAGGTCCAGGGACACCGTGTAGTGGAAGTTGATGTAGCGCTGGACGAGGTCGAGGGGGATGCCGCCGTGCGGGCCGATGTCGTAGGTGTCGTGCTCGCGGATCAGCTCGGCGCTGCGGGTCACCACGCGGTCGACACCGGTGGTGCCGACCATCATGTGGTGCGCCTCCTCCTTCAGCATGAACTCGCAGGTGCGCGAGAGCGGGTCGAAGGAGCTCTCCTTGAGCGTGCCGAGCTGGTACTTCCCGTCGCGGTCGGTGAAGTAGGTGAACATGTAGAACGCCAGCCAGTCGGCGGTTTCCTCGTTGAACGCGCCCAGGATGCGAGGCGCGTCCGGGCTGCCGGAGTTGCGCAGCAGCAGCCCTTCGGCTTCGTCACGGCCTTCGCGCCCGAAGTAGGCGTGCAGCAGGTACACCATCGCCCACAGGTGACGGCCTTCTTCGACGTTGACCTGGAACAGGTTCCGCAGGTCGTACAGGCTCGGCGCGGTGAGCCCGAGCAGCTTCTGCTGCTCGACCGAAGCCGGCTCGGTGTCGCCCTGGATGACGATCAGCCGCTGCAGGTCCGCGCGGTATTCGCCGGGCACCTGCTGCCACACCGGCTCGCCCTGGTGCTCCCCGAAGGCGATCCGCCGATCGGGGTCGCGCTCGGCGAGGAAGATGCCCCAGCGGTAGTCGGGGACGTTGACGTGGTCGAAGTGCGCCCAGCCTTCGCGGCCCACGCTGACGGCGGTGCGCAGGTAGACCCCCTGCGTCTCCAGCGTCGGCCCCATCTCGCCCCACCAGTGCATGAACTTCGGCTGCCAGCCCTCCAGCGCGCGTTGCAACCTGCGGTCCTCGGAGAGGTTGACGTTGTTGGGGATCTTGGCGTCGTAGTCGATCTTCTCGGGCATCTGGGCTAGACCCGCTTCCTGTCGAAGACGGCCTTCTGCCCAGTACCGTAGCGGCGCAGCGCGCCTTCCGGTCCGGATGCGTTCGGCCGGGTGAAAATCCAGTTCTGCCAAGCCGCCAGCCGGCCGAAGATCTTGGTCTCGATGGTCTCCGGACCGACGAACCGGTGGTTGGCCTCCATGCCGGTGAGCGCGTCCGGGGACAGCGACGCGCGGCCTTCGAGGATGATCCGGATCTCGTCCTCCCAGTCGAGGTCGTCCGGGGCGTCGGTGACCAGGCCGAGTTCGAGGGCTTCGGCGGCGCTCAGCTCGCGGTTCTTCTCGCGCGCGAGCCAGGCGAGGTGGTCGTCGTCGCCGTAGAACCGCGCCTGCAGGCGGGTCAGGCCGTTCCCCATCGGGAAGGCGCCGAAGTTGGCGTCGGTCAACTGAAGGGACGCGCGTTCGTCGCTGTCTTCGTCGTCGATCGGCGGGCCGTCGAGGATGTACTGGCGGTCCGCGGCCAGCGCGATCTCCAGCAGCGCGCCGGTGAAGCAGCTGCCCGGTTCGATGAGCGCGATCAAGCTGCGACTGGTGACGTCGAGGCGCTTGAGCGTGCGCTTGAAGTAGTGCGTGATCTCGTTGGCGAGCCAGTCCTTTTCGCCGAGGACGGCCTGCTCGTGCGCCTGGACGCGCGCGGGGTCGCCCTGGGTCCGCAGGATCCACGTCCCGGCTTCGACCTCGTTGGTGCGCAACCGCAGGATGGCGTCGTCGAGCTCGCGGGTCATGGCGAGGAACCAGCCGCCCGCGCCCTCTTCGTGCAGGTCACCGGGGTCGGTCTCAGGGCCCTTGATGGTGATGGCGGCCTGGCCCTTGGTGACCTCGATGTCGACATAGCGATGTTCGAGCGGGGTCAGCTCGATGCCGTGCTCGCCCCGCTTGTCCGACCGGCGCGCGAGTTCCCGTGCCTTTTCGAGGACCTTTTCGCGGAAGTCCTGACGCGGCACCAGTTCGTCGACCAGGCGCCAGTTGACCGCCGTCTTGCCCTTGACGCCGTCCGGGCGGGTCGCGAAGACGTCGGCGAGGTCCTTGCGCACGCGCCGTTTGTCGACGACCCGGGTCAGGCCGCCGGTGCCGGGCAGCACGCCCAGCAGCGGCACCTCGGGCAGCGCGACGGTCGAGGAGTTGTCGTCGATCAGGAAGATCTTTTCGCAGGCCAGCGCGATCTCGTAGCCGCCGCCGGCACAGGTGCCGTTCACCGCGGCCACGTAGATCTGGCCGGAGTGCTCGGTGGCGTCCTCCATGCCGTTGCGGGTTTCGTTGGTGAACTTGCAGAAGTTGACCTTCCAGTGGTGCGCCGACGCGGCGAGCATGCGGATGTTCGCGCCGGCGCAGAACACCTTGTCCTTCGCGCTGGTCACGATGACCACGCGGACCTCGGGGTGCTCGAAGCGCAGCCGCTGCGTGGCGTCGTAGAGCTCGATGTCCACGCCGAGGTCGTAGGAGTTGAGCTTGAGCTCGTACCCCGGGACCAGCCCACCCTGCTCGTCGACGTCCAGTTCCAGCCAGGCCACCTCCCCGTCGAGCCGGAGGCGCCAGTGGCGGTACTCGTCCGGACGGCGGTCGAAGGCAACCGGTGTGGTGGTGGTCACTCACCCGATTGTCTACACGAGTCAGACGAACGTCAATGTTGTGTAGAAAGTTGATCTCGCACAGTGACCCGGTTGAGCGCGGCCCAGGCCCAGGTGAGGAACACCCACAGCGCGAGGCCGGCCGCGGCGTCGGTGAAGATCGTCGCGAACCAGAACGCCGGAATCCGCGGCACGCCGGTCAGGAAGTGGCCGAGCGTGATCAGCCCGGCCAGGGAGTAGACCAACAGGAACGCCAGCGCCTGCGGATACCAGCCCCGGCGGTACGCGCGGTAACCGAGCCCGCCGAACGCCGTGAGCAGCACCCAGGCGA
Source organism: Amycolatopsis sp. NPDC051045 (assembly GCF_040682955.1). Taxonomy (NCBI): domain Bacteria; kingdom Bacillati; phylum Actinomycetota; class Actinomycetes; order Pseudonocardiales; family Pseudonocardiaceae; genus Amycolatopsis; species Amycolatopsis sp. NPDC051045. The sequence continues at coordinate 48,791 of NZ_JBFBCC010000004.1, forward strand.
ACGCGACGACAATGCCGCCGACAAGCGGTGAAATGCCCGGCAGTTGCGGGTAGTCCGCGTACCGGATGGCGTTGTGCGTGTAGTGCAGCGTCGTGCTGAGCAGCGAGAAGCCGAGGATCACGCGAAGCAGCGTCAGCCCCTTCGCTTGAAGAACGTCCATCGCGGGGCCCCCAATTTGATAGATCGCTCTAGCGACGGTACCGCGCGGCGGCCGCGCCCGGCAAGGCACGGCCGCCGCTGCGGGTCAGACCAGGTCGATGCGGTGCTGCACCACCGGGTAACCCGCCTTCGCGAAGGCCTTGGCCATCGGGACGTTGCCGACGTCGGTGCCCGCGACGATCCGGTCCGCGCCGTGCGTGACGAGCTCGTGCGTGGCCTCGGCCACCAGGTCGTACGCATAGCCGTGACCACGGTGTTCCGGCAGCACGGCGATGTAGCCGACCACCGGGTCGTAGGCGTTGCGGCTCGGCAGGGTGAGCCCGACGAGCTCGCCATCGCCCCGGTACGCCAGCCGCCACCAATCCCGCGGCGCCGGCATCCACCGCATGATGTCGAGGTCCTCCCGGGCGGCCGCTTCGAGGCCCTGCTCTTCGACGGTCTTCCGCACGTGCGCGTCGAGGCTGCCGACGTGCACCCGCCGGAACACGTCGAGGATGACGTCGTCGTCCGGCTCGGGCCGGAAGTCGAGCCGTCCCGGCCGTTCCGGCAGGCCGATTTCCGGCGTCCAGCGGAACCGGTAGCGCTCGACGAGCTTGCGGTAGCCCGCCTTTTCGGCCGCTTCGACGCGGATGCCGACCTCGTGCGCCACGTCCGGATCGTCCCGCCACGCGGGCGGCGTGGTCAGCGAGTACTCCGCGCGCAGCGGCGCCGTCTTCAGCAGGTGGACCCCCGCGTCGAAGTCGGTGAAGTCGAACCAGTCCAGCGCGATCGGGGTTTCGTCCCCCGGTCCGGCCCACCAGGCGGCCCGCGCCACGACGACGTCGTCGCGCAGCGCGACCCACGTCCACTCGGGCCGGTATTCGCCCTTAGCCGCCATCTCGGCGAAGTCGTTCCCGAGCAGCGCGCGGCCGACGAGACCGCGATCGGGCAGGGAGAGAAAGAGCGCTTCTTCGCCCGCTTCGAGCGGGCGCACGACCAGATCGGTCATGAAAATCCTTCCAGGAGAGCGCGCTCCCGGTCAGATACCCGGCACCCTCGACCCGGGGTGGGAGCGCGAGATCGGTTGCGTGATCATCGGACCCACCTCCTTTCGTTGACCAAGGGTGCTTCCGCGACCTTAGGGCATGCCTCCCGCGGTGATCAACGGATTTTCTGGAGCACCACCCGCGTGCTCAGCCGCGGCTCCGCGTAGGAGTGCGAAGCTTCGAGAACGTACTCGCCGGCGATGTGCCGCCAGCCGTCGCGCCAGACCGAGACCGACCGCGGCGCGATCGCGATGTCGGCCTCGACGGACTCGCCGGGCCGGGCTTCGACGCCGGCGAACCCGGCCAGCCAGCGGTGCGGCCGGTCGCCGCGTTCGGTCGGGACCAGGTAGAGCTGGACGACTTCGCGTCCCTTTCGCGTCCCCGTGTTGCGTACCCGGATCCGGACGCGTGCGCCGCCTTCGTCGTCCGGATAGACGTCGAGTTCTTCGTACACCCAGGTCGTGTAGCCCCGGCCGTGGCCGAACCAGTACGCGGGCTGCCGGTCGGTGCGGGCCCAGGCACTGTAGCCGATGTACACGCCTTCGCCGTACTCGAGCACGCCTTCTTCCGGGGTTACGGTGGTGACCGGCGCGTCTTCCAGCTTCGCCGGCCAAGTCGTCGGCAGGCGGCCGCCGGGCTCTTCGCGGCCGAAGAGGACGTCGGCGAGCGCGTCGCCGCCGGCCTGGCCGGGGAACCAGGTGAGCAGCACCGCGGCGACCTCGTCGCGCCACGGCATCTCCACCGGGGAACCGGCGTTGACGACCACGACGGTGTTCCGGTTCGCTTCGGCGACCCGCGTGACGAGTTCGTCCTGGCGGCCCGGCAGGGTGAGGGAGGTCCGGTCGAAGCCTTCGCTCTCGACTTCGGCGGTCGTGCCGACCACGACGATGGCCACTTCCGACTTCGCCGCCAGGGCCACGGCTCCTTCGAGGGTCGCGTCCGGGTCGAGGACCGGGCCGCGGTGGCCGAGCGCGAAGGTGACCCAGGCGAACGTGCCCCTGGCGAACTCCGCCATCTCCGACGGGATCCAGTAGGTCAGGCTGACGTCGACCGGCTCGCCCGCGGTCAGCTCGACCTCCCGCCGCTGCTCGTGCACCTGCATGATGGACGTGAAGACGTCCCCGCCCTCCGGCAGGTTCACGCCGTCGAAGAGGGTCTGGCCGTCGACGGTGAGGCGGAGGTCGCCGGGACCGGTGACGCCGAAGGTGTGCGTGCCACTGCGCTCCGGCAGGAACGTGCCGGCGATCTCGACCGACCCGAGCGTGCCGATGTCGAGCCCGGCCGGCAGCTCGCCGATCCAGTCGATCCTGGCTTTGCGCAAGGAAAATTCGGCGAGTTCGGTGCCGTCGGCGGCCCGGGCCGTCGCGCGGAGCCGGAAATTGTCGGTGGCGGTCGGTAACGTCGTTCGCGGATCGGCACCGGGGGCGTAGGTGAGCTCGGTGCCCGGGGGAACGGCCGCTTTCAGGCCGTCGAGAGGGGAGACGACGTGATCGGGGAACACGGTGGCGCTGCCACCACCGAGGATCTTGGGGTCCGCGGCCAGCGCGCCGATGAGCGCGATGCTCCGCGGTTCCCGCAGGGGCAGCACACCGGTTTCGTTGCTGAGCAGCACGAACGACCGGTGCGCGACCTCGCGCGCGACCGCGTTACCGTCCACATAGGACGCCCCGGGGACGGGGCTGCCGCCGAGCGCGCCGGTCCGGTGGGCGAGCAGGAGCACGCGGCGCACCATGTCGTCGACGACTTCGGGGCTCACTTCACCACCGCGCACGGCTTCGGCCAGCCGCGCGCCGAACACGGTGCGAGGGCCGGGCATGGCCACGTCGAGGCCGCCGTTGGCGGAGGCGACGGTGTCGCGCGCGGCCAGCCAGTCGGAGACGACGAAGCCGTCGAAGCCCCACTCGTCGCGCAGCACACCGTTGAGCAGTTCGGCGTGCTGGGTCATCGTGACGCCGTTGACGCTGTTGTAGGCGGCCATGATCCCCCACGGCTTCGCGCGCCGGACGATGAGTTCGAACGGTGCGAGGTAGAGCTCGCGCAACGCGCGCTCGCCGACGTGCACGTCGGCGGTGAAGCGTTCGGTCTCGAAGTCGTTGGCGACGAAGTGCTTGACCGTGACGGCGACCCCGCCGTCCTGCACGCCGGTGACGTAGCCGGCGCCGATCATCCCGGTGAGGAGCGGATCTTCGGAGTAGCACTCGAAGTGGCGGCCGCCCAGCGGCGAACGCTGGAGGTTGACCGTCGGCGCGAGCAGCACGTGCACGCCCTTGCGCCGGGCCTCCTGCGCGAGCAAGCGGCCGACGCGCACGGCCAGCCGCGGGTCCCAGCTCGCGGCGAGCGCCGTCGGGCTGGGCAGGGTCACGGAGGGGTCGTCCGGGCTCCACCGCACCCCGCGGACGCCGATCGGGCCGTCGGAGAGGACCAGCGACGCGAGCCCGACCCGCGGCAGCGCGGGGAGGGACCAGACGTCCTGGCCGGCGAGCAGGCTCGCCTTGGCGTCCAGGTCGAGCTCGGCCAGCAGCGCGTCGACGTCGAAGCTCATGCGCACCCTCCCGGGTCGGTCCTGCCGTTACCCTACCTGGCGCCGACTAGTGAACGTTACAGTTCCGTGACAACGGGTCCCGTAGGCTCGGATCATGACCCGGGCCAGGGGCGCCGACCGCCGAGCGAGCATCGTCCGAGCGGCGTTCGAGATGATCGCCGAGCGCGGCTATCGCGGCACTTCGCTGGCCGCGGTCGCCGAGCGCGTCGGGCTGACGCAGCAGGGGCTGATGCACTACTTCCCCACGAAGGAAGACCTGCTGACGGCGGTGCTGGAGACCCGGGACGAGTGGGACCTGCTGCACTTCGGCCACGCCCCGGCGGGCGACCCGTCGGCGATGACGGTGAACCAGCTGGCGGACCTGGTCGACTACAACGCGACCCGGCCGGGCATCGTCCAGACGTACACGGTGCTCTCGGCGGACAGCGTCACGGAGGACCACCCGGCGCGGCAGTACTTCCACGACCGCTACGCCCGGGTCCGGGCGGGCATGACCCAGATGCTCGAACGCCACCGCGACGAACTCCCGCCCGGCACCACCCCGGAACAGCTGGCCCCGATCGCCGTCGCCGTCCTCGACGGCCTGCAGCTGCAGTGGCTCCTCGACCCGGCGGAGGTCGACATGTCCGCCGGGTTCCGCACCTTCCTGACGCTGCTGGGGATCAAGCCGGACTGACGCCTCAGCGCATGCCCACGCTCTGCCGCTCGGGTTCGATGAGCGCGACGACCCGCAGCTGGTCCCGCGAATAGGGCCCACCGGTGTACTTGGTCGCGATCCGGTCGACGATCTCCCAGGCGGCGTCGCCCTCGAGCCACTCGACGACCCGGCCGCGGATGATCACCGGCTCGAACGGGTTGTCCGGCGGGGTCAGGGAGAGCGCCACGCGCGGGTCGCGCCGCAGGTTGCGGGCCTTGCGCGAGTCCGGGCCGGTGAGGATGGCGATGCGGTCACCTTCCGGGTCGACCCAGACCGGCACGGAGTGGGGCGCGCCGTCGGGCAGGACGGTGGCCAGGTGACCGATCGCGGTGGTGGCGAGGATGCGGCGGACGTCGGCGTCGAGCATGGTGGTCAGCTCCTTGCGAGGGTGGGGTTTCAGGCGACTGCGTAGTGGAGGTGGGTGACGCCGGGCGCGGCAACGGCCTCGACGAGGCGGAGCCGCACGTGCGACGGTAGCTCCCGGAAGAAGGACCGGCCGCCGCCGAGCAGGACCGGCACCTGGTGGAGCACGACTTCGTCGACGAGGCCGGCCTGCAGCGCCGAAGTCAGCACGCCACCGCCCATGAGGCCGACGTCCTTGCCGCCGGCGGCCTCCCGGGCCGCCGCGATCGCGTCCTCGACGTTGTCGACGAGGGTCTGCCGCTCGGTCAGCTCCGGCGCGGGCCGGTGGCTGACGAGGAAGAGCGGGGCGTTCGGGTGCGGGCTACCGCCGCCGAAGTGGTCCGAGTCCTCGTAGGTGTTGCGGCCCGCCACGATCGCGCCCACCCGTCCGGCGAGGGCGTCGAAGACGCGGGCGCTCGGTGCGCTGAGCTTGAAGAAGTCGAAGACCCGGCTCTGGGTGTCCCCGTCGGAGTACCAGTCGAAGAGCGTCCCGCCGTCGCCGAGTCCCTGTCCGGGGCGGGCGTCGCGGCCGGTGATGTAGCCGTCGACCGACACGGCGTGGGCGCTGAAGACCTTGCTCATCGCGGCATTCCCTTCCGAGTTCCTTCAGGAGACTCCAGAACCGTAGCAGCTTGAGTTCCTTGAGGGAACCCCAAGTGGTAACCTGGCTTCATGCAGCGCACGAACTTCAGCGAACTGGCCGCGTGCTCGATCGCGCGCACGCTCGACGTCATCGGCGAACCGTGGTCACCGCTGATCCTGCGGGACGTGTGGGCCGGCATTTCGCGCTTCGAGCAGCTCCAGGCGGACCTCGGCATCTCACGCAAGGTCCTCACCGAGCGGCTCAACCACCTGGTCGACGAGGGCGTCCTCGAGCGCCGCCCGTACGACCGGCGGCCGCGCCACGAGTACGTCCTGACCGAAAAGGGCACCGAACTGGTCGACATGCTGATGGTGATGACCCGCTGGGGCGACAAGTGGCTGGCGGGCAAGGCGGGGCCACCGGTGCTCTACCGCCACCACGCGTGCGGCGAAATCAGCGCGGTCGACCTGCGCTGCGCCCACTGCGGCGAGCCGATGCACGCGCGGGACGTCGACCTGCTGGCCGGCCCCGGCTCGGCCCGCTGACGCCGGCTACGGCAACCGCTGCTGCGCCAGGACTTCCCGCAACCGCCGCAACGTGCGCAGTGTCGTCTCCAGATCCTCCTGCGACACCTCGGCCGCCACGTCCTCCGCCCACTCGACCTGCGCTTCCCCCAGTGCGCGCAGCGCCTCCTTCGCCCGCCGCGTCAGCAACAACAACGGCGCCCGCGCGTCGGCGGGGTTCGGCCGGCGGTCGAGCATTCCGTTGCGCAGCAAGCGGTTCGCCGTCTCCTGCACGCTCTGGCGACGCAGCCCGCGGCGGCGCGCCACCTCCGCGGCCGTCGCCGGGCCGTCTTCGAGGAAGTCGAGGACCTGCCACTGCGCCGCCGTCAACCCGACGGGCCCGGTCAGCGCGTCGCCCGCGGCGAGGAAACCGCCGTTGCACGCGAAGACCGCGTCGATCACGCGGGTGAACGTCTCGGCTCGATGCGACCGCATGCGTGCTAGTCTCGCACATCGACAGGCACCTGTCGAAATGGAGACGACCATGGACATGCCCCGCCTCGGTCCCGCGCACGACGCGCTGAAGGCGTTCGTCGGCGGCTGGACCGGCACCGAGGAGCTCGCCGCCTCGCCGTGGGCGCCGGCCTCGACCGCGCACGCGGACTGCGAATACCGCTTGGCCCTCAATGGTTTCGCCGTGCTCCAGCACTACCGGCAGCGCCGCGAGGACGGGGCGGAGTTCCTCGGCCACAACGTCTTCACCGTCGATCCGGACACCGGCGAGACGCTCTGGTACGGCTTCGACAGCTACGGTTTCCCACCCGAGTCGCCCGCCCGCGGCAGCTGGACCGGCGCGACGCTGACCCTGGAGAAGAAGACCGCGCGCGGGGCGGCCCGGCACCGGCTCACCCCGGAGGGCGCGACGCTGACGCACGAGATCGACGTCCGGATGGGTGAAAACGACGCGTTCAGCCCGTTCCTGCGTGCCCGGTACACCCGGAAAGGCCAGTAGCGGGCCGGAAACTGTCGGCCCCCCGGAGTACAGATGAAGGCGTGCCCGATTCCGCCGAGACCACCACGGACCCGCCCCCGCTGATCGGGGTCGAAAACTTGAAGATGCCCGAGTGGGCCCGCGTCGACGAACGCGTGGCCGCCGCCGGCTTCGGCCAGGCCGTGCGCACGCTGCCGACCGCGATCTCGGTCGTGCTGCGGCTGGCGTGGCGGACGTCGCCGCGGCTGACGCTGCTGGCCGGCGTCGTGCACGTCGTCTCGGGCGGCGTCACGGCGTTCGGCCTGCTCGCCACCGCGAACGTCTTCACCGCGCTGCTCGAACAAGGCCCGACACCGGATCGCGTGCTGCAGTCCCTGCCGGCGATCGCGGTCGTCACCGGGTCGTACGCGGCGCGGGCGGTGCTGGACGCGGCCGTCGCCGCCGTCGAGGGTGCGCTGCGGCCGCGGGTCACCGCGGCGGCGGACGACGCGGTGACGGCCGCGGTCGTGCGCGTCGGGCTGATCGCGTTCGAAGACGCGGACTTCCGCGAACTGGCCCGGCAGGGCGCCCGGTTCGGGGTGCGGGCCATCGAGACGAGCCTGCGCCGGCTGGCCGACCTGACGTCGTCGGTGATCTCGCTGGCGGCGGCGATGATCACGGCCGGGCTGCTCAACCCGTGGCTGGCCCCGGTGCTGCTGCTCGCCGCGGCGGCCGACGGCTGGGCCGCCGCGCGCGTGGCGAAGCTGAACTACCGGCACTTCCTGGACACCGTCGGGCGCAACATCCGCAAGTCGGTCGTCGAAGAGGTCGCCACCTGGCGCTCGATGGCCCTCGAACGGCACGCCTTGACGCTGCAAGAACCGTTGCTCGGCGAGTACCGGCGCATCTCGCGCAGCCTCACGCGCGAGGAGATCCGGCTGGCCCACCGGAGCAACCTGGTGCGCACCACCGGGCGGGCGGCGGCCGGCTTCGGCACGGCCGTCGCGTACCTCGTACTCGGCTTGCTGCTCTACACCGGGGCGATGGAGCTCGCGCTGGCCGGCACGGCGGTGCTGGCGATGCGCACGGCGTCGACCGCCCTGTCCAACACCATGCGCGCGATCAACTCGCTGTACGAGGACTCCTTCTACATCGGGTTCTACAACCAGCTGCTCGCGGAGTCCCGGAAGCGGCAACCGCCGCCGACGGCGGTGACCGCGCCCGCCGATCCGGCCGAGATCCGGCTGGAGGGCGTCACGTTCACCTACCCGGGCGGGAAAACCCCGGCGCTGCGGGACGTCTCGGTGACGATCCGGCGCGGCGAGGTGGTCGCGCTCGTCGGCGAGAACGGCTCGGGCAAAACCACGCTCGGCAAGCTGCTCACCGGGCTCTACCCACCGGACGAGGGCACGGTCCACTGGGACGACGTCGACCTCGCGCGGGCCGACCCGGCCTCGGTGCACGCGAACATCGCGGTGATCGCGCAGGAGCCGGCGGAATGGCCGATGACCGCGGCGAACAACGTCACGGTCGGGCGCCTCGGCCGGGCCGACCCGGATCGGCAAGCGTGGCGCGAGGCGGTCGGCTACTCGGGCGCGGACGAGGTGATCGGTTCCCTGCCCGCCAAGGAGAACACGGTCCTGTCGAAGAAGTTCGACGAGGGCCACGACCTCTCCGGCGGGCAGTGGCAGCGCATGGGCATCGCCCGCGGGATCTACCGCGACGCCTCGGTCCTGGTGGCCGACGAACCGACGGCGGCGCTCGACGCCCGCGCCGAAGCCCGGGTGTTCGCCGGGCTCCAGCACGCGAGCAGGTCGGACCGCGGCCGCCGCACGACGGTGCTGGTGACGCACCGGCTGGCCAACATCCGGTCGGCGGACCGGATCCTGGTCCTGGAGAAGGGCAGGCTGATCGAAGAAGGCACCCACGACGAGCTGATCCGCGCGGGCGGGGTCTACCACGAGCTGTACGAGATCCAGGCCCGCGCCTACCGGAACGGATCACCATGACCGAGCACCTGGCCCGCGTCGACGGCATCGCGCTGTGCCCCAAGACGTTCGGCGTCCCCGGCGTGTCCGCTGATCCACGTCTCGGGCGCCCGCGCCACGGCCCGCGCGATGTCGGGCGTGGCCCCGGTGATCGCGGAGATCACGCGGATCGCCAACCTCGCCGAAGTGGCGCGCTGACGCGTCACTCGCGTGATTGAGCACGCATCTCGCGTGATTGAGGGGGCATCACCGTCAGGCGGAGAGGGTGAGGGAACCGAGGTGGGAGAAGTGGGCCGCGACGCGGGAGTCTCGGCGGACCGGGACCGCGTCCGTCATGCCGCCGGTCAGGACCAGCCAGCCCGGCTCCAGGGCCAGGCCTCGCGCGGCCAGGGCGTTCGCGGCCAAGGCCAGGGCTTCCGCCGGGTGGCCTTGGACCGCCGCTCCCGTGGCCGTGTCGACGATCTGGCCGTCGACCTCCAGCAGCGCGGCCTCCAGGGACAGGTCCAGCGAAGCAGGGGGCAGCCCGACCGGGCCGACGCTGAAGTACGCCGACGAGCCGTTGTCCGCGACGGCGTCCGGGAGGGTGAAGCGGTAGTCGGCGTACCGGCTGTCGATGACCTCGATGCCGCCGTACACGCGGTCGACCGCGGCCATCGCCGTCGCCGCCGTCACGCCGGGGCCCGCCAACGGCCGGCCCAGCACGAAGACCAGCTCGGGCTCGGCGCGCGGGTGGATCAGCGCGTCGTGCGGCACCGGCACACCCGTCGGCAGCACCATCGCGTCGGTCAGCCAGGCCAGCAGCGGCGCATCGATGCCCATCCGCTCCTGCTTGGCCCGCGACGCCAGGCCCAGCTTCACCCCGATCAGCGTCTCGCCGCGGGCCCGGCGCTGCCGCAGGGCCTCGTCCTGGATCGCGTACGCCGTGTCGACGTCCAAACCCGGCCAGTCCTCCGAGAGCGGCGCGCGCTCCGAGACCGTCCCCAGCAGAGCGGTGGCCGCCTCGCGCACGTTCATGATTCCTCCGAGAAGACCGCGGTGACACTGCCGACCCCGGCGATCGTGGTGACGATCGTGTCGCCCGGCGACACCGGGATCGCCCGGGTCATCGACCCCGGCAGCACGACGTGCCCGGGCTCCAGGGTGACGCCGAGCGGGCCGACCGTGTTCGCCAGCCACACCAGCGAGTTCAGCGGCGACCCGAGCACCGCACCGCCCGCACCGGTCGCGGCCACCGAACCGTTCCGGTACAGCACGCAGCCGGCCAGCCGCAGGTCGGCGTCGCGCAACGCGGCCGGGCTGCTCCCCAGCACCACGCCGCCGGAAGACGCGTTGTCGGCGATGGTGTCGAAGAGCGAGATCTTCCAGTCCCGGATGCGCGAATCGACGATTTCCAGCGACGGCAGCACGAAATCGACGGCCCGTACCGCGTCGGCGACCGTGACGCCGGGGCCGCGCAGGGCCGAGCCGAGCACGAACGCGATCTCCGGCTCGATCCGCGGCTGCAGGAACGCCGACGTCGGGATCGGCTGGTGCTCCAGGTGGAACATGCTGCCGGTGAGGTGCCCGTAGTCGGGCTGGTCGACGCCCATCTGCCGCTGCATCGCCGCCGAGGCGAGGCCGACCTTGTGCCCGCGGACGGCGTCACCGCCCTCGACCCAGTGCCGCACCTGCTCCTGCTGGATCCGGTACGCGTCCTCGACCCCCGCCTCGGGGTAGGTCTTGATCAGCGGCTCGATCGGCTCACGCGTGGCATAAGCCCGCGCCAGCACGGCGGCGGCCTCCTGCACCCTACTGACGTCCACGTCCGGGACTCTGCCGTGCGCGTCCCGGCCACACAAGCTCCGGCGTTCCGCTCAACGGAACTCTCGCTAGACAACCTCTTGTGCGCGAGATAAATACGGCGTACCGTTCGAGGGACCACCAGGAAGGGACGTGAGGGACATGGCACCGACCCAGGCCGAGGTCACCGAGCTCGCCGGAATCCGCGACGCGCTGCGGGAGCGCCACCTGCACCCAGCCGCCGATCGCCCGGCGACGAACGGCCGCGGCATCCACCACACCGCGCTGATCTCCAGCGACGTCGAGCGGACCATCGAGTTCTACCAGGACATCCTCGGCTTCCCGCTCACCGAGCTGATCGAGAACCGCGACTACCCGGGGTCCAGCCACTTCTTCTTCGACGTCGGCAACGGCAACGCCGTCGCGTTCTTCGACCTGCCCGGTCTGGACCTCGGCCCGTACGCGGAAGTCCTCGGTGGACTGCACCACCTGGCCCTGTCCGTCGAGCCGGAACGGTGGAACGCCATCAGGGACAAACTGGACGCGGCCGGGGTCGAATACCTGTTGGAGAGCCAGACGTCCATCTACCTGTCCGACCCCGACGGCGCCCGCATCGAGCTGATCTCCGACCCGCTCGGCGAGATGTACGGCGAGAAGATCGGCTGAAAGCGTGGTCCGGGCGTCGCACGCCAACTAGCCTGTGCGCGACGCCTGGAGGTCCGATGCCCGACTGGTCCCTCTCCCGCGCGAAGGCGCGGCTCGATCACCGCGAGCTGCTCGACGAACTCACCGCGCGCACCCGGTTCGAGGTGCGGCTGCACCTGAACGAGCCGGCGACGAACGGCGCTTACGACGAGCTCACGAGCATCTTCGCGATCGGGCACGGCGAGTGCGCCGCGTTGCTGGCGCACCGCCGTCTGCTGCCGTGGTGGGAGCGCTCGCTGCTGTTCCGGTACGCGCGGCGCATGCACGGCAAGGCGATCACGCGCAGCGTCGGTGCCGTTCCCGCCGAGGTGGCGCCGCAGGCGGCTCGCGCGTTCGGCGCCGAGATCGCGGAGCTCGCGCCCGGCTCCGGGGACACCGGCGCGAAGTACGACCTGCAGGGCCGCGGGCTGCTGACCGTGTTCCGGATCGCCATAGGCGCCAAGGGCGAAACCTGGCCGGATCGCCACGAGGTGGCGACGACGTCCGCCCGCAACATCCTGACCTGCGCCGCGACCTTCGCCCGCCGGAAGCCCTGGCACGTGCTCTGGCCGGTCTACCGGGTGCGCGGCCTGCGGCTCTGGAAGCTTTGACCCCCGCCGAGCGTTCCACCGGTATGAACGCAGAGGAGATCCTCGCCGGCGCGAAGACCATCGCCGTCGTCGGCCTGAGCCGCGACCCGGCCAAGGCCGCGCACGGCGTCCCGGCGGTCCTGCAAGCACACGGCTTCCGGATCATCCCGGTGCACCCGACCGCGACCGAGCTGCTCGGCGAAAAGGTCTACCGGTCGCTGAAGGACATCCCGGAGCCGGTCGACCTCGTCGACGTCTTCCGGCCGTCGCCCGAGGCGCCCGGCATCGCCCGGGACGCCGTCGAGATCGGCGCCAAGGCGCTGTGGCTGCAGCAGGGCATCGTGTCCGCCGAAGCACGGCGCATCGCCGAAGAGGGCGGGCTCGAGTACGTCGAGAACCGCTGCACCGCCGTGGTCCGCGCGACGGCCGCGATCTCGAAGCGCTAGCCGGACGCTCCGAAGTGGACGATGCGGCGGTTGCCCGCCCTCCGTTCACCAGCTCCAGCGGGAGCACGTCCGCCGGTCGAGGAAGCTGTACGCGGGCAGCGGTCCGAGCCAGTCCGCCTGGACGCCGCCACCGCCGCCGAGCCCGGCGACGGCGTCCCGGACGACGAGCAGGTCGCCCAGCCCGACCAGGAACGCCCACCGCTCGTCGGCGCTCTCGCCCGCCGGCAGCGACACCGAGTCGTGGGCCCGTTCGGCGACCTGGGCGAGCAGGACGTCCGAGCGGGCCGCCCGCCACGCCGAGCCGGGCTCGGTGAACCGGAGGCAGACGTGCACCTCGGCCAGGCCGTCGAGCCGGTCGAGGTCGGCGCGGTAGGTGTCGGCGGCCGGGGCGAGCACTTCGGCGCGGACGGCGTCTTCGTCCTCGGCCACGGTGCCGAACCGGACCGGCAGCACCGGACCGCCCTCGATGAGCGCCGACACCACCGCCAGGTGCGCGGCCGGATCGGGCTCGGGTTCACCCACCACCATCGCGAGGTCTTCCCAGCACACGGTGCGCGGCACCCGCGGGTGCCCGGCCCGGACGACGCCGTAGAGCTGCAGCGTCACGGCTGGTCGACCGGGATGGCGGGGTCCACCGGCACCGCGACCGCGGGCGTCGGCGGCGGGGGCGGGATCAGCCCCGTCGTCTGGCCGAGGCCCTGCGAAATCTGCCCGGGCGCGGCCGTGCCCTGCAGCCGCTGCATCGCTTCGAGGTAGCGGATGTAGGTGTCGACGCTGGCGATGACGATCCGCGCCTCGATCGCCAGCAGCTCGATCCCGATCACCGACACCCGCACCGAGGCGTCGATCACGAGTCCCTTGTCGAGCAGGATGTCGAGCGTGTCGGCGAGCCCGCCGCCAGTCTGTCCGGGTCTGCTCATTTGGCTCCTTCGGTCGTGGGGATGGCGTCGAGGGCGGCGCGGATCTCGGCGAACCGGAGTTCCAGCGCGATCAGGGCCTGGCCGAGCGCTTCGACCTGGGCCGGGGCGAGGGTGCCGGCGTCGAGCCGCCGCAGCGCCTGCCGCTCCAGCACCTCCTTGAGGATGTCGAGCACGGTGACGACCAGGTGACCGAGCCCGCGCCCGGCATCGGCGGCGATCCGCTCGGTCATCCGGGCGCCCCCTCCAGCCCGAGCAGCAGCAGCCGCAGGTCGAGCCGCACAAGATCGATGCCGGCGAGCGAGATGATCACATCCCCGCTGACGACGGCCCCGCGGTGCACAACCCGGTCGAGCAAGTCGACGACGGCCTCGGCGGCGTTGGTACCCGTCGGCGAGACGGCCTCCGCGAGCAGAGCGCCGCTCACTTCGGCACGGCTCGACGCACCGGCGCCCGCGAGCAGGTCACCACCCATCTCGGCGTCAGCCATCGGCCGTCGCTCCCAGCTCCACGTTCGTGAACGAGTACGGCGGCCACGGTCCCGATGTCTCCACCGTCGCTCCCGCCGCGTGCAGCTCGCGGGCGAACCACTCCACCTCCGCGTGGAACGCCGCCTCCTGCCCGGTCTTCACCAGATAAGCGGTGTTCATCAGCACGCCGTGCGGCCGCGCCCGTCCCACGCTGTCGGCTGCGTGCCGGCGCAACGCCTCCACCAGCCGCCCGGCGGTGCCGGCCACGTCCTCGCGGGCCCGCTGGATCGCCTTCAGCCGTTCGCGCCGGCGGACGAGGTACTGCGTGCCGGTCAGGCCCGCCGCGTCGGGGCGGCTGGTCGCGGCGGGCTCGGTGTGCCGCACCCGCACGCCCCACTCGCGGTGCCCGGCCACCTCGTCGAGGCAGTCGCGGGCCTGGTCGTAGCCCGCCTCCAGGAGCCGGCGGGCGGCGTCCTCGCCGTCGAGGACCGTGCCGAACCGCAGCGGCAGCACGGGTTCGCTGCGGAAAACCGCCCGCACCACGGCGTCGTGCTCACGGGCCAGCTCGGCGAGCGTGCCGTCGACCGGGTCCAGCGTGTCGATGCGGTCGAACCGCGCCGGAGCCACCTCGGAGACGACCACCCCGAGGTCCCGGTAGCCGATGAGCCGCGGCGCCGGGCCGATGTCCAAAGCGGACGGATGGTTGCGGGTGATCGCGTACGCGCACAGCCAATTGCCGGTGCTCACCGCGGTTCTTCCCTCCCGCCCGGCACGGGCAGCCGGGCCTCCAATTCGGCGACGCGCGCCGCCAGTTCGGTCGTCTCCAGTTCAGTCCGCGCGGCGTTCGGGGCGAAGAACGGATCGTTCGTCCACCAGTCCATGCCCATTTCACGCGCGGTCTGCGCGGACGCGATGAACAGCCGGATCCGCAGGGTCAGCAATTCGACGTCGACGACGCTGACGCCGATGTCACCGGCGATCACGACGCCCTTGTCGAGCACGCGTTCCAGAATGTCCGCCAAAGAATCGGACGAAGCGGCCAATCGTGTCGACCTTCCTTTCAGGAATCGGTGGCGCCCCGCGTGAACCGCCGCAGCCGCTCGCACGCGCCGAGTTCGCCGTCGGCGTCGATGTCCACCCGATAGGTGGCCATCACGCTGGTGGAGTCCGGGATGCGGGCGAGCTCGACGACGTCGACGAGCACCGACCAGGCCCCGTCGCCCCGGCTCCGGATCCCGGTCACGGCGTGCGGGGTCAACCCGGTCACCATGCCGAACTGGGCCGTCGCCGCCCGAATGGCGTCGGCGGCGCGGAGCCGGGAAACGGATTTCCCGGCGGCTTCGGGTACATTTTTGTTTTGAGCAGGGAGCGGTAGTGGCGATTTCGTCATCGCTTTCCTCGTCACGGGTGTGTGCCCACCGTAGCAACACGAGGGATCGGCTGCAGGGGCGTCAATGGACGGTATTTTTCACCGGTTCGCGGGAACGACTGGGCAATCCGCGGCAACCAGTGGAGGCAAACGGCGCAACGCGGAACACCCAGCGGCACCAATTTTCGGAAAACGCGCGTTTGATTACGATCGAGTAACGTCCACGAGGCGGTACCCCACGCCCCGGACCGTCTCGATGGTGTGGGTGCCGAACGGCGCGTCGATCTTGCGCCGCAGGTACCCGATGTACACCTCGACGACGTTCTCGTCGCCGTCGTAGTGCGCGTCCCAGACGTGGCCGAGGATCTCGTTCTTCGACAGCGCGGTTCCCACCCGCCGCAGCAGGAATTCGAGCAACCCGAACTCCCGGGCGGTCAGCTCGATCCGCTGTTGTCCTCTGTGGACGGTACGAGCCGAGGGGTCGAGCCGCAGGTCGCCCGCCTCCAGCACCGCCGGGCGGGCCGGGGCGCCGCGGCGCAGCAGCGCCCGCAGCCGGGCGATGAGCACGACGAAGGAGAACGGCTTGGACAGGTAGTCGTCGGCGCCGAGGTCGAACGCGTCGGCTTCGTCGTACTCGCCGTCCTTCGCCGTCAGCATCAGCACCGGCGTCCAGTTCTCCGCCGCCCGCAGGCGTTTGAGCACCTCGTAGCCGGACAGCTCGGGCAGCATGATGTCGAGCACCACGACGTCGTACTCGTGCTCGGTCGCCCGCCAGAGGCCCTCGCGACCGGTGTGTGCGACGTCGGCGGTGAAGCCTTCGGCGACGAGCCCTCGCCGCAGCGTCTCCGCGAACTCGCGCTCGTCCTCCACGATCAGCAGGCGCACTACTCCTCCTTCGGCAGTTCGATCACCGGCAGCTCGATCACGAACCGCGCCCCCGGCTCGTCCGACGCGGTGTAGCGCGCCCGGCCGCCGTGGCGGGCCGCGATGCCGGCCACGATCGGCAGGCCCAGCCCGGTTCCGCCGTGCCCGCGCTGCCGCGACGCGTCGAGCCGGACGAACCGCTCGAAGATCCGCTCCCGGTCGGCTTCCCCGACGCCGGGGCCGTCGTCGCTGACCTCGACGACGGCGAGCTCGCCGCGCACCGCGCTGCTGACGCGGATGCGCGAGCGCGCGTGCCCGCGCGCGTTGTCGACCAGGTTGCGCACCGCCCGCCGCAGCTGGGCTTCGCTGCCGTGCACCTTCGCCGGCCCGGCCCGGACCTCGACGTCCACCGTGCTTTCGCCGCGGACCCGCTCGGCCTCGGCGCGGACGATGTCGTCGAGGTCGACCTCGGTGCGCTGCGGCCGGTCGGTCGCGTCGTCGGTGCGGGCCAGCATGAGCAGATCGTCGACGAGCTCGCGCAGCCGCGCGGTCTCGCGGGCGATCACCGGCACCAGCTCCCCAGCGCTTTCCGGGTGCCGCCCGGAGACGTCGAGCGCGGTGCTGATCGTCGACAGCGGCGAGCGCAGCTCGTGACTGGCGTCCGCGACGAACCGGCGTTGCGCGGCCTGCGCCGAGGCGAGCCGCCCGAGCATCTCGTTGAGCGTCACGGCCAGGCGGTGCACTTCGTCACCGCCCGGCGGCAGCGGCACCCGCGCGGCGAGGTCGCGCGTCGAGATCTCCGCGACGGTCCGGCGCATCCGCTCGACCGGCCGCAGCGCCGAGCCGACCGCGCGGTACACCGCCAATCCGGCGATCGCCAGCAGCGGCACGGCGATCAGGCCGAGCAGCAGCGTCAAGCGCGTCGACGCTTCGGTCACCGGTTCCAGCGAGCGCGCGGAAATCACGGTGAACGGCCCGCCGGGCCCGCTCACCTCCTGCGACACGACGCGGTAGTCGTCGTTGTCGCCGTTCAGCCCGAGCGGGAGGGTCTCGATGACCTCCTGCCCGACGACCGGGCGGGCCGTGGTCAGCGGCGGGTGCCCGACGATCGCCGGGTCGCTCGCGATCGGCGTGCCCCGCGCGTCCAGCACCTGCGTGACGGCTTCGGTGTCGCCGGTGCTGGCGACGTCGCTGGCGCTCAGGTCACGCGCGCCTTCGCGGACGAGCTGGATGGCGACCTGCCGCCCGGTGCTGCGGGCACTCTCGGTGACGCTGCGGTCGAGCGACTCCTCCAGCAGCAGCACCACGATCACCCCGGCGGCGGCGATGGCCAGCGCCAGCGCGAACACCGCCACCGCGGTGGCGCGCATCCGGACCCCGGTCGCGGCGATCACCTTGCCCAGTTCCACCAACGCAGCGTAACGACCAGCCGCGGCCCCGCCCGTCCCGACCGGCGGCGCGGACCATCGGCTCACCGGCGGCGGCGCGGGACGGCGAGCCGCTCCCCGCGCAGGCGATCGACCTCGGCCACGCTCAACGGGCCGAGCGGGTGCCCGATCGTCCAGGCCAGCAGCAGATCGGCCAGCGCCGGGTTGCGGGCGAGCGCCGGGCCGTGCAGGTAGGTACCCACCACCCGATCGGTGACCGCGCCCTCGGTGCCGTCGCCGTTGCCGGTGCCGCGCACGACCCGCCCGAGCGGTTCGCTGTCGGCGCCGAGCTTGCTGATGCCCAGGTGGTTCTCGAATCCGGTCAGGGTGTCCCCGCCCAGGAGCCGGGACGGCGTCGCGACCAGCTCGGCGACCGCGCGCTGCCCGCCGGGTTCGGTGGTGAGGTCGAGCAGGCCGAGGCCGTCGTGGTCGACGCCGTCGAGGCCGCGGAAGCGGGTGCCGAGCACCTGGAGGCCGGCGCACACGCCGAACACCACCGCGCCGGCCGCGACCGCCCGCCGCAGGCCCGGGTACTTCCGCAGGTGCGCGGCGGCCAGCACCTGTGCGCCGTCCTCACCCCCACCGAGCAGGTAGAGGTCCAAAGTGGACGGCACCGGGTCGCCGAGGCCGACGGGGACCACCTCGGCGTCGAGCCCACGCCACTGCAGCCGCTTGCCGAGCACCTGCGCGTTGCCGGTGTCGCCGTAGGTGCCCAGCACCTCCGGTAGCAATAGTCCGATGTAGACGGTCGAGTCACCCACCGGGCAGCCTGCCCACCAGGTCGCGGAACGCGGTGTAGTTGGCGACCAGCTCGACGGCGCCGGGTGGCAGCGCGTCGATCGCGGTGACCGGATCCGGCTCGGCCCAGTGCGCGACTTCGGCGTAGCAGAGCCGCACGGAGAGATCGGCGCCGCGCTCGCCGGTGACGACCACCTGGCGCCCGCGGAGCCGTTCGAAGTGCACGTCCCACAGCCAGGACAGGTCCCGGCCGTCGGCTTCCTGGGCGTTGACCGCGACGACGACCGGGGTGTCTTCGTCCAGCACGCGCAGCGTTTCCACCCAGCCGGCCGGGTTCTTCGCGAGCATCAGCCGGACGGAGTGCCGCGAGCGGCGGATCGTGCGGTAGCGGCCGCCGATGTCGGTGATGGTCCGCAGCCGGCCCGCGGCCGTGTGCGGCGGCACGCCGAGCCGGTGCGCCGCGGCGAGCGCGAGCGCGGCGTTCGCGCGGTTCGCGTCGCCGGGCAGCCGCAGGTCGAGATCGACCTGGCGGCCGCCCGGCGTCCCGACGAGGTCGCCGTCGAGCGTCCAGCCGGGTTCCGGCCGGGCGAGCCCGCACGCGCAACCCCAGTGCCGCCCTCGGGTTTCGATGCGCCCTTCGCAGCGCGGGCACGCCGTCGAGTCGCCGGTCCAGCGGCGGCCGACGCTCACCCACACGGCCTTCGCGGCCACGCTCGCCGCGGACGTCACCAGGACGTCGTCGCAGTTCGCGACGACGACCGTGCCGGGCAGCTTTTCCACGGCGGCGCGCAGATCGCGCTCGGTGGCGCGCACCTCGCCGACGCGGTCCAGCTGGTCGCGGCTCAGGTTGAGCAGGACCAGGACCGCCGGCCGGACCTGGCCGGCCACCCACGGCAGGTAGGTCTCGTCCACCTCGAGGACCGCGTAGGGCGCGTCGGGGCGGGCGGTCAGCGCAGCGAGGATGCCGTCGGGCATGTTCGCGCCGTCGCTGTTGGCGGCGACCTCGGCCAAGGTTTCGAGCGCGCGGGTGAGCATCAGCGAGGTCGTGGTCTTGCCGTTGGTGCCGGTGACGAGCACGACGGTGCGTTCCCGGCCGAGGCGGCGCAGGGCGAGCGGATCGAGCGCCAGCGTGACGCGGCCGCCGATCATGCCGCCGCGGCCGAGCCCCGAGCTGCGGGAGAGCCAGGCGGTCAGCCGCCCGGCGGCCACGGAGGCGCGGGTGCGGAGGGGGCTTCGGACGGACACCGGCTGGATGGTGCCCGTCGGGCGCTGTGAGTTTCCTGAGTCCGTGACCCCGCTCTCTACAGCGTGACGACGACCTTGCCGTGAACGTGCCGCGCGGCTTGCAGGGTGACGGCGTCACGGATCCGCTCGACCGGGAAGACCGCGGCGACGGGCACGGTGAGCTCGCCGGCGAGGATGGCGTCGGCGATCCGCGCCACGGCGCCCGGCTCGGCGTCGGCACCCCCGGTGGCGCGCACGCCGCCGGGTGGGTGGGGGCCGGCGGCGATCGTGGCGATCCGCTCGGGCGGGACGCCGAGTGCCAGCGCGGCCTCGGCCGTCTCGGTGCCGAACAGGTCCGCTGCCGCGGTCACGCCGCCCAGTTCCCGCACCCGGTCCGCCAGGCCGGGCCCGTAGGCCACGGGCTCCGCGCCGAGCTTCCGCAGGAACGCGAAGGTGCCCTCCGAGGCGGTGCCGATCACGGTGGCACCGGCGAGCTTCGCGAGCTGGACGGCGAAGATGCCCACGCCACCGGCCGCGCCGCCGATCAGGACGGTGTCCCCGGCCCGCACGCCGACCGCGGCCAGCGCGGCGGCCGCGGAAGAGCCGGCCACCGGGAGCGTGCTCGCCACCTCGTCGCTGACCCCGGCCGGGGTGGGAAAGAGCGCGTCGGACGTCTTGATGACCACGAAGTCGGCGACCGCTCGCGCGAGCGCGCCGCCGTGGACGCGGTCGCCCACGGCGAAGCCCGTGGCGCCGGGCCCCACCTCGTCGACCACGCCGGCGAAGTCGTACCCGAAGCCAGCCGGCAGGGTGATGCCGAACTGCGCCGCCGCCTCGGGCCGCGAGGCGAGGCCCCAGTCCATCGGGTTCAGCCCGGCGGCCGCCACGCGGACGCGCACCTCGCCGGGGCCGGCGTGCGGCTCCGGGACCTCTCGCAGCTCCAGCACGTCGGGACCACCGAACTTCTCGTAGACGACGGCTCTGCTCATGGAAACCTCCAGTGATGAGACTTGGTCCCATCACCGTACACCGCCGACGGGACCAAGTGCCGTAAACTTCTCCCCATGGCCCGCTGGGAACCGAACGCACCGGAGCGGCTGAGCAAGGCCGCCCTCGAACTGTTCGCCGAGCGCGGCTACGAGAACACGACGGTGATCGACATCGCGCGGCGCGCGGGCCTGACCAAGAGCACCTTCTTCCGGCACTTCCAGGACAAGCGCGAGGTGCTCTTCGGCGGTAGCACGCTGGCCGGCCTGCTCGCCGGAGCGATCGCCGCCGCGCCGGCGACGGCCACGCCGATCGAAGCGGTGACCCAGGCGATGGACGCGGCCGGCCGGAAAGCGTTCACGCCCGACCGCCGCGAGTTCAGCGCGCTGCGGCGATCGGTGATCGCCGCGCACGCGGAACTACAGGAGCGCGACGCGCTGAAGGGCCTGGCGCTCACCGCGGCGATGACCGATGCGCTTCGGGAGCGGGGCGTGCCGGACGTGACCGCGCGGGTCGCCGCGGAACTGGGGGCACTCGCGATGAAGATCGCCTACGAGCGCTGGATCGCCGCGGCCGCCGAGGACTTCGGCGAAGCGGCGCGGCGGGCGCTCGATGAGGTGCGGGCGGCCATCGCCTCCTGAGTGGCCTGAGCGGGCCGAGCGACCGGAGCGGGCCGAGCGACCGGAGCGGGCCGAGCGACCGGAGCGGGCCGAGCGACCGGAGCGGCCGGAGCGGGCCGAGCGGCTTGGCGGTTCGGACCTGGGCCAGCGGCTGCTGATCGCCGAACGATCCATCGAACCCGCCCCGCAGGCCGAGACTGCTCGCGGTGCGAGCGGGCCGACTTCCCCGGGCAGGCCCGCTCGGGGCGAGGCGGCAAGCCCGATCTCCGCGCGCAGGCCACTGACAAGAACAGCAAAAGAGCGCCACCCGGAGCCGGTTTGTCCACATTACGTCCGGGCTGTTGACAACCGCGCACACATTCACGGATATGAACGAAACCGCCGTCGAAGCTGTCGAACGAGGCTGGTCTTCGCTGCGCAACCGCCATAGGTAGGAAACTTAACCATCGGATGTTGAACCAATTAGCATCCTCAACTACTCGCATTGCGGCGAGTCAATCCAAGATCTTCCCCCCATACATCGGAGGTGTTACCGTCCAACCCCAGCCAGCGGAAAGGCGTGCCGCTGAGCGGGAAACGTCCAACGGAGGGCAACGTGGGACCGGAGCGCGGGCTGGACCAAAGCGGAACTCTCGAACGCGGGCTCGCCGTGCTGGAGCACGTGGGCCGGCACCAGGAGATTTCCACCAATGCGATCGCGCGGCAACTGGGGCTTTCCCGCAGCGCCGCCTACCGCATCGTCGGCACCCTGAAGAACCTCGAGTACCTGGAAGCCGATCAGGTCACCGGCCGGGTGCGGCTGGGGACGCGGCTCGTCGAACTCGGCGCCCGCGCGATGGCCGCGACCGATCTGCACCGGTGTGCGCCGCGGTACCTCGCGTCGCTCGCCGAACGGTCCGGGGAGACCACCTACCTCGCCGTGCCGGACAACGACACCATGGTCTACGTCGCCACCGAACGCAGTGCCAGCGCCGTCACCCTCGCCTGCCGGCTCGGCACCCGGCGGCCGCAGCACGCGACGTCGCTCGGGAAGGCCTGGCTCGCCGCGCTGCCCGAGGCCGACCGCCTCGAACGCGTCCGCCGGATGAAGCTGGATCCCTTGACCCTCAAGACGATCAGCGATCCGCACCGGCTGCTCGACGAGCTCGCGAAGACCAGCCGCCGCGGCTGGGCGATCGACGAGGTCGAGAACGAGCCGGACGTCGGCTGCGTCGCCGCCGCCGTCCGCGACCACTCGGGACGGCCGATCGCCGCCATCAGCATCGCCGGGCCGGCGCCGCGGGTGCTGCGCCGCCTCGACGAACTCGGCGCCTCCGTGGCCGGGACCGCCGCCGCCCTGTCCCTGCGGCTCGGGTACGTCCGGGGCCGGCCGGCCTGAGCACCCGAACCCGGTGAAGGAGCCGACCGTGACCTGGATCCAGGACTACCAGCCGGCGGGCGCGCTGTGGGTTTCCGCGCTGCTCGCCGCGCTCCCGATCATCGTGCTGCTGGTTTCGCTCGGGGTGATCCGCTTCTCCGCGCACCTTTCGGCGGCCCTCGCGCTGGTCACCGCGCTCGGTGTCGCCCTGCTGCTGTACCGGATGCCGGCCGCCCTGGCGTTCGACTCCGCGGCGATGGGCCTCGTGTTCGGCGTGTGGTCGGTGGCCTGGATCGCCTTCCACGCCGTGTACTTCCACAACGTCACGGTCGCCACCGGCCGGTTCGACGCGATCAAGCGGGTGCTCGCCGGGTTCAGCGAGGACCGGCGGCTGCAGGCGCTGCTCATCGCGTTCGGCTTCGGCGCGCTGCTCGAAGGCATCGCCGGCGGCGGGTCGCCGATCGCGATCACCGCCGCGATGCTGGCCGCGCTCGGGTTCCCGCCGGTGAAGGCCGTCGTCCTGGCGCTGCTGGCGAACACCGCCCCGGTGGCGTTCGGCGGCCTGGGCAACCCGCTGATCGTGCTCGGCCGGCTGACCGCGCCGATCATGCACCTCAAGCAGGAGCAGGCGACCGAGCTGTTCTCGGCGGCGGTCGGCCGCCAGGTCCCGGTGCTGGCGCTGATCATCCCGGCGTTCCTGGTCGTGGTCCTGGCCGGCTGGAAGCGCATGCTCGAGGTGTGGCCGGCGGTGCTGACGGCCGGGCTCACGTTCGCGGTCATGCAGTTCGTCGTGTCCAACTACATCAGCGCCAGCCTGGTCGACGTCCTCGCCGCGCTCACCGCGATGGCTGCGCTGTGGATCCTGACCCGGTTCTGGCAGCCCGCGACGGTGTGGCGCTTCGACGGCGAGAAAGCCGCGGTCAAGAGCCTCGGCGCCGCCCAGGCCGAGCGCGGCGCGCTGTACGCGTGGATGCCGTACATCGTCCTGATCCTGGCGATCTTCCTGTCGCGGATCGGCACGATCTTCAAGAACCTGCCGGGTTGGCTCGACCTGACCAAGCTGCTGCACAAGGCGGACTGGGTCTTCGCGTGGCCGGGGCTGCACAACCACGTCGTACAGCACCCGCCGATCACGGCGAAGAACGCGCCGTACGCGGCGACGCTGACCGTCGACTTCCTGTTCTCGCCGGGCACGGTCGCCCTGATCGCGGCGGTGATCGCCGGGTTCGCGATGGGCGCGCGGCCGGGTCTGCTGCTCAAGACGTACCGGAGCACGCTGGTCCAGATGCGCTGGGCACTGGCGACGATCTTCATGATCCTGGCCATCGCGTTCGTGATGAACTACTCGGGCGCGACCCAGACGCTGGGCTTGGCCCTGGCGACGACCGGCGCGGTCTTCCCGCTGTTCTCGGCGTACATCGGCTGGCTGGGCGTGTTCCTGACCGGTTCGGACGCGTCGACGAACAGCCTGTTCGGCCCGATGCAGGTGATCTCGGCGCAGCAGCTCGACCTGAACCCGATCCTGGCCGGCGCGACGAACACCTCGGGCGGCGTGATGGGCAAGATGATCTCGCCGCAGAACCTGTCCATCGGCGCGACGGCGATCGGGCAGAGCGGCAAGGAGGGTTCACTGCTGCGGCAGACGTTCCTGTGGTCGCTGCTGCTGACCGCGGTGGTCGGCGTGATCTCCCTGCTCCAGGCGACGATCCTGACGGCGATGATCCCGTCGCCCTGAGCCGCTGGGCCGGTGGATCACCTTCCGCGCGATCGCATGATCGGTGGAGAATTCCCCCTCCGCGTTTTCCGCAGCGGGCGACCCGGTTTCATACGCTTTTCCCGGAAGCGAAAGACGATTTACTTACCCAGCGGAACCGAATTTCCCCTCCCGTTGATACATCCGAGTGAAGGTGTCGACGATTCGCTTGTTCGACCATGGGGGCATTGCTACGTTCACAGGTGGTGACTCACCGAGAGTCACCGACACCGGGGGCTACTTCTTTCTTTGGCGGCGACGCGCGTCGTGGATCCACCGCGCGGGCGCATGGCCGTTTTTCGGGTGGACTTCCCGGAGTTTCACTGATTGTCGGTTCCCGGCGGTCCGTGCCGAGCAGGGAGCTCGGGCTGCCAATACGGAAAACAATCGAATGGGGAGTGGTTCAGTCATGTCAACTTTCATGGTCAAAACCGCGAAGACGGCTTCGGTCGCTTCGCTGGCGCTGTTCATGACCGCGGGGGTCGCCACGGTCGCGCAGGCGGCACCGGCCCGGAGCGGCACGGCCGCCGCGCCCGCGACGGTCCTGTCCTGCTCGAACGTCGGTGGCGGCACCTGGTGCCGCGGCACCCAGCCCGACGGCGTGCTCAAGCAGTGCTACTCGAACTACATCCACAACAACAATTACCACAGCGCGACCGCGGCGATGGCCGGCGGGACCAGCAAGAGGTACGCCAACCCCGGTTACTGGGCGAACGCGTCCGTCACAGCAGGCTGGGCGTACACGTGCTACACGTACTACAACGACAACGCCTGATTTGTCGTGAGATAGCCCGGAGCACGTGCTGAACCGGTATCGGGCCCGAGAAATTCCGGGCCCGATACCGGCGCTGATAGAATTGATGACCATCGTCGGAGAAACGCGGCAAATGCGGTCGCTGGTTTTGACAGGGAGCATCGTGGGTGACGACGGGAGCGAAGACCGGTGCGACTGACCCTCGTCGTCCTCTTCGTGGGAGTCCTCCTCGCCATTCCGGCGGTGGTGCTGGCGGACGCGGTCTTCGAGCGGGAGACGCAAAGCGAGACGGCCGCGTACCGCGTGGGCACCCCGTTCGTCTGGCCGGAGCACCCGCGAGCCGCGGACCCCGAGGGAACGCTGCGCGTGCTCGCCGAAGCGGCGACGGCGACCGGAACGAACGTGCTGCGCACCACCGTGAACACGCCGCGGTCCGGGCAGAAACGCATCAGGAACTACCTCTTCATGGGACGGGACCACACCGCGTTGTTCGACGGGTTCACCTTGGCCGAAGGGCGCTGGCTGAGCCCGGCCGAGTCGCGCGGCGGCACGGCGACCGTCTCCTCGGCGCGCGGCGGCGAGCGGGACAACGTGGGCGTGCCCGCGGTCTTCGGCAACCGGTACGAGCTCACGTTCGCCCCGCTGCGGCAGGCTTTCGACGCCCTGCCCAGCCCAGGGCGCTACGTGGTCGAATCCCCGGACGGCGCCGCCACCGGCCGCTTCTTCGCCATCGTCCGCCAACGGCTGGTCGAGGCGGGTGTCGAGGGGCTGACCCTGGCGGACCTCACGCCCGCGAACGTCCGGCCTTCCGTCGAAAGCAGCGGGTACCTGGAGGTGCTGGCGTACCTCCTCGCCGGCCTGGCCACCCTGATCATCGCGTTCCTCCTCCTGCGCGAGGGCAAGCGCATCGGCGTGCTGCGGCTGGCCGGGTTCCCCGCGACGCGGATCTGGTACGAGGTGGTGGGGCGGTTGCAGCTCGCCGCGTTCCTGGCCGGGCTGGGCGCCTGCGTGGCCGTCTCACTCGCCGTCCCCGGGGTGGACCCGTTGTTCCTGCGCGCGCTCGCCGTCACCCTCGGCCAGGTGGCGGTGGCCGGGTTCGCCGCCACCTCGGTCGTCGGGCTGGTCATCATCCACCGCGTACGAATCTCCGACCTCGTCAAAGGAAGCCTGCAGTGAACGAGCAGATGCAGCGCGCGGACCGTAAGCGGAGCCGTTCGTCCTTCGGCACGGCGATCGCGGTGCCCGCGGTGGTGAAGGCCGTCTGCGGGGTGGTGCTGGCCGTCCTGGCCGTGGTCGTGTGGCAGCAGTTCGCCGACCTGGGCAAGCAGCTGGAGTCGATGGCTCCGTGGGAAAAGGTCCAGGACTACGCGATCTTCTACCCGCGTCTCGTCGGGGACGACCAGCAGGAGCTGGAAACCGGCGGCAACGCCTCGACGGTCGCGGAGGCGCGCGGCCTGTACCTCGTCCTGGAAGAGCAGGGCGCGCTCTACGTCGACTCCGTCAACTACCAGACCGGCGCGCCGAACGACCCGTCGTCGCCGTGGCCGGTGCCACCCATCCGCGTGAACAGCAACTACCTCGAGCAATACCCGGTTCTCGACGACACGCGGAAGCGGATCGAGGTGGCGGACGGCGAACAGGCCTGGGTGGTCGTCGTGCCCGAGCGGTTCAAGCCGCGGGAAGCCGAGCTCAAGGAGCTGTTCCGAAGCACGCGAACCGGGGCCGGGGGCACCACCGGCGCCGCGCAGGCGGAGGCGCGGATAGCCGGGGACAAGGCGCCGGAGCGGTTCGCCGAGCAGGACGTCCGCATCATCTGGCTGGCGTCGGGCCAGGAGGTGTTCAGTTTCGACCCCGAGGTCGCCCCCGACCACGGGAATCTGATCACCGACCCCATCATCGAGGTCATGACGCCGGCGAACAGCCTGACGGTGGACCGGCTGAACTCGATCACCGGTGGCCTGGACACCGGGTTGAAGGTCCACGTCGACGGCGATCCCGGGGCCGTGCTCGCCAAGCTCTCCCCGCTGCTGCGGCAGCTCAAGCTCGACGACAACCTGCGGTACCTGGTGAGCGTGCACGACGCCATGGGCACGCAGGTCAACGAGTTGCGCAGCGCCATGACGCAGGCCGCCGCGTTCGCGGGCGGCGCGCTGCTCGTCATGCTCGCGCTGACCGCGACGATCGTGGTCATCGGTGCCGATCGGCTGCGGCGGCGGCTCACCGTGCGCCGCCTCCACGGCATCGGGTTCACCCGGTCCTACCGGGAACTGCTCCTCGTGGTCGGGGGAACGTGGCTGGTGCAGAGCCTCGTCGCCGCGGCCGTGGTGGTGTGGCTGGGGACGCAGAAGATGTCGATGCCCGGCGTCG
The DNA here is from genome assembly GCF_040682955.1 of Amycolatopsis sp. NPDC051045. Taxonomy (NCBI): domain Bacteria; kingdom Bacillati; phylum Actinomycetota; class Actinomycetes; order Pseudonocardiales; family Pseudonocardiaceae; genus Amycolatopsis; species Amycolatopsis sp. NPDC051045. Next base: position 76,006 of record NZ_JBFBCC010000004.1, read on the forward strand.
AAGTGGATCCGTACGCCCAAGTGCCGAAACTGCTGGCCGTGGCGCTCGCCGCGTTGCTGGTCGAGGTGCTGCTCGTGGTCGTGACCGGCCGCGTCGTGGAACGCCGGAACGCGGCCAAGCGATTGAAGGAGCTGTAGTGGTGGAATTGTGTTGCGAGCTCCGGGGAGTACGCAAACAGTACGGCGAGCGCCGGGTCCTGGACGGCTTCGACCTCGACGTCGAGGCGGGTGAGTTCGTCGCGCTGACCGGAGCGAGCGGGGCGGGGAAGTCCACGGTCCTCAACCTGATCGGGTTGCTCGACGCCCCCGACTCCGGGGAGGTCCGGGTGCTCGGCCGCCCGGCGCCGGGGCCGCACACCCGCGCCGCGAACCGCCTTCGCCGGTCGCACCTGGGGTACCTGTTCCAGAACTTCGCCCTGATCGACAGCGAGTCGGTCGCGCACAACCTCGGCATCGCCCTCACCTACGCGGGGCGCGGCACCCCGAAGCGGGAACGCATCGCCGAAGCGCTCGCGCGGGTCGGGCTGCCGGGAGCGGAGCACCGCAAGATCTTCTCCCTGTCCGGGGGTGAACAGCAGCGGGTCGCCGTGGCGCGGCTGCTGCTCAAGCCGTGCGACATCGTCTTGGCGGACGAACCGACCGGCTCCCTCGACACCGACAACCGCGACATCGTCCTCGCTCTGCTCCGCGACCTCAACAAGGCCGGCAAGACCATCGTCGTCGCAACGCACGACGAAGCCGTGGCCGGCAGTTGCTCGCGGGTGGTGGACGTGGCCGGGCACGTCGTGCGCGGCTCCGCGTGACCGGTCGTCCGTCGCCCTAGGCTGGGCCCATGAGTGCAGACGGTCTCGCGTCCTTCGGCTACGAGCTCGGGCTCTTGAAGCGGGTCCGGCGGTCGGGGTGGTGGCACGCGGGGGTCCGCGACCCGGAATCGGTCGGCGAGCACAGCCTGCGCACAGCCCAGCTCGCGGCGCTGATCGCCGCGGAGGAGGGCGCCGCGCCGGAGCGGGCGGCGTTCCTCGCGCTGTGGCACGACACGCAGGAAACGCGCACGGGCGACCTGCCGCTGACGGCCGCCGGCTACCTGCGCAAGCCGGAGCCGCGGGAGATCACCGCCGATCAGACGGCGTCGCTGCCGGAGCGGTCGCGTGAGCTGGTCCGGGCGGCGGTGGACGAGTACGAGACGCGGGAATCGGCGGAAGCGTTGTGCGCGAAGGACGCGGACAAGCTCGAGATGCTGCTGCAGGCGCTGGAATACCGCGACATCGGGGTGCGGCCGGTCGACGAGTGGATCGAGTCGGCGCGCAAGGGCCTCAAGACGGAGACGGCGCGGAAGATCGCCGAAGCGGCGTTGACGCTGTCACCGCTGTCCTGGCGGGGCCGCTAGCCACTCACCGCCGTCGCGCGGTTCAGCAGCAGGGCGCGCTCGCGGGAGTTCTCCGTCATCTCCGCCGCCCGGCGGAACTCCTGCTCGGCCTCCTCGAACCGGCCCAGCTTCTGCAGGAGGTCGCCGCGGACGCTGGGCAGCAGGTGGTAGTCCTGCAACGCCGGTTCCGCGGCGACGGCGTCGACGACCGCCAAGCCCGCCTCGGGTCCGTACGCCATCGCCACCGCGACCCCGCGGTTCAGCTCGATCACCGGGGACGGCTGGAGCTTGCCGAGACCTTCGTAGAGCGCCGCGATCCGCTCCCAGTCCGTCTCCTCGGCCGTCCGCGCCCGGGCGTGGCAGGCCGCGATCGCCGCCTGGGCGGAGTACGGGCCGTACGCGCCGTCGGCGATCTGCTCGGACAGCGACAGCGCCGCGAGGCCGTGCTGGATCAGCAGCCGGTCCCAGCGGGAGCGGTCCTGGTCCAGCAGCAGCACCGGTTCGCCGTTCGGGCCGGTGCGGGCCTTCGCGCGGGACGCCTGGAGCTCCATCAGCGCGACCAGGCCGTGGACCTCCGACTCGCCCGGCATCAGCCCGGCCAGCACGCGGCCGAGCCGCATCGCCTCTTCGCACAGCGCCGGCCGCATCCAGTCGTCGCCCCGGGTGGCCGAGTAGCCCTCGTTGAAGACCAGGTAGACGACCTCGAGCACGGACGACAGCCGCGCGACGCGCTCGTCGCCCTCCGGCACCTCGAAGGGCACCTTCGCCGCGGCGAGGGCCTTCTTCGCCCGCACGATCCGCTGGGCGATCGTCGACTCGCGGACCAGGAAGGCGCGCGCGATCTCGTCGGTGGTCAGGCCGCCGAGCATGCGCAGCGTCAGCGCGACCCGCGCCTGGGTGTTCAGCACCGGGTGGCAGGCGACGAACAGCAGGCGCAGGACGTCGTCCTCGATGTGGTCGTCGAGCGCGGCGTCGAAGTCGGGCAGCACGCCCTCGCCGAGCTGGTGGTGGCGCCCGACTTCTTCGAGCTTCTCCGCGTACCGCTCGTTGCGGCGGAACTGGTCGACCGCGCGGCGCTTCGCGATGGTCATCAGCCACGCGCCGGGGTTGCGGGGCACGCCGGACTCCGGCCACTGCTCCAGGGCCGCGACCAGCGCGTCCTGCGCCAGTTCCTCGGCGAGACCGACGTCGCCGCGGGCCATCCGGGCCAGGCCCGCGATGAGCCGCGGCGATTCGATCCGCCAGACCGTCTCGACCGTTCTCTGTGCGTCCGCAACCGTCACCCGGCCATCAGACAGGGTGACCCGCCGCGGTGCAACCCGCTACTCGCTGATCGGGCGAATCTCCAGCACGCCGCCCTTCGCCTCCGGGTTGGGCGCCTGCTTCATCAGCTCGGTGACCTCCTCGAGCGATTCGCCGTTGAGCACCCAGAACCCGGCGACCAGCTCCTTCGTCTCCGCGAAAGGCCCGTCGATGACCTTCGGCTCGGCGTCGCCTTCGAAGACCACCCGGACGCCCTCCGCGCTCGACGTCAGGCCCTCGGCGAGCACGATCCGGCCCTCCTTGAACAGCCGGTCGTTGAACGCCGCCATCTCGGTCAGCTCCTCGGCGCTGGGCTGGAACCCGGGCACCTCGGGCTCGGCGCCGGGCTTCACCATCACCATGAACCGCATCACGCCTCCTCGGCGCTTTGCGCGCGAAGCCGTCCTTCCAGCGCCTCGACCTCGGGCGTCATGTTCTCGAAGTCGGACGCCTCCGCGACGCGCCGGATCTCGACGACGCCGGCCTGCCCTTCGGGGTTGGGCATCCGCTTGATCCACTCGACGCACTCGTCGCGGTCGCGGCACTGGAGGATCCAGAAGCCGCCGACGAGCTCCTTGGTCTCGGCGAACGGGCCGTCGACGACCTTGGGCTCTTCGGTGCCCGAGAAGACGACCCGCGCACCCTGCGAGCTCGGCGTGAGGCCTTCGCCGGCGAGCAGGATGCCGGCCTTGACCATCTCTTCGTTGAACTGGGCCATCTCGGCCAGCAGCTCGGCGCTGGGGCCCTTGCCCGCCTCGGACTCCTCGTTCGACTTGACGATCACCATGAACCGCACAACGGTCTCCCTTCGTTCGCTTTGCCAACGCGTCGAACGGCCGGGTGCCGGATCGACAGCCTCCGCCGAAAACTTTTCGCGCCGGAAAACTAGCAGCTCAGGGTCGGTCCGGGTGGGCAATCCGGACAGGGGACAATCGACAGCCGTGGCGGTTCTCCCCGACGACCTCTCCTCCGCGCTCGACGAAGAGCTGGCCAGGCACCCCGTGCCCCGGCTGGCGCAGTCCGTCGACCGGCTCAGCACGCGTTACCGACAAGGTGACGCGGCGACTTCGCCGATCCTCAACTCCGAAGCCGACGTCGCCGCGTATGCGGGCTACCGGATGCCGGCCACCTACGCCGCTGTACAGGCTGCGCTCGCCGAAGCTGCTTCACGCGCTCCGGGCTTCGAGCCGCGTACGCAGATCGACGTCGGCGGAGGCACCGGTGCCGCGGTGTGGGCCGCCGCGGCCGTGTGGCCGTCGCTGGCGAAGTGCACGGTGCTGGAGCAGGTCGCCGGCGCGATCGGCCTCGGCAAGCGGCTCGCCGCGGGTGCCGGCCGCGCGGCGGTCCGGGACGCGGAGTGGCGGCGCGGGTTCGTCGACCCGGCCGCGCCGGCACCGGAGGCGGACCTCGTCACGCTGTCCTACGTGCTCGGGGAGCTGCCGGACGCGACCCGCGACGACGTCGTGCGCTGGCTGGCGGCGAAGGCCGGGGCGGTCGCCCTGATCGAGCCGGGCACGCCGGCGGGGTACGAGCGGATCCGCGCCGCGCGCGCCCGGCTGATCGACCTCGGCCTGCACGTCGTCGCGCCGTGCCCGCACGACGCCGCGTGCCCGATCGTGCCCGGCCAGGACTGGTGCCACTTCGCCGCGCGGCTCCCGCGCTCGGGACTGCACCGGCGGCTGAAGGCGGCCACGCTCGGGTTCGAGGACGAGAAGTTCGCGTACGTCGTCGCGACGCGGAGCACGCCGGAGCGGCCGGACGCGCGGATCGTCCGGCACCCGAAGAAGCACAAGGGCTGGGTCGCGCTCGACCTGTGCACGGCCGGCGAAGGGCTGAAGCCGGGTGTTGCCGTCTCGAAGAAGCAGGGCCCGCGGTACCGCGCGGCCCGGGACGCCGAGTGGGGCGACGGCTGGTCTTCCGCCTGATCCGGCCGCCGAGCCGGCTTCAGCGGGTTCGAAGACGGTCACGTCGACGACGGGACGGAAAGCGTGCCGCGGCAGGTGAAGCCCGGTGACCCCCTGACCTTCCGCGTGCTGAACTAAGGCATCCGGACCGTCCGCAGGAACGCGGGGAGCAGCCACGGCCGCGGCCCGCCGATCCGCACGCCACCGCCGAGCACCGCGCGGGCCCGGGAAATCCGGCCGAACATCATCGGCACGAGCAACGACGGGTCGAACCGGAGCCGTACGTCGGCGGTGCCGTCCGGCTCCTCGAACCGCAGCTTTCCGTGCTGGAGCGCCAGCACGGCGGGTCTCGTGTACCGCGACCGGAACTCCACCGCGATGCGCCGGGGTGACGGCGTCGCGTCGTCGAGCAGGTGGCCCATGTCGTTCCGGACCATGCCGAACAGGAACAGCTCGAGGAACAGCGCCTCGAGCCGCGCGGGGATGCGCCACGGCTGCCCGAGGACGCGGGCGATGTCGAGGCCGTGCATCAGCATCTCGTTGACCAGGTGCGCCAGGACGCCCGCGACCGGCACGCGGGACCCGCCCAGCCACCACACCGGCTTCTCCGGGTCGAGGTCCACGCTGACGAGCAGCAGGTCGTTGATGTCCGCGCGCAGCCGCTCGGCCAGCCGGAGAGGGTCGCGCTCGGGGTGGAGCTCCAGCGCGAGCGCGTTCATCCCGGCGATCGTGTCGACGCTCGCCGCGTCGATCGGCTCTTCGAGGCCCGGCAGCGGGAGCGGCCCGCCGTCACCGCGGATCATCGCCCGGTACATCAGCGCGATCATCCCGACGTGCGACGCCGTTTCGGCGATCGACCACTCGCCGAGCGAGCGCGCGTGCGGGTCTCCGACCCCGGTCAGCAGGTCCGCGAACCGGCCACCGACCTCGGGCAGGGCCGCGCGCACCTGGTGCCACTGTTCGACCGTCACGGCTTCCGACGCTAGCTCGCGGGCACACCGGCCCGGATCTCCGAAGGTGCGGTTATCTTCTGAGCATGGCCCGGTTCCTGCCCCGGTCGACCCGGTGGCGGGTCGCCCTCTTCGCCTCGCTCGCCTCCGCGTTGGTCTTCGGTCTCGGGTCGTACTGGTTCGTCCAGTCGCTGCGAGGCGGCCTCGAGAACAGTGCGCGGATGTTGGCGAACGACAAGGTCTACGCCGTGTTGGCTCTGCTCAACTCCGGTGTCGCGCCCGCGGACGTCCCCAAGCAGCTGGAGAAGGGCGGCGGGTACATGATCAGCCGGGAGCAGGTGAACCGCTGCTCAACCGGCCTCCCGGACGTGCCGTTCGAGGGCCGCGCCCAAGTGTTCGCGCCGGACTGCGTCATCGCCATGCCCTACGGCGAAGCGGACGAGGTGTACGTCGGTTCGGCCACGGCGGACCGGCGGTACTACGTCGACGCGGCCGAGTTCCTCGACCCCGTCGGCCTCCAGACCGTGGCCACCGCCGAGCAGATCCTGTGGGGCGGGGTGCCCGCGGCCGCGCTGCTCATCGGGGCCGTCGCCTGGTTCGCCGTGCGGCGGTCGCTGCGTGCGGTCGGCGCCATCCGCGCCGAGGTCGACGGGATCCGCGCGCGGGACCTCGGCCGCCGCGTCCCGGTGCCCGACTCCGGTGACGAGATCACCGAGCTCGCCGTCACGATGAACGAGATGCTCGCCCGGCTCGACCAGTCGGTGCAGCGGCAGAGCCAGTTCACCGCGGACGCGTCGCACGAGCTGCGCACGCCGCTGGCGTCGATGCGCACCCAGCTCGAGGTCCAGCTGGCCCACCCCGACCGGCTCGACTGGCGCCGCAGCTTCGAGAACGCCGTGCTGGACGTCTCGCGGATGGAGACGCTCACCGGGGACCTCCTGCTGCTAAGCAAGCTGGACGCCGACCAGCCGGCCGGGACGACTCGCATCGCGCTGGCGGACCTCATCACCGAGCACGTTGCCGCGCGGCTCCCGCGTGACGGCGTCGAAGTGCGCGCCGAAATCCACGCCGAGCCCGTGGTCCAGGGGCACGCGGGACGGCTGGAGCGCGTGCTGCGCAACCTCGTCGACAACGCCGAGCGGCACGCCGTGAGCCGCGTGACGGTCACGCTCACCGCGTTCGACGACCACGGCGTGCTGACCGTCCGGGACGACGGCCCCGGCATCCCGGCCGAACACCGCGAGCGCGTCTTCGACCGGTTCGTCCGGCTCGACGACGACCGCGCCCGCGAGGACGACGGCGGCTCGGGGCTGGGCCTGGCGATCGCCGCGGAGATCGCGCGGACGCACGGCGGCGCGCTGCGCGTCGCCGACAGCACGTCCGGCGCGTGCCTGGAGCTCCGCTTGCCGCTTGCCTGAAGACTTCTTCAGCCTGCTTAAGCTTCGGTTCAGCGTGGCCGCAAGAGCATCCCGCCATGCTGATCGACTTCGCGCCGGCTCCGGCGCGCACGCGCGAAAGCCGCGCGGTCCCCTACGTCGTCGCCGTGGTCGCCTTCGCCGGGTACGCCGCCTGGTCGCTGCAGCGGCTCCGGACGTTCGACGCGAGCGGGTTCGACCTGGGGATCTTCGAACAGGTGGTGCGGTCCTACGCGCACGGGCAGTGGCCGGTGTCGGACCTGCTCGGCCCGGGCTACCCGACGCTCGGCGACCACTTCCACCCGATCCTGGCGCTGCTGGCGCCGTTTTACCTGCTGTGGCCGTCGCCGGGGTGCCTGCTCATCGCCCAGGCCCTGCTGTTCGCGGTGTCCGCGGTGCCGGTGACGCGATGCGCGATCCAGGTGCTCCGCCCTCGCCGGGGTGCCCTCGTGGGCGCCGGGTACGTGCTGTCGTGGGGGCTGCTGTCCGCGGTGAACTTCGACTTCCACGAGGTCTGCTTCGCGGTCCCGATGCTGGCGTTCACCGCCGAGCACCTGCTGCACGGACGGTGGCGGGCCGCGGTCTGGTGCGCGCTGCCGCTGGTGCTGGTCAAGGAAGACCTGCCGCTGACGCTCGCCGCCGTCGGCGTGGTCCTGGTGCTCAACCGGCAACGACGGCTCGGGTGGACGGTGATCGTCTTCGGCGTCGTCTCGTCCGCGTTGCTGTTCCTGGTCGTGCTGCCGGCGCTGAACCCGGCGGGCGCGTACGCGCACAGCGGCGGCTTCAACCCCTTCGGCGGGTCGATCGTCAAGGTTTCGATGCTGCTGGCCCTGCTCGCGCCGACGGCGTTCGCGGCCCTGCGGTCGCCGCTGCTCGTCCTGGCGGTGCCGACGCTGCTGTGGCGGCTGGTCTCGGCGAACGACCGCTACTGGGGCATGGGCTACCACTACAGCGCGGTGCTGATGCCGATCGTGTTCATCGCCGGCGTGCACGGCGCCCGGCGGTTCGGGGGGCTCCGGCGATACCTGCCGGCGTGCGCGGTGGTCGTCGGGCTGGGTTCGCTCGGCCTGCAGGCGGCGCACCTGACCAGCGGCGTCTGGACGCCTGCGCAGCGAGCCGGGATCGACGCGGTCCTGGCGCGGATCCCGGACGGCGCGACGGTGCTGGCGTCCAACCGGCTGGCTCCAAGACTGACGTCCCGCTGCACGGTGCGGTTCTTCGACGGCGTGACGAGCGAGCGGCCGGAGTGGGTCGTCGTCGCGCAGCCGGAACAGTCCTGGCCGACCACGCTCGCGACGAAGGCGGCGGCGCTGGCGGACCTGGAGAACACGGGGTACCTGCGCGTCGACGGGACGGACTCCGTCGTGCTGCTCCACCGTGAGTAGGAAACTCGCAGCGGTAACCGGCCAGTCGGGGGGCGTGCCGGCCGGTTACCGCCGCACCGAGGAAGAGGGGAACCCGCGCCAGGAATGACGCCCGGCCCCGCGCTTCACTCGATCGAGTGACGTCAGGCCGGATCGGCCAGGATGCCGTTGACATGCGAGCCCGGGTGGGTGGCCGCGTCCTGGCGGAGGACCCGGTGCCGCCACCCGAAGCCGGCGCCGCGGCGGGGCTGGACGACCCACCGGCCGCGAGCGCGAACGCCCCGGCCGCGCTCGGCTCAAGCCCCTCAGCTGCGGCCGAAGCACACGAACGGCATCAGCGGTTCCGCCCGCGCCGCGTCCGCCAAGGCCCGCGCCGGGGGCGTGCCCACCGACAGCGCTCGGTGGAACGCCAGCATCACGCCGCCCGCGGTGCGGTCGTCGACCCGCGCCACGCTCGAGACCACCGTGCGGCTGCCGCCGTAGAGCAGCGCCGCCGTGAAGCCGAGGACCTCGTCGCCCGCGCGGACCACCGCCTGGCCGACGTCGCACGACGACAGCACCACCTGCTCCGGCGCCGTCGCGAGCTGCTGCACGTCGTACGCCATCAGCGGGCCGTCGGCCAGGTTGAGCCGCGAGAAGAGCACGTTCTCCTGCTCGTGGTGGCCGTGCACGGCGAAGTGGGCCAGGCGGCAGCCGTCGAACGCCTTGAGCGTGGCCGCGACCGTCGCGTCCGGGCCGGTCAGCACCTCCGCCTCCGGGTACAACGGCGCCAGCCGCGCGATCTCCGCTTCCGCGTGGGTCAGGTCCGAGCCCGCGACCAGCAGGGGCGCGCCACCGGCCCGCCGGGGCCGCCGGCCCGCGTCCAGCCAGGCCGACGACGACGGCGTGACCGTCACCGGACGGCCGCGCAACGTCGGCAGCAGTCCCCACGGGATCGCCGAGAGCGCGCCGGTGGGCACGACGACGACGTCGAGGTCGCCGAGCCGGGGAGCCAGCGGCGCCAGCAGGATCGCGTCCAGCGCGGTGACCTGCGTCCGCACCGAACGGCGGATGACCTGGTCCAGCTGCGGCGGCAGCTGGCGCCCGCACAACGCGTCGAGGTCGCTGTGCAGCCGCGCGACCGGCTCCGCCACGGCCGACGCCGGGCCGAGCTCAAGCAGCGCCACCCGGTGGTTCGCGATCACCTGCGCGCACAACGCGCCGCGGTCGGCGAGGAAGCAGACCATCGCGCTGCCGGTCGCCGCGAGCTCGTCGCCGACCTCGCGCAGCTTCGCCTCCGCGTGGTCGACGTCCACGCCCTCGGCCTGCCAGCCCTTGGCGCGGATTTCCCGTTCCAGGGCGGCGCACCGCTTCACGGCTTGGGTGTCCGGCTTCCCGGCCAGCTCGCCCGCGCGGATCTGCATCGAGAGGAACCGCAGCTCGGCGACGGCGTCGACGGTCTCCGGGTGCGCCGGCGGCCGCACCGGCCGGAACCGGAACGCCTGGGCGCGCGAGCGGTCGAGCCAGCGGAACACCACTCCGGGCGAACGCTGGGCGAGCGCGGCGGCGAGACCCGCGGCGGCGAGTTCCCGGCCCAGTGACGTCGTCCCGGTCTGCAGGTCGACGCTGCCGAACCGGCTGCGGTGCCGCTGCAGCTGCGTCAGCCCGGCCCGCGCGTTGGCGAACGTCACGCGCCGGTGGCCGCTCGCGGCGCCGAGCTCGGCCAGCGCGAGCCGCCGCACCAGGCGGTTCTCCAGCGGCGCGGTCCGGCGGTCGCGCGGGGCGATCCCGGCGCGGGCACCGGCCAGGTCGCCCAGCGCGATCCGGGCCCGCGCGGCCAGCAGCGCCGCGATCTCCGCGTCGTTGCGCAGGCCCAGCCCGGTGAGCCGCTCCGCGAGCGCGGTCGCCTCCGCGACGACGCGGGCGATCCGCCGCCCCGCCGCGAAGTCCGCGCGCAGCACGGTCAGCTGCGCCACCGCCGCCCAGGTTTCGTTGCCACGACGGCGAAACCGGCGTTCCGCGCGCCCGGCCCAGCTCCGCGCGGCCACCGGATCGCCGCTCGCCAGCGCCGCCAGCGCCCTGGTCAGCTCGGCCTCGGCGTGTTCCTGGTTCATCCGCAGCCGCGGGAACAGCTCCAGCGCCGCGTCCAGCTCGGCGGCCGCCTCGTGCGGCAGCCCGGCGGCCAGCAGCGCCCGCGCCTTGTCGACGGCCAGCACCGGCAGCATCCCGACGCTCCGCGCGGCGTAGAACCCGCTCGCCGCGTCGAAGTCGCGCAGGGCACCCGGGATGTCGCCGGTGAGCACCCGCGCCTGGCCGCGGCCGTGCGCCGCCTTCGCGAAGATCCTTTCCAGACCTTCTTCCGACACCTGCCCGGCGCCGATCTGCTCGCACTGGTCGAGGTCGGCGAGCGCGAGCCGCACCCGCCCGGCGTACTGGTGCAGCATCGCGCGGTTGAGCAGCGTCCTGGCGAGCACGACGAACTCGCCGGCCTGCCGCAGCAGCGGGATGGCTTCGTCGAAGCACACCAGCGCCTCGTCCATCCGGCCGATCAGGATGAGCACGAGACCGCGTTGCTGGCGCAGGATCCCGCGCCCGGCGTCCGACACGAGGGCGTCGGCCTCGTCGAGCAGCGCCAGCCCGCGCGCGCTGTGGCCCAGCGCCGTTTCGACGGCCGCGTAGGTGCCGAGCACGCGCGTCGCGAGGTCGGGCCAGGCTGGCCACCCCGGCGGCGGCGCGGACGCGGGCAGGCCGAGCAGCCGGGCGGCCGAGCGGATCAGCCGTCCGCCGACCACGGGCTGGCCGTTGTTGGTCGCCGCGACCGCACGCCGGTGCAGGTCGCGAACCCGGTCTTCGGCCTTCGGGGACGCGACCAAGGGCTGACCTTCCGGCCGGGACCGTCCCCCTCGGCCGAGAAGGACGCCGGCGGATCGTACCTCCGCGCCGGCGGTGTCCGGGAGTTCTCGGAGGTCACCCGGGGTTTCGGGTCACAGCTCGACCGCCGGTGTGCTCACCGTCCTCGACCGGCCGGCCGTGCGGACCAGGACCTGCACCATCCCGTGCGGCACCCCGCTGACCGCGAACCGGCCTTCGGCGTCCGAGGTCGTCGTCAGCGATCCGTTTCGCGTGCGGACCTCGATCGGGTGCTCGGCGGGCGGGGTGAGCCAGCCGTCCAGGCGGATCGTGCCGCCGGGTTCCGGGCTCACGTTCACCATGATGGTGAGGCTTTCGCTGTCGAACGTGATGAGCCGCCCCTGCTCGGCGGCGCTGCGCGTGACCGCGAGCCCCTCCTGTTCCCGGATGCGCATCACTTCGAGGTCGACGTCCTCCAGCTGGATCGCGAACCGGATCTGGTCCACGAGCGTGGCGGGCATCGGGTCGGCGTCTTCCCACAGCTCGCGCACGCCGGCCAGCAGCCGGAAGTCGAGCTCGTCCAAGGGCTCGCCGGCGCCTGGTGGTTCGACGGTGGTCACAGCCAATCTCCTTCGCCGTTGGCGAGTAGCTGCTCGCGCAGGCGCGCGAGACAACGTCCCCTGGTCGGGCCGATACTCCCCCTCGGCATTCCCAGCCGGGCGCCGATTTCGGCGTAGTCCGGCCGGTGCACGAACGCCACGATCCGCAGCAGGCTGCGGCAGCGTTCGGGCAGGTTGTCCACCGCGCGCCACAACCGCGCGCGCTGGTCCTCGCGCAGCACCCCCTCCTCGGGTGCCGGCGACGCTTCGGACAGCCGCTCCGGGAGCTCCGGCAGCGGCCGTTCGATCTGGCGCTTTTCCCCCGTGCGCCAGGCCTCCCGCTTGGTGACGGTGATCAGCCAGCCGGTCAGCGCAACCGGCGAGCGGATCTCCGCGAACGAGCCGAGCAGCCGCAGCCACGTCGTCTGCACGACGTCGGCCGCCTGGTCGACGTCGAGTCCCTGGTCGCGCGCCACCTGCCAGAGCAACGGCGTGAGCAGGGAAACCAGCTCGTCCAGCGCCGCGCGGTCGCCCTCCCGCGCGGCGTCGAACAGGGCCGCCACGCGGCCGTGGTCGGTCTTGGCCACGTTCACAACGAGCCCAGCGCGGCCCAGGCGCGCTTGACGACGGTTTCGCGGTCGACCGTGGTGAGGTCCCCGGACTGCAGCAGGGCCTTGCCGAGCTCGGCGGCGGCGAGCGGCGCGGCGAACGACGTCCCGTCCCAGACCGCGAAGCCGGCGCTGTAGTCGTCGGGGTCGAACGAGTTGCGGCCGTAGCCGGGCACCTCGTGGTCGGCGGCCGCGGTGCCGCGGACGTCGGCCGGGTAGGTGCTGACGACGCCGGCGCCGGTCGCCCAGGCGCGCACCCACGGGCCTTCGTTGGAGAACAGCGCCTTGCTCGCGGTGACGTCGGGGTTGAGCGCGCCGACGCTGATCACCTGCGGGCCGCTGCCGCCGCCGAGCGGCTGGTCGGCGAAGGCCGCCGGGTAGAACCGGCGCGTCGTGGCGTCGTTGCCCGCGGCGGCCACGACGAGCACGCCGAGCCCCAGCAGCTCGGCGATGGCCGCGCCGAACTGGCCGGTGTAGGCGATGTCCGCCGGGTTCTCCTCGTAGTAGCCCAGCGACAACGAGACGATGTCGACCATGTCCTCCGGCCGGTTGTCCGCCTGCGCGGACCGGACGCGGTCGGCCAGCAGGTGCAGCGCGAGCAGGACGTCGGCTTCGTACGCGACGCCGTCGCTGTGCACGACGCGGATCGCGAGGGTGTCGGCTTCGGGGCAGGCCTGCCGGACGATGCCGGCGATGAACAGGCCGTGCCCGGTGTCGGTGTCGACGTCGCCGATCAGCGGCTGGCCGCTCGTCGGCGCGTCCCAGTAATCGGTGAGCAGCTGGGTGGGCAGTGTGGTGCCGGAATCGAGCTCGGCCTGCAGGATCGCCGCCTGGATGCCCGGCGCGACGGTGAGCCCGGCGCCGGCGGGCGGCGGTCCGCTGCGGTCGGCCAGCCCGAACCACGGGTGCGGGCCGATGCCGGTGTCGAGCACGGCGATCACCGGCCGCCGGTGCCCGGGCTTCTCGCTGCGGTAGGGCGGGGCCGCGGCCAGCGTCACCGGGATCCGGTTGGCGCCGCGGGTGCGCCCGTAGGAGCTGCCCGCGCCGAACCCGCTGGTCTCCCAAGGCGTGCCGCCGAGGCCGCTGGTTTCCCACGGCACCCCGCCGAACACCGGCGTGCTGAACAGCAGGTGCTCCGGAGAAATCCGCGCGACCATCTCGGGGTCGACCTCGGGCCGCTCGCCCGACGCGGCGGACCGCAGCAGCTGAAGCGCTTTCCAGCAGTCGACGACGACCGGGTCGACGCCTTCGCGGACGCGCAGCAGGGCGCGGACGGGCAGTTCGTCGAGCTGCTGGGGGCGGACGGCGTCCTGGGTGCCGCCCTCGCGGCCGGCCGGGGTGGCGTAGACGCCGATGCGGGCGAGGACGTCGTTGATCGCGGCCAGGGTCTGCTGGTCGCGCAGGTACCGCTGGGGGATGAGGAACACGCCCGGCCGGTACACGGTCGTGCGCGGGGCCGGCTGCCCGGCCGCGACGACGGCCGTCGCCGGGTCGAGCACGCGCGCGCCGTGCCGGTCGAGCAACTGCCTGGGCGGGGCCGGGAGCTCGTTGAGCGTGCTCGCGTCCTCCGCCGCCACTTCCGCGATCTCGTCCCGCACGAACCTGACGACCATCGGGTCCACCCTCCGCTACTGATCACCACCGGCACCCGGGAAAGACCCGCGGGCCGCCACTGGGATACGACACCGACGTCACGAATGCATAACGGCGACGGCAAACGGGTGAACACGTATCTGGCGCCCCCGGCTCACCCACTTGGCCCTCTGAACGTCACGGAATCAGGCGGGGAGATCACCATGGTTGTGCTCCGGTCGAGCACGCAAGAGGCGGCCTTCACGCCGGACCCGGCAACCGGCGGTGGCTGCTTCACCGTGCCACTCGACCTGCCGCCCGGTCCCGGTGGCAGCGCCCCCGCGCTCGCCCTGCGCTACGCGACCGGAGCGCCGGACGGCCCGTTCGGCGGCGGGTTCACGCTGCCGCTGCCCCACATCGGGCCGGCGGACGGCCACGCGCGGACGGCGACCGCGGACCGGCTCGTCCGCCGTGCCGACGGCTTCCTGCTCACCACCCGATCGGGCGTCCGGCACTTCTTCGGCCCCGGCGACGGCTCCGCCTGGCACCTCGACCGGACCGAAGACGCGTTCGGCACCACCGCGGCGTTCGGCTGGGCGCACCAGAGCGGCCAGACCTACCTCACCCGCGTCTCCTACGGCCCGTACGAGGTGGAGTTCACGTACGAGCCACGGCCGGACGTGCTGCGCCAGGGCCGCGACGGCACCCTCGTCACGACGGCGCTGCGGTGCGCGCGCATCGACCTGCGGGTGCCGGGCTCGACGCGGCCGCTCGTGCGGCGGTGGACCCTCGGCTACGACGCCGACGAGGTCACCGGGGCCTCGCTGCTGACGTCGGTGGCGCTCACCGGATTCGACACCCACGGCGCCGAAACGGCCGCGCCGGTGCTGCGCCTGGCCTACGCCTCCGCGGAGTCACCGGCAGCCGGGCGGGTCCGGCTGGCCGCGCGGGCGCGGTCCGGCGGCGGGGTGTCCCTGCTCGACGCCGTGCCGTACCACTCCTTCGGGCACCTTCCCCGCACCGGACGGCTGTGCGAGATCGACCACGGGACGGGGCTGCGCACCGCGATCGAGTACGCGACCGTCGAATCGGTGCCGGTGGTCCGGCAGGTCTCCCTGCGGGAAGCGGTCAGCGGCCACGTGGGCGTGACGCAGTTCGAGTACCACGACAGCCGGTTCCCCTGGTTCGGCCGGGTCGTCCAGGACGAGCTCGGCGACGAGTACGCGCCGACGCTGCGGACGGTGCGCTGGTTCGGCGACGAAGGGCTCCTGGACAAGGAAGAGACCTACGGCCTCGACGGTTCACCGGCCGCGGACCGGCCGTACCGCCGGGTCGAGCACCATCGCCGTCCACAGTGGACGCGCTCGGTGACGACGGTGCTCGAGCGCCGGGAGACGCCGGTTTCGGTCACCACGAAGGAGACGGCCTCCGACCCGGCCGGGAACCCGGCCCGGGAGGTGGAGACGACCGAGCGGCCCGGCCGCGACCCGGTCGTGCGCGAGACCCGGACGAAGTACGCGGCCGACCCCGAACGCCGGTTCACCGCGTTGCCCGCACGGGTCCGCGAGGTGGACGGCGCCGGGAAGGTGCTGTCCGACAAGATCTTCCGGTACGACGAAGAGCCCGACGGCTTCGCCGGTTCCCACGGCTTCTGCACCGCGCAGGAGGAGCTGGTGCTCACCGACGCGCTCGTCGCCGAGGTCTACGGCCCGGTCCCGCCGGACCTGCGCCACCACGGCTACCACCGCCGCCCCGGCGAGGACGGCTGGTGGGTCACGACGTTCCACGGCCGGCTCGACACCGTCACCGGCCTGCGCACCACGACGACCGATCCGCTCGGCCACCCCCGGGAGGTCCGGTATTCGGCCGACCGCTGCTTCCCCGAGGTGGCCACGGACCCGGTCGGGAACGTGACGATCACGCGCCACGACGTCCGCACGGCGCAGGTGTGCCAGGTGACCGATCCGGCGGGCGCGGTGACCACGGTGACCCACGACCCGCTGGGCCGTCCCGAAACGGTGGTGCGGCCGGGCGACTCGGCGGACCTGCCGACCATCCGCTACCGCTACGACCACAGCGGGCCGGCGCGGGTCACCACCGAGCAGCGCGCGGTGTCCGGCGAGGCGGAGGTGCTCGTGACCGCCGAGCTGCGCGACGGCGCCGGGCGGTTGCTGGAGCGACGGCACGCGGAGCTCCTCGGCGACGTCGTCGACGAGCACCACGAGTACTGCGCCCGCGGGCTGGTGTGCCGGACGAGCCAGGCGTTCCGGGACGGCGAGCCCCTGCCCGCGCCGGCGGTGTTCCGGTACGACGCGCTGGGCCGGCCGCTGCCCACGGAAGGTCGTGAAAGCCGGCCTGACGGGAGTCTCCGGGACCTGCTGGGGCGGGAGCTGCGCGGCGCGGACGGCGTTGCGCACGTCCGGGACGCGGCCGGGCACGTCGTCGAGTCGCGGACCGGGGGCGGGCACACGGTGTTCCACGTGCACGACGCGGCCGGCCGGGTGGCCGCGGTGCTGGTCGACGACCCGCACGGCACCCCGGTCACCACGTTCACCCACCACGACGGCGGGCTCCCGGTGCCGCTCGGCGCGGGCCCGCACAGCTGCGGGCGCCTGGTGCGCGTCGCCGACGAATGCGGTGTGACGCAGTTCGGCTACGACGCGCTCGGCCACCCGGCGGAGAAGCGCTGGCGCCCGGCGCACGTCGCCGTGGAGTACCGGCTCGACGTGGCCCACCGGGCCGACGGGCGGCTGTCGGAAGTGGTCTACCCCGACGCCGGCGACGGCCGGCTGACCGTGCACCACCAGTACGACGAGGTCGGCAGGCTGGTGTGCGTGCCCGGTTTCCTCGACGCCGTCCACTACGACCTGAGCGGCCGCCGCACCGCGGTGCACTACGCGAACGGCGTCAGCGAACACTTCACCGACGGACGGCACGTGCTCACCGGCCCGGGTGGGCTGCTGCGTGCCATCGGCCCCGGGCCGTCCCGGGAAACGCCGTCAGGCAGCCAAATCCGGGACGCGTTCGGCCGGTTGCGCGGGGTGCACGGCGACGACGGCGGCAACGCGCTGTACAGCTACGACCACACCGGCCGCCGGGTCCGCACCCTGATCACCAACGGCACGCGCATCCACGAAATCCTGACCCCCGACGAGCTGTACGCCATCGAAGACGGCGAGCTGGTCGTCGTGGTGGCGGGCGCGGTGCGGCAGTACGCGGACGGCAGGCGCCGGTACCTGCACTTCGCCGACACCGACGAGATCGCCCTGGTGACCGACGAAACCGGCGCCGTGGTCCCGGAAATCAGTCCAGCACCGCCAGGTCCAGCCGGCTGAGGCGGTCCGGGTCGGCGAGGATGTCGATCTCGACGATCCGCCCGCCCGCGACCGTGAAGCCCAGCACCGAGAACGGCCGGCCCTCGCGGGTCGCCACCACGCCCGCCGCGCCGTTGACCAGCGCCCGGTGCACCACGCCGCCGCCGGCGCCGAGGCGCGAGAACGTCAGCGCCTGGTTCGCCACCGCCGCCGCGCCGCGGACCTCGGTCGAGCCGCCCTGGGCCGCGCCGCGGTCGGCGCGCAGCACCACCTCGGGGTCGAGGACCGAGACCAGCGCGTCGAAGTCCCCGCCGCGGGCGGCCGCGAGGAAGGCGTCGACGACGGCACGCTGGCGGGCGAGGTCCGGGTCCGGCGCGACCGGTGCACCCTGGACCCGCCGCCGGGCGCGGCTGGCCAACTGGCGGGTCGCCGCCTCGGACCGGCCGACGATCGAGGCGATCTCGCCGAACGGCAACGCGAACATGTCCCGCAGCACGAACGCCAGGCGCTCGGCCGGGGTGAGCGTGTCGAGCACGACCAGCAGCGCGAGGCCGACGGAGTCCGCCATCAGTGCCTCGTGCTCGGGGCCGTCGTCGTCGCGGCTGACGATCGGGTCGGGCACCAGCGCTTCCCACGGCTCCTCGCGCCGGGCCTTGCGCGAACGCAGCATGTCGAGGCAGACCCGACCGACGACCGTGGTCAGCCAGCCGCCGAGGTTCTCGACGGCCGCCGAGTCGCTCCGGCTCAGCCGCAGCCACGACTCCTGCACGGCGTCCTCGGCCTCGCTCAGCGAGCCCAGCATCCGGTAGGCGACCGAGCGCAGGTGGTCGCGGTGCGTTTCGAAGCTCTCAGCCAGGACATCAGCTGTTGCGGGGGTCCGGGTGGCGGAGCCCCCGGCCTGGGGCGAAGCCCCGGATGTCGCAGCGTTCACGGTTCGTCCTTTCGCGGTCGATCACCACCTTGACGAACGCGGGCGCAGATTTGTGACAGGCCTCCGGGATCCGGGGCAAGCTTCGACACTCCGGCGGCTGCGGCCACCTCTCCCAACGGCCGAGGGCTTCTTCGAGTGCTCCGATGGCGCCAGTGGAACTCGCGGAGATATCTTGTGATCTTTCACGGTGTCCACTTGTTGCCCTGTTTCACCACAAACGGAATTCCAGTATGAATGAGGTTCGACGCTTCTCCGGCACGAGCGGATAACGTCTCGGAGAAGCTCCCGAGCGTCACGAAAAACTGCCAGCTATGGTTGAAACTTCACCCCGTTGCACTAGCTGACAGGGCCTGACCTGCCCTTACTCTGATGATCGACGCCAAGGTCGACAGCGAACCTGGCGTCGCTCGCTCGTTTGGGTCGCGCGGGAGGAGGCGGAGCGAATGTTGAAGAGCTTCGTCTCCTGGCTCGATTCGTACACCGCTCAGCGAGGTGCGCCGGGTGTGATCGGCGACCTTGTCGGGGTGCTGAGTTTCGCGGGCCTCCTGGGGACGCTGTTCGGCAGTCAAATGGTCCGCGCGGGAGCGTTCCTGGCGGCGGGGTTGCTCGTGATCGTCGGGATCCTGTTCGTCTTGGCCGGCAACCGGCGACTGCGGCGAGACTATGCCGTGTACCGGGAGTTGCTCGCCCAGTACTGCGACTTCATCATCGACCACCGGCCCGAGCCGCTGGTCCTGGTGAACGACTGGGATCAGACGGTGGTCATCCAGCGAAACGGTGACGTTCGCGAGAGGTTGATCATCAAGGCGGTGGCACTGCGCGAAGAAGTCCACTTCATCAGGTTCTATGCCGGCAGCGAGTGGGATCAGCCGGAGAAGTACCGGGACAAGGTCGCGATCAACGCCCGGAGCTTGAAGGTGAACGGCAAGCCCGGGCCACATTGGAACGTCACCAAATCCTGGTTGACCAGCAGGCGAATGGCGATGATCGTGCACCTGCACGCACCGATCCGGCAAGGCGAGGAGATCTGCCTCGACATAGAGCGATTTTGGCCGAAGAAGTGCAAACCGATCATGTGCGACGGGGTCGCCGAGGACTTCCACTTCCACTCGGGCAAGGTCCTGCAGATCGACAAGGTGACTCACCGAGTCGTCTTCCCCGGCAACTTCACCGTTTCTTACGACGCCATCGGCTTCCGGGACGACCGAACGAGCGGCACCTTCATCACGTCGGACACCGACGCTGACGGCCGCACGGTCATCACCCTGCACATCGACCACGTGCCCGTCGACGCCAAGTACGGCATGAAGCTGGACGTGGGGTAGTCCGTGCCACCCGCAGGCGGCACGGACTACCCCGGCAGTCAGTCGCCGCCTTCGGAACCGCCCATCAGACAAGTCACCTTCGTGTCGCGCGCAAAGTTCAAGCCCGCCCGAGAACGGGCGGACAATGAGTTGCGGGGATGTTGGTTGTCTTGTGCCGCAGGACAAGAAGCCCGAGTTGCGGCACTCGGCGACGCTAGCGCACAGACGGCCAGACTGTCCACAGTGAACACCGAGCGTACCGCTTCGGGTGATTTCGGCCGCGAACCATAAAGGCGTGACTCACACCCCCTGGACAGGCGCTTCACACCACCCCTTCGACACTCAGTGACGACAGAGAGATGTCCAATAACCCTCAGTAGTCGCCAGCGAGTAACCGGCATTCCGGTCGTTCGGGAAGCCGTGCAGCGAGACGCAGCAGGCCTTCGCGCGATGCCGCAGCAGCGCATCGACCCACCTTCCCAATCAGCCACACCAGTGAATCGTCCGGACCGAGCGGTTGGTTACACCATGAACCACCGACACCAGGTCAGCCGGTCGAAATCGAGCGCGTGACAGATCGGACGACTGTGTGCCGATGAGCGGCATCTTCCCTTGACGTACGATAAATGAGCGTCTAATCATCGGATCTCTCCGGACGAGGAGGTCCCTTGAGAATCCGACTGCTTGCCTGCCTCGCCGCAGCCATCGCGCTGGTGGCGAGCCTGGTCAGCCCCGCGAACGCCGAGCTGTACCACCCGCGCCAGGACTGGTTGCGGGCCTCGACGGCCGGGCTGTTCCTGCACTGGGGCATGTTCACCGCGCCGCGGCACACCGACTGCGCCGCCTGGGAGCGCGACGTCACCGACGGCGGCTGGACGCCGGGGTACTGGATCGACGAGGCGAAGAAGCTGGGCGCGTCCTACGTCGTCCTCACCACCTTCCACAGCCGCCTGGGCTACGCGCGGCCGTGGCCGTCGAAGATCCCGGGCAGCTGCTCGACGCTGCGCGACTTCCTCGGGGAACTGATCGCCGCGGGCCAGGCCAAGGGCGTCCGCGTCATGCTCTACATGACCGACGATCCCCAGTGGCACAACGAGACCGGCCACGAGTCGCTCGACTCGGCCGCCTACTCGGCGTACAAGGGCAAGCCGGTCGACCTGACCACCCGGGCCGGCTTCGGCGAGTTCGGCTACGACCTGTTCGACGAGGTCATGGACCGCTACGCCGGGCTCGCCGGGTTCTGGATCGACAACGACAACGAGTACTGGGAGCAGCACGGGCTCTACGAGCGCATCCGCGAGAAGCGGCCGTCCTGGTTGCTGAGCAACAACAACGAGGACACGCCGATCATGGACACGGTCAGCAACGAGCAGAAGACCGGCATGACACCGTCGTACGACTACCCGCAGGCGGTCTACACGCCGATGCCGCGGCTCACCGAGGCGGACTACAAGCTGCCCACCAACGGCGACTGGTGGTACAGCGGCGGCGACCAGGCCGTCGACTTCCGGCTCTCCACCGGCCGCTACATCACGAACGCCGGCTCGTCGATCAAGTCGCTGATGGCCGAAACCGCCATGCTGAACGGGAAGTTCCCGCCGCAGCAGGAGGCGTTCAACAACTTCATGGCGTCCTGGACGCAGCCGATCCGGGAGTCGTTCGAGGGCACCGAAGGCGGCGGGTACCTCTACGGCGGCATGCAGCCCGGCTTCTGGAACGACGGCGCGCACGGCGTGCTCACCGTCAAGCCCGGCGCGAGGACGCAGTACGTGCACGTCGTCACGCGGCCGTCGACGAACCTGGTCCGCCTGCGCGACAACGGTTACCGCGTCACCGGGGTGTCCGACCTGCGCACCGGCAAGCCGATGCGGTTCGCGCAGTCCGGCGGCTACCTGTCCATTCTGGACATCGAGGACTGGGACACCTACGACACGGTGTTCGAAGTGGACACCGCGGGTCAGCAGTACTTCTACGACAAGAACACGATCAAGGCGACCGCGTCGGCGTCGGCGGCCGGGCACCCGGCGGCGAACCTGACCGACGGCAGCTACCTGAACTACTGGGACGCCGGCGGTCAGCTGCCGGTGTCCGTGACGCTGGACCTGGGCCGGAAGCGGTCGACGGCCTACCTGGCGGTGCACGAGCGCGAGTCGTCGCCGACGTCCGCGCGGGAGTCCTTCGGCCGCGCCGAGGATTCCGCGCGGATCAAGGACTACCGCGTCTACGCCAGTGCCGACGGGAAGAACTGGGGTGCACCGGTGCGCACCGGCGCCTTGCCCAGCAACCGCGGCGTGCAGTTCGTCGACGTCGGCGAGGTGCACGCGCGGTACCTCAAGCTCGAGGTGCTGAACACGTGGTCCGGGCCACAGGCCAAGCCGTACTACCGGCAGCTCGCGCTCGACGAGATCGACGTGGCCTACGGCTATCCCGATCCCCGCGGCGAGCTGCCGCTGGAGGCGGAGTCGTGGCGCAACGGCTTCGAAGGCCGGGCGACGCCGGTGTGGTGCGAGGCGTGCTCGGGCACGAACGTCGTGACCGGCCTCGACCGCGGCGCGGTCGTCTTCCGCGACGTCCAAGCCTCGGGTCCGTCCCGTCTGCAGCTGGACACCACGGGGCCGGGCACGCTTTCGGTGAGCGTCAACGGCGCGGCCCCGATCGCGGTCACCGCACCGGCCGCGATCGCCGTGCCGCTGAACCCGGGAGCCAACACGATCAAGGTCTCCGGGACGGTGGACCTCGACCGGATCGCCGTGGCACCGCTGCCGCCGGAGTCGTACACCCCGCGGACGACGTTGACCGTGCAACCGGCGGGTGTGCAATGGGTTTCGCCGGGACAGCAGTCCCTGAAGGTGACCGCGTCGCTGCGGCTGGACGTCGACGACCCGATCGACCAGGTGTCGCTGGCCCCGGTCGTCCCGGCGGGCTGGACGGTCCAAGGTGACCCCGTGACGGCGTCGAACCTGCGGCTCGGCCAGGTCCTGAGCGGATCGTGGACGGTGACGTCCCCGGCCGCCCAGGACGCGACCATCCCCGTGACAGCGTCGTTCCGGACGCTCGGGCGGGCGAAATCGGTGAGCAAACCCGTGCAGGTGAGGCTGCGCCCGGCCGACCGGGTGTTCATGCGCGAAGCGGAGGACTCGGCGAACGACATCGGCGACGCCGGCGTCACGAACTGTTCGCCGTGTTCGGGCGGCCAGAAGGTGCGCAACATCGGGGGCAGCGCGGGCGCGGCGGTGACGTTCCCGGACGTCACGGTGGGCGCGGCCGGGCAATACCCGCTCCACCTCGACTTCACGGTCAACGGCGACCGGTCGTACTTCGTCTCGGTGAACGGCGGCGCACCGGCGGAAGTGCGGGTCAGCGGGGCCGGGAACAACACCCCGTACACCACTTCGGTCCCGGTGACGCTGACCGCGGGCGCCAATACGATCCGGATCGGCAACGACCGCGCCGGCGCCCCGGATCTGGACCGGATTTCACTGGGTTAGCTCGCGCAGCACCCGGGCCGGGTCGATGTCGACGGCCAGCCACGTGCCCGGGTGCTCGCTCGGCTCGCTCCACGCGACGGACACCCACAGCTCGGCGTAGTCGCCGCGGTCGATGCGGGGCAGCCGCCAGGTGAGCCGGCCCCCGGTCCGCTCGACGGTGTCGCCGCCGAGCAGCCGGGACCAGTACGGCGGCACGTGCCGGCCGGCTCGCGAGCAGCGCCGCAGCAGCTCGGCCCCGGGGCCGCCGACGCTCACCACGGCGTCGGCGGTCTCGGCGGTGAAGGCGCTTTCCCAGGTGCGCGCGTCTTCCGGCGCGCCGGCCAGCTCGGCCTGGACGACGAACTCGCCGACGTCTTCCCGGGCCAGCACCCGGAAGACGGTGACCTCCCTGGTGACGATCGCGTACCCGCCGGGCAGCCGCGGCACGCTCGGCCCGGAAACGACGTCGAGCCGGACGGACCGGTGCCGCCACCGGCACAGCCACGCCCCGGAGTCCAGGCTCCAGGTGAGCTCGGGTCTCGCGGGCACGTCCCAGCCGTCGACGCGCACGGCGAACCGCACGGCGCCGAGCGGAGTGCGGACGTCGAGCGCCCGCGGCGGGATCCGGGCCAGCACGTCGGTGTCCAGCATCCCGACATCCTCGCCCCACGGCGGTCGGCCCGAAATCCGAGCGGCCGAGGCTCACCCGACCGGGGTTCCCCAGCCGGGCATTGGTCCAGACAAGTGTTACCGAAAAGTGATGGAAGACCCGCTGAGCGGGAGCTACTTTGTTGTGACTCGCAACAAATGCTCGTGGATCCCCAACGGCGGAGGTGTCACGGCGTGAACCGGACCTTCAACAAGCTTCGACGACGCGGCCCGAGGATCGCGCTCGTCGCCTCGGCCCTGCTGGTGGCGGCGGGGCTCAACGCCCCGGCCGCGCTCGCCGCGGACGACTACACGCAGAGCGTCACGCAGCTCAGTGCCGGCCAAGTGCAGCTCAACTTCACCCCGGCCACGCCGGCGCTGTACGTGGACGTCCACTACACCGGCGTGCCGGGCGTCGGCCAGCAGAACCTCCGGATGACCAACGGCTCCGGCACCTGGCGCACCACCGTGACCGGCCTGAGCAGCGGAAACGTTCTCGACTACTGGTTCACCTACGAGAAGGGCGGCCCGCAGTACGACACCCCGCACTTCAGCTACACCGTCGGCGGCGGCGGCACGACGACGGTCGCCGCGCCGACGTTCAGCCCGCCCGGCGGCACCTACTCGAGCGCCCAGACGGTGACCATCGGCAGCGCCACCGCCGGCGCGACCATCCGGTACACAGTGGACGGCTCGACGCCCACCGCGTCCTCACCGCTCTACAGCGGACCGATCAGCGTCCCGGCGTCCCGCACGGTCAACGCCATCGCGACGAAGTCCGGCTCGGCGGACTCGGCGGTGTCGAGCGCGAGCTACACGATCGGCACCCAGGCGGGCTGCCCGACGCAGTCCGACACCCCGAACTTCGGGTCCAACGTGCGGATCTTCGACCCGGGCATGTCCGCGGCGACGATCCAGGCGCAGCTCGACACGGACTTCAACAACCAGAAGGACACGCTCACCGCGCAGTTCGCCGACCGGCGGGTCGCGCACCTGTTCAAGCCGGGCACGTACAACAACGTGCACGACAACGTCGGCTTCTACACCTCGGTCGCCGGCCTCGGCCAGAACCCCGGTGACGTCGTGATCAACGGTGACGTCACCGTGGACGCCTTCAACGCCTCCGACAACGGCGTTGCGCTGCAGAACTTCTGGCGCTCGGCGGAGAACCTCGCCGTCGTGCCCTCCGGCGGCAACGAGCGCTGGGCCGTGGCGCAGGCCGCGCCGTTCCGCCGGATGGACGTCCGCGGCAACCTGCAGCTGTACCCGGCGAGCTACGGCTACGCCAGCGGCGGCTACATCGCCGACTCGAAGGTCTCCGGCCAGGCCGCGTCGGTGTCGCAGCAGCAGTGGTACACCCGCGACTCGGCGCTCGGCAGCTGGGACGGCGGCGTGTGGAACATGGTGTTCTCCGGCACCAGCGGCGCGCCGGCGAACACGTTCCCGAACCCGCCGGAGACCACGCTGGCCACGACGCCGGTCTCCCGTGACGTGCCCTACCTCTACGTCGACGGCACCGGCAAGTACCGCGTGTTCCTGCCCTCGCTGCGCACGAACGCGTCCGGCCCGAGCTGGGCGAACGGCAGCACCCCGGGTTCGTCGCTGCCGATGAGCCAGTTCTACGTCGTCAAGGCGGGCGACACGGCCGCGTCGATCAACAACGCGCTCGCCGCGGGCTGCAACCTGTTCTTCACGCCGGGCATCTACCACCTGAACCAGACGCTCAACGTGACCCGCGCGAACACGACCGTCCTCGGCATCGGCTACCCGACGCTGGTGCCCGACAACGGCGTCAACGCGATGCAGGTGTCCGATGTGGACGGGGTCCGGCTCAAGGGCCTGCTCTTCGACGCCGGCACGACGAACTCCCAGGCCCTGCTGACCGTCGGGCCGTCCGGGTCGTCCGCGAGCCACGCGGCGAACCCGACGACGGTCCAGGACGTGTTCTTCCGGATCGGCGGGCAGCTCGCCGGCAAGGCGACGAACAGCCTGATCGTCAACAGCGCCAACACGGTCATCGACCACATCTGGGCCTGGCGCGCCGACCACGGCAACGCGGGCACGGTCGGCTGGGGCACGAACACCGCCGACACCGGACTCGTGGTGAACGGGGCGAACGTGCTGGCCACCGGCCTGTTCGTCGAGCACTACCAGAAGTACCAGGTGATCTGGAACGGCCAGGGCGGCCGGACGATCTTCTTCCAGAACGAGATGCCCTACGACGTGCCGAACCAGGCGTCGTGGAACGCACCATCGGGGGTCGCCGGGTACGCCGCGTACAAGGTCGGAGCGAACGTGACGTCCCATGAGGCGTGGGGGCTCGGGAGTTACTGCTTCTTCGACACCAATCCGGCGGTGTCCAGCTACCACGCGTTCGAGGTGCCGAACAACGCCGGCGTGCGGTTCCACAGCCTGCTGACGGTGTCGCTGAACTACCGCGGCACGATCACGCACGTCATCAACGACACCGGCGGCGTCACGCCTTCGGGCACGGTGCCGGTCAACGTGGTCAGCTACCCGTAACCCGGGTGAGCGGCGGCCTCCACACCGGACCCGACCCGGTGTGGAGGCCGCCGTGTTTTCAGGCGACGTGCCACACCGCGCCGGCGCCGTCGAGCAGCTCACGATCGAGCCCGAAGTAACCTCGTTCGGGCTTGGTGTCGGTGCGCCGGCGACCGGCCGGAACGTCGGCGGTCAGCTTCCAGGTCTTCGTACCGCGCTGCAGCATCCCCTCGTAGGTGTCGGGCGCCGGTTCCCCGAGACCGAGGGCTTCGCTGTGGCCGAGGCTCCCGGCGACGAAGGCGTACCGGTCGCCGAGCAGGGCCGCGACGATCGCGCCCGCACCGGAACCCGAGCGTTGCAGGTGACTGTTGTGCGCGAACACCAGCGTCCGGCCCCTGCGGGCCTCGATGGCCCGGATGTCCAGCAGGTTCTCGGCCATGAGCACCGCGCGCATGCCCGCGAGGCGCGAGATCCTGGTGTCCCGGTCGCCGGGCCGAGCCGACGCCGCGTGGTAGCGGAGCAGGCCGCGCCCGGCGGTGGCGTGGACCTTGGCCCGCCACCAGGCGGCGTCCGTCGTCAGCCGCGGTGCGTGGGCGTAGAGCGCGGTCACCAGGTCGTCGGCGAGCACCCGCAGCTCACGGGCTTCGGCGGTGGCGCCGGGTGAGGCCGCCGGGTCGAGGATGGCTTCCTGGCGGCTCCACCGCTCGTCGGCACCGGTCAGGGCTGCGACGTCGACGTCGAGGCCGAGGTAGTCGCGGACGTGTTCGAGGTAGGTGCGCGGGCTGGGCGCGCTGAACATCTCGGTCGGGGCGTCGAAGCCGTGGAAGGCCAACGGCTCGCCGGTGTGCTCGTTGTACTCGCGCAGCCACGCGACGAGCTGCCGGTTGGCGTCCACTTCGCCCAGGTCGTGCGAGAACTCGCCGTCCAGCGCGGCCACGCGGTCCGTCTCCAGCGCGATCGACCGGAAGCCGTGCTCGGCGAGCTGCGCGAAGAGGTCGTTGCGCAGGTACGCGAAGGCCGGTTCGAAGTGCGTGGGCTCGCCCAGCGCGACCAGTTCGGCGGTGAGGTCGGTGAGGTTCATGTGGTTGAATCGTATCCTTGAAGACTCAGTTGAGACCTGCTGACCTCGCCCGTGAGCACGGCATCTCCACTCAGGCGGTCCGCAACTACGAGCGGGACGGCTTCCTCCCGCCGTCGGCGCGCACCCCGAGCGGCTACCGGATTTACACCGAGGTCCACGCGGCCGCACTCCGGGCGTTCCTGGCTCTGGCCCCGGCCTACGGGCACGCGACGGCCGGCGGGATCATGCGCGCCGTCCACGACGACGACCTCGCCCGCGCGCTGACGCTCGTCGACCGCGGCCACGAGCAGCTGCTCCGGGACCGCGAAACCCTCAACACGGTCCGGAAGGCGATCGGGCACCTGGCGACCGGGCCGGCACCCGAGCCGACCGCGAGCGGCTGGTCCGTCGGCGAACTGGCCCACCGCCTCGGCGTCACCGCGGCCACCGTCCGCGCCTGGGAACGCGCGGGCATCCTGGTGCCCGAACGCAACCCGGCCACCGGCTACCGGGTCTTCCGCGCGGCCGACATCCGCGACGCCGAGCTGGCGCACCTGCTCCGCCGCGGCGGCTACCCGCTGGCCCACATCGCGACGGTGGTCGGCCAGGTCCGCACCGCGGGCGGCACCGAGTCGCTGGTCCAGGCACTCGAAACCTGGCAGGGCAGGCTGACCGCCCGCGGCCTGGCGATGCTCGACGCGGCCGCCCGGCTCAGCGCGTACCTGACCTCACGGTCGTGAGCCCGGGTGCAGCCGGTCGTACTCGTGCGCGGCCGAGCGCTGGGTGCGCACCGGCAGCACCTTTTCCTCGTCCTCGTCGTCGACCTCGTTGAGCCCGAGCTGCACGGCCAGCCGGATCTGCTCCCGGTTTTCGCGGACGACGGCGGAGAAGAAGTCGTCGATCCGCGGGTCGAGGAGGACTTCGAGCAGCACGCGGAAGGAGGTGTCGACGCAGGCGCGCACGATCTCGTCGTGGAACGGCAGCCGCTTGAGCTTCCCCAGCTGCGGGTCCGCAGCGATCTTCTCGGCGATGATCGAGCGCAGCTCGTCCTTGTGGGCCCCGAGCGACTTGGCCAGGTTTTCCGGGTAGTTGCCGGTTTCCAGCACCTTGACGACCTCGTCGAGCACCGCGACCGTCACCGGCTTCTTGATCGCCTTCACGATCGGCTCGGAGAGCTTGTCGACGAGCCGGTAGGTGAACTGCTCGCCGACGGCCCGGTCCGCGGCCCGCCCGATCCGCACGAGCAGCAGCACGACGCTGACGAACTTGTGCGCGGCCATGGCGGGGTGCGCGACGGGAATCATCGCGAACAGCTCGTACCAGTTGCGCACGAGGAACTTCTTGGCCCACCGCCGTTTCCGCCACCGCCACAGGAACTCGAGGAGGAAGACCCCGCAGATCCCGCAGTCGACGGCGAAGATCACCAGCCCGGCCTCCCGCGACGGCGGGCTGAGCACCATGAACCCCAGCAACCCGACCGAGCCGGCGGCGAGCACGAGCATGATCCAGTCGTCGGCGCGCACGTTCCCGGGCAGCACCCCGGTGTTGAGCTCCGGTTCACGGGCGTCGCGAAGGGTGACCATGCCCGATGATGACACGGACGGCGTCGATCAGCCGGTCCGGACGGCCGTACCGAACTGTCGCGTTTTCGTCCGGTTTTCGACGCGGCGCAGGCCGCCCTGATACGGCATCGTGGACGGAGGCGGTCACGGCGAGGAGGAGCATGGAGCGCACACCGCACAGCCGGCGCGCTCCGGCTCGCGGGGAAGCGGCGGCAGCCGGCCGTTCAGGCAGCCGGCTGCCAGCCCACGCCGTAGGACCGCGCCGGCCGGAGGTCCCGGAACCCGGTGTGCACCTCGCCCGCGTTGTCCAGGAAGAGCGGCTTGCGCGCCGGCAGCGGGTCCTGGGCGTCCTTGGAGAATTCGCCGTCGATGCGCCAGACGCGCAGCGGGGGCTTCCCCCGGTCGAAGCGGACGTTGAGGTCGAAGCTCTCGCACGGGAATTCCGGCGTGCAGCAGTAGAAGGGCGACGTCAGCTCGGCCACCCGGATGCGGAAGAAGAACTCGTGCTCGTCCCCGGCGTCCAGCGGCTGCGGCGGGCGCAGGCTGAAGGCGACCCGGCTGGAGCTGACCATGCGCACGGAATGCACCTCGCCGCCGGCGACGACGTCGATGCCCAGGCCCGAGAGGTCCGGCCGGCCGGTCGTGCTGGCGGGCCGGGCGAGGGAGACCGCGTGCTCGATCTCGGCGAGCCCGGCGACGTGGCTGACCACCCTGCGGGTCTCGAAGACCTCAGCGGCCGCAGCACCCGTCAAGGTCAGCCGGACCGCCAGTGCCGACGTGTGCCAAGGGCCGTCCTGGCTGATGGCCGAGGCACCCCCGTACGGCGACGGTGCCCCGTAGGCGGCCTCGGCGATCAGGTAGATGACGTCGTCGGCGCGACGCTGCATCGTGCGCACGTTGCGGTCGGCGCCCGTGCCCAGCAGTTCGAGGCGCTGCGTGTAGCGCTCGTTCGCCCCGGTGCCGAATCCCAGGACGATCCGGGCCGTTTCGCGCTGCGATTCGGGCAGCTTTTCGATCAACCTGCGAAGCGTTTCGACGACCTTGCCGCGAACCGTTCCCGGGTTGTCCTCCTCGTGGACCCCGCACACTTCGCGCAACCGTTCGCCGACGACAGCAGGCAGGGTCTTCGCTTGGATGCCCAGCCCCTTGCGAAGCAGTTTCAACTCCGCTGAGAGAGCGTTGATCTTCGCTTCGGGCGCCTCCTGAGCCAAGCCCGCCACCTCCCTCTTGGTCGTTGCCGGGGAAGTCTACTCATCTTCCCCGCGGTCCACGACGCCGTCACCCGTTTCCCAGCCGTTTCCGGATCCGGGAAACAGCGCAGGTCGAAGGAGTGACCGCGCTTTCTATTGAGAGGCAACGGGAAACGTCTGTCGGCGCGGAAATCGCCGGGTCAAGCTGACGTCGTCGAAATCCTTCGGCAACCAAGGAACTCGCCGCGGCGAAACGGCGGCGACGGCGATCCGGAAAGGGTGAACGCGATGCACACGCACCTCATCATCGTGCTCGGTCAGCTGGTCTCCCTGCTGGGCTGACGAAGTGCGCCGCCGGCGGTCCCGGGCCGCCGGCCGGCTTCCCCCCGTCCGCCGAATACAGGATGATCGAGCCATGCCGGACTTTGGAGCGGAATTGAAGCGTCGACGGACGGCAGCCGGCATGTCACTGACCGGTCTCGCGGCATCCGTCCATTTCACCAAGGGCTACCTGAGCAAGGTGGAGAACGGCAAGGTCCGGGTGAACCGGGACCTGGCCAAGGCCTGCGACCTGGCACTGAGCGCCGGCGGAGAACTGCTCGCCATGGTCACGGAATCGGCATTCCCCGCCCGCCGGAGCGCCGGCGGCATCGTCGGGCTGCCCGATGGCGGGCGGTACTTCGTCGGCCGCGAAACCGAACTCGAAGCGCTTTCCGCACTGCTGCTCGGCCCGGGCGAGGCCCGGGTCGGCGTGGTGCACGGGATGGCGGGGGCCGGCAAGACGGCACTGGCCGTCGCCGCCGCCCGGCGGGTCGCGGCCACCTTCCCGGACGGCTGCCTCTTCTTCGACCTCCGGGGGCACACCCCCGGGGCCGTCGAACTCTCGCCCGGCGAAGCCCTGCACCGGCTGCTGCGGCTGCTCGACGTCCCGGCCGATCAGCTCCCCGCCGACGAAGACGGCCTGGCCAACCTGGTCCGCGACCAGCTGCGCGGGCGGCGGATGATCCTCGTGCTCGACAACGTCCGGTCGGCCGAACAGATCCGGACCATCGTCGACGGCGAGACGTCGTCCCGCATCCTGGTGACCAGCCGGGGCCGGCTGCCCGCCCTCGACGACGCCTGGCACTACCCCGTCGGCGTGCTGCCGCTCGACGACGCCGTGCGGCTCCTCCGGAGCGTCGCCGGCGAGCACGCACCGGACGACGAAGAGGTGGCGACCGAGATCGTCCGGCACTGCGGGCAGCTCCCGCTCGCGGTGCGCATCGTGGCCGCCCGGTTCGTCGCCGGCGGCTGGACGGCGGCGAAGCTGCGCGACCGGCTGGCCGACGAGACCACCCGGCTCGGCGCGCTGGAGGACGGTGAGCGAAGCGTCGCCACCGCGTTCGCCGTCTCGTACGAAGCACTGCCCGGCGACCAGCAGCGGCTGCTGGGGCTGCTCGCCCTCCACCCCGCGGCCGCCGCGGAAACCGGCGCCGTCGAGGCGCTCGCCGGGCTCGGCCCGGGCGAAGCGGACCGGCTGGTGGACCGGCTGCACGACGCGCACCTGGTCGTCCGCGACGAACGGGGCTACGTCGAATTCCACGACCTGATGCGCACTTTCGCCGCGAAGCACGCCCTTCCGCAGGTCGGTCCGGACGACCGCGAAGTCGCCGTGCGCAGGCTGGTCGAGCACCTCGTCGCGATGACCGTGGCGGCCGACGAGCTCACCGAGCCCTACCGGTTCCGCCCCGCCACCGGCCTGCCGGTCCCGGCCGCCGTGCCCTTCTCGGACGCGGACGGCGCGCTCGCCTGGCTGGGCGCGCAGTGGCCGACGCTCGCCGACATCGTCGATTCCGCGGCCCGGCACCGGCTGCACGACCGCTGCTGGCAGCTCGCGTTCGTGCTCCGCGCGTTCTTCTTCCGCGAGAAGCTGTTCGAACCCTGGATCCGGACGCACGAGCGCGCGCTCGAAGCCGCGCGAGCGGCCGGTGACCCGAGTGCGACGGGCATGATCCTCAACAACCTGGGCATGGCCCACCTCGAGTCGGACGGCGTCGACGACGCCGTCCGCTTCCACCGGCAGGCCCAGGAGCAGTTCGCGCTGGCCGGCGACGACCGGGGCGCGATCGACGCGCTGTCCAGCCTGGCCTGGGCCCGCCTGTACCGCGGCGAAGCCGAGCCGGCACTGGCCGACCTGACGACGGTGCTGGCCGTCTACCGCCGGACCGGGCGCACCCGGAACGTGGTGATCGCGCTGCGCGGGATCGCGCTCGCCTCGGTGGCGCTGAGCCGGTTCCCCGAGGCGCTGGCCGCCGCGCGCGAGGCGGCCGAGCTCGCTCAGCTGCCGGTCGACCGGGCGATGTCGGCCAACTGCGAGGCCTGGGTGCACTTCCGGGCCGGCCGGTGGGACGACGCCGAGCGCGGCTACCACCACGCGGCCGAAGTGGCCGACGACGCGGGCAGCGAGTACGAGCGGGCCCGGGCGTTGACGGGCCTGGGCAACACCGCCGCCGAGCGCGGCGACCGCCGGACGGCGGCGCGCTGGTGGGCGGAAGCCGCCGCGTACCGGGTCACGCTCAACCCGGCCGTGCTCGGCGAAGCCGAATACCGGAACCGGCCGTCGTTCGCGCAGTGATCGGCCGGACGGCGAACTCCCCCCGATCCGCCACCCTCCGGAAAACAGGCCAAAAGCAGGACACCCACCTCGCCGGGGTTTCCCCGTGACACGCGGTTTCCGTCAACGGGAAACGCCTTGCCGGCACCTGCCCCCGGGCACACAATCAATGCAGAAAGAATTTCGCGAACACCGCGAAATCAATCGAATCCCGTTTTACGGGGAAATCGCGAGGAGCCTGCCATGATGGTCGTCTGTTCCCTTTCCGCCCTCATCCGCACGGCCCTGTTCATCGTCATGCTCGCGCTGGTCGCCGGGCTTGCGCTCGCCGGGCCCACCGCGCCGGCGACGCCCGGCTCCGGCTCCGGCTCCGATCAGGCGGTGTCCACCACGGAACCCGTCACGCACTGAGGGGCCGGACGTCAGTGCTGTTCCGGCTGTTCCGGCCCGAGGTGCTCGATCAGCCTGGCCAGCTGGTCGGCGTACTGCCGGACGAACTCGGGCGAGTCCCCGTCGGTCCCGGTCAGTCCGTCCACCACGTGCGGCAGCGTCACCGGGGCCATCGCCGCCGCCATGAGCAGCACCGTCAGGCACGCCGGGTCGACCCACTCCGGCAGGCGGCCCTCGGCCTTCAGCGCCGCGATCTGCTCCACCGTCCCGGACAGGCGCTGCGTGCGCGGCGCGTGGTCGGGGTCGGTGTCCGGGCCGTCGTACTCCAGGCCCGACCACGCCACCAGCCGGACGCCGTCACGGTTGGCGAGTGTCTCCAGCGCGAACCGCCGCACCTGCTCGGACAGCGGCAGCTCCGGTGTCAACAGCTCGCTCTGCCGCTGCCCCCACCCCTCCGACATGGCCCGGTACAGGCCTTCTTTGCCGTCGAAGTAGTACGAGATCAGCTGCTGGTTCACCCCGGCCCGCGCCGCGATCGCCGCGATCCGCGCTCCGGCGTACCCCTTCGCCGCGAACTCCGCGCCCGCCGCCTCCAGGATCAGCCGGCGGGTGCGCTCCGGATCCCGTTGGCGCTCCTGGGGCTTCGGCGAACGACGAGGCTTCGACGCGGTCACATCGTGACTATACGTCAACCAACCGCTTGACTCTGTGGAACAGAAGGTTGACGCACGGGCAGTGCTGTCGCCAGGAGGAGGGCCAGCACGAGCACCCCGGCGCTGACCGCGAGCGCTCCCGCGGTCGCGGATGCGGACCCGTTGCCGAGCCGGGTGAAGAAGACCGTGCCGAACAAGGCGATCCCGGTCGCCGTGCCGAGCTGGACGGTCGTGTTCACCACGCCGGACGCCGCCCCGGCCTGCTCCGGCCGGATCCGCGCCATCGACGCGGCGAAGAGCGAGTTCAGCGCCGCGCCCATCCCGAGCCCGACGGCGATCACCGGAACCAGCAGCGCCCACCCGCTCAACGCGGAGTCCAGTCGCGACACCAGGATCGCGAGCACCACGAGACCGGCCAGCAGCACCGCGACGGCGCCGGCGGTGAACGAGCGTCCGAGCTTCGGGGCGAGGCGCATGGCCAGGACGTTGCCCGCGACGATGCCGAGCGTCGACGGCGCGAACGTCAAAGCCGCTTCCCACGGCGAAAACCCGAGCCCGAGCTGGAGGTGCAGCGTCAGGACGAAGAACACGCCGACCCCGGTGTTGACGCAGAACAGGACCGCCTGGCTGCCGGCGAGGTGCCGCAGCAGGTCCGGCGGGAGCAGCGGTTCACCGCCGCGGCGGAACTGAAGCCGCTGGTGCCACGCGAACACGCCGAACAGGGGGACGGCGGCCACCGGCAGCACGATCGACCACACCGGCCAGCCCAGCTCGCGCCCCTGCACCAGCGGGTAGAACACCGCGAACAACGCGGCGGTCAGCAAGGCAAGGCCGCCCGGGTCCATGCGGTGGCGGAAGAAGCCCGGCCGGGCCGGCATGGTGACCAGGGCCCCGGCCAGCGCGAGCACCCCGATGGGCAGGTTCACCAGGAAGATCGCCCGCCAGCCGGTACCGAACAGGTCGGCCTCGGTCAGCGCGCCACCCAGCAGCGGGCCGGCGAGCCCGCCCACCGGGAACGCGGCCGCGTACCAGGTCATCGCCTTGGGCCGCTCCCGCTCGTCGAACTCCGCGTGGACGAACGACAGGACCTGCGGCACCATCAGGCCGGAGCCGACGCCCTGCACCACGCGCGCGGCGATCAGCACGCCGACGTGCCCGGCGAGACCGGCGGCGAGCGAGGCGGCCGTGAACACGAGCATGCCGGCCATGAACAGCTTCTTCGTCCCGTGCCGGTCGCCCAGCCGTCCCCCGGTGATCAGCGTGAGCGCGAACCCCAGCGCGTAGCCGGCCGAAATCCACTGCAGCGCGGACTCACCGGTGCCGAGCTCCCGCCGGATGGTCGGCAGCGCCACCGCGACGATCTGGTTGTCGATCATGTCCACCAGCACCGCCAGTACCGCGACCGCCAGCGCCCACCACCTGAGCGCGTGCTTCTCCACGACGTACCTCTTCTCTCGCAGCGACCGTGACCCAGCCATGGTCAACCAGCCAGTCGACTCTGTCAACTAGATGTTTGATTGAGTCCGTCGTGCGTTGGAGAAGGTGCGTCCGCGACGTGTGTCAGCCCTCGAGGACCTCCCGCAGTTTTTTGGCGAAGGCTTCGGGCTGACCGGCGTAGCCGAATTCGCCGCCGAGGAAGCCGCCGTGGTGACTCGGGAACACGGTCGCCTCCTGCCCGAGCCGCTCGGCGGTCCCGACGGCGGTCCGCCCGGTGAAGACCTCCCGGGACTCCTCGCCGACCGCGATGACGATGCGTGTCGGCGCCGCGACCAGCGCCTCGACGTCGAGCCGGTAGGTGGTCACCGGCAGGGAGCGGTCGGTCAGCAGCGGGTCGTCGCGGCGGCCGTCGTCCTCGGCGGGCATGCCGAACTGGGCCGGGTCCGCCGGCGGCTGAGCGAAGTAGGCGTCGGTGAATTCGCCCGGCCACGACGTCATCACGATGAACGCCGCCATCCCGGCCCCGAAGCCCTTGGCCTGGTAAGCGTCTCGCATCGCGCGGCCGGCGCGCTCGGCCGCGGCCGCGTCCGGCAGCGATTCGACGAGCGGCGGCTCGTGGGCGACCAGGGTGCTGACATCACCGGGGTGCGCGGTGACCAGCGCGAGCGCGGCGACGGCGCCACCGCTGCTCCCGAACACCTCGACGGCGCCGGCCCCGAGTGCCTCGATGACGGCGTGGATGTCCTCCGCCTGGACGGCGGGCACGTGGTCCTCGCGCCCGTCCTTGCGGACACTGCGCCCGAGCCCCCGCGGGTCGTAGGTGACCACGGTGCGGTCGGGGAAGTACGACGCGAGGGTGCTGAACCCGTCGGCGGTCATGGGCTGCCCGACCATGAGCAGCGGCGGCCGCGGGCTCTCGGCGGGCGCCGGGCCGTGGACGTCGTAGACGATGTCGGCTTCGGGTGTTTCCAGTGTGTGCGTGGTGGCCATGGTTCCTCCCCGGTCAGGTCTTCTCGGGAGACTAGCCCGGGGCACCGACAGTTTCGGTGCCCCGGGAACGGTCGCGCGCCGTGGTGTCGATCCACGTGGGCGGGGCTCATGAAGCCCCGCTGGTTGCCGAACCGCGCGCGGGGGTGGCCGACCGGACTCGCACCGGCTTCGCCCGGGTGCCCCCGGCCGGAGTCGAACCTGCGACCTGCGGCTTCGGAAGCCGCTGCTCTTTCCACTGAGCTACGGGGGCGCACCCGCGTCGCCCGCACTGTTGCGGCCGAGACGAGCGCAGGAAAAACGGCACCGGCGGAAGGAGTCGAACCCTCTGGTCGCGGTTTTGGAGACCACGCCGCTTCCGAAGCACGCCGATAAAGAATTGCGGCAGCAGAAAGAAGAAAGCCGCCCGAACCGGTTTCCCGATGAGCGGCTCCCGTGCCATGACGAGCACTACGTCATGACGAGGAGCCAGGAAGGCCATGCCACCGCAGGCAACCGGCCATCGGCGCACGTACGGCAACGCCGGCGGCGGCAGCGTTGTGCCACGCCTCTCGCGTCCACACATGCGTCATGATCACTCCCGAGGTTTCTTTCGTGTGGGACCATCATGAGATACCCGAACACGCCGGGTCAATGCATTTATCCCCGACCCACCCACC
The DNA here is from genome assembly GCF_040682955.1 of Amycolatopsis sp. NPDC051045. Taxonomy (NCBI): domain Bacteria; kingdom Bacillati; phylum Actinomycetota; class Actinomycetes; order Pseudonocardiales; family Pseudonocardiaceae; genus Amycolatopsis; species Amycolatopsis sp. NPDC051045. The sequence goes on from NZ_JBFBCC010000004.1 coordinate 112,611, forward strand.
AGAACACGGCACCGATCCCGCCGCCGGCTTCCGGACCTGCCGAAGCCGCTGCACACGGTGGCCGACGAGGCCGACCTCGACCTGACGTATCATGGAGGCGAGTCGGCTTTACGACCCGGCGCTGATGTCGACTGGGGTGCTGGTCCGCCCGGACGGCGTCACCCCGGTGGACCTGCCCGAGGACGCAGTGGCGGCGGAGTGGCGCAGGTGGCCCGGCAGGCACTGCATCGCTCCGGGAACCCAACGGCATCGGCCGACGTGAACGAATCAACCGGGGCGGTCTTGGCGCTGTTCGATGGCGTCGGCGCCCGGCACGCGAGCAACCCGGAGTTGTTGCTCCACTGAGCTCACCGGGACGTGTCGATCACGGCTACGTCCAAGGAATTCCTTCCTCACCGAACGGAGAAATATGGCAGTAAAAGCAGGAGCCATCGAAGTCGAAGGCACTGTCGTCGAGTGCCTGCGCAACGCCACCTTCAGGGTGGAGCTCGAGAACGGGCACAAGGTGCTGGCGCACATCAGCGGGAAGATCCGGAAGAACTACATCAAGATCTTGCCGTACGACCGAGTGCTGGTGGAGCTGAGCCCGTACGACCTCACCCGCGGCCGGATCCGCTTCCGTTACCGCACGTAGAAGTCGATGACACCGCTCGTGGCCACCGTGCGTTCGAACCGACAGCAGGTCGAATTCACTGCCGCGCCGTGAGCCGGCGCCTGCGATCTCCCCTGCAGGCGCAGGCTCACGGCGCGCCCTGCGTTGTGACTCAGATCACGCGAATGCTTTGACGGTGGCGGTCCAATCAAAGACGTGACACGGATGACGAAGCACACCGCGGACGGGGAGGCGGCGCCCGACACGGACGATCGGCCGGACCTCGGCGCCCCGGACGCAGTGCGGACGTTCGGCCTGCTCTACGACCGGCACGCGCTCGCGCTGCACCGCTACCTCGGCAGGCGGGTCGGCGGTGCCGCGGACGATCTGGTGGCGGACACGTTCCTGGTCGCGATGCAGCAAAGGGCCCGGTACGACCCCGCCAGGGGAACGGCCCGCGCGTGGCTTTACGGGATCGCGACCAACCTGCTGCGCGGGCACGTCCGGGAGGAAGCACGGATCCTGCACGCGTCGGCCCGGGCTGACGCCGGCCGGACCGGGCAGGGCGACACGCACGATGGGCGGGTCGCGGACATGGTCGACGCGCAGGTACGGACGAGACGGCTCGCCGAGGCGATCGCCGGCCTCGATCCCGGCAACCGGGACGTCCTTCTGCTCAGCAGCTGGGCGGCACTCGACGTGGCCGAAATCGCCGAGGCGCTGGACATCCCGGTCGCCACCGTCCGGACGCGACTGCATCGCACCCGTCGCCGTTTGCAAGCGCACATCCGCAGCGCCGACGCGATTTCCGCGCGGCGGGCGAGGGGAGGAAAGACTCGATGACAGAGAACCACGACAAGGCGGCCGTGCACGAACTGTGGCTCGCCGACGACGAGCTCGACCGCGCGCTGCGCGAACTTCGCGCGGACGTCCAACCGGACGACCAGGCGGTTTGCCGGGGCCGCACGATCGTGCTGGCCGCGGCGGAAGACCTTCAGCACCCGGAGCCGGTCGCGGGCGGGTCCGCCCGGCGACGGAGCCTGCGCTCCTGGATCGCGGTGGCCGCGGCGGTCACCCTGCTGACCGGCGGCATCCTCGTCGCGCAGACCATCGGTGACGATCCGGGTCACGCGGCGGTCGCCGACACCCTCGGCAAGGCGGCGGACCAAGTGGCGACCGGCGCCCGGGACGACGTCGTCGGGGCCGGCCGGTACCGGTACATCGAGACGCACGCCTGGTGGGAGGCGGGATCGCCGGGCGGCTCCGTCTGGCGGGAGAACCTGCACCAGACCTGGGTGCCCGCCGACCAGCGGCAGGAGTGGCTGCAGCGCCGCGCGGTCATCGCCACCCGGCCGTCGATTCCCGCTTCGGGTGAAGAGGCCGGAGTCCGCTCCGGCGGGCGTGAGGAGGAGTCCGAGTCGCGCGCGCTCTGTGGTGACTTCTTCGCGGGCGAAGAGGGCAGGAAGCCGTGTGAAGGAATGCTGGCCGGTTGGCAGGTCCCGACGCCGCAGTGGCAGGCGGGTTTGCCGAAGAACCCCGAAGACTTGCTCCAGCGGCTGCGCACCGACGCGCCGGACAACTCTCGCGGCGATATGGAGCTCCTGGTCTACGCCTCGGACGCGCTGCGCACTGGGCTGCTCGAAGCCGAAGTACGGGCCGCTCTCTACAAGGCGCTGGCGAAGCTGCCTGAGCTGAAGGTGGTCGACCAGGCCGCGAACCTCGACGGACGTATCGGCGTCGCGCTCGGCCTCGACGACGGCCACACGCGCGAGGAGATCATCATCGACCCGGCGACCGGACAGTTCATCGGCGAGCGGTCGGTCCTCACCGAGGCCCGTGGGGGGCATCCCGAGGGCACGGTCGTCGAGTCGACCTCGGTCCGCACCGTGGTTGTGGACGCACTGGGAGCGCTGCCCGCGGGCTGAGCCGAAGCAGACGGCCAGGGTGGCCAGTCCGGGAAGCCCCAGTCGCCAGGCGCCGCTCCCCCGGTGTCGTGCCCGACCGGCGTCGTTGTCGCGCTCACGGTCAGTGTGGAGCGGCGACGTTTGCAGTGGCTGAGGCGGGCTTGGTGCCCTCGTCGACGGCGCCCAACGGACTCCGCCCAGGGTCCGGGTGTTCGCGCAGTGCTCACAGGCGTGCCTCCAGGCGGCGCTTCAGCGGCGCGTAGTCCAGGCCGGGAAAGATGCCCGGCAAGGCGTTCACTCCGTTGTGCAACCCTTCTGCGACGTGCTGCAGGGCAGGATCGGTGAGGAAGACGTCCGCGAAGAGGTACTGCCAGCCGTGCAGCCCCTTGGTCAGCAACAGCGTCTGCACGTACTCCGTGAACGTCAGGTCGAGTTTCACATAGCCCGCCGGGTAAGGGTCCGCCCCTGTCCCGGCGAGGTCCGAGAACCAGACCTCCAACGGCGCCGCCCCTGGCCGGGGAACCATCCGCAGGAACGTCATGAAACCCCGGCTCGATTCGTAGGCGTTGTCGATGTAACGCAGCTGGGCGGCGAACGACCGCTGGAATTCCGTTTTGAACGTGTCGGTACCCGGCATCCGCCCCTGGCTCAGGATCTCCATGGGAGACGGCACTCGGTACTCTCCGGAAAACGGCGGGGTCGCCGGACCGGACTCCCAATGGGCGGCCACCTCGAACCTGAGCGCATCATCGAGCATGTCCGCGTCGAGGCGCAGGTCCTCCCACGCCGCGTCGAACATGACGAGTGGTTCGATCTCCTCGAAGGCCGGACCGATGTCGCCGTGCCGCGAATCGAGCAGCGCGATGGACTCGGCGTCGCGCAGGTCGGCGAGTGAGTCCAGATGGCGCTCCTCCGGCTTGTTCAGTGAGCGCACCGATCGACACCTTCCGGGAACTTGCATCTCTGATAGAGACAGAGTTCCGGCAGGATAGCGCTGTTGGCGAGGCCTCGTGATCGTTTCCAGGATGAAGCGTGGGAACTCCTGCACCAAGCGCTGGGCGCGGACGCGATCCGGGTCCACCGCCAGGCGCTCGCCGCCGCCCTGGGCCGTCGCGCTCGCGCTCGGACTGAGGCAGGGCGAGGCTCTCGGCTTGAAGTGGACCGACCTCCAGGTTGAGCGGCACCACGGATGCGCGGAGCCGCGCTGCGCCGCGCGCAGAGCGCAAGACTGCCCGAGCGCGCATGTCACCGGGGTTCTGGTTGTCCGCCGTGCCCTACAGCGGCAAACCTGGCAGCACGGCTGTGGCGAACGGCCCTGCGGCCGCAAGCGCGGCGCCGACTGCCCCCAGCGGCACAGTGGCGGGCTCGTGGTGGTCGAACCGAAGTCCCGCGCCGGCCGCCGGGTCATCAGCGTGCCGCCTCCGCTCGTGCTGGCTCTGCTCGCCCACAGGGAGCGGCAAGAGACCGAACGCCAGGTTGCCGCCGACCTGTGGCATGACGGGCAGTGGGTCTTCGCCCAGCCGACCGGCAAGCCCACCGACCCGCGGGCGGACTACGGGGAGTGGAAGGCCGTCCTGAGGGCCGCCGGTGTCCGGGAGGCACGGCTGTACCCGCGTAGATCGCCGAATGAGACGGGAACTGAGACGGATGACGACCAGGGAGTTTCCGAACGGCGGAGACTCCCTGGTCAGGGATGAGCCGGCAAGGGGGCTCGAACCCCTGACCTTCTGTTTACAAGACAGATGCTCTACCAGCTGAGCTATACCGGCCTGGCGCCAGGACGCCGCGCTCAGTGTATCGGGCCGCCTTCCATGATCGGTTCGGGAGGCGGGATCCGCAGGTCCTGGCCACCATGGAGCAACGTGGTGGACGCCACTGGATGATCCGTGCAACGGTCGGCGGGCGGCCGTCGATGGTCATCGGGAACGAGCGAGGAGGTGGATGGATCATGAAGATCAGCGAGCGCACCAACGGGGGCCGGGCGACGAGATGGCCGCTGCTCGAGCCGCCTCGGCAAAAGCCGCGGGCCCACCGCCCCAACCTCCTCAAAAGAAGGCCGTGGCACGTTCTCGAGGCGCCCACCGGTGAACTGCCCGCCGTCGACGCCGAAGAGGCCATGGGGCCGCGGCTGCCCGACGAGACCACCGTCAACTTCGTGCTCGACCTCTCCCTGCGCATCGGTGAGGTCCAGATGGCCAGCGGTGCCGGCGCGTCCGACGTGACCGCGACCATCATCGCCATCGCCGGCGCGCTCGGGCTGCCGCACTGCGAGGTCGACGTCATCTTCACGTCGATCACCGTGACCTGCCACCGCGGCACCGACCTCTCGCCCATCACCGCGCTGCGCGTCGTGCGGAGCCGCAGCCTCGACTACACCCGGCTGACCGAGACCGAGAAGCTCGTCCGCAAGATCGTCCGCGGGCACATGGGCGCCGAGCAGGCGCAGACCGAACTGGAGCGGATCACCTCGGCGCCGCACCCGTACCCGCGCTGGGTCGCGACGCTGTCCTGGGGCGGCGTCGCGGCGTTCGTCACCATCCTGCTCGGCGGCGGGTTCGACATCGCGCTCGTCGCGCTCGTCATCAGCGCCGTCATCGACCGGGTCGGCCGGGTCGTGAACCGCTACGGACTGCCGTTCTTCTTCCAGCAGGTGATCGGCGGCCTGGTCGCGACGCTGTCGGCCATGGTCATCGTGAGCAGCAACGTCCTGACCACCGACAAGCCGACGCTGGTCGTCGCGGCCGCGGTCACCGTGCTGCTGTCCGGGTTGTCCACCGTCTCGGCGGTGCAGGACGCCATCACCGGCTACAACGTCACCGCCGCCGGCCGCACCATGGAGACCGCGCTGATGTCGGCGGGCCTGATCGCCGGCGTCGTGCTCGCGCTGCGGATCGCCGTCATGCTCGGCCTGCCGCGCACCCCGCTGCCCGAGGTGACCGGCTCGACGCCGCAGCAGCTGCCGCTCGTCGTGCTCGGCGGGGCCGGCGCCTCCGCCTGCTTCGCGCTCGCGAGCTACTCCAAGATGCGCGCCATGCTGGTCGCGGCGGCCGCGGGCAGCATCGGCGCCGCCGTCTACGGCTCGCTCATGCTGGCCCGGCTGGACGGCGTGAGCTCGTCCGCGGTGGCCGCGACACTGGTCGGTTTCTGCGGCGGTGTGCTCGCGCGGCGACTCGGCGTTACTCCACTGGTGGTCGCCGTGTCCGGGATCACTCCGCTGCTTCCGGGCCTGTCGACCTACCGTGGTCTGTACCAGATCGGGGTGGAGCCGAGCGGCAACATCTCGACGCTCATGACGGCCATCGCAATCGGGCTTGCGCTGGCAGCGGGCGTGGTACTCGGAGAATGGCTCGCCCAGCCGGTCCGCACCGGCCTGGGCAGGCTCGAGCGGCGGTTCGCCGGACCACGCATGGCTGGTCCGCTCGAACCGACCGAACGAAGCTTGGAGTAACCCAGAGGTCACGGACTGTTCATCGCGCACGCGATAGGGTTTCACTCTGGGGCCGCGACCCAGGACGCGAGGAGCAGGCGACGTGAGTGGAAAGACGGACGACGGTAACCAGGCCGATTTCGTCGTGGTGGCGAACCGCCTACCGGTGGACCTCGAACGCACGACGGACGGCGAGCGTCGCTGGACGGCCAGCCCGGGCGGGCTGGTGTCCGCGCTGGAGCCGTTCCTGCGCTCGCGCAAGGGCGCCTGGGTGGGCTGGCCGGGCGTCCCCGACGTCGACGTCGACGAGTTCGACGACGACGGCCTGGTGCTGCACCCGGTTTCGTTGAGCGCCGACGAAGTCCGCGACTACTACGAAGGTTTCTCCAACGCGACGCTCTGGCCGCTCTACCACGACGTCGTCGAGCGCCCGGTGTTCGACCGGGTGTGGTGGAACAGCTACGTCAAGGTCAACCGCCGGTTCGCCCAGGCCAGCGCCGAGGTCGCCGCCCAGGGCGCGACCGTCTGGATCCAGGACTACCAGCTCCAGCTGGTGCCGGCCATGCTGCGCGAGCTGCGACCGGACCTGCGCATCGGCTTCTTCCTGCACATCCCGTTCCCGCCGGTCGAGCTGTTCATGCAGATGCCGTGGCGCGCCGCGCTCATCCGCGGCCTCACCGGCGCGGACCTCGTCGGCTTCCACCGCCCCGGCGGGGCGCAGAACTTCCTCTGGCTGTGCCGCCAGCTGATCGGCCTCGAGTCGACGCGCGGTGCGGTCGGCGTCCGGTCGCGGCCGGGCACCATGCAGGTCGGCGACCGGACCGTGCGGGTCGGCGCGTTCCCGATCTCCATCGACGCCGCCGGGCTCGACACCCTCTCCCGCACCAAGGGCGTCCAGGAGCGGGCCGCCCAGCTGCGGCGCGACCTCGGCAACCCCAAGACGGTCCTGCTCGGCGTCGACCGGCTCGACTACACCAAGGGCATCGACCTGCGGCTGCAGGCGCTGCACGAGCTGCTGCACGAGGGCCGGCTGCAGCCGGACGACGTCACGTTCGTCCAGCTGGCCACCCCCAGCCGCGAGCGCGTCGAGCACTACCAGCGGATGCGCGGCGAGATCGAGCAGATGGTCGGGCGGATCAACGGCGAGTTCTCCCGCGTCGGTCACCCGGTCGTGCACTACCTGCACCAGTCGGTGGACCGCACCGAGCTCGCCGCCTTCTTCTCGGCTGCTGACGTCATGGTCGTGACCCCCCTGCGCGACGGCATGAACCTCGTTTGCAAGGAGTACGTCGCCACACGCCACGACCTGGGCGGTGCGCTGGTCCTTTCCGAGTTCGCCGGTGCGGCCGCCGAGCTCTCTAGCGCATTCCTCGTCAACCCCCACGACCTGGACGGGGTGAAGGATGCTCTAGTGGCTGCCATTACGCTCGACCCGGCTGAGGGCCGTCGCCGGATGCGCGCCATGCGTCGCCAGGTCCTCACGCATGACGTCGACCGTTGGGCGCGCTCGTTCTTGCAGGCGCTGGGTGCCGAGGGGGTCGACTGACGTCCAGACCCATTGCATGAGCTCCTGAGGAGGAGTGTTGACTGCCGAGGCCCTGCCCGCCGAGCTACGGCGCGCGATCGTGCAGATCGCCCGTACTCCGCGTCTGCTGGTCGCCTGCGACTACGACGGCACGCTGGCACCCATCACGCTCAACCCGGACGAGGCCCGCCCGCTGCCCGAGTCCGTCGGGGCCCTCAGATCGCTCGCCGGTCTGCACGAGACCACCACGGCGGTCATCTCCGGCCGCGCCCTGCGTGACCTCGCCACGCTCTCGCGGCTGCCGGCCGAGGTGAACCTCGTCGGCAGCCACGGCTCGGAGTTCGACATCGGCTTCATCCACGCCCTCGACGAGAAGGCGCGGGAGCTGCACCGTCGGCTGGAGTCGGAGCTCGAACAACTCGTGCTGGACGTCCCGGGGGTGTCGCTGGAGGTCAAGCCCGCCAGCATCGCGGTGCACGTGCGCCGCGCCGAGCACGAGGCGGGCCGCCGCGTGCTCGCGGCCGTCCACTCCGGACCGTCCACCTGGGAGGGCGTGTCGACCACCGACGGCAAGGAGGTGGTCGAGCTGGCGGTCGTCCAAACGGACAAAGGCCGCGCGCTGGACATCCTGCGCCACCAGGTCGGCGCCACGGCGGCGATCTTCCTCGGCGACGACGTCACCGACGAGAAGGCCTTCGCCCGTCTGTCCGGCCCGGACCTGGGCATCAAGGTCGGCGACGGCGAGACCCTCGCCGCGTTCCGCGTGCCCGACACCGTGGACGTCGCGCTGGTGCTCGGCTTCCTCCTGGAGGAGCGGCGCAACTGGCTCTACGGCGAGTCGGCGCCGCCGATCGAGCGGCTGTCGATGCTGGCCAACGAGCGGTCGGTCGCACTGCTCACTCCGGACGCCAAGCTGACCTGGCTGTGCCACCCCGGCCCGGACGCGCCCGCGGTGTTCGCCGACCTGCTCGGCGGCGAGGGCGCGGGGCACTTCTCCATCAAGCCGCACCGCAACGGCCTCCCGCTCGGCCAGCGCTACCTGCCGAACACGATGACGGTCGAGACGCGCTGGTCGCGCCTGCTCGTCACCGACTACCTCGAGCCGGAAAGCGCCCCGCACCGGACGGACCTGGTGCGCGTCATCTCCGGCGAGGCGATGGCGGACGTCAAGTTCGCGCCGCGCCCCGAGTTCGGTGGCGTGCCGGTGAAACTGGAGATCGTCGAAGGCGGCGTGCGGGTGCTCGGCACGTCGGAGCCGTTCGTGCTGTACTCGCCCGGCGTCGAATGGAGCATCACCTCGGACGGCATGCACGACACCGCGGTCGCGGTCGTGCAGCCGACGCCGACCCGGCCGGTGGTGCTGGAGCTGCGCTGCGGCACCACGGACCTCGGCGCGCACGAACTGTCCGAAGTGGAACGCCGGGACCGCGCGGGCCGCTACTGGAGCGAGTGGACGTCGAAGCTGCAGCTCCCGGCGGTGCAGACCGAGCTGGTGCTGCGCTCGGCGCTGACGCTGCGCGGCCTGGTCAACACCGACACCGGCGGGGTGCTCGCCGCGGCGACGTCGTCGCTGCCGGAGGAGATCGGCGGCGTCCGCAACTGGGACTACCGCTACTGCTGGATCCGCGACGCCGCGATGACCGTGCGGGAGCTCGTGCACCTGGGCTCGCTCGAAGAGGCCGAGGGCTACCTGCGCTGGCTGCACGGCGTGCTCGCCACGCTGGCCGGCCCGGAGCGGCTGCACCCGCTGTACACCCTCGCCGGCAGCGTCATCGGCGCCGAAGCGGTGATCGAGTCGCTGCCCGGTTACGCCGGTTCCCGCCCGGTCCGGGTCGGCAACCTGGCGAACCACCAGGTGCAGCTGGACGTCTTCGGCCCGGTCGTGGAGCTCGTGCAGACCCTGGCCGCGGCGCGTGGCGAGCTGCGCGACGAGGACTGGCAGATGGTGCGCGCGATGGCGGAAGCCGTGACGCGGCGCTGGAACGAGCCGGACCACGGGATCTGGGAGGAGCGGCACGTGCCGCGCCACCGGGTCTACTCGCGGGTCATGTGCTGGGTGACGATCGACCGCGCGATCAAGCTCGGCGAGCAGTACGGCCGGGGCGTCCCCGGCGCGTGGCCGTCGCTGCGCGACGAGATCAAGCACGACGTCCTCACGCACGGCTGGAACGACGAGGTCCAGGCGTTCACCACGGCCTACGACGGCACGGACCTGGACGCGGCGTCGCTGTTCGTCGGGCTCACCGGGCTGATCGACCCGGCGGACGAGCGCTTCCAGCAGACGGTGACCGCGATCGAGGCGGAGCTGCGCAGTGGGTCCACTGTGTACCGTTACCGCCGCGACGACGGCCTGCCGGGCGGTGAGGGCGGCTTCCACATCTGCGCGGCGTGGCTGATCGAGGCGTACCTGCTCACCGGGCGGCGCACCGAGGCGCAGGAGCTGTTCGACCAGATCGTCGCGGCGGCCGGCCCGACCGGCCTGCTGCCGGAGCAGTACGACCCGATCGCGGAACGGTCCCTGGGGAACCATCCGCAGGCGTATTCCCACATCGGGCTCATCCGGTGCGCCAACTTGCTGGCGGCGAGTTAGCCCTTTCGGTCCGAATCTCCGTGAAGGCCACCGTGCGGAACTCCGCGTTCCTTATGGTGGCCTTCACGGCGTTCGGAGGTGAGACGGGTGCAGGGGACGTTCGGCCAGGTCGAGTTCGTACCGCTGCCGCCCCGGTTCGCCGCCCGGGTGCGGTGGGGGTCGGTGGTCGTCGGGTGCTCGATGATCACCGGGGTGGTGCTGCTGTTCGGGCTGACGACGTTCCTGCAGGGCATCGTCCACGGCCACGCCTTCCCGGACACGCTGCTGGGGAAGGCCGCGGCCGTCCTGCCGCCGCTGGCGGTCCTGGCGCTGGCCGTGCTGGTGCTGACGTGCCGCCGGTGCCTGCGCGGCGACTACCTCGTGGTGGCCAGCGCCGCGGCGACGCGCAACGCGCTGCTGTTCACGTATTTGCTGACGCTGGTGCTGATCCTCGGTTCCTTCGCGGTGCCGATCGTGTTCCGGGTTTGGCGCGACACCCCTGAGCTGCGGGCGCCGGACCTGCTCACGGTGTGCTCGACGCTCGCCTTCGCCACCACGGGCTTCCTGGCGGGCATGTCGTACGTGCGGCCGTCCGTGCAAACGCTCAGGAAGTTCAGCAACCACCCGATCTGGTGACGACGCCCGGATAGCTCTTCTCTCCACAGTGGACACTGGTACCCGCCCGTCTCAGTTGTGCAGAGATTTCTTTGCACAATATTCTTTGCACAGCTACAGTGGGCTCATGACCAGCGCTCCACCACCGGAAGAGCTCGATCCGGACGCCCTCAAGGCCGTCACGCACCCGCTGCGTCGCCGGATCCTCGGCGTGTTGTCGGCCGGCCCGGCGACGGCCACGAAACTCGCACAGGCACTGGGCGAGAACACCGGCGCGACCAGCTACCACCTGCGGGAGCTGGCCCGGTTCGGGTTCGTCGAGGACGTCCCGGAGCTCGCGCGGGGCAAGGAACGGTGGTGGCGGACGCGGCCGCGGGACATCCGCTGGCCGCGCCGCAGCGAGCAGAGCGCCGAATCCCGGGTGCTGTTCGACGACATGCAGCGGCAGGGGTTCGAGGACGACCTCGAAAAGCTCAACCGGTTCGCGGAAAAGCGGGAGGAGCTGCCCGGCGGCTGGCCGGACGCGTTGCTCTTCGCCCGCGGCGCCACGTGGCTCACCGAAGAGGAACTGCAGCAGCTCTGGCACGACTACATGGAGCTGTTCCGCCGGTACTGGCGCACCGAGGACGACCGGTCACCGGAAGCGCGGCGCGTGCTCGTGCGCTGGCTCGCGTTCCCGGATCCAGGGGAATGACATGACACCAGGGGGTTTCGCATGCGAAGAGGGGTTCTACTGGCCGGGGTGATCCTGGCGGTCACGGCGACGGCGCCACCGGCGTCGGCGGCGGACGTGACCAACGACGACGTGACGTTCCGGAACGGCGGGGTCACCTTGCACGGCACCGTCGTCGCCCCGCCCGGCGGGACGAAACGGCCGGGCCTGGTGATGATCCACGGCTCGGGGGAGCACAGCCGGGACGACTACCGGTTCGAAGCCGAAGCCTTTGCGCGGCAAGGCATCGCGACGCTCATCTACGACAAGCGCACCGAAGGTTACTCGCAGTTCGAACGCTCGTACTCGACGCTCGCGGACGACGCTCTGGCGGCGGTCGAGGAACTGCGCAAGCGGCCGGAGGTCGATCCGGCGCGGGTCGGCGTCTGGGGGTTGAGCGAAGGGGGCTGGGTCGCGCCGCTGGCGGCTTCGAAATCACCTGAGCACGTCGCTTTCGTCGTGACGCTCGGCGCGAACGGCGTCGAACCCTCGCGGCAGCAGGCGTGGGCCATCGAGAACCAGCTGCGCCGGCTGGGAATGGACGGCTCGATCGTGCGGATGGCGTCGTCGACGATGATGCGGCAGCTCGTCGGCAGCGACGTGTTCCCGGAGGCCCACTACGACCCGGTGCCGGTGCTGAAGAGCCTGCGTCAGCCGGTGCTCGGGTTGTGGGGCGCGAAGGACGTCCTGACGCCGCCGGGAGAGGCCGTCCGGATCTTCCGGGATTCCCTGGCCCGCTACACGTTGCGGGTCTTCCCGGACGCCCAGCACCAGCTGCGGCGGACCACGGACGGGTTCGACAAGCTGCCCGGTTACGCGCCGGGCTACCTGGAGCTGGTGGGCAGCTGGGTGAACCACCCGCCGTCCGCGCCCACCGCCGACGCACCTCCGGCGCAGGACCGGACGAGCGTGGAGCTCACGCCGCTGAGCTGGTACGAGGCGACCTGGCTCCAGCTCGCCGTGCTGGCGCTGCTGCTGGTGGCGTTCGCCTCCTACCCGCTGCTCCGGCGACGCGGCGGCGGAACCCGGGCGGCGCGCTGGCTGGCGGGGACGGGATTGCTCGCCCTGCTCGGCTTCCTGGTCGTCGACGTGCTGATCCAGGTGACCATGGGCAAGGGACTGGGCCCGGTTCTCGCGGGTCGTCCGTTGCCGTGGCTGGCGCTGCAGCTGCTCTCGGTGGGCGCGGTGGCGGCCACGATCGGCACGGCGGTGGCGTGGTGGCGGAACCGCGGCCTCCGGCTCGGCGTGCTCCTCGCCGGCGGCGTCCTGTTCGTCCCTTGGGCGCTGTATTGGGGGCTGCTGACCCTCTGACGTAAATTCGCGTGAACGCTCGCGAAGGCTGCGGGCAACTGGGGGCATGCAGGTGATCCACGAGGACCCGGAGCTCGGGGGGCACGACCGCCCGGACCTGGGCGGGCCGGAGCCCGGCCCGGTGTTCGGGCGGCTCTTCGACGCCCACGCCGCCCAGCTGCGCCGGTACCTGGCCCGCCGGGTCGGCGCCGAACCGGCGAACGACCTCGTCGCCGAGACGTTCCTGGTCGCGTTGCGCCGGCGCGAGAGCTACCGGCCGGAGCTGGGCACGGCCCGGTCGTGGCTCTACGGCATCGCCACCAACCTGCTGCGCCACCACGTGCGGTCCGAACTGCGCGGGCTGCAGGCCACCGCACGGCTGGCGCGGACCGGCGAAGCCAGCCACGGGGGCCACGACGGCCGCGTCGCCGAGCGGGTCGACGCCCAGGCGCGCGCGGCCCAGCTGGCCGGCGCGCTGGCCCGGCTCAGCCCGGCCGACCGCGACACGCTGCTGCTCGTGTCGTGGGCCGGGCTGGAGCCGGCCGAAGTCGCCGAAGCCCTCGGTATCCCCCCGGGTACCGTCCGGTCCCGGCTGCACCGGATCAGACGCTGGCTCAGGACGACCGCCCCGGCCCAAGAGGAGGTGCAGGACCTTGCGTGAAGACAACGTCCGGAAGATCTGGTCCGAAGCCGAACTCGACGCGGCACTCGACGACCTGAACAACGACGACGTCGACGAGGACAACGGGCTCGCCTTCGCCCGCGCGTCCCTGCTCGCGGCGGCCGGCGTCGTGGAGGCTCCCCCCGCCGAACCGCGCCGGACCGGGGCGTGGCGGTGGCTCGCGGTGGCCGCGGCCGTCGTCACCCTGGTGGGCGGGCTCGGGGTGGCCGCTGCCCTGTGGACTCCGGACGCGCCGGAGCCGTCGCGGCCCGCGGCGGCACTGTCCGACCTCGATCGTCCGCTGGCGCCCGGCGAGTTCCGCTACGCGCAGGCGTCCGGCTGGACGTACGAGTACGTCAGCGGGTTCGCGGCCAAACTCCAGCGACGGGTCGAGCTGTGGATCCCGGCCGATCCCACCGAGGTGTGGCACCGGCGCACGACGTTGACGCGCGCGGCGGGAGGGCCGGACCGCGATCAGACCGCCGGACCGCTCCCCGGGCCCGTCGACGAGTACGGCCCGGGCGGCGTGTTCCCCGACCACCCCGACTTTTCCGGACAGAACAAGCCGACCTGGAACACGCCCTTCGTGAACTGGCTGCGCCCGGACGCGGCGTTCGTCGCCTCGCTCGTCCCCGACCGGGGAAAGCTGGCCAAGCAGCTGAGGTTCGACACGATCGACGTCAAGGATCCCGGGCGCGGCCGGGCGCACACCACCACGGAGACGCTGGACATGGTCCGGAGCGCGCTGGAGATCGGCCTGCTCCGGCCGGACGTCCGGTTCGCGCTGCGCGACGCGCTCGCCGGCATCCCGGGCATCGTCGTCTTTCCCGGCCGGACGACCCCGGACGGCGGGCCGGCCACCGTCTACGTGGCCAAGGACACCGGCAGGCGGCTGTTCCTCGACCCGGCGACCGCGCGACTGCTGGCCGCGGACCGGGGACCGAGCCCGGCGATCACCGGCGACATCAACATGCCGCAGACCACGATCCCGCTGCCGCCGAGCTCCGTGAACATGCCGAAAACCACGCCAATGCAGGTTCCCCTTGCCCCGCAGCGGCTCGACGCCCCGGACACCGAGTACTCCTACGCCATCACGCGGACCTCGGGGTGATCAGCGCGCGTGGCCGGCCGCGTTCAGCGCGTCCGCGACGTTCGCCACCTCCAGCACCCTGATCCCGGCCGGCGGCTTGCCCGAGTCCGGCGGCACCAGCGCGTGCGTGAACCCGAGCCGGGCCGCCTCCGCCAAGCGGCGGCCCACGCTCGGCACGCGCCGGATCTCCCCCGCCAGCCCGACCTCGCCCACCGAGACCAGCCGTGGCGAAAGGGCGACGTCTCCGAAGCTCGACGTCAGCGCCAGCACCAGCGCCAGGTCGATGCCCGGCTCGGTGATCTTCATGCCGCCGACCGTGGCCGTGTAAACGTCCTTGTCTCCGAGCTTCAGCCCGCCGCGCTTCTCCAGCACCGCCAGTACCATCGCCACCCGCGCCGAGTCGAGGCCGCTGACCGCGCGCCTCGGCTGGGGCGCCGACGTCGAGGACACCAGGGCCTGAACCTCACCGAGCAGCGGCCGCTTGCCCTCCATCGACACCGTGATCGCGGTACCCGGCACCGGCTCCGCCGTCCGGCTGATGAACAGCCCGGACGGGTCCGGCACCCCGACGATGCCTTCTTCCTGCAACTCGAAGCAGCCGATCTCGTCGGACGCGCCGAACCGGTTCTTGATGCCGCGGAGCATCCGCAGCGTCGAGTGCTTGTCGCCCTCGAACTGCAGCACGACGTCCACCAGGTGCTCCAGCACGCGCGGGCCGGCCACCGAGCCGTCCTTCGTGACGTGCCCCACCAGCACCACCGGCAGCCCGCGCTCCTTGGCCAGCGCGACCAGCCCGGACGTCACCGCGCGGACCTGCGTCACCCCGCCCGGTGAGCCGTCGACCAGCGGGGACGCCATCGTCTGCACCGAGTCGACGATCAGCATCCCCGGCTTGACGTCGTCGACGTGCCCGAGGATGGCCGACAGGTCGCTCTCGGCGGCGAGGTACATCCGGTCGTGGACGTTGCCCGTTCGCTCGGCGCGCAACCGGACCTGGCCCGCGGACTCCTCGCCCGTGACGTACAGGGACCGGTCGACCGTCTTCGCCCACTGGTAGGCGACCTCGAGCAGCAGGGTCGACTTGCCGACCCCCGGTTCACCCGCGAGCAGGACCACCGCGCCCGGCACCAGGCCGCCGCCGAGCACCCGGTCGAGCTCCGAGACCGCGGTGGGGCGAGCGCGCGCCGCTTCGACGTCGACCTCGCCGATCGGCCGCGCCGGCGCGCTGGGCGCCCCGGCCGCGACGCGCTGGATGGCCGGCTTGCCCGGCGCCCCGCGCTCTTCGAACGAGCCCCACTCCTGGCACTCCGGACAACGGCCCAGCCACTTCGCCGCTTCGTACCCGCAGCTCCCGCAGCGGTAGGTGGTCCCCTTCTTCACCCCGCGAGGCTAGCGGCGACCACCGACAAAACCGGGGACCTACTCCTTGACGTGCGCCGGCGCCGCGACCGGCAGCTCGACGGTGACCGGGCCGGCGTTCTTGAAGACGAACGTGACCTTGATGACCTGACCCGGCCAGAGCGGCTGCTTCAGCGCGGGCAGGGTCACCGTCGCCTGGCCGATCTTCTCGGGTGCGGTCGGCGTCGCGGCCGGGCCGGACGACGGGACCTCGGAGGTGGCCGTCGCGGTGAGGTTGCCCGGGCTGTTGGTCGCCGAGCTGCTGCCGGCCGGTGCGCTCGTCGGCGTCGGCGTGCCCGACGAGGACGACGGCGCGGCGGAGGACGTGGGCTGCACCTCGTTCGTGGCCTCGGCGGCCTCGTCCGGGCCGATCACCAGCGAGTGCATGGCGACGACGGTCTTCGAGCCGCCGATGGTTGCCTGGGTGCCGTCTTCGGTGGTCACCGAGACGAGTGAGTCGTCCTGCGAGCCGCGGTTCACGATGGTCAGGGTCAGCGCCGGGGTCGCGCCGGCCGCGTAGCCGGGGCCCGACGTCGGGTACTGGACCGCGGCGTTGCGGAGGTCGATGTCCTTGACCTGGGCGTGCGTGCCGTTGACGGCCGCCTGCTGCGTAGCGGTCTGGGTGATCTGCCCGGCCCCGCACCCGGTGAGCGCGAGCGCGGCACCGAGCGCCAGCACGCCCGCACCGAGCACGCGACGATTCTGCAGCCTCACGTCGCAGTCCTTCCCTTTTCACGGCCTTCTCCCCGCGAAGACTAGCCGGGGGCGATCTCCCGCGCGGAACCGGTGTGCGCCGCGACCAAGATCAATCGTCCACAAAGGAATTCCCAGCTTGTGACGAAACGCTTCCCCGCTACCTGCGTGAGCACGGGGGTCCGACGTTTGTCAACCCCCGCCCAGGCCGCTGACCTGCGAGGACGAGTCCGGCCCGCTAGGTGGCCACTGGCGGCCCGTGCTAGGATGGAGTCAGCGAAAGGGGCAGAGGACACATGGTTTTCAAGGTCGGAGAGACCGTCGTCTACCCGCACCACGGTGCCGCACTCATCGAAGCCATCGAGACCCGCGTGATCAAGGGCGAGGAAAAGAAGTACCTCGTCCTCAAGGTCGCGCAAGGGGATCTCACGGTTCGCGTGCCCGCAGACAACGCCGAGATCGTCGGTGTTCGCGATGTCGTCGGGCAAGAAGGACTGGACAAGGTCTTCGACGTTCTGCGTGCTCCGCACACCGAAGAGCCCACTAACTGGTCTCGTCGGTACAAGGCCAACCTCGAGAAGCTCGCCTCCGGCGATGTGAACAAGGTGGCCGAAGTGGTGCGCGACCTCTGGCGGCGAGAGAAGGACCGCGGGCTTTCGGCAGGCGAGAAGCGCATGCTGGCGAAGGCGCGGCAAATTCTGGTCAGCGAGCTCGCGCTCGCGGAGGGCACCGACGAGGACAAGGCTGAGGTCCTCCTCGACGAAGTTCTGGAAACCGCGACGGTCTGAGCCCAGGGCATCCCGCTCGACGGGCGAGTGGGTGCCTCTACGATCGCGTACCGATGAACGTCCTCGCGATCGTGACCGTCGCACATCATGCCTCCGACGGGGAGTCAGCTCTCACGCCGGTCCATGGTGAGGCGCTACTCACGCACACCGTGCGGGGGCTGCTCGACGTACCGGAGATCGACCTGGTGCTCGTGGCGGCCCCCCAGCGGTGTGCTTCGTCGTTTTCCGAGGCGGTTCGCGGCCTCGGCTGCCGGGTCGTCCCCGGCTCGCTCCGGCAGGCCTTCGCCGCCGTCGAACCCGAACTTTCCCGTGACTCAGTTGTACTCCTCCACGACGCTCTGCGTGCCTTCATTCCTGCGCAAACGGTGCGTGACGTCATCAGCGCGGTCCGTGACGGCTCCCCCGTTGTCGTCCCGGTGCTGCCGATGGCCGACACGGTGAAGGTGACCGACGCGGCTTCGCTGATCGTCGGCACGGAGGACCGCACGCGGCTACGCACCCTCCAGACGCCGGTGGGCTACGCGCGCACGGCGTTCCGGCCGGACCTCGCCCCCACGGGCGCGGCGACGGTCCCGGGCCACCCCGATGCGATGCGCGTCACCACCGATTTCGAACTTTCGCTGGCCGAGGCGATCGCGGCGGCACCGAAGAACGAGGAGACGCTGTGAGGATCGGCAACGGGGTGGACGTCCACCCGATCGAGGCGGGCCGCGAGTGCTGGATGGCGGGGCTGCGGTGGCCGGACGCCGACGGCTGCGCCGGCCACTCCGACGGCGACGTCGCCGCCCACGCGCTGTGCGACGCGCTGCTGTCGGCGGCGGGCCTCGGCGACCTGGGCGCGGTGTTCGGCACGGGCGACCCCCGGATGAACGGCGCGCACGGCGCCGACATGCTCGCCGAGGTCCGCGGCCTGATCGAGGCGGCAGGCTGGCGGGTGGCGAACGCCACGGTCCAGATCGTGGGCAACACACCGCGCGTCGGGAAGCGGCGCGAAGAGGCGCAGAAGGTGCTTTCGGAGGCGGTGGGCGGCCCGGTGAGCGTGTCCGGGACCACGTCGGACGGCCTGGGGCTGACCGGGCGCGGCGAGGGCATCGCGGCCTTCGCGACGGCGCTGCTGCTCGCCCGAACCGAGCCGCGCACGGCGGAATAGGAGTCACCCGGCGCCGGTTCGGCGTGATATGGCCCTCACCCTCTCGGACGACGTCCGCGCGCTGATCGACGGGAAGAACTTCGCCACGGTCGCCACCCTCGACCCGGACGGCGGCCCGCAGACCTCCGTGATCTGGATCGGCCTGGACGACGGCGACCTCGTCTTCAGCGCGACCGAAGACCGCCGCAAGGTCCGCAACCTGCGGCGCGACCCCCGCGTGAGCGTCTCGATCACCGACGCGGCGAACCCGTACCGGCACACGCAGCTGCGCGGCACCGTGACGATCACGCCGGACCCGGGCAAGACCCTCCCCAAGACCCTGAGCCACAAGTACCTCGCGCAGGACCCGCCGGCCGAGGGCGACGACGTCGAGCGCGTCGTCGTGCGCGTGAAAACCGAGAAGATCGCCGGCAACGTGAAATAGGGTCCGGCCATGGGTGTCACTTTCAACGAGGCCACGAAGGCCCTCTTCGACGGCAAGAACTTCCCGGTGGTCGCCACCATCAACGCCGACGGCTCGGTGCAGACCTCCGTCGTCTGGGCCAAGCGGGACGGCGACACCGTCCTCTTCGCGACCGTCCGCGGGCGTCTCAAGGAGCGGAACATGCAGCGGGACCCGCGGGTCTCGCTGTCGGTGTTCGACCTCGAGGACCCGCTCAAGTACGTGGAGGTCCGCGGCCGCGTCGAGATCACCGAGGAGGGCGGGCGCGAACTGATCAACGAGCTCTCGCACAAGTACGACGGCAAGGACTTCCGCACCGAACCGCCGGAGGTCGTCCGGGTGGTCGTGCGCGTGGTGCCCGACAAAATCACTGGTTACGCCGCGTGACGTGATGCGGGTCGCGGGCGCCGCTGCGACGCCCGCGATCTCGCTAGGCTGAACCCATGACGATCAGGGCGGTGTTGTTCGACTTCTCCGGCACGCTGTTCCGGCTCGAGCAGGACGAGTCCTGGCTCACCGAACTGACCGACCACCAGGGCTCGCCGCTCGACATCGAGGCGCAGGCCGAGCTGATGCGCCGGATGACCGCGCCGGTCGGGCAGGTCGTCGAGCTCGACGCCGAGCACCTGCACGCCTGGCAGCACCGCGACCGCGACCCGGAGCTGCACCGGAAGGTGTACCTGGAGGTGCTCAAGAAGTCGGGCGTCCCGCAGGCCGAGCAGGCCGTCGCCCTGTACGACCGGCTGATCGATCCCAGCCAGTGGACGCCGTACCCGGACACCGAAGCGGCGCTCAAGGCCGCCGCCGAGCGGGGCCTGAAGGTGGGCGTGCTCAGCAACATCGCCTTCGACATCCGGCCCGCCTTCACCGCCCGCGGGTGGGACGCCTACGTCGACGAATTCGTGCTGTCCTTCGAGGTCGGCGCGGTCAAGCCGGAGCTGGAGATCTTCCGCAAGGCCGTCCAAGGCCTCGGGGTGCCGGCCACCGAAACGCTGATGGTCGGCGACAGCGAAGAGGCCGACGGCGGCGCCCGCGCGCTCGGCTGCGAGTTCGCGCTGGTCGACCCGCTGCCGACCGCCGACCGGCCGGATGCCCTGCTCACGGCCTTGCGCGGCTTCGGCGTCGGCTGAGGCGCCTGCGACGTCGCTCACGCCGCCCCGTACCCTTTCAGGGTGGCCCTTCACCTTTTCGACACAGCGACCCGGAGCGTGCGGGAGTTCCACCCCGTCCGTAGCGGAACGGCGTCGATCTACGTGTGTGGTGCCACCGTGCAGGGCGTACCCCACATCGGGCACGTCCGCGGCGCCCTGAACTACGACGTCCTGCGCCGCTGGCTCGTCCACAGTGGACTGGACGTGCTGCTGGTCCGCAACGTCACGGACATCGACGACAAGATCCTGACCAAGGCCGCCGAGCACGAGCGGCCCTGGTGGGAGTGGGGCGCGACGCACGAGCGCGCCTTCGAAACCGCGTACGAGCAGCTGGGCTGCCTGCCGCCGTCGATCAATCCGCGCGCGACCGGGCACGTCACCCAGATGGTCGAGCTGATGGAGCGCCTGATCGAGGGCGGCCACGGCTACGTCGCGGACGGCGACGTCTACTTCTCGGTGAAGTCGTTCGACGGCTACGGCAAGCTGTCCGGCCAGGTCCTCGAAGACGTCCAGCAGGGCGAAACGCCGACGCGCGGCAAGCGCGACGCGCGCGACTTCACCATGTGGAAGAGCGCGAAGCCGGGCGAGCCGTCGTGGCCGACGCCGTGGGGACGCGGCAGGCCGGGCTGGCACCTGGAGTGCTCGGCGATGGCGACGGCGTACCTCGGCGCGGAGTTCGACATCCACGGCGGCGGCATCGACCTCGTCTTCCCGCACCACGAGAACGAGCGCGCCCAGTCCAACGCCGCCGGCGACCCGTTCGCCCGCTACTGGCTGCACAACGCGTGGGTGACGATGGCCGGCGAGAAGATGGCCAAGTCGCTGGGCAACACGGTGTCGATCCCGTCGATGCTGGAGCGCTACCGCGCGCCCGAGCTGCGGTACTACCTCGTGCAGCCGCACTACCGGTCGAACGTCGAGTACTCCGACGGCGCGGTCGCCGAGGCCGCGCAGGGTTACCGGCGGATCGAGACGTTCCTGCGGCGCGCCGCCGCGTCGGGTGACGTCGCGATCGGCACGGTCCCCGCCGAGTTCGCCAACGCGCTCGACGACGACCTGGCCACCCCGCAGGCGTTCGCCGTGGTCCACACCACGGTGCGGGACGGTAACACCGCCCTCGACGCGGGCGACACCTCCAAGGCACTCGAATTCGCCGCGGCCGTCCGCGCGATGACCGACGTGCTGGGCCTCGACCCGCTGTCCGCGCGCTGGTCCGAGGCGGGCGGTTCCGAAACGCCCACCAAGCAGGCGTTGGCCGAGCTCGTCGAAGGGCTGCTGGCCGAGCGTCAGCAGGCCAGGGCCGAGAAGGACTTCGCCCGCGCGGACGCCGCCCGTGACCGCCTCCAGCAGGCGGGCATCGTGGTGGAGGACACCCCCAACGGTCCGCAGTGGACAGTCAAGCCGGACTGATTTCGGTTCTGAAGCAAGGAAACTTTCACCATGGCAGGCAATTCGCGGCGCCAGGGCGCGATCCGCAAGACGGGCACCAAGAAGGGCGCCGTCGTCGGCTCGGGCGGTCAGCGCCGCAAGGCCCTCGAAGGCAAGGGCCCGACCCCGAAGGCGGAGGACCGTCCCGGGCACAAGGCGTACCGCCAGAACAACGCCGCGACCAAGCGCGACCAGGCGCGGCAGAAGAAGGCCGACAAGCCGGAGCTGATCGCCGGGCGCAACCCGGTGGTCGAGGCACTGCGCGCGGATGTCCCGGCGACGGCGCTGTACGTCGCGCTGAACATCGAGATCGACGACCGCGTGAACGACGCCGTCCGGCTGGCCGGCGACAAGGGCATCTCGATCCTGGAGATCCCGCGCGAGGAGCTGGACCGCAAGACGAACCGGGCCGTGCACCAGGGCCTCGGCCTGCAGGTCCCGCCGTTCGAGTACGCGCACCCGGACGACCTGATGGCGGTGGCCCGCAACTCGGGTGAGGTGCCGCTGTTCGTCGCGCTCGACGGCGTGACCGACCCGCGGAACCTGGGCGCGGTGATCCGTTCGGCGGCCGCGTTCGGCGCCCACGGCGTGCTGCTGCCGGAGCGGCGCAGTGCGGGCATGACGGCGGTGGCGTGGCGGACGAGCGCCGGCACCGCGGCGAAGCTGCCGATCGCGGTGGCGACGAACCTGACGCGCCAGCTCAAGACGTGGGCCAACGACGGCCTGATGCTGGTCGGGCTGGACGCCGACGGCTCGGTGGAGATCGACGAGCTGGAGCTGGCGGCCGACCCGCTGGTCATCGTGCTGGGCTCCGAGGGCCGCGGGCTCTCGCGCCTGGTGCGCGAGACGTGCGACGCGACGGTGTCGATCCCGATGGCGGCGGGCGTGGAGTCGCTCAACGCTTCGGTGGCGGCGGGCGTGCTGCTCGCCGAGGTGGCGCGGCGCCGGCGGGCCGCGGGCCGGGTCTGAGTCCTCAGCACCACCCACTCGGGTTAAGGTCACCCTCGGATAAAACCGAGGGGACCTGACCACCGATGTCGTTCGTTTCGCCGCTTTTCCTGTGGTACTTCATGCCGGCGGTGCTCATCGCCGTGCTGGTGTGCCCGCGGAGCTGGCGCAACGGCATCATCGCGGTCGGCAGCCTGCTGTTCTACACGATCGGCGCCGGCGGGTTCGTCTTCCTGCTGCTCGGCTGCATGGTGGTCAACTTCCTGGCCGGCCCGCTGCTGGCGCCGAGCCCGTGGGACGTCCAGGGTGTGCGGCGGCGGCGGATCCTGATCGCCGTGGTGTCGCTCGACGTCGCGGTGCTGCTGGTCTGGAAGTACGCCGGGTTCGCGACGCAGCAGATCGCCGCCGTCGCGCACTGGTTCGGCGGGAGCGTGCCCGTCGCGAGCCTGGTGGTGCCGATCGGCATCTCGTTCTACACGTTCCACCACATCTCGTACGTGGTCGACATCTACCGCGGCGAGCGGCAGGCGCTGCGGAACCCGGTGTCGTTCGCCGCGTACATCGCGATGTTCCCGCAGCTGGTGGCGGGCCCGATCGTGCGCTACCGCGAGATCGCCGACCAGCTCCCGCAGCTGCGCTCGCACCGGCTCGACGACATCGCGGCGGGCTTCCCCCGGTTCGCGCTGGGGCTGTGCAAGAAGACGATCATCGCCGACTCGCTGGGCCCGCTGGTCGAGGCGTGCTTCAAGGTGCCCCCGGACCAGATGACGTTCGCGACGGCGTGGCTCGGCGCGATCGGCTACACGCTCCAGCTGTTCTTCGACTTCTCGGGTTATTCGGACATGGCGATCGGCCTCGGCCGCATGCTGGGCTTCCGGTTGCCGGAGAACTTCGCGCGGCCGTACTCATCGGTGACGATCACGGAGTTCTGGCGCCGCTGGCACATGAGCTTGAGCCGCTGGTTCCGCGACTACGTGTACATCCCCCTGGGCGGCAACCGCCACGGCGCGGGCCGCACGTACCGCAACCTCTGCATAGTGTTCGTCCTGACGGGCTTCTGGCACGGCGCGCAGTGGACGTTCCTGGTGTGGGGTTGCTACCACGGCGCGCTGCTGGTGATCGAGCGCCGCTTCGGCCTCGACCTCGACCCGGCGGTTCCCTGGAAGCGCCACCTGCGCCGGGCCCTGACGATGCTGCTGGTGGTGGTCGGCTGGGTGTTCTTCCGGTCCCCCGACCTGGGCCACGCGCTCTCGATGCTCGGCCACATGCTGCTCCCCGACTTCGACGGCATCGGCGCGGGCGTCGAGCAGGCGTTCACGAACCAGCGCCTGGTCCTGCTCCTGGCGGCCCTGACGGTGTTCCTGCTGCCGGCCCACCCGGTGACGGGCCCGCTGCTGGAGTCATCCCGCAGCCGCCCAGCCACGGCATTGCGCATCGGCGTGATGACGGTAGGCCTGCTGTACGCGGCGATCTTGATAGCAACGGGAACCTTCAGCCCATTCTTGTATTACCAGTTCTGACCAGCCCCCAAGGACGCCCCCGGGCCCGGGCCCCTCCAACCAGTCCTCCCCATCGATCCGATACGCAGCCATCTTCAGCGGCCGGGCCGGTGGGGCAGGCAACCCCCGTGAGGTGATCAGGCATCCGCCACAAGCCCGCCCCGGCCGGACCCCCGACAAGCCCCGACAACGGCCTGGCAGCATGATCAGGGCCAGCAAAGGCGCACGAGTTCCGAGCGAGGACCGAACGATGACCGACCCGAACGACCTCGCCAGGGTGCCGGGCGTGATCCCCTACGTCGACCACCACGACGGTCCCCGCCGGCTGCTGACCGTCGAAATCCCCCACCTCGGGCACACCGTGCGTGCCTATGCGCCGATCGCGAGCATCGACGGCCGGCAGTACGTGGTCTCGTGGGGTTCCGTCTCCTTCGAGATCCCCGCCGACCGCAACGTGCACGTCAGCGTGCACCTGCACACCAACAGCGGGCACGAGCACACGATCACCCCGTTCGCCTCGCTCGTCCTGGCGCCACACCCCGCGCCGATGCGGCTGGTCGCCCAGTTCGCGCCGCGGCAGGGCCCCGAAGGCGCGCTCGTCCCCGTCGGCTGAGCTCGCCGGAGACCTGACCCCGTGCTGACCACGCGGTACCTCTTCCTCACCCGCCACGGTGAAGCGGGGCGGGACGGGAGACTCACCGAGGCCGGGCAGCGGCAGGCCGTTCTGCTCGGACGGCGTCTCCGCGACGTCCCCGTCACCGCCGTCCACCACGGTCCCCTCCCGCGCGCCGCGCGGACCGCCGAGCTGATCGCCGCTCAGCTTCCCGGCGTTCCCCTCCACGTCGACCCGGCGGCAGGCGATTTCGTCCCCTACACGCCGAGGCGCGAGGAGCTCCCCGAGACCTCCGGTGACCTCCTGCTCGCCTTCGCCCGGCAACTCCCGCCCGCCGACGAAGAGCTGGCCGCCGAAGCCGAACGGCGGTTCAGCGGGCCCGTGCCCGGGGCCGAGCCGCGGTACGAAGTGCTCGTCACGCACAACTTCCTCGTCGGGTGGCTCGTCCGCGCCTCGCAGGATGCGCCGCCGTGGCGGTGGCTCACCCTCACCCACGCCCACGCCGGCCTGACCGTTCTCCGGTACTCGCCGGGGCGGCCCGCCGCGCTGGTCGTCTACAACGACCTGAGTCACCTCCCCGCCGAACTGCGGTGGACCGGCTTTCCCCCCGATTTCTACGTTCCGTAACCGGCAACCGCGGAGCGTGGTGACGCCGGAAAATCGGTCTCGCCCGAATGGCCGAACGTGTCAGGATCCGCGGATGAGACCCGTTCCGTCGCCCACCTCCGATCGGCTGAGCGACTACCTCGCCGCCGACGCCGTCGTCGATCACCAGCACCCTTCGATCCGCGCGCTGCTCGGCACCTTGCGACCCACCGGGGACGATCCCGTCGAACGCGCGAAAGCCGCGTTCCTCTTCGTGCGGGACGAGGTCGAGCACGTCATCGACGCCCGCGATCCCCGGGTCACCTGGCGGGCGTCGGACGTCCTCCGCGAGCGCGTCGGGATCTGCTACGCGAAGGCGCACCTGCTCGCCGCTTTGCTGCGGGCACAAGGGATTCCGGCCGGCTTCTGCTACCAGGAACTCTCCGCGCTGCACGGGCTGAATGCCGTGTACCTGCACGGCAGGTGGGCACGGCTCGACGCCCGGGGCAACCGCACGGGTGCCGGCGGGGAGTTTTCGCTCGCCGGGGAAGAACTGGCCTGGCCGGTCGACACCGCGCATGGCGAGCGCGATCTCCCGGAGATCCACCCGGCACCCGCACCGGTCGTCGTGGATTTCCTGATGACCACCGAACCCGGCCCCGGCTGGTACGAAAACGGACTGCCGCGCACTCTTTGATCATGGTTTTCCGTCATTTTCGGAAAACCGGGCCACTCGGTGAATTATTGCCGAGAGTGACGTCTGTCCGTCAGCACTGTCCCCCGAACTTCTTATTTCGCGCACCCCGAGAGGCGCGTAAAGTAACTCCCCGCGCTCGAACCGACACTTTACGCGTTCGTCCGTTCGGGTGGCTCGAGGGAGGTGAAGCACGTGGCCGCGGCTGGCGGACACCTCCGCCGTACCCCACTGCAGGAGATCTTCTGGACCAGGACGAGCCTGCTCCTCACGGTGCTCGTCGTGGTCGCCGGCCTGAGCCTGTGGATCGCCGGCCTGATGGACCCCGGCACCGGGAAGAACCTGGTGACGTCGCTGGGCACCGGCACCCTGATCTCCGCGATCGTCGGATTCGGTCAGACGCTGATCACCGCCAGTGCCTCGCAGCGGGCGCTGGTGACCCCGGTGATCGAGGAGAGCAGACGTGCGCTGGAGGACCTCAGCGCCGAATACCGCGCGCTCAACAAGGAGTTCTTCCCCACCGACGTGTTCGAGGCGACCACCGACCCCGATCCCGCGTTCAACCGCGCGCTGATGGCCGACCTCGACGCGACCCGGCAGTACTTCTTCCGCGGGTTCTCCGGCCGGCACGCGGCCGCCCGCCTGTTGCTTTCCCGCACGGAGCGGGAACTGCGGGCCGTCATCGCCGATCCGCGCGACGCGAACTCGATCAGCGGGCGCGCCCGGTACCTGTTGCGGCGCGAGGCGGCCGACGTCGACTACGAACAGATCCAGACCCGGCTCGACGAAGAGATCCGGATCGGGCTCGTCGGCCTCTTCCTGGCGCGCAGCCGCTGCGCGCAGGTCGACATCACCGTGGTCGCCGATCCGCCGCTGGACCGGCTGGAAATGTTCGACGCCAGCGTCTGGGTGTCGCTCTACAGCGACGTCCGCGGCGCCACGAAGCTCTACCCGCGGTCCCTGCGATTCACCGAAGGTTCCTTCCTCTACAACATGGAACGCGCCGAATTCGTGCGCGTCTCGCAGTCCCGGACCGGCCGCCACTTCCGCATCACGTCCGCGACGACGCGGACGGATTTCCTGGCGCTGTTCGAAAAGATCACCGGATCCCCGTTGTCCGAGGAGCAGTTCCGCGAGCTGGAAAGCAAGTTCCACGCCTTCCGCGCGGAGTTCTCCGCAGTCGCCGAGCTAGGGAGCTGACCTTGCTCACCCGCCTGTCCCCCCTTTCCGAACTGGCCACGCGCCTGCGCACGGCCGGGTTCCCGCTCGCCGCGGACTGGCGCGCGGTCGACGGCTGGTTCCGGCCGTGGGCCACCCAGTCCGGGCTGCGGGAAGAGCTGCGCTCGCAGCTCCGCACGCTGTCCGCCGCGCAGGCCACCAAGGTGCTGCGCTCGTCGCGGGAAACGACCACCCACTTCGCCTGGTGCCTGCTCGATTCGCCGTCCGACCCGTTCTCCTTCTGGCTGCACGAATACAAGGCGCAGCAGGACTGGCGGGAGGGGTACGCGGATTCCGTGCACAACCACAGGTACCACTTCTGCACCACGATTCTCCGTGGTGACTACTTGCACGAAAGGTACGAGACGACGATCGACGCCGAAACCGGGCTGATCGCGTCCGCGCGGTTGCGCCGCCGGACGCGGTGCGAAGCCGGGGTCTGCGCCACCATGCTGGCCGACGAATTCCACCGCATCCCCGAGGCGGCGACCGGGACGATGACTTTCCTCGTGAAATCACGCCCGGTGAGCAGCTTCAGCTTGTCTTTCGACCCGGCCAGCGGAATCGGCCATCGTCACGTTCCGGTTGAGGTCCGATTGGGGGAATTGGCCGACCGCATCTAGCTACACACCGGCGTCAGCGGCGCTTA
Organism: Amycolatopsis sp. NPDC051045; assembly: GCF_040682955.1. Classification (NCBI taxonomy): domain Bacteria; kingdom Bacillati; phylum Actinomycetota; class Actinomycetes; order Pseudonocardiales; family Pseudonocardiaceae; genus Amycolatopsis; species Amycolatopsis sp. NPDC051045. The sequence continues at coordinate 140,252 of NZ_JBFBCC010000004.1, forward strand.
CCATTACTCCACCCGTCTGAACACCACGGCCGGGATGGGAGAGGTGTATGCGCACGCAGGAAAGCACGATCGACCACGCAATCGTTGACGCCGTCGTCGGTACTGTCGAAAAAAGGGTCCACCGGCTCTGCCGGCAGTACGCCGATCGGCTGCAGTTCCACGGCTGGCACCACGTGAGTTTCGTCCGCGCGAAGGCGGTCGGATTCGCCCGGCACAACGGGGCCGACGCCGCGGTGGTGGAAGTGGCCGCGCTGGTGCACGACGTCAACTACCTGGTGCTCCGGAACTCACCCGCCGCGGCGGGCCGGAGCCTGCGGCTGGAAATCCTCACCGAGTGCGGCGTTCCGCCGCACGTCGCGCGGTGGATCGACGAGATCATCGACGAGGCGGAAATGGCGACCCGCGGGCGGGACATTTCACTGGAAGCACAGGCACTGAGCGACGCGGACACGTTGTTCAAAGCGCTGCCGGTGACGCCGGTGGTGCTGGCGCACCGGTACCTGCGCGAAAACGGGCTGAGCCTGCGCGAGCTGGCGCACAAGATCGTTGGCGAGCAGTGCGACGTCCACGACGAGGGGTATTACTTCTACAACCCGGAGGCGGCCGCGACGTACTCGCGGTGGGCGATGGCCAACCTGCAGCTGTGGCAGTGCATCAAGGAGGCCGTCGACGACCCGACAGTCGTCGAGCTGCTGGACGCGGTCCAGCTGGCTTCCTAGCCCTGCCCGTAGCCTCGCAGCCGCTCGACGACGTTGGCGACCTCGGGCGGCGGCAGCAGGCTGGGCCGGCCGGCGCTCTGCGCGAGCAGCCACACGCGGCAGGCCCACTCGAGCTGCTGGGCGCGGTGGTAGGCGGCCTCGAGGCCGTCGCCGTAGGTGAGGGTGCCGTGGTTGGCCAGCAGGCAGCCACGGCGCCCTTCGAGCGCCTCCAGCACGGCGGCGGCGAGGTCCGGCGTGCCGTAGGTGGCGTAGCGCGCAACGCGCACCGACGGCCCGATCGTGGCGATGATGTAGTGGATGGGCGGAACCTCGCGCACGAGCGTCGACACGGCGGTGGCGTGCGGCGAGTGCGTGTGGACGACGGCGGTCACGGGCTCACTGTCCGGGTCACGAACGTCCCAGTACACGGACAGGTGCATCGGCAGTTCACTGGTCGGCCGGAGCGAGCCGTCGACCACCGCACCCCCGAGATCGACGACCGGGATGTCGGCCGGGGTCATGCTCGAGTAGGCGACACCGGTCGGGGTGACGGCGACGAGGTCGCCGGCCCGCAGGGAGACGTTCCCGGACGTGCCGACGACCAGGCCATCACCGACCATCCGGCGCGCGTAGGCGCACACGGCGGCCCGCTCGGTCTCGAGGATCATGCGCAGGTCCCGTCTCGTGGGTGATCAAGCAACTGCTGTGCAGATTGCCACCCACGAGCTTCGGCCACCTCCCCGACTGGGGGATTCACGCGCTTTGCCGAGCGGGCCGGGTGCGGAAGGCACCGGTCCGAGCCGGCCCGGCGGTGTGGCCCGTTCCCGGCCACACGCAGCCCCACACGCAGCCCCCACCCGTCCCGGGGGGCGTCCCCAAGTCCAGTCTACCGGTCCTGGCCTGCGAAAACGCCGGCTCCCGAAATCTGTGGACAACCCGGACCGATGTGGATAACTAAGCCTTCGCCGGAGCCTTCGAAGCCGGAGCAGCCGAAGCAGCCGGAGCAGGAGAAGCAGCCGGAGCCGGCGTAGGCTTCCGGTCCCCGTTCGCAGGCGCCTCGTCCGCCGGCGCCAGCAGCCGCATCGCCTCCTTGACCGCCACGTCCGTCGCCGCGATTCGCTCGGCGATCTTCGCCCGCAGGTCCAGGGCCAGCTTCCGGTTCTGATCGGCCGATGCCTGCTGCGCCTGAGCCGAAGCCAGCGCGGCCTCCGTCTCCTGCTTCTTGCGCGCGAACTCCTCCTCGAACTCCTTCTTCCGCCGGGCCAGTTCCGCCGAAGCCACCCGGTCCGCCTCGGCCCGCGCCGCCGCCGCCTCGGCCTCGGCCTTCGCGTCCGCTTCCTTGCGGGCGCGGTCGGCCGCCGCGGACAGCTCGACCCTCTTCGCGCCCGCGGCCGCGTTCAGCTTCTCGATTTCGCCCTTCGCCTGCGAAAGCAAGCGCGCGCGCTCCTCCTCCGCGTCCTTCGCCAGCTTGTCGGCCGTGCGGCGGGTCTCGTGCGCGTACTTGTCCGCCTGCTCGCGGGTCGACGCCGCGTCGGCTTCGGCCGCCGAACGCAGGTCCGCGATCTCCTCCTCGGCGAGCTGCATCATCATCCGGACGCGCTCGGCCATCGCGCCGGCGCCGGACGGGCTCGAGCTCATCCGCGCGAGCGCGGCCTTCGTCTCGGCCAGCTCCTTCTGCGCGTAGGAGAGCGCCTTAGTGAGGTCCGAGGACGTCGCGACGGCATCGTCGCGGTTGCGGGACGTCTCGCGGAGCTCTTTGGTCAGCTCGGCGAGACGCTCGTCGACCTGACGCTGGTTGTAGCCGCGGACGCCCACGGCGAACTTGGCTGTCTTCGGGGCGGGCTGGGGCTTCTCAGGCGCGACCATCGGGCCACCTTAATGAGCCGGGGTCCGTGAAGACGTACCGCCAAACGGATGCATCACGAATTCGGGAACCCCCGGTGACGCATGGCATTCTGACCGCAGTTGACCAGCGGTTGACGCGACGAGGCCGCACCGGCATCCGGCCGTTCCTCGGCTGGCAGGGCGTCATCCCCGCGAACGCGCGGCGCATGGCCACCACGGCCGTCGACCTGCTGACCCGCAGCCTCGTCGACCCGCAGGAGATCTTCGCCCGGCTCGATCCGGAAGAAATGGTCAAAGAGCTCGAACCGCCGGCGCTCGACGTCCGGAACAGATCGTCACGAAGATGCAGCAGCTGACCGCCCTCGAGTTCGAAGGCATCCTGCGGCCGGCGTTCCGGCAGGACGAGTGGAAGCTGATCGTCGTCGGTGCGGTGATCGGCGGGCTCGTCGGCGAGTTGCAGCTGCTGGTCCTGCTCGGGTAGCCGGTACGGTTTTGCTCTCGGCACGGCGAGGGAGGTCGGAATGGACGCTGTCCTGCACGACCTCGCCCTGCACTGGCCGCTGTACGCGGCGATGCCGTTCGTCGCGGCGCTGATCGGGTACGTCACCAAGCGCGTCGCCATCGAGATGATGTTCCGGCCGCTGGACTTCATCGGGATCCCGCCGCTGCTCGGCTGGCAGGGCGTCGTCCCGAAGCACGGCGGGCGGATGGCCGCGGTCGCGACCGAGCTGCTGACGGCGAACCTGCTCGACCTGAAAGAGGTCTTCGGGCAGATCGACCCGGTGATCATCACCAGCGAACTTGAGCAGCCGCTGCTGCGCGCGGTCGGCCACACCGCGCGCGAAGTGCTGGCCGAGCACCACCCGCGGCTGTGGGAGGTCATGCCGACGCTGGCGCAGGAGATGCTGATCAAGCAGGTCCAGGCGGCGGCACCGCGGCTGGTGCGGGAGTTCCTCGACGACGTCCGCGAGAACCTCGACGAAGTGCTCGACGTCCAGCACATGACGGTCCAGCGGCTGACCAGGGACAAGGCACTGCTCGTCCGGCTGATCCGCGAGACGTCCCGGCCGGAGATGGCGTTCATCGCGCGGATGGGGATCTACTTCGGCTTCGGGCTCGGCCTCGTCCAGACGATCGTGTGGGCGTTCACGCGCGAGCCGTGGGTGCTGCCGATCTTCGGCGGGGTCATCGGGCTGTGCACCGACTGGCTGGCGATCAAGCTCATCTTCGTCCCGCGCGAGCCGGTGCGCGTGGGCCGGGTGATCTTCCAGGGCAAGTTCCAGCGCCGCCGGGCCGAGGTGGCGCGGCAGTACGGCGAGCTGATCGCGAACGAGATCCTGACGGTGCCGAACCTCCTGGACGCGGTCCTGCGCGGCCCCCGCGCCGACCGGCTGGCGGTGCTGGTGGAGAACCTGGTTTCGGAAACGGTCGACGCGCAGGTGCCCCTCGCCCGGGCGGTGGGTGGGACGCGGCTGCGGGAGATGAAGCACGCCGCGGCGACCAAGGCGTTGGAGCAGCTGCCCGACACCGCTCGGTACGCCGAGGGGTACCTGACCGAGGCGATGGACGTCGCGAAGGTGATCGAGCAGCGGATGCTGGCCTTGACGCCGCTGGAATTCGAGGGACTCCTGCGCCCGGCGTTCCGGCAGGACGAGTGGAAGCTGATCGCCGTCGGCGGGGTGATCGGGTTCGTGGTCGGTGAGCTGCAGGTCCTGCTGATGCTGGGTTAGGCCGCCGCGACCAGGTCCGGGGCCGGGTCCACCGACCGGACCCGCGTGCGCCGGTCCCGTTGCCAGGCGAGCACCCGGCACACCACGTAGATCAAGAACGAAATCGCCGTCACGAACGCGCTCACCGGCAGACCCGGGGCGAGTGACAGGACGATCCCGCCGATCGCCGACACCTCGGCGAACACGACCGAGAGCACCGTGGCCTTCCACGGCGACGCCGTCACGCGAGCCGCCGCCGCGGCGGGGGTCACCATCAGCGCCACCACCAGCAGCGAGCCGACCACCTTCACGCTCAACGCGGTCGAAACACCCACCAGAAGTGCGAACACCACCGTCAGCGTCTTCACCGGAACCCCGCGCGCCACGGCCACGTTCCGGTCCACCGAAGCGAACAGCAGTGGCCGGTACACCAGCGCCAGCACCGCCAGCACCACCACCGAAGACACGACGAACAACGTCAGGTTCGTCGAGTCGATCGTGATGATCTGGCCGGTGAGGATCCCGAACTTGTTCCCGGACCGTCCTTTGTAGAACGACAGGAACAGCACGCCCATGCCGAGGCCGAACGACAGGATCACGCCGATCACCGAGTCGCGGTCGGCGTCACGCGCGCCCAGGATGCCCAGCAGCAGGGCCGCCACCACCGCGCCGATCAGCGCGCCGTACTCGACGCCGATCCCGAGCAGCAGGGCCGCCGCGCCGCCGGTGAACGCCAGCTCCGACGTGCCGTGCACCGCGAACGACATCCGCCGCATCACGATCAGCGGGCCCAGCACCCCCGCCACCAGGCCGAGGATCGCCGCCGCCAGCAGCGCCGTCTGGACGCCCTCGAGCTCGGTGATCAGCTCCCAGGTCTTGCCGAAGTCGAACAGATCCAAGACTCAGCCCACTTGCTCTTCGACGTCGTGTTCGTGGTGGTGCGGCTCCCCCTCGCACAACGCGCTCTGCGCACCCGCGATGTGGATCTGGCCGCCGACCTTGAGCACCTCGACGCGGGTGCCGTACAACTGCGACAGCGTCTCGGTGGTCATGACCTCGTCCGGCTTGCCGATCCGGAACTGACCGTTGACCAGGTACAACACGCGGTCGACGAACGGCAGCACCGGGTTGATCTCGTGCGTCACGAACAGCACGGCGGTCCCCGCCGACTGCCGCCGCTCGTCGATCAGCTCGCTGATCGCGCGCTGGTGGGCGAGGTCGAGCGACAGCAGCGGCTCGTCGCACAGCAGCACCTCGGGGTCGCCGACCAGGGCCTGCGCCACCCGCAGCCGTTGCTGCTCGCCACCGGACAACCGGCCGACGGGCTGCTTCGCGTACCGCGTGGCCCCCACCGCTTCGATCGCTTCGGAAACTCGACGGCGGCGCGCCGCCATGCCGGTGAGCCCGGGACCCCAGCGGTGCCCGTCGAGCCCCAGCCCGACCAGGTCGACGCCGCGCAGCGTCAGCGACTCGTCGATCGCGCGCTGCTGCGGGATGTACCCGATCTTGCGGTTCGCGCCGCCCGGGCGGCCGCCCGCGATTTCGACCGTGCCCGCCGAGAGGTCCTGCATGCCGAGCAGCGCCTTGAGGAAGCTGCTCTTGCCGGACCCGTTCGGGCCGAGCACGGCGAGGAACTCCCCCGGCTCGACGACGAGGTCCAGCCCCGACCAGAGGGTGCGGGGGCCGAACGCGAGCCCCGCCCCGCGGACCCGGACCGCGGGGCGTACGTCGTCCGATACGGGTGCCATGGCTACTTCAACGCCCCAGCCAGCTCGTCGACTTCCCCGGTCATCCAGCCAATGTAGTCGGTCACACCCGCGGGGAGCGTTTCGGTCACGTCCACCACGCCGACGCCGGCGGCCTTCGCCTGCCCGACGACGTCCTGGGTCAGCGGCGTCACCGTCTGCGCGTTGTTGATCAGGGCCTTGACCTGTTTGGTCGCGATGAGCTGCTTGTAGGTGTTCACCGCGTCGGCCGGGACGTCGGTGTCGTTCTCCACCGCGTCCGAGAACGCCTTGGGCGTCGCGTCGGTGATCTTCGCGCTCTTCAGCAGGTAGTGCGCGACCGGCTCGGTGACGACGACCTTCGTACCCGGGTGGGTGGTGCCGAGCTCGCCGAGCCGCTTCTCGAGCGCGTCGACCTTCGCCTTGAACGCGGTCGCGTTGTCGGCGAACTGCTGCTTGGCCGCCGGCTGGAGCTCGCCGAGCTGCGCGGCGAGCTGGTCGGCGACCTTGTCGACGCCGGGCAGGTCGTACCAGACGTGCTCGTTCTCGTCGCCGGTCGCGGCGATGTCGTAGGCGACGAGCTTCTTCGCGTCCCCCGCCTGGCCGGTGAGCTTGTCGAAGAACTCGTCGTAGCCGCCGCCGTTGGAGAGCAGCAGCTTCGCGTCCTTCGCCGCGAGCGCGTCGTCCGCCGTCGTCTCGTACGAGTGCGGGTCGGCCGAGGGGTCGTGGATGATCGACTTGACCTCGACCCGGTCGCCGCCGACGGCGCTGACCACGCTGCCCCAGACGTCGGTCGACGCGACGACCTTGATCTTGCCGGCGGCCCCGGGCTGCGCCCCGCCGTCCGAGCTCGACGTCCCGCCGCCGGAGCAGGCGGCCAGGGCGAACACGGACAGGGCCGAAGCGGCGGCGAGCACGCTCCTGGTGCGGCGGGAACTCATCGAAGGACTCCTGCAGACGCTAATGGAAACCGTTGTCAGATTCACCTTACCCCATCCGGATGACTTCCTGGCCATCCGATCGTCGTTTGGTGTATGCGTCTTCACGCATGCGGATCGAGACATCGACCACGCGGGGTGTCTCTTCAGGAAAACGATCTGAACCGTTACGGTTTGCTGATGGGACGTCCTATTCGCACCCGGAGGCAGGCGACACTGGCGTCGCTCGCGGCGGAGCTCGGTGTGTCCAGGACCACGGTGTCCAACGCCTACAACCGGCCGGACCAGCTGTCCCCGGAACTGCGCCGTCGGGTCCTCGAGACCGCGCGGCGGCTCGGCTACCCCGGACCCGACCCGGTCGCCCGCTCCCTGCGCACGCGCAAGGCGGGCGCGGTCGGGCTGCTGCTCACCGAGAACCTCTCCTACGCCTTCCGCGACCCCGCCGCCGTCGGCGTGCTCGAAGGACTGGCCCTGGCTTGCGAAGACGCCGGCGTCGGCTTGCACCTGGTGCCGGCCAGCCCGGGCCGCGAAGACGTCGCCGCGGTGCACCGCGCGGGCGTCGACGGCTTCGTCGTCTACTCGGTGCCGGACGACGACCCGCACCTGGCCGCCGTGCTGGAGCGGCCGGTGCCGACGGTGATCATCGACCAGCCGAGCATCGAAGGGATCGACCGCGTCGGCCCGGACGACGCGGCGGCGGTCGGCAAGCTCGCCGAACACCTCGTCTCGCTGGGCCACCGGCAGGTCGGCGTGATCTGCATGCGGCTGGCGCGCGAGCGCAACGACGACTTCGTGTCGCCGGCGCGTCAGAGCGGCGCGCACTTCCACGTCCAGCGCACCCGGCTGGAGGCACTGGCCGCCGCGTTCTCGGGGGCGGGCGTCGACTGGGCGGGCGTCCCGGTGGTCGAGCGGTTCGACCACACAGTGGACGACGGCGCGTCCGCGGCCCGCCAGCTGCTGGACGCATACCCGCAGATCACCGCCGTGATCTGCACCTCGGACATCCTCGCGCTCGGCGCCATGGCCGAGGCCGAGCGGCGCGGGCTGCGGGTGCCGCAGGACCTGACCGTCACCGGCTTCGACGGCATCGCCGAAGCCGAGCGGATCGGGCTCACCACGGTCCACCAGCCGGTGCTCGAAAAGGGCAAGACGGCCGGGCGGCTGCTGCTCAGCTCCGGCGAGCGGAGCGCACCCAAGACGATCACCCTGCCGACCGAGCTGCGCCTCGGGCGGACGTCGGCGCCGCCGCGGACCGTCGAGGAGCCCTGGTTCGGGGGCTGACCCCGTGACATTGCCCGTAGTGCATTGCCCATCGGCATGTACACCCGGTCAAATGGAGTGGTACGCCCGCGCCGCGGGGCCACTGGCCGGAAGGTGACCGATGACCTCGATCGACGTATTGCTCAAGCGCAACCAGGAGCTCGGCGAGGTGACGCCGGGTGACCGGTCGTCCCCGAAGCCGTCGCTGCAGGTGGCCGTCCTGACCTGCATGGACGCCCGGATCCGGGTGTTCGAGCTGTTCGGCCTGCTGCAAGGCGAGTCGCACGTCCTCCGCAACGCGGGCGGCGTCGTGACCGACGACATGATCCGCTCGCTGGCGCTTTCGCAGCGCAAGCTCGGCACCCGCGAGGTGCTGATCGTCCAGCACACCGAGTGCGGCCTTTCGATGGTGACCGAGGACGACTTCAAGGACGAGCTGGAGACCGACACCGGGCTGCGGCCGACCTGGTCGGTCGAGGCGTTCCGCAACGTCGAGAACAGCGTCCGGACGTCGGTGGAGCGGGTGCGGCGCAGCGCCTACCTGCCGCACACCGAGAACGTCCGCGGCTTCGTCTACGACGTCAAGACCGGAAAGCTCAGCGAGGTCGAGTAGGCTATCGTCCCCATTCAGATGTTCTAGACATCCGAATGGGGACAACATGCGCGTGCTCTTCGCCGGCCTCGCGTCGGAAGGCCACACGTTCCCGATGCTCCCGCTCGCGATCGCGGCGCGGGACATCGGGCACGAGGTGCACTTCGCGGCGGGTGAGCACGTCCACCCGCCGCTGCACCGGCTCGGGCTCAACCCGTTCCGGCCCGCGGACTCGTTCTACGAGATCTACGCCGAAGACCTCGAGCCGGACCTGGCGCGGCTGCGGCCGGACCTCGTCGTGCACGGCTGGGGTGTCCCCGAGGTGGCCGTCGCCGCGCGCCGCGCCGGGATCCCGGCTCTCTGGCACGGGTTCGGCCGGATGTTCCCCAGCGGCATCGGGTTCGAGCGGCCGGACGGTGGGCGCCACCTCGACATCTGCCCGCCGTCGTTGCAGGACGAGGCCTTCCTCGCGACCGCCGACCGGATCGCCCTGCGTCCCGTGCCCTTCGCGGAGCCAGGCCGCTTCGAGCGCCCGCCGGCGCCGTTCACCCACCTGACGCTCGGCACCGCGTTCGGCACGCCCGAGGTGCTCACCGCCGCCATCCGCGGCCTGGCCGCGCTCGGCGGTCACGTGGTCGTCGCCACCGGGCGGGTGCGACCGCAGGAGCTCGGCAGCGTGCCGGACCACGTGACCCTGCACCCCTGGGTTCCGCAGGCGGAGGTGCTGCCACACGCCGCCCTCGTCGTGCACCACGGCGGCAGCGGCACCACGCTGGGCGCGCTCGCCGCGGGCGTCCCGCAGCTGGTCCTACCCCAGGGCGCCGACCAGTTCGCCAACGCCGAGGCGCTCGTCGCCGCGGGTGCCGCACTGCGTCTCCTGCCCGGCGAACTGAGCGCGGACGCCGTCACCGAACAGGCACGGAAGGCGGCTCCCTGCCGTGACGCGGCCCGCGCGATCGCCGCGGAGATCGCCGCCATGCCGTCCCCGGAGGAAGTGGCCCGCGAGCGCCTCCCCGAGGTGAAGTAGCCTCCCGGCGTGGCTGTGGACGCTGACGTACTGCTCGACTGGTTTTCCGCACACGGCCGGGACCTGCCCTGGCGTGAGCCGGACTGCTCCGCCTGGGGCGTGCTGGTCAGCGAAATCATGCTGCAGCAGACACCGGTCGTCCGCGTGCAGCCGATCTGGCTCGAGTGGATGGCACGCTGGCCGGTGCCCTCGGCTTTGGCGGCGTCGTCGCAGGGCGAGGTCGTGCGGGCCTGGGGCAAGCTCGGCTACCCGCGCCGCGCGCTGCGGCTGCACCAGGCGGCGGGGGTGATCGCGGCCGAACACGGCGACGTCGTTCCGTCCGATGTGGACACTCTGCTGGCGCTGCCCGGGATCGGGGCCTACACCGCGCGCGCCGTCGCCGCGTTCGCCTACGGGCGCCGCGCGCCGGTGGTCGACACGAACGTGCGGCGGGTCGTCGCGCGGGCGGTGCACGGGGCCGGTGACGCCGGGCCCGCGTCCAACACCCGCGACATGGCCGACGTCGAGGCACTGCTGCCGGCCGAGGACGCCCCGGCGGCGAAGTTCTCGGCGGCGATCATGGAACTCGGCGCGCTGATCTGCACCGCGCGCGCCCCGCGGTGCGCGGACTGCCCGATCTACGACGCCTGCGCGTGGCAGCACGCCGGGCGGCCGGAGTACACCGGCCCGGCCAAGCCGGTGCAGCGGTACGCGGGCACCGACCGGTACGTCCGCGGGCGGCTGCTGGACGTCCTGCGCGGCACCGAAGGCCCGGTCGAGAAGGCGAAGCTGGACCTCGTCTGGCACGACGGCGGTCAGCGCGACCGCTGCCTGGACTCCCTGCTGGTCGACGGCCTGCTCGAACAGACCCGGGACGGCCTCTTCGCCCTCCCGGGTGAACACTGACGCACTACAACCAAAGTTGGTCAATAGTTGTCTTCGGCACGGTGCGGAGTTACCGTTTCCGCATGGTCACTGTTGACCGCCGGACCCTGCTCAAGGCGGGGGTGACCGCGACCGCGGCCGGCGCACTGGGGATGACGACCACGGGGACGGCCGGCGCGGCCGTGCCGATCCCGACGATCCACCCGACGTCCGAGTGGGGTGCCCGGCCCGCCGCGGGCCCGATCGTGGTGGAGAACCACAAGCCGACGTACATCGTCGTGCACCACGCGGTCGATCCGACGGCCGACAACGACTTTTCGCTGGCGCGCGCGTTCTACGTCTCGCGCTTCATCCAGAACCTGCACATGGACAAGAACGGCTGGATCGACAGCGGCCAGCAGTTCACGAACAGCCGCGGCGGGCACATCACCGAAGGCAGGCACCGCAGCCTCGAAATCCTGCGGGGCGGCACGCAGCACGTCCAGGGCGCGAACGTGGGCAACCACAACAGCGAGGTCATCGGCATCGAGAACGAAGGCCTGTACAGCACGGTCGACGTGCCGCAAGCGCTGTGGAACTCGCTGGTTTCGCTCGTCGCGTACATCGCGGACCAGTACGGCATCGCGCCGGCGTTCATCAAGGGTCACCGCGACTTCAACTCGACCGAGTGCCCCGGCCAGGTGCTCTACAACCGGCTGCCCGAACTGCGGACGGCGGTGGGGCGCGTCCTCGGCGTCGCGGTGACGCGTTCCGAAGCCGAGTGGCCGCTGCTGAAGCCGGGCGACACGGGCAAGAAGGTCCAGCTGGCGCAGCAGTTCCTGCGGGCGTCCGGTTTCGACGTGCCCACCGACGGCGTCTTCGGAAAGTCCACAAAGGACGCCGTCGCCGCGTTGTCCGTCCAGGCCGGGCTGCGCCGCGACACCTGCCGGGCCGCACGCGCGGCCGACGAAACCGGCTTCCTCGGCGCGGACGTCTGGCCGCTGATCGTCCCGGCCGACCGCTCCACGGCGGCCTGGCGAGCGGACCTGGCCCGCACGTAGCGGGACGACACGCGTCCCCAACGGGACGACACGCGTACTCGGTTGGACGACACGGCGGCTCAACGTCGCGCCGGTTGTGTCGTCCATCCCGGTACGCGTGTCGTCCGTCCAGGTACGCGTGTCGTCCGGTTCAGCGGGTCAGGACCTGGCTGAGGAAGGCTTCCACCGCACCGCGGTAGGTCTCCGGGGCTTCGTCGTGGGGCAGGTGGGCCGAGCCCGGCACCACCAGGTGCTTCGCTCCCGGGACGCGGTCGGCGACGAGCGCCTGCTGGCCCGGCGGCATCGCCGTGTGCTCGCCCTCGACCAGCAGCAACGGGCAGCGGATCGCCTCGACGACGTCCCAGTAGTCCCGGCGTCCCCACTCGGCGGCGATGACGTACAGGTCCTCGAGGTCCGCGACCAGGTGGAGGCCGTCCTCGCGCTCCTCGACGCAGTCCGCGAAGTACTCGCCCGCGTCGCCGAAGAACTCCCGGACGTGGTCGAGCGACTTGAACGGGACCGGCCAGCTCTCGAAGTACCCCCGCCAGGTCTCCACGGTCCGGCCGCGCTGGTCCGGCGCGAAGTCTTCGGACACGACCGCGCGCACCAGCTCCGGGTGGCGCGCGGCGGTCGCCCACGCGTGCAGGCCGCCCATCGAGTGCCCGATGAGCACGGCCGGGCCGGCGTCCAGGGCCCGCAGCGCTTCGGCGACGTCGTCGGCGAAGCGCTCGGTGGTCCACGGCCCGACGCGCGGCGCGTTGCCGTGGCCACGCGCGTCCAAGCCGTACACCGCGCCGTAGGGCCGGAGCCACTCCGCGACCCGCCACCACGTCCGCGCCCGGCCCATCAGGCCGTGCAGCAGAACGATCGGCACGCCGCTGCCGCCGAAACAGAACACGCGGCCACCTAACCACAAAACCCCTGGTGCGGAACGTGACCAGGTGATCGCTTTCCATCACCTATGGTGGTCGTATGCGCCGCCGGCCCACCGCACTCGCCGTCTGCGCCGCGGTGGTCCTCGCCGTGGCGTGCGGTGGTGACGCCGTCACGGTGCCGCCCCCGCCACCACCCATGCACCCCGCACCCGGAGCCGCCGGTGCCGGCGATCCGTACTACCCCGACGACGGCAACGGCGGTTACGACGCCCTCGGCTACCAGGTCGGCGTGACGTACGACCCGCCGAGCGGGCACCTCGACGGCGACACCACGGTGACCGCGAAAGCCACCCAGGACCTCAGCCGCTTCGACCTCGACCTGCGCGGGCTGGACGTGCACAGCGTCGAGGTCGACGGCAAGCCGGCGCAGTTCGGCCGCGAAAAGGCGTTCGAGCTGGTCGTCACGCCGCCGGAACCGCTCCGGGCCGGGACGACCTTCCGCACGCGGGTGACCTACGGCGGCGACCCGGCGAAGACCCCGCACGACGGCGGCAGCGAAAACGGCTGGAAGCACTCGGCCGACGGCGGCGCCTACATGGTCGGCGAGCCGCACTCGGCGGCGTTCTGGTACCCGGTGAACGAGACCCCGCGCGACAAGGCCACCTTCACGCTCACCGCGCACGTCCCGGCGGGGTGGACGGTCGTCTCGAACGGCCGCGAGGGCCCGCCCGGCACCTGGACCGAGCCCACCCCGGTGGCGAGCTACCTGACGACGATCGCGATCGGCAAGTTCGGTGTCGACAGGTCGACATTGCCCGACGGGACCCCGGTGCTGTCGGCGTACGCGCCGGGCACCGAAGACCGCCGCGCGATCGGCGGCCGCCTGCCGGAGGTGCTCGGCTTCCTGAGCGGCAAGTTCGGGCCGTACCCGCAGTCGGCCGCGGGCGGGATCTTCCTGAACGAGGAAGTCCCCTTCTCGCTCGAGACGCAAACCCGCCCGACGTACGCGAAGTGGGCCGACCTGCCGACGCTGGTGCACGAGAACGCCCACCAGTGGTTCGGCGACTCGGTGTCGGTGCGGGACTGGTCCGACATCTGCCTGAACGAGTGCTTCGCGTCGTACGCGCAGTGGCTGTGGGCCGAGCGCGAGGGCCAGAGCCTGGACGACCGTTACCGCGCGGCCATCGAGATCACCCACGCCAGCACCGACTTCTGGGCGCAGAAGCTGGTCGGCATGGGGCAGGGCCACGAATTCGAAGGCGTCTACAACAAGGGCATCCTGGCGCTGCACGCACTCCGCCGCGAAATCGGCGACCCGGCGTTCGGCCGGCTGCTGCGCGAGTGGCCGTCCCGCTACCGCCACGGCAACGCGACCTGGGCCGACTTCGAGGCGATGACGACGCGGCTCAGCGGCAAGAACCTCCGGGCGTTCTTCGACGCCTGGTTCCGCGGCACGAAGCTCCCCGCCGACGCCGAGCTCTTCCCCGGCTCACTGCGTAGCTGAACTGCCCAGCAGCGACCGCGTCAGCGCACTCCGCGCGTCCAGCATCTCCCGCAACGCCGTGGTCAGCTCCCAGTCCCCGACGACGACGTCCGCGTCCGGGCGCACCGCCAGGGCCCGCAGCGACGCCCGGCGCAGCAGCTCCTTCGCGAACGACGCCGTCATCCCCGCCGTCGCGTCGACGATCGGGCCGAGGTCCGCCGTCAGCTCCAGCCCGCGCGCGTACAGGCGAAGCAGCGCTTCGCGCCCGGCCGCGTCCGGGAGCGGGATCTCGACGGCGAGGTCGACGCGGCCGGGCCGGTCCGCGAGGGCCTTCTCCAGCTCGCTCGCCCGGTTGGTGGTGAGCAGGAACGTGACGTCGGCGTCGCCGCCCACGCCGTCCATCGCGTCGAGCAGGGTGAACAGCAGTGGCTGGACCATCGGTCCGTAGCTGCGGTCCTGCGCGATCAGGTCGACGTCCTCGAGCACGACCACGCTGGGCTGCAGCCGCCGCGCCAGCTCCGCGGCCTTGCCCACGAGCTTCATCGCCGTGCCGGTCAGGATGATCACCGTGGTGTCCGGCAGGCGGCCCATCAGGTAGCGGACCGTGTGCGTCTTGCCGGTGCCGGGCAGGCCGTGCAGCAGCAGCCCGCGTTTGAGGTGCTGGCCCGCGGCCAGCAGCCGCTTGCCGTGTTGGGCGATGCCGACCGTGTGCCGCTCGATCGCGTCGAGCACGCCGTCCGGCAGCACGACCTCCTCGCCGGTCAGCGTCGGCCGGGGGAGGAACGTGAGCAGCTCGTTGCCGCGGTGCTCGCTGGTGCCGAAGGCCAGCACCTGACCCCGCAGGAGGTCGTGCTCGGTCATCAGCCGCTCGACGCGGTCGCGCACTTCGGTGGCGGTCACCCGCGACGTCGCGAGGACCTCCAGCCGGCACTGCTCGAGCCCCCACTGCGGGGTCGCGCCGCGGATGGCGAGCAGCACGGGCTCCCCGCCCGGCGCGCTGGTGCCGACCAGCCCCAGCTGGACGGCTTCGGTCGCGTCGTCCGGGCCGATCGCCGTCGTCGTGTAGTCGACCGAGCCGAGCTCGTACATCCCCTGCTTGCGCGCGATGGCGAGCATCCCGATGAGGTCTTCGTGCGTGCGCTGGCCGCCCGCGATGCCGAACCAGGCCACGGCCGTGCCGTGTTCGGCGAGGTAGGCGTCGACCCCGCGCTGGATGTTGGCGTGCTCCCACATCGGCCAGTTCCGGGTCACGACCACCACCTCGGGCAGCGGTGCCCCCAGGTGGCCGGTCACGCGCTCGATCAGTTCGTTGGCCGGGCCGCCCGCGACCTCGTTCGCGGTGGCGCGGACGATCCGGGCGATATCGGTGGCCAGATCGCGCTCGGTGCTCCCCATGACTTCCACAGTGGCACGGATCACACCCGGCAGCCAACTACGCTGGAGGCCATGAGTGTCGTGAAGATCAACGCGATCGAGGTCCCCGAAGGCGCCGGACCCGAGCTGGAGAAGCGGTTCGCCGCCCGCATGCACTCCGTCGACGAGCAGCCCGGTTTCCTCGGGTTCGAGCTGCTGCGGCCGGTTTCCGGCGAGACGCGCTACTTCGTGTACACGAAGTGGGAGACCGAGGAGCACTACCAGGCGTGGGCGAAGGGCGGCCCGGCCGCGGCGGCGCACTCGGGTGAGCGCGCCAAGCCCGTGTCCACCCGGGCGAACCTCCTGGAGTTCGAGGTCGTCTTCGGCTCGCAGCCGGGTGAGTGAGCTCGCCAGGGCCGCGGAACTCCTGGACGGCGCCGGCGCGCTGCTGATCTGCGCCGGCGCCGGCATGGGCGTCGACTCCGGCCTGCCGGACTTCCGCGGCGGTGACGGGTTCTGGCGCGCGTACCCGCCGTATGCCCGGCTCGGGCTGCGGTTCGAGGAGCTCGCCGACCCGCGGCACTTCGCCGACGACCCCGAGCTGGCCTGGGGCTTCTACGGGCACCGGCTTTCGCTGTACCGGAACACGGTGCCGCACGACGGTTTCCGGCTGCTCCGCTCGCTGGGCGCGGCCCTGCCCGGCGGCGCCCGGGTCTTCACGTCCAATGTGGACGGACAGTTCCAGAGAGCGGGCTTCGAGTTCGTCGCCGAGGCGCACGGCTCGATCCACCACCTGCAGTGCCTCGCCGGGTGCACCTCCGAGATCTGGCCGGCGTCCGGCGTCACCGTGCCGATCGACCAGGAAACGATGCGCGCGGTGCCGCCACTGCCGTCGTGCCCCCGCTGCGGCGGGCTCGCGCGGCCCAACATCCTGATGTTCGGCGACTTTTCGTGGGTCCCGGACCGCAGCCAAGCGCAGCTCGACGAGCTGACGGCGTGGCGCCGGACGGCCCGCGACCTCGTGGTGGTGGAGCTGGGCGCGGGCCAGGCGGTCCCGACGGTCCGCCGCTACGCGGAACTCGCGAGCGCGGCGAGCGGCGCGTTGATCCGCATCAACCCGCGCGAACCGCAGATCCGCCACGGCCGCGGGGTGTCGATCGCGGCAGGCGCCCTGGAAACCCTCACCCGGCTCCTGCCAGGGCTTCGGCACTAAGGCAGGCGGACTTCGGCGAACACCGCGCGGTGGTCGCTGCCCGGGACGTCGAACACCCGGTAGTCCAGCACCGCCGCGCGGTTGTCCACCACCACGTGGTCGATCGTCACCACCGGCATCGACGACGGCCACGTCGGGGCCAGTCCCGCGCCGCGTTCCTCCGCCGCGTCGCGGTAGCCGCGGGCCAGCACCGTGCGGAACGCCGCGTGGTCCAGCGTCGCGTTGAAGTCGCCGGCCAGGATGCGCAGGCCGTGCTCGCCCGCCGCCTGTGAGAGGTCCTTGATCTCCCGCTCCCACTGCGGCGTGTCGACGTCCGGGGAGATCGGGTGGACGGCGACGAGCTCGGCCACCACACCGTCGCCGAGGTCGGCCTCGGCGCCGGGCTGCTTGGCCGCCGAGTCACCGGTCAGGTTGACCTCCTTCAGCGGGAAGCGCGACACGATTCCGGAGCCGAACGCGCCGGGCGCCGGGTGCAGCACCCGGTACGGCAGCGCCTCGAACAACCCCGCCGCGGTCAGCCCGTCGACCGCGCGCGGGGTCATCTCGACCAGGTTCAGGACGTCGATCCGCTGCTCGCGCACCAGCCGGACGACCGCCTCCGGGTCCGCCTGGCCGTAGAGCAGGTTCGACGAGAGGATGCGCAGGGTCTTGCCGTGCACATCGCGCTGCTCGCTCACCGACAACCGCGGGACCACGAGGACGGCCAGCGCGGCCGCCAGCACCAGGGCGACCCCACCGGTCCACCACCGCCGCAACGCCAGTGCGACGCCGCCGAGGAGCACCCCCGCGGCCGCCGCGTACGGCGTCAGCGACAACGCGATGAGCGTGTACCAGTCGCCGTCGAAGCCGACCAGGCGCAGCGCCGCCAGCACCGCCAGAGGCACCACCGGCGCCACCAACAGGCCCGTGACCAGCGGATGCTTCCGCCGCAACCGCGTCTCTTCCGCAACCACCATGCTGCCGAGTATGCCGAGACCGGAGCCAGTCGGCCCGGGCTGCGGCAACTCCTCCACAAGATCTCCACCAGCCGCTGCCAGCGCCTGACAGCGCGCTGTGCGTGATCTACCAGAGCCCACGTCCACAGTTCACCTAGAACGCGACAGCAAAGGAGGACGCCCATGTCACACGCGATCCAGGCCGAGGGCCTGGTCAAACACTTCGGGAACACCAAGGCGCTGGACGGGGTGGACCTCGAGGTCCCGTTCGGCCAGGTCGTCGGGGTGCTCGGGCCGAACGGCGCCGGCAAGACGACCGCCGTCCGGATCCTGGCGACCTTGATGAAACCGGACGCCGGGAGAGCCACGGTCGGGGGCTACGACGTGGTCGCCGACGCGGTCCGGGTCCGCAGCCTGATCGGGCTGACCGGGCAGTACGCGTCGGTCGACGAGGACCTCAACGGCATCGAGAACCTCGTCCTGATCGGCCGGCTGTACGGCCACTCCCGGGCCCAGGCCAAGGCCCGGGCCACCGAACTGATCGAGCGGTTCGAGCTGACCGGCGCGGCCAAACGGCCGATCCGGACCTTCTCGGGCGGCATGCGGCGGCGGATCGACCTGGCGGCCAGCCTCGTCGGCCGGCCCGAGGTGCTCTACCTCGACGAGCCGACCACCGGGCTCGACCCGCACGCCCGCAACGAGGTCTGGGACGTCGTCCGCGGCCTCGTCGCCGAGGGCGCGACGGTGCTGCTGACCACGCAGTACCTCGAGGAGGCCGACCAGCTGGCCGACAAGATCACCGTGTTCGACCACGGCCGCGTCGTCGCCGACGGCCGCGCCGACGAGCTCAAGCGCCGCGTCGGCGGGCAGACGCTGCAGGTCCGGCCGACCCAGCTGTCCGACATGGATGCGGTCAACCGGATCCTCGGCGACCTCACCGGCGTGCACCCGACCCGCGACAACGCGACCGGGCTGCTCACCGCGCCGGTCAACGACCCGGTGCTGCTGTCCACCCTGGTCCGCAAGCTGGACGAAGCCGGGATCACCGCGGACGAGCTGGCGCTGCGCCTGCCCAGCCTCGACGAAGTGTTCCTCGCCCTCACCGGGCACGCCGCCGAAGAGTCCACTGAGGACACCACCCGCGACCTCGAAGGGAGCCTGGCGTGACGACGCTGGCCCTCGACCGCCCGGCCCCGCCGCGGCACATCAGCCCCGGCAAGGGTTTCCAGCACGCGCTTTCGCTGGCTTGGCGCGGCATCCTGAAGATCCGCAAGAACCCCGAACAACTCGCCGACGTCACCCTGATGCCCATCATCTTCCTGGTGATGTTCGTCTACCTCTTCGGCGGCGCGCTGTCCGGCTCGACCGACGCCTACCTGCAGATGGTCGTGCCCGGCATCATCGTGATGAACATCCTGCAGGCGTGCCTGACCGTGGGCACGAACCTCAACACCGACATCACCAAGGGCGTGTTCGACCGGTTCCGCAGCATGCCGATCGCCCGCTCGGCCCCGCTGATCGGCGCGGTGCTGGCCGACGTCGTGCGCTACGTGGTCTGCCTGACCGTGCTCATGGTCGTGGCGACGATCATGGGCTACCGGATCGCGACCAGCCCCGGCGAGTTCGCCGTGGCGATCCTGCTCGCGCTGGCGTTCGGCCTCTGCTTCTGCTGGGGCTCGGTGTTCGTCGGCATGCTGATGAAGTCGCCGGGCTCTGCGCAGGCGCTGATGTTCGTCTTCATCATGCCGCTGACGTTCGGCAGCAACGTGTTCGTGCAGACGTCCACCATGCCGGGGTGGCTGCGGGCGTGGGCGGACATCAGCCCGGTCAGCCTGATGGCCAACGCGCTGCGCGGCCTGATGAACGGCGGGCCCGTCGCCGGTCCGCTGGCCGGGGCGCTGGCCTGGATGGCCGGTGCCGTGGTCGTGTTCTTCCCGCTGGCCACCTGGGCCTACCGCCGGCGGGTCTGAGAGGCGCCGACGCACGGGGGTGAGTCGCGCCAGGGGAAAGCCGGAGGGGACGTTCGCGGGTGCGGACGTCCCCTCCGGCTTTGCCGATCACGGCCCCAGCTCGTCCAGCAGCCAGGCGATTAAGTCCTTTTTGGACTGTCCGCGGACTTCCCCGTGGACGGTGTCGTAGTCCGGCAGCGCCGCACGGAGGTCGGCGATGAGCGCCCGGACCTCGGGACTGCCGAGGTCCAGCCGCCCGCGGACGACGGCGGACGCCGCCAGCACCCGGGCCGCCGTCTCGGGCCGGCCCTGCTGCGCCCGGATCATCGCCAGCAGTTCCACCGCCCCCGCCATGTCCGGCATGTCGCCGCGCTGGTTCGTGGCCCGGATCGCGACGGCGATGTGCCGCTCCGCCTCGTCGGCGCGGCCCTGGGCCAGCAGGAACCGCGCCTCGAACGCGTGGATCCACTCGTCGCCGATGCCGCCGGGGAACCAGTCGTCGTCGCCGCCGAGCGCGGCGACGCGGTCGAGCACCGCCCGCGCTTCGGCCAGCTCGCCGGTGCGCAGCAGCAGTTCGATGCGGCCGAACATCAGGATCGCGCGCTGCTGCGGGTTCGTGATGCCCTGGCCGTAGCGCTCCGCGGCCTCCTGGTCGCGCCACGCCCCGGCGAAGTCCCCGGCTCGCGCGCGCTCGACGGCCAGCCGCCACCAGTGCTGCACGGCATCCTCGTGCGACCGCAGCTCCATCGACAGCGCCAGACCCCGCTGGTAGATCTCGATGGCCTCCGCGCTGTGGCCGTCCTGGGACAGCGCGTAGCCCTTGAAGCTCAGCGTCATCGCGATGCCCCAGCGGTCGCCGACCGCCTCGAACCCGGCGTGGGCCAGATCGCGCGCCCGGTCCGCGCCCTCGACGTCCCCCTCGTCGTCGAGCAGGAAGCTGTCCACCCAGTACCCGCCGGCGCGGGTCCACGGGTCCGGGTGCTGCTCGGCGCGGCGCACCTCGCGGACGGCGACCTCACGGTCTCCGCCGAGGAAAGCGAGCATCGGCAGGGCGACCGCGAGCCCGGGGTAGCGGTCGACCGCGCCGGTGCGCACGCACTCGTCGACCAGCTTGATGATTTCGGCCCGGTCCGACCGCACCGGGATCTCGTCCATGAGGTAGACGAGCGCGCGGTAGGCGGCCGCGACCTGAGCGGGCAGGCGGTCGCCGAACTCGAGGGTCTCGTGGATGAGGCTGCCGACCCGGCCACCCTGACCGAGGATGGTGAGGTACCAGAACATCCCGTCCAGCAGGGCGACCGCGTTGTCCACATCGGACATCTCGATCGCGCCGCGCAGGGCCGCGATCATGTTCGCGCTCTCGGCTTCGAACGCGTCGATCGCCGCCAGCTGCTCGGCGGTGCGCAGCGTCGGCTCCCGCCGCTGGGCGAACTCGGCGTAGTAGGACGCCATCACCCGGCGCGTCCGGTCGTGCTCGCCCGACTCCACCAGCCGCTCGGTGGCGTACGCGCGCAGCGTCTCCAGCATCCGGTACCGCGGCTCACCGCTGCCCGCGTCCTCTGTGTCCACTATGGACTTCTCGACGAGGCTGCCGAGCACGTACGGCACGTCGCCGGCGGGCAGCCGCCCGTCCGCGCAGACGGCCTCGATCGCCCCCAGCTCGGCACCGCCGGTGAACACCGCGAGCCGCCGGGCCAGCACCAGTTCGGCGTCGGTCAGCAGGTCCCAGCTCCACTCGACGACCGCGCGCAGCGTCCGCTGCCGCGGCAGGGCCGTGCGGCTGCCCGAGGTCAGCAGCCGGAAGCGGTCGCCGAGCCGCCCGGCGATCTGGCCCACGGTCATCGACCGCAGCCGCGCCGCGGCCAGCTCCAGGGCCAGCGGCATCCCGTCGAGCCGGCGGCAGATCTCCCCGACGTGGTCCACAGTGGACTCGTCGAGCACGAAGTCGGGGCGGACGGCGGCCGCCCGGTCGAGGAACAGCCGGGTCGAGTCGAGCTCGGCGGCCTCCGCGGGCGCGGCGCGTTCCGCGGGCACCGGCAGCGGGCCGAGCGGGCACAACGCCTCCCCGGTGATCGCCAGCGGCTCGCGGCTGGTGGCCAGGATCCGCAGCTTCGGCGCCCGGTGCAGCAGGGCGTCGGCCAGCTGGGCGGCGGCGTCGACGACGTGCTCGCAGTTGTCCAGCACCAGCAGCGCTTCCGCGCCGCCGAGCACCTCGACGGCCTGTTCCACCGGGTCCGGCGGACGGCGGTGGACCTCGGTCTCCGTGCGGATTTCCCGGACCTCGAGCGCGCCGAGCAGCGCACCGGCGACGTCGTCGGGGTTGCGGACCCCGGCCAGCGCGGCGAACCAGACGCGGCCCTGCTGGTGTGCCGGGTGCCGCGACGCCGCTTCGGTGGCCAGCCGGGTTTTGCCCGCCCCGCCCGGCCCGGCCAGGGTGACCAGCCGGGCGCCGCCGAGCAGCTCGGCGAGCAGCTTGAGCTCGTCGTCGCGGCCGATGAACGTGGTCAGCCGGGTCGGCAGCCGGTCGGCCACCGGCGAGGGCGGCGCGAACTCGCCTCGCAGCGCGGCGAGGTGGATCTCCCGCAGCTCGGCCGAGGGGTCGACGCCGAGCTGATCGGCCAGGGTGCGGCGGAGCCCGGTGTAGACGGCCAGTGCTTCCGACTGCCGCCCGGCGGCGCACAGCGCGCGGATCCGCAGCCCGGCGAGCCGTTCGCGCAGCGGGTCGGCCTCGGCCGCCGTGGTCAGGTCGGCCAGGACACCGGCGTGCTCGCCCAGCCGGATCAGGGCTTCGAACCGGTCCTCGGCCGCCTCGGCCCGCAGTTCGGTGAGCCGCCGGGCCGGGGCCGGCGCGAACGGCGCGTCGAGGACGTCGGCGAGGGCGGCGCCCTGCCAAAGCGCAAGGGCCTCGGTGAGCAGGTCGGCGGCGTGGGCGTCCCGGCCCGCGGCCAGCTCGCGGCGCCCCTCGGCGGCGAGCCGTTCGAACCGCTCGGCGTCGACGTCGCCGGCCGCCAGCGCGAGCCGGTAACCGCCCGGCCCGGATTCGACGGCCACCGGCAGCGCCTTCCGCAGCCGCGAAACCAGCGACTGCAGGGCGTTGGCCGCGTCGGACGGCGGTTCGGCGCCCCAGAGCCCGTCGACCAGCGCGCCGGCCGGGACCGCGCGTCCGGCGTCCAGCGCGAGCCTGGCCAGGAGCATGCGGAGGCGGGCGCCGCCGATATCGATCGGCGTGCCGTCGTCTTCCGCCGCCCGCAGCGGGCCCAGCAGCGCAACGCGCATGTGTCCAGCTTTCCAGACGGCAGGCCGGCGCCGGGGCGGGCCGACGGAAGTGCTGATTATCCGGACAAATGCGACGCGATCTCCCGGTTCACCCGTTCGTGGCGATACGTTGCGGGCGAGGTCCACCTGAAACGGACAGGAGCGTTCATGAGGGGACAGAAACCGGTCGTGGTGGCGGCCGCCGTGGTCGCCAGTCTCTGCCTCGGCACCGGGGTCGCCGCGGCCGGTGACGGCTGGGGGCCGGCGAAACCCGGCAGCGACGGCGCGGGCGACAGCTACTACCCGCAGGACGGCAACGGCGGCTACGACGTCGCCGACTACCACCTCAAGGTCGCCTACGACCCGGCGTCGCACCAGCTCACCGGCAACCAGGACATCTCCGCACGGGCGACGCAGTCGCTGAGTTCGTTCAACCTGGACCTGCGCGGCCTGACCGTCGACTCGGTGAAGGTCGACGGCCGCGACGCCGAGTTCACCCGCAGCGGGGACCACGAGCTGGCCATCACGCCGAGGCGGGCGCTGTGGCGGGGCCAGAACTTCAAGGTCAAGATCGCCTACCACGGCGTGCCCGCGCCGATCAGCGACCCGGCGCTCGGCAACAACGGCTGGCAGTACGCCAAGGCGGGCGGCGCGTTCGTCGCCGGTGAGCCCAAGTCGGCGACCACCTGGTACCCGGTCAACGACACCCCCCTCGACAAGGCCACGTTCCACCTCGCGATCACCGTGCCCGACGAGTGGGGCGTGATCGCCAACGGCCGTGAGCGCGGCTCGGTCAAGGCACCCGGCGGCACCACGCACGTGTGGGCCGAGGAAACGCCGATCGTGCCGTACATGACCACGGTCGCGATCGACAAGTGGACCTTCGACCGCCAGAAGCGCACGGACGGCACGCCGATCGTCAGCGCGTTCGCCCCGGGTGTCCCCGACTCGACCAAGCAGGCCGAGGCGCGGCTGCCGGAGATCCTCGACTTCCTCGAGTCGAAGTTCGGCAAGTACCCGATCGACGCGGCGGGCGGCATCTTCCTCAACGAGCAGATCGGCTTCTCGCTGGAGACGATGAGCCGGCCGATCTACTCCGCGGGCTGGGCCGGCACGGTGCCGACGATCGTGCACGAGAACGCCCACCAGTGGTACGGCGACTCGGTGGCGGTCGCGCACTGGCGGGACGTCTGCCTCAACGAGTGCTTCGCCTCCTACGCCACCTGGCTGTGGGACGAGGCCAAGGAAGGCGTCGACCTGAACAAGCGGTACGCCGGCAACGTCAAGAAGGCGTCGGCGACGTTCTGGAACGGCAAGCTCTACGACATGGGGGCCGGCAACGAGTTCACGTACGTGTACTCGAAGGGCCCGATGATGCTGCACGCGCTGCGCAATTACATCGGGCAGGCGGCGTTCGGCTTCGTGCTGAAGACGTGGCCGTCGCTGCACCGCGACGGGAACGCGAGCATGCAGGAGTTCCAGCGCTACACCGAACTCGTCGCGCACCGGAGCCTCAAGGGCTTCTTCGACGCGTGGGTGTACGGCGCCGGCAAGCCCGCCGACCAGTACCTCTTCCCGGGTGGGCTCAAGCCCGCCGCCTGACGGTCCGTGAAGGCCACTTTCAGGGACGTAAAGTCCGTGAAGGTGGCCTTCACGGCTTTCGGAGGAGATATGGCCAGGGTGCTGATGACGGGGTTCGTGCCGTTCGGCGGTGAGTCGGTCAACCCGTCGTGGCAGGCGGTTTCGCTGCTCGCCGCGCGCCGGGACGAGGTCGCCGCGGTGGAGCTGCCCTGCGAGTTCGCCGCGTCGCTGCCCGCGCTGCGGCGGGCTCTCGAAGAGCACCGGCCCGACCTGGTGGTGTGCGTCGGCCAGGCGGGTGGGCGGTCCGAGGTGACCCCGGAGCGCGTCGCGATCAACCTGATCGACGCCCGCATCCCGGACAACGCCGGCGCCCAGCCGGTCGATGCCCCGGTCGTCCCGGACGGCCCGGCGGCCTACTTCACGACGCTGCCGGTGAAGGCGTGCGTGGCGGCGATCCGCGCCGCGGGCGTGCCGGCGTCGGTCTCCCACACCGCCGGGACGTACGTGTGCAACCAGGTCTTCTACGGCCTGATGCACCTGCTGGCCACGGAATTCCCGGACGTGCGCGGCGGCTTCGTGCACGTTCCGTTCAGTCCCGAGCAGGTCGCGGGCCCGGGCAAACCCGCGCCCTCGTTGAGCGTGGACCGGATGGCCGGCGCGCTGGACGTCCTGGCGGACACGGCGTCGGCGGTCACCGAAGACCTGGCGGTCAGCGCGGGCGCGGAACATTGAGGAGCGACCGCGACGTCTGGGCGCGGTTGACCCGGGGCTAACCGCCGCGGCCGGTGAGCTCGACGAACGCCGCCGGGCCCGGGACGTTGTGGTGGACCGTCAGGTCCGCGACCCGATCACCGCTCCAGGCCGGGGTGAAGCTGACCACCAGCGTGCACCGCCGCCCCGGCGCGACGTCGTGGCCGACGCACCCGCTCGCGTCCACCGCGAAATCCGTGCTGTCCAGCTCGATCCCGCTGACCCGCAGCGCGCTCGCGCCGACACTGCGGACCGCCACCACGCAGGTCGTCGTCGTGTGCACGGAGGTCGTGCCGCAGGTGACCGACTCCGGGACGATCATCCGGGCCTCGGCCGCCGCTTCGGGCACACCGGGGAACGTCGCCGGGCGCCCGCGCACGAGGTCGAGCACGGTCACCCCGGTCACCGTCAGGATCAGCGCGCCCGTCGCCAGCAGCACGATCGCGATGGCCTTGATGCCGCGGGCGCTGCCGTCCTTGGCGGTGAACCCGCCGGCCGCCAGAACCGTGACCACGAGTGTCGAAATCAGCGTCGCGTCCGGACCGGCCCCGATCGCGGCCGGGACGAGGGTGCCCAGCAGCGATGCCCCGGCCGTGACCGCGAACCCGGTCCAGGAGAAGCGTTTCGCGTCGCGCAGCCGGCTCCGCACGGTCGGTGCGCGAGGTCCGGTGACGGTGCTCATGCAGGTAAGAGCGTCGAGCACTGCTCGCACGGACGACATTCGCCCGTTCGGCGGTATGGCGAGCCGGTCGTGATCTGAGGCACACCGTCCGCAAACGTCCCTGCCGGGTGATCGAACGGTGTTTACATGTCCGGAACGCGCAGCCGAAGAAGAGGTGAGTGATGATCGGATTCGAGACCGACCTGCAGGACCTGCGGGACTCGGCCGGAGCCCTCCAGGACGCGGCCGACGCCGCGGGAACCGCGTCGAGCGGCCTGCGCGGCACCGACGTCCCCGTCTCGGCCGGCGGCAGCGGTTTCCTCGGCGGGATTGCCGGGATGCTCCCCGTGGACAACGCTTTCGGCCGGTCGCTGGGCATGCCCGCCGTCGCGGCGGCTTACAACGACCACCTGGCGAAGATCCAGAAGCTGGTCGCGCAGCTGCACCAGACCACCGCGGACACCAGCCACGCGCTGATGCGAGTCGCCGAGCTGTACGAACAGGCCGATGAGGACTCGAAGCAGCGCGTCAACCGCGCGGCCGCGGGCCTGGAAGGGAACTGAAGGCGTGGACGGCTACTTCGACACCGGCCTCGACGCCGAACCGATGTCCAGCGGCGAGGATCGCCGCGCCGAGCTCCTCGAGGGCATCTCCGAAGACCTCAAGGACGGCGCGAACGACGCGCTGGACGCCATCGACGTGCTCAGGCAGACCGACTTCCTGCTGTTCGGCTTCGACGATTCCAACGAGAACGTCCGGAAGATGCAGGACGAGATCGCCGGGATCTACCGCGAATTCTCCGACGCCGACATCGACCACGAGTCGACCGAAGGCCTGCAGAGCCTGATCATGAAGCACGACGCCGTCTGGAAGCAGCTGCAGCGCGACTCGCGACCGAAGCTCGACGACGCCCGCCAGTTCCTCGACGTGTGGCGCGGCTCCGCGGCGAACGCCGTCAAGGCTTACCTGAACCAGCTGGCCGACGCCTTCACCGAGGTCGAAACCAAGATCACCGTGCTGGAGAGCGACCTCGTCGCGGCGCGTGAGGCCGTCGCGTCGGCCCGGCAGGACCTGAGCAACCTCGGCACGACGTTCTTGGAGACGGCGAAGAAGTTCAAGGAGGACCAGTCCCGCAAGCGCGAAGCCGCCATGTCGAAGGTGCTCGCGGCGACGTTCGCGGGCGCGGTCGCCGGCCTGCTCACCGTGGCCAGCGCCGGCGTCGCCGCCCCGGCGGGCGCGGCGATCTTCACCGCGGCCAACGGCGCGCTGGTGGCCGGGAACGCCGCCGGCGGCGCGATCAGCGCGATGGTCGCGAACCAGGCGGAAATCACCGGCGACAACGCGTTCGACCTGTACCAGAGCTTCGTCGACAGCGCGGGCAAGATCCGTGACGGCGCCGGCGAAGCGGCCCAGACGCTGGCGAACCGCATCGGCGACGAAGCCGTCGACCTGCCGAAGATCCCCGACTCGCCGGACGTCAGCCCGGGCTCGAGCTTCGACCCGAACAACTTCGAGACCGACCACACGTCGCGGCAGACCGAGAAGAACGTCCGCGACCGGGACGTCGACATCGCGCCCGACGGCCAGGTCTCGCACGATGACGGACACCTGGAGCGGCTGAATGGCTGATCGTCCGGCCAAACCGGACCGCGAGGCCCTGCTGGCCGAGCTCGACGCGCTGTCGGCGACGGCGACGTCCGCCGACGGCGCGGTTTCGCTTTCAGTCAACACCGACGGCGTGCTGACCCGGCTGCAGCTCACCGACGCCGTCTCGCGGATGTCGCCGTCCGAAATCGCGGACGCCGTCCTGCGCACCTACGTCGAAGCCCAGCGCGACTCGGCGAAGCGGACCGGGCAGCTGCTGGCCCCCCTGGGCACCGGCGGCTACCTGATGGACCGGCTGCGCTGGCGGGTGCAGTTCGAGCCGGCCCCGGTTCCGGTGGCCGCTCCGGCCGCTCCCGCCGCGCCGGGCCCGACCCCGGGCCAGGACGGCAAGGTGCTCAAGGACCGGTCCTCGGATGCCCCGGCCGCCGCGCCGGCTTCCGGGCCGGTCGCGGACGACGACTGGTACGACAAGGGCATGCGGTTCGACAAGGCCTGGTGAGCCGTCAGGACGGCTTGAGCTCGCGGGTGAAGAAGGCCACGAGGTCGGCGGTGCGGCGCGCGTCGAGCGAGGTGTAGAGCCCGGCCGCCCGGCGGTCGTCCGAGCCGAAGAGCACGATCCCGGAGAAGCCGCCGACCCCGGCGATGTACCGGCCGTGCAGCCCGCCGCCCTCCCAGGTGCCCTGCTCGATGTCGTGGGCGGCCCCCTGCAGCTTCGTGCTCGCCTCGACCTCTTCGAGGGTGACGCCCTGGTAGTAGCTGACGACATTGCCCTTGCCGAAGCCGCAGGTGACCGCCGCCTGGGCGTGCACCAGCTTGCCCACGTGG
This sequence comes from Amycolatopsis sp. NPDC051045, assembly GCF_040682955.1. NCBI lineage: Bacteria > Bacillati > Actinomycetota > Actinomycetes > Pseudonocardiales > Pseudonocardiaceae > Amycolatopsis > Amycolatopsis sp. NPDC051045. Next base: position 168,413 of record NZ_JBFBCC010000004.1, read on the forward strand.
TCGGCGGCCTGACAGGTCGTACGGTCCGGGACGGTGCCGGCCAGGGAGCGCAGGCAGGGGGTCAACCCGGCCTGGTCACGCTGCGCCGTCGTCGTGCAATCCACTGTGGACTGAGCCGACTCGCTCTTGGTCGCGAAGAGGACGACGGTCACCGTGATCGCGACGACGACGAGCACCGCGATGCCGATGAGCAGTGCGGTGTTCTTCTTGCGTGGCTGCGGTTGTGGCTGCGGTTGCGGCGGCCGGACGGCCTGCTGCTGCCACGGTTGCGGCCGCGGCGGCGTCGCCGGCGGGCGGACGGGCGCGAACGCGGGCACGGTGAGGTCGGTGGTGGTGCCGAGCGGAACGTGGTGCAGGCCGAAGGCGACGGCCGTCTCGGGCTGGTCCTGCGTGGTCGGCACGACGCCGAGCTGCCGCCCGAGCAGGGTGGCCAGCAACGGCATCCGGCTCGGGCCGCCGACGAGGTAGATGCCGCCGAGCTGCGCGGGGCGGAGGCCGGCGCGGCCGATCGTCGCGGCGAGCAGCTCGGCGCTGCGCAGCAGGCTGGGCCGCACGAGCGCTTCGAGCTCGTCCCGGCTGACGAGGACGTCACCGAACGGCTCGGGCATCGGCACGTGGGTCTGCGCGTGCCGCGAGAGGCTTTCCTTGGCGTCGCGGACGTCCTGCAGCAGCGCCCGCCGGGTGCGGCGGTCGGCGGTGGTCTGCGGGCGCAGCAGGCGTTGCCACTGCGCCGGATCGGCGTGCGACACCGAGCGGCCGATGTGGACGAGCAGCGCCTGGTCGATGTCGAGGCTGCCGAGGTCGGGCAGGCCGTCCTCGGCGAGCACGGTGAAGCCCTGCTGCGTCACGCCGACGACGGCGCAGTCGAAGGTGCCGGCCCCGAGGTCGAAGACGCCGATGGGCCCGCTGGTCCGGCTCCCGAGGCTGGCGTAGTGAGCGGCGGCGGCCACCGGCTCGGGGATCAGCCGGACGTCGGCGAACCCGGCCTGCGCGGCGGCGGTCCGGAGGACTTCCTGCCGGGTGGCGCCCCAGCCGGCGGGGTGCGAGATCCGCGTCTGCGCGGGCGGACGGCCCAGCTGCCGCACGGCCTCCTCACCGATCCGGCGCAGAACGGCGGCGAAGGCGTCGACGATGGCGACTTCGGTTTCGCCGAGCCGCAGGGTGCCCTCGTCGATCCGGCGCTTGGGGTTCGGTTCGAACCGGCTGGGATCCAGCCGCGCCCGCCGTTCGGCATCCTGCCCGACGACGAGCAGGCCGTCATCGTCGACGTAGACGGCGGAGGACATGGTGACGGACCCATCGACCTCGATGGCCCGCGGCCCGCGCCCGAAGGCGGAGAGAACCCCGACGGTGCTGGAAGTCCCGAAGTCGATCGACAGCACGTCCAAAGCGGTTCCCTCCCAAGCCCGCGGGCATCGTCTCACGGGCGAGAGGTACCGCTTCGCTCAGGCGCAGGCGTCGGCGGAGCCGCTTTCCTCTCCGTCGTCTTGTCGCCGCCATGCGCCGCACGCGAGAAGGGCGGCTCCCCTTCCGGGGAACCGCCCTTCCTACGTGCTGCTCAGCCGATCACTCGCCTTCGGCTTCGCCGCCCTGCTCCTCGTGGCCGGCGCCGATGCTGACCGGCGGGGCGTCCGGGATCGAGGACGGCCGGCGCTCACCGCGGAAGGTGAACTTGGCCTGGTCGTCCTTGTCCTCCGGGTTGCCGCTCCAGCCCTCGACGTCGACCAGGATGATCTGGCCGGGCTCGACCTCGCCGAAGAGGATCTTCTCCGACAGCTGGTCCTCGATCTCGCGCTGGATCGTCCGGCGCAGCGGCCGGGCGCCGAGCACGGGGTCGAAGCCGCGCTTCGCGAGGAGGGACTTCGCCTTCTCGGTCAGCTCCAGCTCCATGTCCTTGGCCTTGAGCTGCGTCTCCACGCGGTTGATCATCAGGTCGACCATCATGATGATCTGTTCCTTGGTCAACTGGTGGAACACGATGATGTCATCGATCCGGTTCAGGAACTCCGGGCGGAAATGCTTCTTCATTTCCTCGTTGACCTTTTGCTTCATCTTCTCGTACCGGCTGCCGGTGTCGTTGCCCCCGGCGAAGCCGAGCGAGACGGACTTCGAGATGTCCGAGGTGCCCAGGTTGGACGTGAAGATGAGGACCGTGTTCTTGAAGTCGACCGTGCGGCCCTGGCCGTCGGTCAGGCGGCCGTCCTCCAGCACCTGCAGGAGCGTGTTGTAGATCTCCTGGTGTGCCTTCTCGATCTCGTCGAACAGGACCACCGAGAACGGCTTGCGCCGCACCTTCTCGGTCAGCTGGCCGCCCTCTTCGTAACCGACGTAGCCCGGAGGGGCACCGAAGAGCCGCGAAGCGGTGTAGCGGTCGTGGAACTCGCCCATGTCGATCTGGATGAGCGCGTCGTCCTCGCCGAACAGGAACGAAGCCAGCGCCTTGGACAGCTCGGTCTTACCGACACCGGACGGGCCGGCGAAGATGAACGAGCCCGACGGGCGCTTCGGGTCCTTCAGACCGGCACGCGTACGGCGGATCGCCTGCGAGACGGCCTTGACCGCGTCCTCCTGGCCGATGATGCGCTTGTGGAGTTCGTCCTCCATGCGCAGCAGCCGGGTGGTCTCCTCCTCGGTCAGCTTGAACACCGGGATGCCGGTCCAGTTGGCCAGCACCTCCGCGATCTGCTCGTCGTCGACCTCGGCGACGACGTCGAGGTCGCCGTCCTTCCACTGCTTCTCCCGCTCACCCTTCTGACCGAGGAGAGTCTTCTCCTCGTCACGCAGGCGGGCGGCCCGCTCGAAGTCCTGCGCGTCGATCGCGGACTCCTTGTCGCGGCGGACGTTCGCGATCTTCTCGTCGAACTCGCGCAGGTCCGGCGGCGCGGTCATCCGGCGGATGCGCATCCGGGCGCCGGCCTCGTCGATCAGGTCGATCGCCTTGTCCGGGAGGAACCGGTCGTTGATGTACCGGTCCGCCAGGGTCGCGGCGGCGACCAGCGCCGAGTCGGTGATCGAGACGCGGTGGTGCGCCTCGTACCGGTCACGCAGGCCCTTGAGGATCTCGATGGTATGCTCCAGCGACGGCTCGCCGACCTGGATCGGCTGGAACCGGCGCTCGAGAGCGGCGTCCTTCTCGATGTACTTGCGGTACTCCTCGAGCGTGGTCGCGCCGATCGTCTGCAGCTCACCGCGGGCGAGCATCGGCTTCAGGATCGAAGCCGCGTCGATCGCACCCTCGGCGGCACCCGCCCCGACCAGCGTGTGCAGCTCGTCGATGAACAGGATGATGTCGCCGCGGGTCTTGATCTCCTTGAGCACCTTCTTCAGGCGCTCTTCGAAGTCACCGCGGTAGCGGGAGCCGGCGACCAGCGAGCCCAGGTCCAGCGTGTAGAGCTGCTTGTCCTTGAGCGTCTCGGGCACCTCGCCCTTGACGATGCTCTGCGCGAGGCCCTCGACGACGGCGGTCTTGCCGACGCCGGGCTCGCCGATGAGCACCGGGTTGTTCTTGGTCCGGCGGGACAGCACCTGCATGACCCGCTCGATCTCCTTGCCGCGCCCGATGACCGGGTCGAGCTTGCCCTCGCGGGCGAGCACGGTCATGTTGCGGCCGAACTGGTCCAGCACGAGCGACGACGACGGGGTGCCCTCACCGCGGCCGGAACCGGTTTCGGTGGACTCCTTGCCGCCCTGGTAGCCCGAGAGCAGCTGCAGCACCTGCTGGCGGACCCGGTTGAGGTCCGCACCCAGCTTGACCAGGACCTGCGCGGCGACGCCCTCGCCCTCGCGGATCAGGCCGAGCAGGATGTGCTCGGTGCCGATGTAGTTGTGGCCGAGCTGCAGCGCTTCGCGCAGCGACAGCTCCAGCACCTTCTTGGCGCGCGGCGTGAACGGAATGTGCCCGCTCGGCGCCTGCTGGCCCTGGCCGATGATCTCCTCGACCTGCTGGCGCACGCCCTCCAGGGCGATGCCCAGCGACTCAAGCGCCTTGGCGGCGACACCCTCACCCTCGTGGATCAGACCCAGGAGGATGTGCTCGGTGCCGATGTAGTTGTGGTTGAGCATCCTGGCCTCTTCTTGAGCCAGGACGACCACCCGCCTCGCGCGGTCGGTGAACCTCTCAAACATGTGCACTCCCTCGACTGCTGCGCCGGCGGCCCGTTATCCATCGTGCTTTCACCGCGATGGATTCAGCACCGTGAGACCACTCTAGTAGCCAACTCGTCGCGCTGGCGTACCACTACGGCTGTTCGCGGTCTTTCTCGCACCCGGACGTGGAGTCTCCCGGGCACTTCCCATCTTCAGGTTGCCCTGCACCTTTACGTCAAGCCCAACGTGCGAGCGGCCACGAGGATTCCGCCATCCGCGCGGTGTCCGCTCACCGCGAACAGTCCGCAAGCTGAGAGTGCCGGCGAGGACGGCCACCCGATTGGCGCAGCAGCCTTCAGCATGTAAGGTTAGGCACGCCTAATCCCCTACGGCGCTTCGAGGAGGGCCGCGGTTGAACCAGCAGCGCTCCTTCCGTGACGCACGCGAGGTCGGAGACGGCCTCGCGTCTTCGTTGCGGCGGATCTCCGGCCTGCAGGAGCGCAGTGAGCTGCGCCGCGACGTCCCGGCGGGCTGGATCCGCTGCTCGGAGCTGCTGGAGACGCCGGCGTACTTCGACGAGTGGCGCGGCCTCCTCGGCGACTGGCTGCTGCGCGAGCACGACGCGACCCCGGCCCGCACGACGGCCAGCTGGGTGATGACGTGGTACCTGCACGTACCGGCGTACGTCGGCGCGCTGCTCCTGCACCACGAGCGGCGGGTGCCGTCGCTGAAGCCGTCGGAGCTGGCGTTCCGCCTGGCCGACGACCGCCCGCACCCCGACGGCATGGCGGTACTGGGTGACGCGTTCCACTGCCTCCCGACCGACCCCGGTTCGGCCCGTCCGGAGGCCACGGTGGTCCGCGACGAGCGAGCACTGGCGGCGGTCCTGAGGGCGCGCTACTTGGCCCACGCGGCCGAGTTCGTCCGGGCGTACGCACCGCTCAGCAGACTGGGCCGCCGCACGCTCTGGGCCACGGCGACGGACGCGCTGGAGAACTCGCTGTGGTGGGCGGGCCGCCAGGGCGGAACCCCCGAAGCGGAGGGCGCGGGCGTCGCGGACGCGGCCCTGGTCCTCGACTCGCAGTACCCACCCCTGACGTCGGCATCGACATTGCGCCTGGCAGAGGGCCCGGACGGCCACCGCGAGTGGACGCGGCGCCGCGAGAGCTGCTGCTTTGCGTACCTGCTGCCGGGCACGTCGGAGTGCGACGGCTGCCCCCGCACCTGCTCGCGGTAGCCGGAGCCCTGGTAGCGGCCCCACCCTTCACCGGCAGAGTCCGCGAACCGAGTCGCTCGCGCTGACGGCAGGGAGTGGGCAGTTGGTGCGAGACAGCACGCGCCGAGGCGTCCACCTCGCACTCCCGGCCACCAGGCCTCTGCCGGAGCCCTGGTGGCGGCCGGAAACATCCCCCACCCGCCCTGGGGGCGTCCCAAGTCCAGTCTATCGGCCGGCGGTGACCAAACCCGCAAATCGCCGCCTATCCACAGCGGTTGTCCACAACCCGTCCAAGCCTGTGGACAACCGCATCAAGGCTTCCACCCCGGGTCCCGTCCCGCCGCCCCCAACGCCCGCTCCAGCGGCGAGGCGTCGGCAGCCACCTCCACCGTGGGCCCGTACACCCCCATCGACCGCGCCTGGTCGCCCATTGCCACCGCCGACTCGTACACCGCCGTCGCCGCTTCGGGTGCGCAGTGGAGCTCCTGGCCGCTTGCCCGGGCCAGGTCCCAGCCGTGCAGGACGAACTCGCCCAGCACCATCGCGCCGACCACCGCCGATGGCAGCGGAGCCGTGCCCAGTGCCGTGGTGCCCGTCCACGCCGCTGGGGTCCCGAAGACGTCCACCAGCGTCTCCGTCTGCTTCTCCAGGGCCGCTCGCCAGTCCTCTGTCACCAGCGCCGCCTCGGCCTCGCCGCCGCCGGGTGCCGGCGGATCCTCGCGGCGTCCCGCGGCGATGAGCCACGGGCCCCAGTACAGAAGGTGGTTCAGCAGCCCGCGGACGTCGTACCCGGCGCACGGCGTGGGGGCGGTCAGGTCGGGGACCGCGTGGGCGATCCGGAGGAATTCGGCCGCGGCGGGGCGCAGCAGTTCGGCAGTCATGCCGGTGATCCAAACTCCCCGTCCACCGAGGCGTCTTGAACGAACGCGACAACTACCGTGGGCCCGTGACGCACCGGATCCCGCGCGGCATCGTGGCCGAAACCACGGCGTTCACGCTGACCAGGTACCCGCCGGCGCCGGAACTCGCCGAATTCGTCGAATACCACTGGGTCCTGCGCTGGGACCTGCGCGGCAAACCGCCGCACGAGCAGCGGGTGCTGCCGAACCTCGCGGTCAACGTCACGTTCTTCCCCGGCGCCTCCGGGGTCAACGGCCCGGCCCGCGACGTCTTTTCCCACCGCCTCGAGGGCCGCGTCCAGGGCCTCGGCGTGCGATTCCGGCCGGGCACCTTCCGCGCGTTCCTCGGCGCCCCGGTGCGTGACATCGCCGGGCGGGACGTCCCGCTCACGGACGTTTTCGGAGCGGCGGCGGCGGAGGTCGCGGAATCGGTGCGCACGGCCGACGACGACGCGCAAATGGTCCGTGCCGTCGACAACTTGCTGATCGCAAATCCCGTGACGCTGTCTCCCGCCGCGCGACAGGCCGCGGCGGCGGTGGAATCAATCGCGCGGGATCCCGGAATTACCCGGGTGGCGCAACTGTGCGCGGATACTGGACTAACCACCCGGTTCGTGCAGCGGATGTTCGCCGAACACGTCGGCTGCCCGCCCAAGTGGGCCATCCGGATATACCGGCTCAATGACGCAGCGCAGCGGCTCGTCACAGAAGGAGATCCCGATTACGCCGGTCTGGCGGTTCGACTGGGCTATAGCGACCAGTCGCACTTCATCCGTGATTTTCGGACGGTGACCGGCCAGTCGCCGGCCGAGTACGCCCGAACGGCACACGCGGCCGTCCAACGGGAACCGGACAGGGATCGGACATGAAGAAAGCCGCCGGGCGAAAATTCGCCCGGCGGCCACGCCGTAAACCCCCGCGTCGGCGAGATTTGCCACGCCCGGGATGCTGGTCAGCGACCCGCAGCCGGCACACCCGCCCGCAGCGTGAACAATGCTCAGTTCTTCTTGTGGTAGGCCTCGACGACCTCGGAGGGGATGCGGCCGCGGTCGGAAACCGCGTAACCGTTCTTACGCGCCCAAGACCGGATGGCCTGGTTCTGCTCACGGTCGACGGCGGCCGGCCGAGCCGGGCCCTTACCCGCGACCGGGCGAACCGAAGCGCGCTTGCGACCACCCGCACGACGCGCGTGCTCGACATACTGAGCTAGTGCGTCCCGCAGCTCCTCGGCGTTTTCCGAGGAGAGATCGATCTGGTAGCTGACTCCGTCCAAACCGAACTCGACGGTCTCTTCCGCCTCACTGCCGTCGAGGTCGTCGACCAGCGAGACGAGCACCTTCTGTGCCATCTGTTTCCTCCTGCGGGGCTTACTCAATGATCTGGTACGGGGCAAGCCCCGGGACAGAAGACTTTGTCTAGAACATTAGTACCCGCTTCGGGAGTGCAGCGCAAATCTCGTATCCATAACCGGCCGCTATCCTCACACGGCCGGGTTATTCAGGTCGTACCAGCGGGAAGAGGATCGTCTCCCGGATACCGAGGCCGGTCAGCGCCATGAGCAGCCGGTCGATACCCATTCCGACCCCGCCGCTCGGCGGCATTCCGTACTCCAGGGCACGGAGGAAATCCTCGTCCAGCCGCATGGCTTCGCTATCGCCCTGCGCGGCCAGCAGGGACTGTTCGGTGAGGCGTTCCCGTTCGACGACCGGATCGACCAGCTCGGAGTATCCGGTGGCGAGTTCGAATCCGCGCACGTAGAGGTCCCACTTCTCCGCCACGCCGGGCCGGGAGCGGTGCTGCCTCGTCAATGGCGAGGTCTCCAGCGGAAAATCACGGACAAACGTCGGGGCGTGCAGGTGATCGCCGACGAGGTGTTCCCACAGTTCCTCGACGAGCTTCCCGTGGCCGAGCTTCGGATCCACTTCGAGGCCCCTGGCCTGCGCGAATCCGAGCAGTTTGGCGGCCGGCGTCTCCGGGGTGACCTCTTCGCCGAGGGAATCGGACAACGACTCGTACATTCCGAGTGTGGTCCATTCGCCGGACAGGTCGTACTCCGAACCGTCGGGCAACGTGACGACCAGCGTGTCCAGCACCGACTGCGCGGCCTCCTGGATCAGCTGCCGCGTCATCACCGCGTTCGTGTCGTAAGTGGCGTACGCCTCGTAGTACTCGAGCATCGCGAACTCCGGCGAGTGCGAAGAGTCGCTGCCCTCGTTGCGGAAGTTGCGGTTGATCTCGAAAACCTTCTCGATGCCGCCGACGACGCAGCGCTTGAGGTAGAGCTCCGGCGCGATCCGCAGGAAGAGCTCCATGTCGAACGCGTTGGAACGGGTGACGAAGGGGCGGGCCGCGGCGCCACCGTGCAGCGCCTGCAGCATCGGCGTCTCGACCTCGGTGAACCCGCGGCGGTGGAACGACTCCCGCAGCGACCGGACCACGCCGGCCCGCGTGCGGACGACGTCCCGCGCGCGCGGGCGCATGATGAGGTCGACGTAGCGCTGGCGGATCCGCGTTTCCTCGGCCAGCTCCTTGTGGGCGTTGGGCAGCGGACGCAGCGCCTTCGACGTGATGCGCCAGGCGTCGGCCATCACCGAAAGCTCGCCCCGCTTGGACGTGATGACCTCGCCCTGCACGAACACGTGGTCGCCGAGGTCGACGTCGGACTTCCACGCCGCCAGCGCGTCTTCGCCGACCTTCGCCAGGCTGATCATCGCCTGCAGTTCGGTGCCGTCGCCCTCGCGGAGGCTCGCGAAGCACAGTTTGCCCGTATTGCGCAGGAACATCACCCGGCCGGTGACGCCGACCTGCACGCCCGTGGCGGTGTCGGCGGGCAGCCCCGAATGCGCCGCACGTACCTCGGCGAGCGAGTGCGTCCGAGGTACCTCGACCGGGTAAGGATCGATACCCTCCGCGAGGATCCGGTCGCGCTTCTCCCGGCGCACCCGCATCTGCTCGGGCAGTTCGTCTTCGGCGGGCTCGCTGGTGGAAGCGGGGTTTTCGGTCATGGCCCATAGGGTACGAACCCCGCTCCCCGCTACGCCAACCGGATTACCTTTCCTTTCCGTCGATTAACCTGGGTGGGGTGAGTGACCCCACACACGCCCGGCGGGCTTCGTCGTTCGGCGCCCGCGCGGCCGCATACGCCCAGCACCGGCCCGATTACCCGCGGGAAGCGATCGAGTGGGGTCTTTCCGGGACGAGCGGAACCCCGCGCCGGGTGCTCGATCTCGGCGCCGGAACCGGCAAACTCACCCTCGGCCTCACCGCGCTCGGGCTCGACGTCACCGCGGTCGAACCCGACCCGGAAATGCGCGCGGAACTCGAGCGGGCCGTCCCGTCGGCGAAGTCACTGGCGGGGCAGGCGGAACGGATCCCGTTGGCCGACGCCGCCGTCGACGCGGTTTTCGTCGGCCAGGCGTTCCATTGGTTCGACGTGCCGGACGCGATGACGGAGATCGGCCGCGTGCTGCGCCCGGGCGGTGTCTGCGTGCCGATGTGGAACTACGAAGACGAATCGGTGCCGTGGGTCGCCGAGTTCACCACACTGGGCCGCGACGGCGCCCGTCGTCCGGCGAGCGTCGAAAATATGCGCGAGGTGACGCACCCGGCGTTCGAGCCGTTCGAAAGCGACCGGTTTCGCCACACGCAACGGCGTACGGCGGAGAGCCTGCTGGAAACGATCGCGACGTATTCACTCGTCATCGTCTCGGCGCCGGAGGAGTCGGCGGCGCTGCTGGCCCGGCTCCGGCAGTTCCTGTCCTCGAATCCGGCGACGGCGAACGGCGAGTTCGATCTGCCGTTGATCACCACGGTCCTGCGCGCGCGACGGCGTCGCGGCAATTTCGCCCTTGACCTCGATCAAAGTGGAGGTTCGACACTGGGGTCATGAGCAGGAAACCTCTGGGGCGAGCGCTGATCTCGCTGACTTCGCTCGTGACGGCGGTGGGCCCGTACCGCGCCGACTGGAACGAGACCCACGTGTACAACCCGGCTTGGCCACCGCACGCGAAGTTCCACAACGGGCAGACGATGAGCTTGGGGCTCGCACTGGGGGTCACCAGCCTCTGGCAGCTGTGGCGGGCGCCGTCGGCTCGCGCCGGCCTCGACGCCGGGGCGGTGCTGGCGTCCCTGTACTGGGCGACGCAGATTTCGGCGCTGGCCTACCCGGGGGCCAAGGCGGTGGACCCGCCGGGAACCGCACGGTTCCCGCAGGCGAAGATCGCTTTCCCGGCTTTGGCGGTCACGGCGCTGGGGTACGTGCTGGAGCGCCGCCGCCTGGCCCGCGGCTGACCCGGCGCAGCCCCCGAACGGTCACGGGCGGATGTTGCGCTCGTACACCAGCCGCAGGCCGAGCAGAGTCAGCTCCGGTACGTGGTCGGTGATCGTCTCCGACTCGCCGAGCACCAGCGGCGCCAGGCCGCCCGTCGCCAGCACCGCCACCGGTTGCGTCGCGCCCGGGGAAAGCTCGCGGACGATCCGGCGCACCAGCCCGTCCACCTGGCCCGCGAAGCCGTACAGGATCCCGGACTGCAGGCACTCCACCGTGTTCTTGCCGATCACCGACCGCGGCGGCACCAGTTCGACCTTCCGCAGCGCCGCCGCGCGCAACGCCAAGGCGTCCACCGAAATCTCGATACCCGGGGCGAACGCACCGCCCAGGAACTCGCCACGGGCCGAGATCGCGTCGACGTTCGTCGACGTGCCGAAGTCGACCACCACGCACGCCGTGCCGCGGTGGAGGTGGTGCGCGGCCAGGGTGTTCGCCAGCCGGTCCGCGCCCACCTCCTTCGGGTTGTCCACCAGCAGCGCCACGCCGGTGCGCACCCCCGGCTCGACCACGATCTTCGGGACCCGCGCGTAGTACCGGCCGAGCATCACCCGCAGCTCGCGCAGCACCGCCGGCACCGTCGACAACGCACTGATCCCGGACACGGCGTCCGCGTGCGGGCCGAGCAATCCGCGGACCGTCAACGCCAGTTCGTCGGCCGTGATGCGCGCGTCCGTCCGCATCCGCCAGTCGCCGACCAACGAGTCACCGGACCACAACCCCAGGACGATGTTCGTGTTGCCGACGTCGACGGTGAGCAGCAAGCGGGTCAGCTTTCCGCGTGCAGCAGCGCGTCGAGCCGGCGGGCGTCCGCCGTTTCGGCGACCGGGAAGACGGCTGTCTCCTCGTCCGGCGGCAGCGTCACCGTGCCGCTGAGCAACCCGGAACCCTCCGGCGCGTGGCCGGGGTCGGTGTGCCGGTGGACGATCCGGTTGTCCGCGTCGACGAACACCACGCGTGGTTCGTACGTCGCCGCTTCGGCGTCGTCCATCTGGCCGTACGAGATGAGGATGACCAGGTCACCCGGGTGCACCAGGTGCGCCGCGGCGCCGTTGATGCCGAGCACCCCGCTGCCGCGCTCACCCTTGATGACGTAGGTCTCCAGCCGCGCCCCGTTGGTGACGTCCACAATGGACACCTGTTCCCCCGGCAGCAGGTCCGCGGCCTCCATCAGGTCCTCGTCGACCGTCACCGAGCCGACGTAGTGCAGGTCGGCCTGCGTCACGGTGACCCGGTGGATCTTCGACTTGAGCATCGTGCGGTACATCGTGCACTCCTATTCCCCTGCGTCCAGCCGCTCCGGGTGCTCCACGGCGGCGCCGAGCAGCACCGGAACGTTGTCGATCAGCCGGGTGCTCCCCACCCGCGCGGCGATCAACAGTCGTGCCTCACCGTCGACGGGCGCGGGCCCGAGGTCGGTTCCCCTCAACTCCAGGTAATCCACCTCGACCGCGGGTCGCGCGGCGAGGGTCTTCCACGCGGTCTCGAGGACCGCGCCGGCACCGTCCCGGCCGACGAACGCCCCCGCGGTGAGAGCAGCCGACAGGACGATGGCGTCTTCACGCTGTTCAGGCGTCAGGTAGACGTTGCGCGACGACAGCGCGAGCCCGTCACGCTCCCGCACGGTCGGCACGCCGATGACGCGCGTGTCGATGTTCAGGTCCCGCACCATCCGCTTGATCAGCACCAGCTGCTGGTAGTCCTTTTCGCCGAAGAAGGCGTAGTCCGGACGGAGCAGGTTGAACAGCTTCGCCACGACGGTGAGCACGCCGGCGAAGTGGCCGGGCCGGGCGGCGCCTTCCAGTTCGTCGCCGAGCGGGCCCGGGTGCACGGTCACCACGGCACCCTCGGCGTACAGGGCGTCCGCAGCGGGCGTGAACGCGATTTCGACGCCGTCCTCGGTCAGGACGGCCAGATCGGCGTCCAGCGGGCGCGGGTAGGCCTCGAAGTCCTCGCCCGCGCCGAACTGCAGCGGGTTCACGAAGATCGAGGTGGCCACGACGGTGTTCGGCAGCCGCTTCGCGCGGCGGATCAGCTCGCGGTGCCCGGCGTGCAGCGCGCCCATGGTCGGCACGAGCGCCAGCTTGCGGCCGACGCCGTGCAACGCCCGGCTGACCTGGCTCGCGTGCTCGGGCGACGCGAACGTGTTCAGGGTGCCGCGGCTGAATTTCGGTGTGGTCACTGGTCTTGGTGCCCTTCGGCGGGATCGTCGAGGAGTTCGGTGAGGTCTTTGGCGGCCGCGGTGTCCAGCAGCCCGGCAGCCGTCGAACGCGCCACCGTGCGCCTGGCCAGCGCGCGGTAGGCCGGCGCCACGTCCGGCGCCCGGTCCGCCAGCACCTCGAGGTGCTGGCGGACGGTGCCGAGATCGCCGCGCGCGACCGGGCCGGTGAGGGCGCGATCGCCGTGTCGCAGCACATTATCCAATGCCGCCGACAGCAGTGGTGCGACCAGGCGTTCGGATTGCTCGATTCCGGCTTGGCGCAACAGGTCCGCGCAGTCGGCGACCAGCGTCATCAGGTGGTTTGCGCCGTGGGCCAACGCAGCGTGGTAGAGCGCTCGCGCGGAGTCGGGGATCCGCACCGGCTCGGCACCCATCTCGACGGCCAGCGCTTCGCCGACGTGCCACGCCGCCTCGTCGTCCTCGGCCGCCGTGACGCCGATGCTGCACGCGGCCAGCCGCTCGAGGTCCTCCGCGCGGCCGGTGAACGTCATCACCGGGTGCAGGGCGAGCGGCAGAGCTCCGGCCTCGGCCGCGGGCGCCAGCACGTCGATGCCGTGCGCGCCCGAGGTGTGCACGACGATCTGCCCGGGCCGCAGCGACTCGGTGGCGACGAGCCCGCGGACCATCCCGGCCAGCGCGTCGTCGGGGAGGGCGAGCAGCACCAGGTCCGCCCGGCGGACGGTTTCGTCGGGCGGCAGGAGTGGCACGTCCGGCAGGAGGCGTTCGGCTCGGGCCAGCGACGAAGCGGACAGGCCGGACGCGGCGACCACCGTGTGCCCCGCCCGGGCCAGCGCGGCGCCGAGCACGCTGCCCACCCGGCCGGCGGAAACGACGCCGACCGCGAGGCGGGCGGGCCGCATCATGGCGTGCGCCTGTGGACGCTCATGGTGGCAGGCTCCCTCTGCTCTCGTTCCAGTCCCGCTCCGGGTACCGGACGACGGCGCGAGACTAACTCGGACGAGCGGGCGCCGTTGAGGCCGGGTGACCAGCTTCACCCGGACCGGTTCACCCGCGGGCGGCCTCGTCGGCGAGGCGCGTCGCCTCCGCGCGGGCGGCCTTCAACGTGCGCAGCAGCTCCTGCTGGCGCTGCTTGTCGGTCTCGCTGCGGAGCTGGTGCCGGTCCAGGAACGCGAGCTCCGTCACGCTCGCCTGGTACACCGCGACGGCGCGGGCCGCGCGTTTCCCGGACTGGCGTTTCGCCTGACGGCGCCAGGCGCGGCGGCCGGGCAGGCTGGCCAGCAGGTCGATCTCCGACGGCGCGATCCAGCGCGCCGCGGCCATGTGCGGCAGCGCGGCGGCGATGATCCGCTGCTCCCGCTTGCGCTGCAGGATCACCAGGTAGACCACGCCGAGGAACAGCGGCAGCATGATCAGGAAGTAGACGGTGAGGAACTTCGACCCGCCGAGCAGCGCGGCGCTGTTCCACAGCGCGTGCAGGCAGACCGCGGCGAGGTAGCCGGCGATCGGCGCGACGACCCTCAGCGCCTTGGTGGTCGTCCGCGCCGCGATGCCGATCCCGATGCCGGTGAGCACCGCGAACAGCGGGTGCGTGAACGGCGCGAGCACGCCACGCAGGAAGAACGCCGTGATGACGCCCTGGCTGTGCCCGTCACCGAAGCCGTAGTCGGCGAAGGCGCGCCCGAAGTAGTAGATGTTCTCGGTGAAGGCGAACCCGGCGGCGCTGAAGCCGGCGTAGACGACGCCGTCCACGACGCCGTCGAACTCGCTGGAGCGCCGCCAGAGGATGAGCACGACGAAGAGCGCCTTCGCGGCCTCCTCGACGACGGGGGCCGAAACGAGCGCGGCGAGCGTGTTGCCGCTGCCGCTGCCGAGCAGCTCGTCCCCGACGGCCTCGGCGGTGGTGTTGATGAGCAGCGCGGTGACCGTCGCGATGCAGGCGCCCCAGGCGAAGGCGAGGAGGAGGAACTTCGCGGGCTCAGGCTCCCACCGGTCGACCCAGAGGAACCCCGCGACCACCCCGGCGACCGGCACGAGCGCGGCCAGCACCCCGATGGTGACGGCGAGGGGGCCGACGCGCGCGGTGACGAGCCCGAACAGGAACAGGCCGCACAGGGCCACCACGATCAGCCCGAGCACCGGCAGCAGCACGGTGATCCGGCGAGGCCGCCGTCCGCGATCCAGTCCCGTCGCGGGCGAGAGGGTTCCGCTCACAGCGGGTCACCCTACGCAGCGCGCGGGCGGACCGGAATGCCGCCTCAGCTCTATCCAGCGAGCCGCTCGCCGCACAGCTGTGAATGCCACCTTGCGGGACTTAGCGGCCTCAAGGTGGCATTCACGGACCTTGGTCAGCGGGGGTGGCTGCCGGGTCAGTCTTCGGCGCGTCGGCGTCGACGCGGGGGCGAGCCGGTGCCGCCGTTCGCCGCCAGTAGCTCGCTCACCGAGCGGCCTGCCGCGTGCGATCCGCCGCCCGGGGTGGGCTCCGCCGCGCGGCGGCCGTTGTGCGCACCGTTTTGCGCACCGTGAGCGCCATTTTGAGTGCCGTTGTGGGCGCCGTTGTGGCCGTTGCCGTTCTGCTGCTCGATGTCCGCCGGGTCGACCGGGGTCATGTTGCGGCGGGACATGGAGGCCCGTTCGGCGACCATGCCTTCCCAAGCCGGGGGCTCGCCGTCCGGGCGACGGCGGCGGCCACCGCCCGGCGGCTCCGGTGCGGGCACCGCGGGCATCTGCTGCGACTCCTCCGGCTTGCGGCGACGGCCGCCGGACCGGCCCTGGAAGTTGCGGACCGACTCCGGCAACGTCGGGTTCGCCATCGGTGCTTCGGCTTGGGCGGCCTCGGCGGGCGCGCGGTGCGAACCACCGTGCCGGGACGGCGGCTCCTCCAGGATCGGCGACATGTCGGCCCGCGAGAACTGCTCCAGCCGCGACGGGCGACGGCCGTCGGCGGCCGGGACCGGCGTGGTCGGCGGCACCACGGGGGGCAGGTCGGTGCGCGACGGCTGCCGCGACGCCGCGCTGGTGCTCGGCACCGGCGTCGTCGGCGGGACGACCGGTCGGAGGTCGTTGCGGGACGCGGCGGCATCCCGCGGCATCGGCGGCTGGGCCGGCTTCGGCTCGGGCGGCTTCGGCCGGTTCGGCCGCTGGCGCTCGGCGAAGTCGTCGCGGTTCTGGAAGGCCGCGCTCAGGTCCTTGACCGGACGGATGTCCGAGCGCGACATTTCGGACGGCTTCGGCGGCGGCACATTGGCCGCCGGACGCCCCGGCGCCGGCCGCGGCGGCTCGGGAGCCTTGCGGGGGTCGGGACGCACGCCGTTCGGCTGACCGCCGACGCGGGGAATGTCCGGCCGCGACATCTCGACGCGCGGGATGTCCGGACGGGACATCTCCACACGCGGAATGTCCGAACGCGACCTCTCGACTCGAGGAATGTCCGAACGCGACCTCTCGACTCGAGGAATGTCCGAACGCGACCTCTCGACACGCGGGATGTCGGGACGCGACATCTCCACCCGCGGGATGTCCGAACGCGACATCTCCACACGCGGAATGTCCGAACGCGACTCCTCGACCCGCGGGATGTCCGGACGCGACATCTCGGCGGGCCGCATCGCCGGACGCGACATCTCCGCCCGGCGCGCGGGCGGCGGCTCGGGACGACGGATCTCCGTCTTCGGCTCCGGTGGGCGGCGGATTTCGGTCTTCGGGTCCGACGGACGCCGGATCTCGGTCTTCGGGTCGGCCCGCGGCATGTCCCGGCGCGTCGGCTCGGCCGCGGCCTCCGGACGGCGCTCGGGCTGCTTCGCGACTTCGTCCGGCTTCGGCAGCCGCATCGGCTGCGACTCGGCCTGGCGACGCGCCGCCTCGGCCCGCAGCTCGGCCGCCTTCAGCTCGCGCTGCGCGGCGTTCAGGGCCGGGTCGACCGGCGGTACGGGCGGACGGCGCTCGCTCAGGGGCTTCGGCCGGGCGAGCTGCTGGGTGCTCTGCACGGAGACGTTCGCCGGGACCTTCGGGGCCGGCTTGCCGCCGAAGCCCTTGCCCTTGCCGAGGCCCTTGCCGTTCGCCGGCTTGCCGTTCGACGCCTTGCGGCGGCGCTCGTCGAGGACCCGGTCGATCAGCTCGGTCGGCCGCTCGCCGCCCTCGACCACCGGCTTCTTCCCGGCCATCAGCTGGGCGGGCTTCTTCTTCGGCGCGCCGTCGGGGATCATGCGGTTCTCGTCGGACACCTTGCGCATCCGGGTCGCCTGCGCGGTCAGCGCGACGCGCTCGAGCAGCACCTCGCCGCCGAACAGCGACTGGAGGCTGTCGCGCAGCGCGGACACTTCGTTGCGCAGCGCCTCCAGCTCCTCGCGGCCCTTGGAGTCGGCCACGGAGCGGTTCTCCGCCTCCATCTCCAGTTCGTACTCGCGCCGGGCCGCGATCTCGCGTTCCAGCTCCAATTCGTACACAGCCTGCGCCTCGGAGACCGCGTCCTCGCTCTGTGCCGCGTGCTTGCGGTACTTCACGGCGAGAAAAGCGCCGATCAGGGCGGCCCAGAGGGCCGCGACGATCCCGAGCCGGAGATAGCGGAGATCGTCGCTGAGCACCAGTGCGAGGGTGGCTCCGATGGCGAGGACAAAGCCGACAACGAGCCACGGCCTGCCCAAGAGGCGGCCGCGCGAGTCGTCACCCACGCCGGTCATGACTGACACCGTACCTGCTCGTAATCCGAACGAGACCTACTCGGTCCAGCGAGCGGTGGGATTCGAGCGCTAACCGGTCGTCCCGCGGGTGCGCTCACGATGGTGATCGCGGGGGGTCCGACAGCAGTGTTCGAGCCACAAACCCGCTGCTACCAGGGCCGCAGCGGACACCGCGCCGACCACTGCGGCGCGCGTGTCGAGCACCGCGGCGACGAGTTCGTCACGTCGCGGAAAAAGATAAGCGAGCGCGGCCAGCCAGGCGCCCGTCATGAACGCTCCGGCGAGTGACGAAGCCTTGGCGAGGGCCACCGATCGGGCGACCCCGATAGCGGCAACGAGACGGCCACTCCTGATCCGCGACCGGATGGAGAACGCCAGCACGACCTCGATCACGGCCAGCACGGCGAACGTCACGCCGGCGAGCAGCGGCAGCTGCGGCAGCGAGCCGTAGGCCATCTGGAACAGCAGGTAGCCGAGGCCCAGGCCGAGCAGTCCGGCGACCACGAGGTCGCGGGGCCGGGTGAAGTGCATGCCTCAACCGTACCGTGCGAAGGTTGACTCTCCCCCTACTGGAGAGTTCATCATGCGTCTTGTGGGCACCACCGCGACCTTCACCATCGGCGAGCTGTCCCGGCGGACCGGCCTGCCGGTCAAGACGATCCGCTTCTACTCGGACGAGGGCCTCCTGCCCCCGACCGAGCGGACCGACGCCGGCTACCGGCTCTACGACGCGGCGGCGATGGCCCGCCTGGAACTGGTCCGCACGCTGCGGGAGCTGGGCCTGGGCCTCGCCGACATCGCCGCCGCCTTGACCCGGTCGGCCACCGTCGGTGAGCTGGCGGTCCGGCACGTCGAGGCGCTCGACGAGCAGATCCGGCGGCTGCGGCTGCGCCGGGCGGTGCTGCGCGCGGTGGCCAAGCGGAATTCCGAACTGGAGGAAGTGAACCTGATGAACCGTCTCGCGTCGATGTCCGACGAGGAGCGCAAACGGCTGGTCGACGAGTTCTGGGACGAGATGGTCGCCGGGCTCGACATCGACCAGGAGTTCTACCAGCGGATGCGGTCGGGGAAGCCGGAGCTGCCCGACGACCCGTCGCCCGAGCAGCTCGAAGCCTGGATCGAGTTCGCCGAGCTGGTGCAGGACCCGGACTTCCGGGCCTTGATCCGCCGGATGAGCGAAACCCAGGCGCAGCAGATCCAAGACGGCGAGTTCCAGCAACCGGCCGAAGCCTGGCAGCAGAACTGGCCGGTCTGGGTCTCCCGCGCGGAGGCGGCCGTGGCAGCGAGCGAATCCCCCACGTCGGAGACGGGGCAAACGCTTGCGGCCGACCTGGCGGCGACCTCCGCTCGCCCGGACCAGGACCCGGCATCCCCTGAGTTCCGCGCGGAACTGGCCGACCGCTTCGCCATGAGCGGAGACCCGCGGGCCGAGCGCTACTGGCAGCTGCTGGCGACCATCAACGGCTGGCCCCCGGTCCCGACGACCCAGCCCGCGGTGCGCTTCATGATCGAAGCCCTGCGCGGCTGACCGCACGACGACGACAGCTCGGCGACGAACCGGGGGCGAGCGGTAACAGCCGCCTCCGGTTCACCGATGAGCTCGGGCTCGGCAGCCCGGCTCCCGGTTCAGCGCCGTGCCGCTTGATCGAGTTCGGGCGCCTGGCCCCGGCAAGTCCCCGTGGATCCGGTCGTCAGCGCAGGTCGAGGTCCGTGCGGCGAACCGTGGCGATCTCGTCGGCCGGGCGCGCCTTCAGCAGCGCTGTGATCGGGCCGTGGCCCGGGAGGACCGCGTCCGGGTCGATCTCCACCCACGGCACCAGCACACTCGCCCGGTCCGGCGTGCCCGGGTGCGGCAGCAGCAGCTCCGGGTCTTCGGACGTCACGCCGTCCACGGTGACCACGTCGACGTCCAGGGTGCGCGGACCCCAGCGCAGCTCGCGGACCCGGCCGGCGGCCTGCTCCGCGGCCTGGCCGGTGCGCAGCCACGCCCAGTGGTCGCGCGCCGGGTCGCCGACGACGCAGACCGCGTTGAGGAAGTCCGGCTGGTCTTCGACGCCCCACGCCTTGGTCTCGTACACGCTCGACACGGCGACCAGCGCCGGCCGCACCGCGTCCAGCGCCAGCTTCAGGAACCCCAGCCGGTCGCCCAGGTTGGACCCGAGCGAGAGCACCGCCCGGCTCATCGGTCGCGCCGGACCGTGACGGCCACGTCGTCGAAGGTCAGCGGGATCGGCGCGGACGGCTTGTGCACCGTCACCTCGACCGCGCTCAGGCGCTCGTCGCGCAGCACCTCGTCGGCGATCTTGCCCGCGACGCTTTCGATGAGGTCGTACGGCTCGCCCGCCACGATCCCCGCCGCCAGCTCGGCCAGCTCGCCGTAGTGCAGGGTCTTGGTCAGGTCGTCCGACGCGGCGGCCGGCCCCAGGTCCAGCCACACCGTGAGGTCGACGACGAACTCCTGGCCGTCCCGCTTCTCGTGCTCGAACACGCCGTGACGCCCGAACACGCGCAGGCCGGTCAGCGTGATCCGGTCAGCCATCCGTCCTCCAAGCGGCGGCCACCGCGACCGCGTCCAGCGAAGCCCCGACCTCGTGCACGCGCACGCCCCACGCACCGGCCGCCGCGGCGAGCGCGGAGACCGCGGCGGTGGCGTCCTCCCGGCCGTCCGGCGGCCGCGGAGTGCCGTCCTCTTGGGCCAGAAGACGGCCGAGGAACCTTTTGCGCGAGGCACCGATGAGCACGGGGAACCCCAGGGAGAGCAACGAGTCCAACCCGCGCAGCAACGCCCAATCGTGCTCGGCGTTCTTCGCGAAGCCGAGCCCGGGATCCAGCACGATGGCGCTCTCGGCCACCCCGGCCGCGAGCGCCACGTCCACTCTGGACAGCAGCTCGGCGCGCACGTCCGCCACGACGTCTTCGTATTCGGCGAGTGCCTGCATGTCCTTGCTGTGCCCGCGCCAGTGCATCAGCACCCACGGCACGCCGGTCTCGGCCGCGACGCGCGCCATGTCCGGATCGGCCAGCCCACCGGAGACGTCGTTGATGACGTGCGCACCGGCGTCGAGCGCCGCGGCGGCGACGGCCGCGCGGGTGGTGTCGACCGACAGCGCCACCCCTTCGGCGGCGAGCGTCTTGATCACCGGCAGGATGCGCTGCAGTTCGGTGTCGGCGTCCACCCGGGACGCCCCCGGCCGCGTCGACTCACCGCCGACGTCGATCAGGTCGGCGCCACGCGCCCACATCGCGCGGCCGTGCTCGAGCGCCTGGTCGAGCCCGAGGTACCGGCCACCGTCCGAAAAGGAATCGGGCGTCACGTTCAGCACGCCCATCACGACGCACCGGCCGGGCGCGGGAAGCCCCACGTTCACCGGCGCGCCCTGATGAGGTCGAGCGCCTCCGCCCGGGACGACGGGGAGTCCTTCAGCTGCCCGCGGACGGCCGAGGTGGTCGTGCGGGCGCCCGGCTTGCGGACGCCGCGCATGGCCATGCAGAGGTGCTCGGCCTCGATCACCACGATGACGCCCCGCGGTTCGAGCTTCCGCACGATCGCGTCGGCGACCTGGGAGGTGAGGCGCTCCTGGACCTGGGGACGCTTGGCGTAGAGGTCGACCAGGCGGGCGAGCTTGGAGAGCCCGGTGACCTTCCCGCCGGCGTTCGGGATGTACCCGACGTGCGCGACGCCGTGGAACGGCACCAGGTGGTGTTCACACTGGCTGAACATCGGGATGTCCGTGACCAGCACCAGCTCTTCGTGGGCCTCGTCGAACGTGCGGTCCAGCACCGAGTCCGGCTCGGTGTAGAGCCCGGCGAACATCTCGCGGTACGCGCGGGCGACCCGGGCGGGCGTGTCCTTGAGACCGTCCCGCTCCGGGTCCTCGCCGCAGGCCAGGAGAAGCTCGCGGATCGCCTTTTCCGCCCGGTCGTGGTCGAAGACCGGGCGGTCGGCGTCACTGGGGCTTTTCTGGTCCATCCACGTCACGACGCTCCCCCTCGCTCTGCTGGTTGCCGGCTTGGTCGGCGAACCAGCCGTGCTCACGAGGGCGTTCTTCACCGCCGGGCCGCCACGACTGGCCCGGCTGGCCGCCGGGGGAGGTCGCGGGCGTCCAGCCCGGAGGGGCACCGTAGTTCGGCGGGCCGCTCTGGCCGGCCGGACCGCCCGGCTGCTGACCGCCGTAGTTCTGCGGCCAGTGCGCCGTGCCGTTGGGGCCACCGTTCGGGCCGCCGTGAGGACGGCCGCCGTTCGGGTAGGCGCCCGGCTGCGGCGGGGCGTACGGGTTCGCGTTGGGATCGATCGGGGACGGCGACGGGTACGGCGGGCCGCCCGGCAGGTCGCCTCCGCCCTGCACCGTGCCGACCGGGGTCGGCTCCGGCTTCAGGACCGGCTTCTCCTTCTCCGGCGGCGGCCACGGCTCGCCGCGCTCCATCGCCAGCTCGCCCGGGGTCTTGATCGGCGGCTTGTCCGACGGCGTCCGCTCACCGAACTCGTTGAACACGGTGATGTGCGGGCGCTTCTCGACCGTCGCGAAGATCCGCTCCAGGTCCTTGCGGGTCAGCGTCTCCTTCTCCAGGAGCTCGATGACCAGCTCGTCGAGCACGTCGCGGTAGGTGTTGAGCACGTGCCACGCCTCGGTGTGCGCCGTCTCGATGAGCTTGCGCACCTCCTCGTCGATCTCGTGCGCCACCTCGAGCGAGTAGTCCGCCTGCCGCCCGGCCGACCGGCCGAGGAACGGGTCGCCCTGCTCCTGGCCGTACTTGACCGCGCCGAGCCGGGCGCTCATGCCGTACTCGGTGACCATCGCGCGGGCGATCTTCGTCGCCTGCTCGATGTCGGACGAGGCGCCGGTGGTGGGCTCGTGGAAGACGAGCTCCTCCGCCGTGCGACCACCCATCGCGAAGACCAGCCGCCCGATCATCTCGGAGCGGGTCATCAGGTCCTTGTCGTCCTCGGGGACGAGCAGGGCGTGCCCGCCGGTGCGGCCGCGCGGCAGGATCGTCAGCTTGTAGACCGGTTCGATGTCCGGCATCGCCCACGCGGCGAGCGCGTGCCCACCCTCGTGGTAGGCCGTGATCTTCTTCTCCTTCTCGGAGATGATCCGGCTCTTGCGCGCCGGGCCGCCGACGACGCGGTCGACCGACTCCTCGAGCTCGACGTCGCTGATCACGTGCCCGTTCTTGCGGGCGGTGAGCAGCGCGGCCTCGTTCAGCACGTTGGCCAGGTCGGCACCGGACATGCCGACGGTCCGCTTGGCCAGGCTGCCCAGGTCGGTGCCCTGCGCGATCGGCTTGCCCTTGGCGTGCACCTCGAGGATCGCGCGACGGCCGCGCATGTCGGGCGCCGACACCGGGATCTGCCGGTCGAACCGGCCCGGGCGCAGCAGCGCCGGGTCGAGGATGTCGGGCCGGTTGGTGGCCGCGATCAGGATGATGCCGCCGCGGGCGTCGAAGCCGTCCATCTCGACGAGCAGCTGGTTCAGCGTCTGCTCGCGCTCGTCGTGCCCGCCGCCGAGGCCGGCGCCGCGCTGGCGGCCGACCGCGTCGATCTCGTCGACGAAGATGATGCACGGCGCGTTCTGCTTGGCCTGTTCGAACAGGTCACGCACTCGCGACGCACCGACACCGACGAACATTTCGACGAAGTCCGAACCCGAGATCGTGTAGAACGGCACGCCCGCTTCGCCCGCGACAGCTCGCGCGAGCAGCGTCTTGCCGGTCCCGGGCGGGCCGTAGAGCAGCACGCCCTTCGGGATCTTCGCGCCGAGCGCCTGGTAGCGCGCCGGGTTCTGCAGGAAGTCCTTGATCTCGTACAGCTCTTCGACGGCCTCGTCGGCGCCCGCGACGTCCCCGAAGGTCGTCTTGGGCATGTCCTTGTTCAGCTGCTTGGCCTTGGACTTGCCGAAGTTGAGGACGCGGTTGCCGCCGCCCTGGGAGTTGTTCATCATCCACATCAGCAGGCCCAGGACGAGGGCGAGCGGGATGGCGAAGATGAGGATCTGCGTCAGCACGCCCTGCTGGGTCACCTTGGTGGTGAACTTGACCCCGGCGTCGCCGTTCTTCGCGGCCAGCAGCTTGTCGTAGATCTCAAGCGACGCGTTGGCCGGGTACTGCGAAATGATCTGGGTGACCTGCTGCCCGTCGACGTCGATCGGCTTCGAGAGGAGCAGCTTGACCTGCTGTTCCTTGTCCTCGAGGCTGGCTTCCTTGACGTTGTTCGAGGTGATCTGGGAGTTCGCCACCGAGATGGGTGCCTGGGTGTACCCACGATCACTGTCGAAGATCGTGTTGTACGCGAACAACGCCAGCAACCCCGCGACGATCCACAGCAGTGGGTTCCTGAGCACGCTCTTCCGGTTCATACGACTCGGCCCTGGTGGCCTCGACCCTCCCTGGTTGGGCGGCTCCTGTGATACCCGCCATCACGATCTTGACAACCCGTGGTGCCTGGACACCTGCTCATCAGGGTACCTCCGCTGCCGCGTTCATCCCCTGTGAGCCTCTCGCAGGTCAACGGGCGAAACCGCGCCCGGGTTCCCGGCCGGTGTCCGCACTGGGGCTTATTCTGCCGTCGCCCGCCGCATGACATCCGCACTGCCCTGCGGCTTTGCGCCCGGGGCGCGGCGGGCCGACCGAAACAAGCCTCACCGGTCACGCTATCGGGTGCCGTCCGACACACTGCTCACCATCTCCCCCAGCCGGGTCCGCAGCGTCGCCTGGTCCGCGGGGGCCACGGTGACCCACTCGCGCCCGTCCGTACCTGCGCGGGAGAGGCTCAGGTAGCGCCCGGTCGCGGTGTCGAACCAGGCCAGCACGCGGGACCGCTGCTTGGCTCCGACCTGCGAACGGCTGTTCGCCGCCAGCTGACCACCACGCAGCCGGGGCTGCCCGGCGATGCGGCCGTACGCCTCGCGCGGATCGGCCGTGAGCCGTTCGCTCAGCGGCGTCCGGCGCGCCCGGCCCCGTCGTTTGTCTTCTTCCTCGCCCGGCGACGACGGCACCGGCACGCGGATCGGCGCGGTGCGCAGCGCGTCGTCCAGCGGGAGTGTGACCGACGCCTCGCTGCCACGCGGGCCGGCGGGCAGCACCCCGAGGACGGCCGAGACCAGGCCGTCCGGTGGGACGTCCCGCAGCCAGATCCCGTCGGCGTCCTGGACCGCGAGCACACCCTTGGTTTCGTCGGCCGCCGCGAGCACGCCGACCGTCGGGGCCTCGAACTGCGGGATGTGCAGCGCGTCGATGGTCAGCGGCGCGAAGGCCAGCAGGTGCAGGGCGTCTTCGATCGGCGGCGCCGGCCTGCCGCGCGGGTCGCGGATGCCGCGCGCCTTCAGCTCGACGTCGGTGCGGTGACGCAGCGAGACGCGCTCGTTCTCGGTTGCGCCGTGCGACCGGACGATCAGCGGGTACGGCAGCTCCCCGATCCCCGCCGACTCCCAGAGGAAGTCGAACGCCAGTGGCGAGAAGAACTCTTGCATCATTACTCTCCCGGATCGGACTCTTGCTCAGCGTAGCCCGCACCACCGACAAAACCGGATCGTTCCGGTGGCAGGCTGGGCACGTCCGAAGAACCCGGACCGATCCTTCCAGAGATCAGACCGCGCTGGTCGTCGCGGCTCCCGCGAGCATCTCGCCGAGGCGGTGGCGCAGCGTGGCGGCGTCGGCGGGGGCGATCGTGATCCAGTCCCGGCCGTCGCGGCCGGGGGTGGCCTGGGTGAAGTAGCGGCCGGTCTCGGTGTCGAACCAGCTCAGGACCGGTGTGCGGGTGCGCCCGCCCACCCGGTTACGGGCGTTGGCGCCGATCTGGCCGCCGCGCAGCCGCGGCTGCGCGTGCAGCCGGGCCAGTGCCTTGCGGTCTTCGTCGGCCGAAGCGCGCTCGTCGCCGTTGCCGCGGCGCTGCATGAAGTCGACGCCGTGCGTGCCGACCAGCTGATCCAGCGGCACCGTGATGGACTTCTCGCTGCCGCGCGGACCACCCGGCAGCAGCGAGACGATCGCGCCGGCGAGCCCGTCGGCCGGGCACGGCTGCAGGTGCAGGCCGCGGGTGTCCTGCACGGCCAGCAGGCCTCGGCCGCCCAGCACACCGGCGACCGCGAGCAGCGGTTCGGCGTCCGGGGCGATCAGCTGGACGGCGTCCAAGCTCAGCTCGGGGGCGGCCAGCACGCCGAAGTAGTCCTCGATGTGCGGCTCGGGCCGCCCGCGGCCGTCGGCGAGCCCACGCGCGGTGAGCCCCTCCAGCGTGTGACGGCGCAGCATCGACCGTTCGTCGACGGTCGCGCCGTGCGACCGGATGCGCAGCGGGTACGGCAGCTCGCCCAGCCCGGCGGACTCCCACAGGAAGTCCACCTCGACCGGGGTGAGCAGCTCAGCGTTCGGCATCGAGCCACCCCCAGGAGGAACCGGGCCGGGCACACCGTCAGCGTGCCCGGCCCGAAAGGATCAGCGGTCTTCGTCGTCCTCGGACCACGCGCCGATGACCGGCGGCGGGGTCGCCTGGTTCGCACCGAAGGCCTCGTCCGGGTCCGCCTCGATGAGGAAGGACGCGTGCGTGTGCTCCTCGTCCTGCTCGCCCTGGGCACCCTGCGGGGCCATGCCGCCCATGCCCGGGTTCATCGGCGGCGGGGTCTGCCCGCCGATGGTGCCCGCCGACGAGACGAGGCCCTGCTGCGGTCCCTGCGCCGAAGCGGCGCTCTGGCCCTGCCCCTCGGCCGACGCCAGGGTCGTTTCGTTCTCGGCCTTCGCGCCGGACTTGCTGCCCGCGCCGAGCGCCCGCGACGCCAGCGCGCCGAGGCCGCCGGCGACACCGCCGATGCCGAGGCCCATGCCGACCTTGCCGAGCGGGCTGCTGCCGCCGGCCGTCGTGCCGCCCGGAGCGACCTGGCCGGTCCCGGTCACGGAGCCGGAGCCCGCGACCGAACCGCCGGGTGCGTCACTGCCGAGCGCGGCCGCGTCGGCGCCGAAGCCGCCGGGCACCCCGGGGCTCGCACCGGTCACGCCGGCCGCGTGCTGGGCGCCGAACGCGCCGTGGCCGCCGAAACCGGTGCCGCCGGAGGCGAAGATCGCGTTGCCCGCGCTGCCGGGCAGCCCCTGGACCGGGCCGGCGCTGCCGACGGAGCCGACCGAGTTGAACGAGACGGAGTTGTGCGAGCCCGTCGGCTTCATGCCGAGCGACTCCGGGCCGAAGCTCGGGGTCGAGCTGTCGATCTCGCTCATCGCCTCCGTGTAGGCGTTGAACATCGCGACCTGCTGCGCCTTGACGTCGTTGGCCGCGTCGTACTGCACCTTCTGGTCGTTCGTCAGCGTCGCCGGGCCGCCCGCCAGCGCCAGCGCCATGGCCATCTTCGGATCGAAGTCCACGGGCTTCGGCATCTGCTTGACCTGCGCGGCCGCCGCGGACTGCCGGTAGAGCCGGTCGGACATCGTGTGCGCGGCCTCGGAGGCCTGCGAACCGGAGTTCGCGATCGCCACGAGCGCGCCCTGCGCACCCGCGGCACCCTTGCCGACCCACGCGTTGCCCAGCTCGGCGATCGCGTTGTACAGGTGGTCGGACGCCTGCTTCAGCTCGGTACCGTGGTGCGCCCACACGTGCCCGGTTGCCTCCGCCGTGCCGGGCTCGTTGTTGTCGCGCGCGGCGTGGTAGAGCTGCTGGCTGTCTTGGGCGTTCCAGTTCGGCGGGTTGGCGATCGCGCGGTCGTCGCCGACGTCGAAGCCGTCGGACCGGCCGCGGGCGCTTTCGACGATGTTCTGCGACGCCGAGTTGTCGCCGAGCGGGACGAGCGAGCCCTGATCAGCAGGGCCCGGAGTGGTCTTCGACGGCTGGTCGCTTTGGTTCGGAGCCATGACTTCGAAATCCCCCTCTGGACTCAGGCGTTACGGAACGGGTCGGCCGCGGCCTGGTCGATCTCGTGGTACCGGGCCATCGCCGTGACGATGCCCTCTTCGGCGGCGGAATACTGCTCGAGCAGGTTCTGCAGCGCGGCGGCGTAGGAGTCGCCGCCGCCGTCCGCGCGCTGGACGAACTTCGCGGCCATCGCGTGGCCGACCGGGTTGTCACCGAGCTTCGGCGGCTGGGCGAGCGTGCCCGCCCCGGCGAGGAGGGCTTCGACCGCGTCCTTGCCGGTGCGGATCTTGTTCAGCACGGCCTGGGCGGCGTCGGGATCGATCCCGACCTGACCCGCCGCGGCCGCGGCCTTGAAGGCGTTCGCGTCGGCAGCGCTGCTGTTCCCCATCTGCACTCTCTCCCGTTCCCCCGACCCGGTCACCGCGGGCACGATTGGTCTTCGCATAGGTTAACGCACGTGATCAGAGCCTATGACGCAATCGGCGAAGCCGGGGTTCCGAAAATCCGGTGGTTGCGGTGAACGGTCGGTGAACTACGCCGTGTAGACCTTCGGCTCCAGGGTGCCGATGTAGGGCAGGTCCCGGTAGCGCTCGGCGTAGTCGAGGCCGTAGCCGACGACGAACTCGTTGGGGATGTCGAAGCCGATGTACTTCACCGGCACGTCCACCTTCACCGCTTCCGGCTTGCGCAGCAGCGAGACGACCTCGAGCGACGCGGGGTTGCGGCTGGCGAGGTTCTTCAGCAGCCACGACAGCGTCAGGCCGGAGTCGACGATGTCTTCGACGATCAGGACGTCCCGGCCCGCGATGTCGCGGTCGAGGTCCTTGAGGATCCGCACGACGCCGGACGACGACGTCGCCGACCCGTAGGAGGAGACGGCCATGAATTCCAGCTGCGTCGGCAGCGGCAGCGCGCGGGCGAAGTCGGTCATGAACATGACCGCACCCTTCAGGACGCCCACCAGCAGGAGTTCGCCCTGCCCGTTGGCCGGATAGTCGGCAGCGATCTGCTCCGACAGCTCCGCGATCTTGTCCTTGATCTGCTGCTCGGTGACGAGCACGGAGGCGATTTCGCCCTCGTACACGGGTCATTCCCCTCGTGTGGTGGGTTGGGAGGTGAGGCAGAGCCTGCCACGGCACCGGCTCGCCTCCAAGTTGCCCGGCAACCAGACGCCACCCTGACCACGCCACCGGGCGACCAGTGCGTCGACCGCGCGCAGGTGCGCGTCGGTGAGCTCACGCACACCCGATTGCAGCAGCCACCTGCGGAGAACCCGCCGCCGCAGTGCCGCGGGTTCGGCCGCCAGCACCGCCACTTCCAGCCCTTCGGAGCCGCCCGCGCGGGTGAAGATCATGTCCGCCAATGTGTCCAACGCCTCGTTGTCCTCACGCAGCTGCGCGGACGTGCGGGCGAGCGCGGCGGCCACCCCGCCGTTGAGAACGTCTTCCAGGAGCGGCAGGACTTCGGTGCGCAGCCGGACGCGGGTGAAGCGCGGCTCGGCGTTGTGCGGGTCCTCCCACGGCTCGACGCCGAGTTCGGCGCAGGCGGCCCGGGTGGTGGCCCGCGGGACGGCGAGCAGCGGACGGCCCCACGGCGGGTCGTGCGGCCGCATCCCGGCGACGCTGCGCGGGCCGGAGCCGCGGCCGAGCCCGAGCAGGACCGTTTCGGCCTGGTCGTCGAGGGTGTGGCCGAGCAGGACGAGCCCGTGCCCGTCCAGCGCGCGGTAGCGGGCCTTGCGCGCGGCGGCTTCCGGGCCGCCCGTGCCGGTCACGTCGGCCCGGCGCACCTCGGCTTCGTCGACGCCGAGGGACCTGGCCGCGGCCGCCGCATCGAGGGCGATCTTCGCCGAGCCCTCCTGCAGTCCGTGGTCGACGACCAGCGCGCGGACGCGGTGGCCGGCGCGGTGGCCGACGTGCGCGGCCGCTTCGGCCAGTGCGAGGGAGTCGGCACCGCCGGAGACCGCGACGCAGAGTTCGGCCGGTGCGTCGGCGATCGCCAGGAATTCGCGCACGGCCCGGCGGACGGCCGCGACCGCCGGCCCGGTCATCCGTGCAGGCGCCGGACCCACGCGGCCGGGTCGGAGATCTCGGCGCGCGACGGCAGGGTGTTCGGCGACCGCCAGACGGCGTTGAAGCCGTCCATGCCGACGGCGTCCACGACGTGCTTCGTGAACTTCGCGCCTTCTTCGTACTGACGGATCTTCGCGTCGACGCCGAGCAGCGCGCGCAGCAACCGGTCGAAGACGCCGCCGCCCTTGCGCCGGGCGGTGAACCGCGCGCGGATGGTGTCGACGCTCGGCACGACCCGCGGGCCGACGGCGTCCATCACGTAGTCGGCGTGGCCCTCCAGGAGCGTCGAGAGCGCCAGCAGCCGGTCGAACACCGCGCGCTCCTTCGGCGACTGGAGCAGCTCGGCCAGGTTGAGCTTCGGCCCCTGCTTGATCGCTTCCGGCAGCCTGCCGACCAGGTCGGACAGGCTGTCGGTGCCGCCGCCGGCGAGGCCGGAGACGAGCCGCTCGACCTCGTCGGCGAAGTAGTCGCGCAGCCACTTGACCGCGGTGAACTGGAGCCGGTGGGTGCATTCGTGCAGGCAGACCCAGAGCCGGAAGTCGTGGCCGGGCACGTCCATCGCCTGCTCGGCGGCGACGACGTTCGGCGCCACCAGCAGCAGCCTGCCGGTGCGCTCGGGACCGCCGAAGGGGTCGTACTGGCCGAGCACGCGGCTGGCGAGGAACGCGAGCACCAGCCCGGTCTGCACCCCGGCGCCGCCGGCCAGGATCGGCCCGAGCGGCCCGCCCTGCTGCGGCAGCGCCCGCCCGGTCAGCGCGTCCAGCCCGGCCGCGGCGGACCGGACCCAGCCGGGGCGGTCGACGACTTCGCCGGGCAGCAGCGGCAGGTCGAGACCCAGGTTCGTCAGCTGCCGCACGTGCCCCTCGGCCTCGACGGTCAGCTCGCGCAGGTCGGTGACGGCCTCCTCGGCCCGTTCGCGCGGCACCTGCGGACCACCGCGCACCAGCAACGCGCCGGTCTGCGCGGCGATCGCCCAGTCGACGATGGACCGGGTCTGCGTTTCCTGACTCACCCTTCCGACGCTACCTGCCCGGGGTGGGGTTCCGGCCACGATCTTCGTACGGTTCGGCGTCCGCCGCTACGCGCAGCCGCACTTGCGGAGGCTCGTCGCGAGGGCGTCGATGGCGTCGCGGCCGGGTTCGGTGTCGGAGCCGTTGGACATGAACGCGAACACCAGCACCCGGCCGTCCTGGTCGAGGACGAGCCCGGCGAGGGTGTTGACCCCGGTGAGCGTGCCCGTCTTGGCCCGCACCCAGCCGCGGCCGGCCTGCGACGCCGGTGTGTCGAACCGCTTGTCGGCGAGGGTGCCGGAGCCGCCGGCCACCGGGAGGCCCGCCAGTACCGGGCGCAGCTTCGCCGTGCCCGGGTTCTTGCCCTCCGGCGCCGCCGCGGCCGCCAGGAGCTGCGTCAGGAGCCGTGCCGGGATGCGGTTCTGCGACGAGATGCCGCTGCCGTCGGACAGCGCGACGCCCGAGACGTCGAAGCCGTGGTCCTTCAGGACCTTGATGGTCGCCCTGGCGCCGCCGGCGTAGCTCGCTTCCTCGCCGTTCGCCAGCGCCACCTGCCGGGCGATCGCCTCGGCGAGAACGTCGTCGGACAGCACCATCAGGTCGGACACGAGCTCGGTCAGCGGGGCGGACTTGACCTCACCGAGCACCTTCGCGTCCTTGGGCGCGGTCGCCTGGCCGCCCGCCGGAACACCCAGCTTCGAGGCGATCGACGAGGCCAGCGCGCTGCCCGCGTTCGCCGTCCGCTGCGAGCCGTTGTCCTTGGGGCTGAGCCGGCCGCCGTCGGCCATCACGGGCGCCATCTGCGTCGCGTACGTCGACGGCGCGTCGCCCGCTTCCCAGCCCGGCGCGGTCGTCGGGCCCTTGAACAGGGTCAGGTCGACCTGCACCTTCTTCACGCCCGGCGCGGCCTTCTTCACCTGCGCGACGAGGTCGTCGACGTGCGCGGCCCCCGGGTACAGCGGCGATTCCGTGCCCAGCGGCAGGCTGGTGAGCGTCGTGTCGCCGCCGCCGACCAGGATCACCGTGCCCGGGTCGGCGCCCTGCACGATCTTGGTCGACAGCCTCGAATCGTGGTCCAGCGAGAGCAGCGCGGCCGCCGACGTGAGCACCTTCGTCGTCGACGCGGGCGTCACCGGGCTCGACGAGCTGTGGTCCCACAGCACGGTGCCGGTCACCGGGTCGATCACGCTGCCGGTGAGCTGCCCCAGCGCGCCGTTCCCGGCCGCCGAGGCCAGCGCGGACTTGACGCCGTTCGCGGTCGGCGCCGTCCCGGCCGTGGCCGGCCCCTGCAGCTGACGCGTGGCCGCGCCCGGCGACGGCGCGTCGCCCTTGGGCGCGTTCGGCGCCCACGGCAGGCCCAGCCGGTTCGCCACCTTCGGCGTCGCCGCGGCGACCCCGCCCCCCGCCAGCACCAGGAGGACGACCACGACCAGCGCGATCAGCTTGCCCTTGCGCCGCTTCTTCGGCGGCTCCCCGGCGGACGGCGCCTCGGCCGCGGACGGTGCCGGCGGCTCGGCGGGCGGCTCGGCCCGCGGCGGTTCGTTACGGGGCTGGTCGTTACGGGGCTGGGGCTGCTGCTGGAAGACACCGGGGAACTGGGTGGGCCGCTCGATCCCGACGGTCGCCTCGGCGTCGAACCGATGCCCGTCCGGTTCGATGCGCTGGGGCCGGGCCAGCGAACCCACGGACGCCGACGGCACCACCCCGCGCGGCGGCTCCGGCGGCAGCCCGGGACGGCGGTCGCCCGGTTCGGCCGGACGGTCGCCGGCGCGGTCCTCCCGCAGCTCGATGTGCTGGGTCCACGGTGCGTCGGTGCGCTGCTGGGCTTCTTCGCGCTGAGGCTCCTCGCGCTGTGCTCCTCCGCGGTTCAGCTGCTCTTCACGGCGCTGCTGCTCCGCGCGCCAGTACTGCAGCTCTTCGCGCCACTGCTGCTGCTGAGGTTCCTCCGGCTGCTCACGGCGTTCCTGCTCCCGCGGCGGGACATAGCGCTCGACCGGCACCACCGGCGTCGGCTGCTTCACCTCGATGAACTGCGTGCTCTCCACGGCCGAGGCCGGTGCGGCCGGTTCCGGCCCGGGCTGCTCGACCTCGATGTACCGGGTGCCCTCGTCGGCGGGCTGCGCCGATGGCGGCTGCTCCGCCGGCTTCGGCTCGCGGCTGCCGAGCCGGTCGGCGAGGTCCTGCTTCGCCGAGGTCGGCGGCGGGGGCGCGGGCTCCTCCACGGGCGCGTTGAGGCCCGGGACCGGCTCGGGTGGCACGTTCGGCGCGAACCACGAGCCCTTCGGGGCCTCACTGCCTGTGACCTTGGGCACGGGCGCGCGGTCCCCGCCGCTGTCCGGCGGGTCGGGCAGCGACATCGGGGTGGTCTTCCGCGCGCCGGACGACGAGCGGTCTTCGTCCGACGAAGGCCACATCGGCTGGTCGTTTTCCGGCACCCACCACTCCTTCTCACCTGCCCCGGGAGGGGCCAAGCTCACATGCCGTGAGGCCGACATCGATGCGGCCCCCAGGCAGGGTGTAGTCCACACTAGGAGACGTCACGACAGTCATGAAGGTTGCCGCCCGCGACGTGTGGCATGCCCGCAATCGAAAGAAGCAGCGAGGACAGGCGTGGAGTTCGACGTCACGATCGAGATCCCCAAAGGGGAGCGCAACAAGTACGAGGTCGACCACAAGACCGGCCGCATCAAGCTGGACCGGACCCTGTTCACGGCCACGCAGTACCCGGCCGACTACGGGTTCATCGACGACACCCTCGGCCAGGACGGCGACCCGCTCGACGTGCTCGTCCTCGTGCAGGAGCCGACGTTCCCGGGCTGCCTGATCCGCTGCCGCGCGATCGGCATGTTCCGGATGACCGACGAGAAGGGCCCGGACGACAAGGTCCTCGCGGTGCCGAGCGCCGACCCGCGCCTGGAGCACCTGCGCGACATCCACCACCTGAACGAGTTCCACAAGCTCGAGATCCAGCACTTCTTCGAGGTCTACAAGGACCTCGAGCCCGGCAAGAGCGTCGAGGGCTCGTCCTGGGTCGGCCGCGCCGAGGCCGAGAGCGAGATCGCCCGTTCGTACGAGCGGGAGACCGACCGGCTGGCCAAGGAGAAGGCCGACGGCGGCGCCGCTCACTAAGACTCCAAAGCCGTGAATGCCACCTTGAGGGACTCAACGTCTCTCAAGGTGGCATTCACGGCTTTCAGGGGTCAATGCGCCAAGGCGAGGGCCGGAGCGGCTTCCGCCTCGGCGTCCGCGCGCTGCTCCATCGCCGACTTGTCCGACAGCGGCTTCTCCTTGAGGAACCAGACCAGCGCGAAGCCGACGGTCAGCACGATCCCGCCGACCAGGAACACCGTGCTCATCGACTCGGCGAAGCCCTGCAGGATCGGCCGGGCCAGCGTCGGGTCGAGTGAGGACAGGAACGACGTGTCGTTGACGTCCAGTCCGCTCTGCAGCTGCTTCGCGAACTCCGGGTGCTGCGCCAGCGCCGTCGTGTAGGCCGGTGTGGTCATCGCCGAGCGGATGGCGTTCGCGATCCGGTCGCCGACCGTGCCGAACAGGATCGACAGGAACACCGCGGTACCCGCCGTGCCACCGATCTGCCGGAAGAACGTCGCCGCCGAGGTGGCGACGCCGATGTCCTGCGGGCGGACGTCGTTGGTCGCGGCCAGCACCAGCGTCTGCATCGAGGAGCCGAGGCCGAGGCCGATCACGAAGGCGATCACCATGACCAGGGCCAGCGAGGTGTCGACGGTGATCGTCGACAGCGCGAACAGCGCCGCCGCCATCAGGCCGATCCCGGCCACCGCGAACATCTTGTACCGGCCGGTCCGCGAGATCACCACGCCGCTGCCCAGGCTCGCGATCATGATGCCGAGCGTCAGCGGGAGCATCTGCAGGCCGGCCTGGGTCGGCGTCGCGCCCTTGACGATCTGCAGGTACAGCGGCAGCGACATCATCGCGCCGAACATCCCGGCGCCCTGCACGACCGTGACGATCGTCGACATCCGGAACACGGACCGCTGGAACAGGCGCAGCGGCAGCAGGGCGGCGTCGCCCATCCGGCGTTCGATCCACACGAAGGCGGTCACGCCCAGCGCGCCGACGACGTACATCGCGATCGAGGCGGCGGAGCCCCAGCCCCACTCGCGGCCCTGCTCGGCCACGATCAGCAGCGGCACCAGGCCCACGGCCAGCGCCACGGCACCCCAGTAGTCGACCTTCTGCTCGACGCGGGAGTGCGGGAGGTTGAGGACCTTGGTGACGACGGCCAGCGCGGCCAGCGCGATCGGGACGTTGACCAGGAAGACCCAGCGCCAGCCGGTGATGCCGGCGAAGGTGTCGATGCCGGCGAAGAAGCCGCCGACGACCGGTCCGGCGACGCTCGAGATGCCGAACACCGCCATGAAGTAGCCCTGGTACCTGCTGCGCTCGCGCGGCGCGGTGATGTCGGTGATGATCGCCAGCGCCAGCGACATCAAGCCACCGGCACCGAGGCCCTGGAAGGCGCGGAACGCGGCGAGCTCGTACATCGACGTCGCCATGCCGCTGGCCAGCGAGCCGACCAGGAACAGCGAGATCGCCGTCAGGTACATGGGCTTGCGGCCGTAGAGGTCGGACAGCTTGCCGTACAGCGGCGTCGAGAGCGTCGCGGTGATGAGGTACGCCGTGGTGGCCCAGGCCTGCAGGGACAGGCCGTGGAGCTCGTCGGCGATGGTGCGCATCGACGACGACACGATGGTCTGGTCGAGCGCGGCGAGGAACATGCCGAGCATCAGCCCGGACAGCACGGTCAGGATCTGGCGGTGGGTCAGCTTGCCGTTCGTAGGTGCTGCTCCTTCCGCCGTGGTGGTGTCGCTCATGGTGGTCTCCCTCGGAACGCCTTCGCGTAGTTGCTTGTACCCCTCAACTACTTGCCTGAGCCAAGTATTCCCCGGGAAGGTTGTACGGTGCAATCAAATATTCTGTGACCCCCGTCTCGTGGCCCCAGACGCGCCGAGGGCGGCACTTTCACGGGAAAGTGCCGCCCTCGGGGACGGGGTCAGGCGGAGTAGCCCGGGATCGGGAACGGCGCCAGGAACTCGCGGATCTCCGCGGCGATCGCGTCCAGCGAAGACTCGTCGTGCGCGGCGGCCGCCGTCACCGTGCGGTCGATCCAGTCCGCCACCTGCGGCTGGTGCTCCGGCTTGAGACCGCGGGTGGTGATCGCGGACGTGCCGAGCCGGATGCCGGAC
Source organism: Amycolatopsis sp. NPDC051045 (assembly GCF_040682955.1). Classification (NCBI taxonomy): domain Bacteria; kingdom Bacillati; phylum Actinomycetota; class Actinomycetes; order Pseudonocardiales; family Pseudonocardiaceae; genus Amycolatopsis; species Amycolatopsis sp. NPDC051045. Next base: position 203,935 of record NZ_JBFBCC010000004.1, read on the forward strand.
GGGTCGAACGGCTTGCGCGGGTCGAACGGCACCGTGTTGTAGTTCAGCTCGATGCCCGCGCGGTCGAGGGCCTGGGCGGCCGGCTTGCCCGCGACCGCCTTGTTCGTCAGGTCGATCAGCAGCAGGTGGTTGTCCGTGCCGCCGGAAACCAGGTCGTAACCGCGAGCGAGCAGTGCGTCGGCCAAGGCGCGGGCGTTGGCCACGATCGTGTGCGCGTAGTCGCGGAACGACGGCTGCTGCGCCTCACCGAGGGCGACCGCGATCGCCGCGGTCGTGTGGTTGTGCGGCCCGCCCTGCAGCCCCGGGAACACGGCCTTGTCGACCGCCTTCGCGTGCGAAGCGTCCGAAAGGATCATCGCGCCGCGCGGGCCGCGGAGGGTCTTGTGCGTCGTCGTCGTGATCACCTGCGCGTGCCCGACCGGCGAGGGGTGCGCGCCGCCCGCGACCAGCCCGGCGATGTGCGCGATGTCGGCGACGAGCACCGCGTCCACTTCGCGCGCGATCTCGGCGAACGCCGGGAAGTCGATCGTGCGCGGGATCGCCGTGCCGCCGGCGAAGATCAGCTTCGGCCGGTGCTCGCGCGCCAGGTCCCGGACCTGGTCGAGGTCGACCCGGCCGGTCTCCTTGGCGACGCCGTAGCGCACCGGCGTGAACCACTTGCCGGTGGCGGACACGCCCCAGCCGTGCGTGAGGTGCCCGCCGTCCGGCAGTGCCATGCCGAGCACGGTGTCACCCGGCTGCGCGAAGGCGAGGTACACGGCCAGGTTCGCCGGCGACCCGGAGTACGGCTGGACGTTCGCGTGCTCGGCGCCGAACACGGCCTTCGCCCGCTCGATGGCGAGCTGCTCGACCTGGTCGATGAACTGCTGGCCCTCGTAGTACCGCTTGCCCGCGTAGCCCTCGGAGTACTTGTTGGTGAGCACGGTCCCGGTGGCTTCGAGCACGGCCTGCGAGACGTAGTTCTCCGACGCGATCAGGCGGATCTTGTCGTGCTGGCGCTTGGCCTCGTCCTCGACGAGCCCGGCGATGGCGGGATCGGCGGCGGCGAGTGCGGTCAGTTTCGGCTGGTGTGTCATGGCGTACTCCGGCTCTGGAGTGGCCTTCACCCAGGCGCGCGGTGCCGGCCTCGTGGTCGCTTCCCGGTGGTGCTCCACCTCGATGGCGCCAGTCGCTGCTGCGCGGTCGAGCCTAGTCCACCACGCTCGAACCTCGGTTCACGCGCGGTTCAGGGCACGACCGCGACGCCCATCGAACGAGCCGTGCCCGCGATCGTGCGCATCGCCGCCTCGACGTCCGCGGTGTTCAGGTCCGGCAGCTTGCGCTCGGCGATCTCACGCAGCTGCTGCGTCGTCAGCTTCCCCGCGACTTCGTGCCCCGGACGCGCCGACCCCTTGTCCCCCAGCGCCTTCTTGATGAGGAACGACGTCGGCGGCGTCTTGAGCCGGAGCGCGAACGAGCGGTCCTCGAACACCGAGACGACCACCGGGACGATGTCGCCGCGCTGCGCCGCCGTGGCCGCGTCGTAGGCCTTCTTGACCTCGACGAGGTTGATGCCGGTCTGCCCCAGCATCTTGCCCAGGTCGACGACCGGGGCGTTGCCCGCGGCGAGCTCGAGGGTGACCTGGTGGGCGAGTTTCTTCGGAGCCATGCCGCGAAGCTAGGGTCTCCAGCTACTGGAGAGTCAATCGATCGGCTTGGTCCCGGCCCGGTGCCGCCGCGCCAGTTCCTGGTAGATCGCCGCGTTGTGCTCGACCCACATCCGCGCCGAGTCGGTCAGCGGGACGAACTTCTTCGCCGGGCTGCCCATCGCGATCACCTCCGGCGGCACCTCGGTCGCCGGCGTGACCGTCGCCCCGGCCGCGACCAGCGCCCGCGCACCGATCTTCGCCTTGTCGAGCACCGTCGAGCCGTTGCCGATCAGCGCCTGCTCCTCGATCGTGCAGTCGTGCACCAGGCACTGGTGGCCCACGGTGACGTTCTTGCCCACTTCGCAGACGCCGTCGTTGACGTGGATCACCGAGTTGTCCTGGATGTTGGCGCCCTCGCGGATGACGATCCGGCCGAAGTCGGCCCGGAGCACCGCGCCGAACCAGATCGAGGCGTCCTTCTCGACGACGACGTCGCCGATGAGGGTGGCGGTGGGCGCGATCCAGGCGTCCGGGTGGACCTGCGGGCTGAGCCCTTCGAACGAGAACAGAGGCATGCCCGCACCCTACTGCGCCGATTGTTACCAATCCGACCACAGCCACGGCCGAATGGCTTCGCAGCAACGGTTACGTGCCGCGCGGGGGGGCGGCCTGCTTTTGGCCGGATTGGCAACTGCGATGGCCGCCTTCCCCGGTCCAGCGGGAAAGGCGGCCATCCGCGGGCCGCGGCCGGCTGCTGGGGGTCAGCCGGTGATCGCGGCGTTGATCAGGATGTCCACGGCCTGGTCGTTGCGGGTCGTCTGCGGCCCGATCTGGGTGTCGCGCGGGTAGAAGCCCGGGCTGCTGCCCTTCGGGTACATCTCGAAGGTGAAGCTCCAGATCTTGTGCTGCGCCCACATCCAGTCGTTGACACTGCCGTCGGTGATGTAGAGGTCGCTGGACTGCTGCGGCGTGTAGCCGTTGGTGGCGGCCATCTGCCGGCCGAGCGTCTCGAACTTCGTCGCGTCGGCGGCGGTGAGCCCGGGCGCGGTCCGGTCGTAGGTGTAGCCGAACGGCCAGAGCACCAGCTCGGAGTAGGTGTGGAAGTCGATGTGCGTCTTGATCTGCTGGACGCCGCCGACCACCCGCGAGTTCACCCAGTTCGAGACGGCCCGGGTCTCGGGCGCGGAGAACGCCGCCGTGCCGCGGTAGGTCTCACTGGACGGCGAGCTGGAGGAACCGCCGCAGCAGCCCCACTTGTAGCCCCAGTTCCGATTGGGGTCGGTGCCGCTGCCCTGGCGGTTCTTGCGCCAGCTGTGGAACGTGCCGCCGGAGATGTCGTACTCGGAGCCGTCCGGGTTGACGCTGGGGAGCACCCAGATCTCGGTGCTGTCGACCAGCCGCTTGATCGCGCTGTCGGTGGCGTATCCGCTGGTCAGCCGCTGCACGATGTGGAGGCACATCTCCGTGGTGAGGTGCTCGCGCGCGTGCTGGTTGCAGGTGAAGAGGACCTCGGGCTCGTTCTCGTCGGTGCCGGCGTTGTCGCTGATCTTGATCGTCGACAGGGCCCGGCCTTCGTACGAGGTGCCGGCGCTGCCCAGCTTCGCGAGCGCCGGGTAGTTCGCGACCGTCTTCTGCAGCTCGGTCTGCGTCTCCGCGTAGGTGTGGTAGCCGGTGTAGCCGGCCGGGAAGTCCTCGACGGTCTCGGTGCCCTGCGGCCGGTTCACCTTCCCGAGCGCCTTGACGCCGAAGCCCTGCGCGCGCAGCTGGGCCGCTTCGCCGGGGTTGGCGATGATCGTGGTCGTCGCGCCTTCGGTGTCGAGGATGTCCGCGCCGGTCCGCGCGACCTCGGTGCGCTGCTGGGCGGTGCCGGCGCCGGTCACCTCGTACACCTGCGGTCCGTCGGGCTGAGCGGCACCGGCCTGGCCGCCGGCGGTGAGCACCAAGAGGGCGGCCGCCGCCGCTGCCATGCACGTTCGTGTGCGCATCACGTCTCCTGCTCTCGGGGGGTGCCTCGACCTTGGCCGGAGCCGGACGGAGGGCGCAATCCGGGGCAGTACGGATCTATTGGGGGTTTCTACCCGTAGTTAGCGAAACAGAGCGCCTCGATGTCGGCACGCAGCGTGGCGAACGGCCGCGGGCGCACCCGCTGCTGGACGACCGTGCCCAGCAGGTACGACAGGAGCGCCCGGGCCCTGGCCCGCGGGTCGTCGACGTCGAGCGGGGCGAGAAGCTCGGCGAGCAGTTCCGTGAGCGACGTGAGCATGACGTCGATGGCCTGCGGGTGCTGCGCCCGCCCGGCGGCGATCCAGTACTCGAACCAGAGGAACGCGGCGTTCGGGTTCGCGGCGAAGACGCGCAGGTACTCCTCGAGGACGGCGAAGAGCCGCTCGCGGGGTTCGTCGTGCTTCGCGGCGACCTCGCGCAGGCCCGCGGCGAAGGCGGTGATGTGCGCGGCCATCGCCCGGTCGATGAGGACGTCGATGTCGGCGAAGTAGTAGTGGATGGCGCTCTTGGTGAGCGGGCCGGCGTCGGCGATGGCCCGGACGGTGCACCCCGCGAGCCCGTCGCGGGCGAGCACGACGCGGGCGGCTTCGACGATCTGTTCCTGCTTGGCCAGCTGGTTCGGCGAGAGCCGCTCGCTGCGGCCGGGGACTGCGCTCACGGTGATTCTCGTTACCTTCTTCCTGGACGCCCGACCCGAAATCCTAGGGCAGACGTCCTGTGGGTGGCTTTCGGGTGAAAAACCGGATTGGCCACCCCGGTCCGCGCAGCGGACAATGCCCGGCATGGTGATCTCAGGGGACAAGGGGCTCAGCCCGGCTGCGCGCAGCCAGCTGGAGAAGGAAATCGCGAACTTGCGCACGCAGCGGGAAGCCCTCGCGCCGCAACCCGGCGAGCAGGAACGCACCGGGGACGCGGCGGACCAGGCGGACGTGATCGACCGGGCGGAAGCGGCCGCCCGGCTGGACCGCCAGATCGCCGAACTGGCGGCCAAGATGGAACACGGCGGCTACGGCAACAGCCAGCTCCCGGACGGCACGGTGGTCTCCCTCCGCTTCGCCGACGGAGACGAAGAGACGTTCCAGGTGGTGACGGTCCCGGGCGAAGACGCGGACGCGATCACCTCGGACAGCCCCCTGGGCCTGGCCCTGGTCGGCGCGAAGGCCGGCGACGAAATCACCTACCGGACCCCCCGAGGCGACGCGAAGGCCACGGTGGTCAAGCTGACCCCACCCAAGTAACCCCAGCCATCCGAAGGGCCCTCAGCCACAAGCCGAGGGCCCTTCGCCCTCTTCATTTTGCTTTTGCCCCATACGGGTGGTCCTCAGGGGAGATTCACACCCAGGTGACCACGGCGGGGGTCCGGGGGCTGCGCCCCCACAGGACACGCGAAAGCCAAAAAGGCCCCTGCCCGCGAGGGGCAGGGGCATCCGATTGGCTGAGCCGCCTAGGGGAATCGAACCCCTGACCTATTCATTACGAGTGAATCGCTCTGGCCGACTGAGCTAAGGCGGCGTGTCTCCGGCTTGCGCCAGCGACGATAGCAAGTGTAGCGGAGGCTGTGCGCGTTACTTCCCGGGGGGACCGTCGTTAGGGAGCTATGACGCCGGTCTCGTTCACCGGTCGACCTGTCTGGAGGCTCTGGCACATGCGGCGAAGACTGCCCCGTTCGGTGGCCCTGCCGGCGGCTGCGGCGTTGCTCCTGTTCAGCGCGGCGCCGGCGGGTGCCGACACCACCTATCCGACGACGCCGATCCCGCAGCCGGCGAATCCGGGGCAGGCGCCCATTTCGGCGCCGATCGGGCCGCAGCCGCTGGGGCAGGCCGTCGGGGATGCCGGGACCGCGCTCGGGATCATCCGGTTGCTGCCGAATGCCGTGCCGACGAGCACGATCCTGCCGGGGTTCGGGCAGACGCTGCCGAAGCAGTCGGCGCTCGAGGCGGGGATGGGCCTGTCGAGTGCGTCGGCGAACTCCGATGCCTACCTGAACTACGAGAAGGCGGTCGCGCAGGCGTCGCCGTTCGGGCTGTCGGTGGGCGGGAACGCGCCGCAGACGCCGGGCAGCGTCGTGCAGACGGCGTTGCCGGACAACCCGCAGCCGATCAGCGGGGGGCTCAACGCGCCATCGAACCCGTTGCTCAACGTCGGTCTGCTCAACGGGAGCGCGCACGCGCGGTGGAGCCCGACGCTCGGGCCGTGCGTCGACACCATCGCCGACGCCAGTACGTCGGTGGCGAGCCTGTCGCTGCTGAACGTCGTGCCGTCGATGCCGAACCTGGGTCTGGACGCGCTGAAGCCGAAGCTCGACCCGAGCTCCCTCGCGAGCGGGTTCGACCTGACCAAGGGCCTGCAGAGCCTCGGCGGCCTGCTGCAGGGTGGCGGGCAGACCGCCGCGAACGGCAACGGCTCGCTGCTGAGCCTGCCGAACACGCTGTCGTCGCGGTCGCAGGTGAAGCTGGTCGACATCCCCGGTTCGAAGAACAAGGCCGTGCAGTCGACGTCGACGCTGCAGGCCGCGGACATCGAAATCCTCAAGGGCACGCCGCTGGCGTTGAGCGTCAAGGTGGCCAGTCAGCCGACGCTCAAGGTGACTTCCACCGGCGACGCGAAGACGTCCAAGGTCGAGTACACCGCGCCGGTGCTGACCATCGAGGCCGGCGGCAAGGTGCTCTACACGCTCGACGCGGCGCACCCGACGAAGGACATCCCGATCGGGCTGCCGCTGAAACCGCTGAGCGACCAGTTCGGCGCGGTCAAGGACCTCCCGGTGGTCGGCGGCCTGCTGGCCACGGCGGCCGGTCAGGTCCAGCAGGTCGGTACCACCGCGGGCACCGTGCTCGACCTCGGCGTGCTGCGGCTGAGCATCGCCGGGCTCGACCAGAAGTCCGCGAACATGACCACGCCGTTCAAGGGCTTCCAGCTGGGGGCCTCGGCGCGGATGTTCGACCTGCAGCTGCTGCCGACGACCAAGCTCAAGAGCCTGCTGCCGGACGACCAGGCGAAGAACCTGCCGTCGTCGCTGGCCCAGCTGTCGCTCGGTGAGCAGATCGCGCGGGCGTACGCACCGACCGGCGGCGTGGTCTGCGGAACCGCGTCGACGCCGCCGGCGGGCGGTCAGGCGCCGAAGGGGCCGGTGAAGAACCTCGCCTACACGGGCGGCGCGTACGACACGGTGCCGCTGTTCTGGACGGGCACCGCGATGCTGCTGCTGGGCGTGGTCATGGTCGCCGCGATGCCGGGCGGCCGGCGGCGTCCGCTGGCCGTCGTTGTCGAGGAGAAGCCGTTCAAGCCGTCACCCCGCCCGCGCGAGTGACCCGAGGGGTGTGAAAGAACCCCGCCAGGTGCTCCTGGCGGGTTCCTTCGTATTCAGCCCTGGCGAAGCGTCGTGACCATCGCCTCGACGGCGATGCGCGGCTTCACGTTCAGGTCGATCGCCTCACGGCATTCCAGCACCGCTTCGAGGCGGCGAAGCGTCGACTCCAGCGTCCACGACGAGGCCGCTTCGGCGATCTGGGCGGCGTGGTCCGGGTGGTTGAGCGTCGCGCCGGAGCCGGTGGCCGTCACCAGGACGTCGCGGTAGAAGCCGACGAGGTCGACCAGCGCCAGGTCGAGCGTGTCGCGCTGGGTGCGGGTTGCGCGGGACTTCTGCTTCTTCTCGAGCTGCTTGACCGCGGCTTCGGCGGCTCGCTTGGCGCCGCCGACGCCCTTGCCGATGCCGTCGCCGCCCATCGCGGTCCGCAGCTCGTTGCGCTCGTTCTCGTCGCGGCCCTTGCTCGCCTCGCCCGCGTCGGCCTCCGCCGCGCTGATCAGCTGATCGGCGCAGGTGAAGACGTCGCTGGGACGGCGCAGGCCGAGCGGGATCCGCAGCACGGTGGCCCGGCGCTGCCGTGCGGCCTCGTCGGTGGCGAGCCGGCGCGCGCGGCCGACGTGGCCGCCGCAGACGGAAGCAGCCCATTGTGCGCGTTCGGCGTCGACGCCGTCGCGGCGCATCAGCACGCCGGCGATCGCTTCCGGCGGTGGTGTCCGGAGCGTCACCAGGCGGCAGCGCGAACGGATCGTCACCGAGACGTCCTCGGGGTGGTCCGACGGCGCGCAAAGCAGGAACACCGTGCGATCCGGCGGCTCCTCGACGGCCTTCAGCAGGGCGTTCGACGCGCCTTCGGTGAGCCTGTCCGCGTCTTCGATGATCACGACCTGCCAGTGGCCGGTCGTCGGGCGGCGCGCGGCGGCCTGCACCAGGGCCCGCATCTCGGCGACCGAGATCGACAGGCCTTCCGGCACCACGAGCCGGACGTCGGCGTGGGTGCCCGCCATCGTCGTGTGGCAGCCCGGGCAGGCGTCGCAGCCGGTGCCGGTGCTGCACTGCAGGGCCGCGGCGAAGGTCCGGGCGGCCACCGAGCGGCCGGAGCCGGGTGGGCCGGTGAGCAGCCAGGCGTGCGTCATCGCGCCGGGCGGCGCGGGCTCGCCGGCGACGATCTTGGCGGCTGCCGACGCGGCCGTGCTCAGCGTTTCGACCGCGGGCTCCTGGCCGACCAGCTGGTTCCAGACGCCGATGCGTTCGGTCGTCGTCACTTCGCCTCCACGCGAGGCTCTTCCGGGGTCTCGGCGGGCAGGGTTTCCATCGGCAGGGTCACCGGCTTCTCCGTCGTCGGCGCCAGCGAGGCCAGCCGGCCGACGAACACGGCGCGCAGCGCGGTGCGGATGCGCTCGGCGACCTCGACGTCCGTGCCGTCGGCGTCGACCACGACGTACCGGTCCGGATCGGCCGCGGCCATCTCGGTGAGCAGGTGCTGGACGCGCCACTGGTCGTTCATCGCGGCCGACTTGTCGCGCGGTGCCCCGTTCGGGGCGGCGTCCAGCAGGATGGTCAGGTCCGGGCGCAGGCGTCCGGTCGCCCAGTCGGCAAGGCCTTCGAGCTCGTCGCTGTCGAGCCCGGCGACGGCGGACAGGTGCGCCAGCGGCGAGTCGACGAACCGCTCCATCACGACCACCGAACCGGCGTCCAAGGCCGGCTGGACGTGCCGTTCCACGATGTCGGCCCGCACCGCGGCGGCGGCCAGCGCCTGGGCCCGCGCCCCGGTGAGCGAGGCGCCGGAAACGAGCGCGGCGAGCCGGTGGTCGTCGAGCGCCGGATCGGCGGCGACGGCGACCGGCCGGGTGCCGGCACGCAGCCAGTCGGCGAGGTTGACCGCCTGGATCGCGGTGTTGATCGCGGTGGTGCCCTCGACGGCGATGAGGAAGCCGTTGACGCGCCGGGGTGTGAAGCGCAGCGCGTTGCGCAGGTCGGCGAGGATCGGCTCAGTGCGCTTGTCGTCCATCTGCCGGTAGGCGAAGAGCCCGGCCACCAGCGCGATCACGGCGCCGCCGAGCATCACCGGGCGCGTGCCGTCGACGGTGGCCGAGCCGCCCCAGACGGTGAACGTGTGCTGGTTCAGCAGGCCGACCAGCACCGGCACGGTGACCGTGGTGCCGAACAGCACCAGTTTCATCATCAGCTGGTAGATCGCGTTGATCCGGCCGCGGATGGCGTCTTCCACGCGCGAGCCGATGATCGTGACGCCGGTGAGGAACGCGGTCCCGGCCCAGATGCCGACGAAGAACACACCGATCAGCGAGACCGTCAGGTGCGGCGACAACGCCACCACCAGCAGCGAGAGCGCGGCGGCGACGATGGAGATGCCGAACAGGCGGTCGTGCGCGAGCCGCCGGGCGAGCTTGGGCGCGGTGGCCATGCCGGTGGCCAGGCCGAGGAACACGGCCAGCACCAGCAGGTTGAACGCCGAGTCACCGGCGAGCAGGCTCGAGGAGTACGGCTTGGCCGAGCCGATCACGGCGCCACCGGCGGCGAACGCGCCGAAGGCCCCGATGAGCAGGCCGCGCACGAGCGGCGTGCTGCGGATGAACCGGAAGCCGTCGGCGATCATCCGGCCCATGCCGAGCTTTTCTTCGTCGGCCGGCTTGATCTTCTGTTCCGGCAGCGCGTGCACGTTGCGCAGCGACAGCTCGGGAATGCGGGTGGCGATGAGGATCGCGCTGGCCAGGTAGAGCAGGCCGGTGATCATCACGACCAGCTTCGCGATGCTGAGGCTCGCGCTCTCGTTGGGGAACAGGTGGAACGTCGTGTTGACGCCGGTGATGATGGCGTTCGCACCGGCCGCGGTGATGACCGCGAGGCCGTAGGTCATCACCATGCCGAGCTGGTTGGCCGTCTCGACCTGGTCGGGCCGGCGGAGCAGGTTGGGAACCGCCGCCTCTTTCGAGGGGATCCACATGCTCGACGCGCAGCCGACGAGGAAGTTGCCGACGAGCAGCCACCACGGCGCGCCCACGATCGCGATGGACAGCAGGAAGCCGCACCGCAGCAGGTCGGCGACCACCATCACCTTGCGGCGGTCGAACCGGTCCGCGAGCAGCCCGCCGATCGGGGCGAACAGCAAGCCGGGCGCCAGACCGGTGAGTACCACGCCGACGAACGCGAAGTTCTGCGCGAAGTAGTTGTCCGTCAGCTTCGTGGCCAGGCCGGTGAGGGCGAGGATGTTCAGCCAGTCGGCCACGCTGCACAGGTACGTGACGCCCCACAGGCGCCGGAACGGTTTGATCGCCAGTACCCGCCGGACCCGGTTGATCGTGGACGCCTCGGCGCCCGACGACGCACCCGGGCCGGCCCCGGGTACCGATCGCACGCCCTCGCTGATACGCCCACCCCACTAGTCACCGCGGCGCCGGGCGCCCCCGTGAGGTCGCCCGACCGTGAAGCCAGGGTAGCCCGATCGGCCCCTGGCGCGCGGCACGGCCCCGTGGTGCGGGGCAGGCGGGGAACAGCGAACGGACGCTAGTCGAACAGTGCGGTCACGCTGCTGACCAGGCTGGACACCATCTCGATGGCGACGAAACCGAACACGATCAGCAGGACCACGGCAAGCATGACCCCGGCCGCACTCGACGACGGCCGGTTGAACGCCGGCATCGACATCGACGGCACCCTCGGCAGCCGCCGCCGTTTGACGGGCACCAGATCGACGTCGTCGACGTCGTCCTCGGGCAGTGGATCCTGCCGGACGGGCCGCATCAGCTGGGGCGGCCGGGTCGGCCAGGTGCGCCGCCGGTTCCGCTGCCGGGGCAGCAACCCCAGCGGCTGTTCGCCGTTCTCACCCAAGGTGCCCGCGGGCGGCACTGGCTCCGCAGGCTTGACCCCGGTTCCCGTTTCCTCGCGGAGCGTCTCCTCGACCATCCGGCGCACGGCTTCCTCATCGGGCCTGACCGGGCCGGCCACGGGGAAGTGCTCCTGGCCATTCGGGACGCCGGTTCGTGGCTCGGGCGCCGCGGTGACCAGCCCGGAGACCGGATCCGCGAACATCTCGCCGGGTGCTTCGGACAGAGTGCCGTCGCGCTGAGTGAGCTCGGGGGCACTGAAGAAGGGAGCCTCACCGTTCGCGCTCATGGTGACCACCTCACTACTGAATGTCCTCGCCTTCCCAGGGTAGCGACGCTGGCGGATAACGCATCCGCCCAATGGCTCTGTCTCCAGTGGATGGTCCGTCACGCAGCGCAAGCCCGCACCCGAACCCCCTGCAGTGTCCAGCCCACCGGTGGCCGGGTCGACCGCCGATGGTGACAGATTGTAGTGACACCTGTCACAGTGACGGTGGATGCCGCCCGGCCAGTGACTGGCCGTGGGTGGCCAGTGTGACGGCCGGCGCTCGGCTTACCCATGGGGCGCACTGGAGGCTTGCAAGGGGCGGCCGGCGGCGGGCTTTGGCGCCGGCGGCCTGGGGCCAGGCTGGCCTGGGTGACCTGGCCGCGCCCGGTCGGGCCGGCCGGCGCCGAGCAGGCCGATGCGGGCGCACACGCCAAGCCCCTCCGCCGGGAGCGCCGGTGCAAGGCGCCACTAGCCGAATGCCGCGCGCCCGAGCATGCCTGCGTGAGGCGCGGCGCGGGCGGCGGAGGCGTCCCCAGACCGGACTCGGCCCCAACATCCCGACACCGACTCACCGACACCGCGGCCAAGTTCCGTGTATCCGCGAGCTCCTTCTACTCAGGCACCTCCTCCTGTCCGAGGTCGATCATCTTCCGGCACCAGTCGCGGAGCATCCCGCGGCTGAAGGGGCTCAAGACCAGCTGGCGGCGACCGTCTCCGCGGTCCAGGGCCGCCAGGGCGAAGCGGCCCAGGTCCGTGTCGACCAGGACGAAGCCGTGGTCGGGGAACTCCGCGCACAGGCCGCCGAACGCCAGCATGTCCAGCACCGCCGTGCCCGACCGCGGGCGGGCCAGGAGCTCGCGCATCGCGCCCACGTCGTCGTCCTGGCCGTCGTAGACCAGGCCGTCGTCGTCCACCGACACCCAGATCGCGCGGGGCGAGGCGCCGAACGGAGCGTCCGGCAGCTCGGCCACCAGCATCTCCGGCAGTTCCTCGAAGTCGGCCAGGTGGATCGCCGTGCGGCCGGGCAGCGCGCCCATCATGAACGCCCGCTCGCCGTCGGCGTAGCACCGGATGTCCGCGGTCTCCGGCCCTTCGTCGAACACACCGCACAACGCTGCCCGGACCGAACCGCGCAGCATCAGCGACACCACCTCGAAGCCGACATCGTTGAGCTCGCCCTTCTCGCCGAACGGCGTGCCGTCGATCCAGGCGGCCCACGCCACGTGCCGCTCGACCTCGGCCACCAGGTCCGCCGGGTCGTCCGACACCGGACCGTGCACCAGGATGTCGTCGTCGCTGACGTCCGGGTTGTACAGCCGGTCGACCGGCTCGCGGTCCGGCATCGCCGCCAGCACCGGGCCGGCGGCCAGCTCGAGCAGCTCCCGCGCCGCCGTGCGCTCAGCCATGGCGTCGCGCCGCCTCCGGCTCGGCTGCCGCCGGACGCCGCGGTATCGGCACATCGCTGATCAGTTCGGCCGCGGCGAGGATCGCGTCGCGCACCGTGAGGCCCATCCGCGCCGGCTCCGCCGCCTCCCGGGTCACGTGCTCAGGCATGGCTCTGCACCGCCTCGACGATCCACTGCTCGGCCGTGCTCCGCGACGCCGGGCCCCACGTGACCGTCCAGCGCCCGTTCCGGCCCACCGCGGCGCTGAACTGGTACCGGCCGAGGTCGTTGTCCACCAGCCCGAACGCGCCGTGCGGGTATTCGGCCAAGATCGCGTTGCGCACCGCGAGGTCGACCAGCACCGTGCCCAGCCGCGGCCGCGCCGCGCACTCCCGGATCAGCTCGACCGCCCGCTCGCACCGGCGTGGGATCAGCCCGCGCTCGTCGGTCTCGATGCGCAGGTGCTCCCCCGGCCCCGGCGGCCGGTCGGGCAGCCCGTCGAACACCCAGCCCGGCAGCTCGCTGAGGAACCCGGACCGCAGCCGCGCGCGGTTGCCCAGCTTGTGCAGGACCGTGGTGTAGTCCTCGTCGCCGAAGAACCGCACCTCCCACGGCTTGTCACGGGCCGGGAAGACCCCGGTGACGACGCCGCGGATGAAGCCACCGCGCAGCGCCCGGTACAGCCCGACGGCTTCCGCGGTGACCTCGCCACCCGGCGCGAGGCCGATCGCGGCCATCCCGGCGACGAACCGCGTGTACTGCTCGACCTCGTCCGCGAGGCTCTGCTCGACCGGCGGCGAGGAGCGACGCCCCGGCAGCGGTCCGGTGTCCGCCAGCACCGGCGGGATCTCGAACTCGGGGTCGTAGAACTCCATCACCGAGGGCCGCTCCGGCACCTCGGCCGACAGCGGGGCGATGACCTCGTCGATGACGTCGAAGACGGCGACTGTGTTGCTCACCCTTAGATTGAACACCCTGGCACCGACAATTTCTCGCACATGTGTTCGAGCGGGTGACATCGTTCGGTGAGCGGTCGGCGCGCGGCTCAGACATGGTCCGGCACCCGTCCCTCGACGAACTCCGCGAGCCGGTCCACGCTTCCGGGCAGCCACCAGAGCCGGCGATGGCCGCCCTGGCGTCTGCCCAGCGCCGCCAGGTGGCGGCCGCGGTCGTCGTCGACGAACGCCAGCATCTCCCACGGCGACCGCTCGCCGTCGCGAGCGATGTCGATCTGGACAGTGCCGAGCCGGGTCCGCCGCAAATCGTCCATCAGGTCGAGGACGAGGCACTCCTGCTCGGGCTCGAGCACGCCACGCTCGTCGGCGTCGAGGTACAGCCCGGTACCCGGCGACGGCGGAGCGGATGGCAAGCGCGTGAAGGCCAGCTTGAGAAGCTCCGCGACCGAGCCCGGCGAAGGCCCGGACAGGCGCAGGCCGTCCCCGGCGATGCCGAACCTCGTCCGGTCGTCGAAGAACGCCGAGGTCCACGGCTCGTCGGACATCGCGACGGCCACGCCGCAAACGCCGCCGCTCCCGGTGAAGCCGGGGAGTGATTCGACCAGGTCCATGGCGGTGGAACTGCCGGCGGCCGCCGCCCGGACCGGCTTCAGGATCTTGGTGGTCACCGCGTGCACGGTGCGTGGTGTCTTGGTCACGCATCCATCAGACACGGAACCACCGACAATTTCCCGAACATCCGTTCGAGGTGTCACCCGAAGGTGTGGCCACAAGCCAGATGCCGTGAATACCACCTTGAGGGACGCTAAATCCCTCAAGGTGGCATTCACGGACGTCTGGAGAAGCTACTTGGCCTTCGTCGCGGTCGAGCTGGAGCGCTTGGCCGCGGTCGTCTTCGCGGCGGTCGTCTTCTTGGTCGTGCCCGCCTTGACCGTCTTCGCCGTCGTCGAAGCCGGCTTGCGCGCCGGCGCCTTCCGCTTCGGCGCCGGGCCCTTGGCCCGCTTCTCCGCCAGCAGCTCGGACGCCCGTTCCACGGTCAGCGACTCGATTTCGTCGCCCTTCCGCAGCGTCGCGTTGTACTCGCCGTCGGTCACGTACGGACCGAACCGGCCGTCCTTGACCACCATCGGCTTCTTCGACACCGGGTCCTCGCCGAGCTCCTTCAGCGGCGGCTTCGCCGTCGCGGACCGCCCACGCTGCTTCGGCTCCGCGTAGATCTTCAGCGCTTCTTCGAGGGTGATCGAAAAGAGCTGGTCCTCGGTCGAGAGCGAACGCGAGTCCGTGCCCTTCTTCAGGTACGGCCCGTAACGCCCGTTCTGCGCCGTGATCTCGTCCCCGGACTCCGGGTCCTTGCCGACCACGCGCGGCAGCGAAAGCAGCTTCAGCGCGTCTTCCAGCGTGATGGTCTCGATGTCCATCGACTTGAACAGGGAGCCCGTACGCGGCTTCGGCGCCTTGGCCTTCGCGGACTTCTTCTGCGCGGCCGTGGCGTCCTCGGGGATCTCGATCTCCGGCAGCACCTCGGTCACGTACGGCCCGAAGCGGCCTTCCTTCGCGACGATCTCGTGCCCGCTCACCGGGTCGGTGCCCAGCGTGCGGCCCTCCTGCGGGGTCGCGAACAGCTTCTCGGCGATCTCCTGCGTGAGCTCGTCCGGCGGCAGGTCCTCGGGCAGGTTCGCGCGCTGCGAGTTCCCGTCGACCTCGCGCTCCAGGTACGGCCCGTAACGGCCGACGCGGACCACGACGGTGTGCCCGTTCTCGTCGCTGAACAACGGGATCGAGTTGATCTCCCGCGCGTCGATGTCCTCGACACTGCCCTCGACCAGCTTCTTCAGCCCGCCCAGGCGGCCGATCGAGCCGTCGACGCCCATGTCGCCGCCGAAGTAGAACTTCGACAGCCACTGCCCGCGCTGCTCCTCGCCGTTGGCGATGCGGTCGAGCTCGTCCTCCATGCCGGCGGTGAAGTCGTAGTCGACGAGCCGCTCGAAGTGCCGTTCCATCAGCCCGATCACGGCGAACGCCACCCACGAGGGAACGAGTGCGGAGCCCTTTTTCCACACATAGCCGCGGTCCTGGATGGTCTTGATGATGGACGCGTACGTCGACGGGCGGCCGATGCCCAGCTCTTCCAGCTTGCTGACCAGGCTCGGCTCCGAATACCGGGCCGGCGGCGACGTGTTGTGGCCGTCCGGGCTCAGCTCGGCCGCGGTGAGGCCCTGCCCCTTCTCCAGCACCGGCAGGCGGCTCTGCTTGTCGTCGGCTTCGCCACCGGTCTCGGTGTCGACCGCCTCGACGTACGCCTTCAGGAAGCCCGCGAAGGTGATCGTGCGGCCCGAAGCGGCGAAGGTGCATTCCTCGCCGGAAGTCGCGTTGCCGACGATGCGCACGGACATCGTGGTGCCCTTGGCGTCCGCCATCTGCGACGCGATCGTGCGCTGCCAGATCATTTCGTAGAGCCGGTACTCGTCGGTGTCGAGCTCGCTCGCGACCTGGCCCGGCGTGCGGAAGACCTCACCCGACGGGCGGATCGCCTCGTGCGCTTCCTGCGCGTTCTTGACCTTGCGGGTGTACTGGCGCGGCGACGGCGAGACGTACTCCTTGCCGTACAGCTGCGTGGCCTGGCTGCGCGCGGCCGAGATCGCCGACTCCGACAGCGTCGTGGAGTCGGTACGCATATAAGTGATGTAGCCGTTTTCGTAGAGCTTCTGCGCGATCCGCATCGTGCGCTCCGAGGTGAACCGCATCTTGCGGCCCGCCTCCTGCTGCAGCGTCGAGGTCATGAAGGGCGCGTACGGCTTCCGCGTGTACGGCTTCTCTTCGACGCTCGCGACCTTGAAGTCACGCTGCTTCAGCGCTTCGGCCAGCCGTCGTGCGTCGGCCTCGGCGAGCACGCGGACTTCGTTGTTCGACGTCTTGAGCTGCCCGTCCGAGCCGAAGTCGCGGCCGGTGGCCAGGCGCGCGCCGTCGACGGCGACGAGCCGCGCCGGGAAGTTCCGCGGCGAAGCTGTGTCCTCCGAAGCACCCGCGACTGCGCTTGTTTCCATGGTCGCCGAGATGTCCCAGTACGACGCCGAGGTGAAGCGCATCCGCTCGCGTTCCCGCTCGACCACGATCCGGGTCGCCACCGACTGCACGCGGCCCGCCGAAAGCTTCGGCATGACCTTCTTCCACAGCACCGGCGAGACCTCGTAGCCGTAGAGGCGGTCGAGGATGCGGCGGGTCTCCTGGGCGTCGACCAGGTCGACGTCCAGCTCACGGGTCGATTCGGCGGCCGCGCGGATGGCCGCCTCGGTGACCTCGTGGAAGACCATCCGGCGGACCGGAACCTTCGGCTTCAGCGTCTCGAGGAGGTGCCACGCGATGGCTTCGCCCTCGCGGTCGGGGTCCGTGGCGAGGTAGAGCTCGTCGACGTCCTTCAGCAGGCTCTTGAGCTCGGTGACCTTGGACTTCTTGTCCGGGGTGACCACGTAGAGGGCTTTGAAGCCGTTGTCGACGTCGACGCCGAGCCGCGCCCAGGCCTCGCCCTTGTACTGGGCGGGCACGTCGGCGGCACCGCGCGGCAGGTCGCGGATGTGCCCGACGGAGGACTCGACGACATAACCGCTGCCCAGATAGGGCGCGATCTTGCGGGCCTTGGTCGGCGACTCGACGATCACCAGTCGCCGGTGCCCGGCGCTGTTGTCCGCCGAGGCTCCGTTCTTCTTGGTCCGTGCTCCTGCCACGCTGTCCTGCTCTCCGCTCATCTCGTCCCGCCACCGCGGGACTGCACCAGGCCCTGCCCCGTGGGGCTCGGGCCCGCGTCTCGACCTGCCAGTGTGCACGCTGTTCCGGGCCGGACGGCGCGGAGGTGGCCCAACACGCCGCCGGTCCTGTGCCCACCGCATCGCCGCTGACCTCGACGATGTTTCCCCAACGTACCTGCCACGTGATTTCCGCCACGTCCCGCGCAGCCTAGCGCGTGACCGTCCGGATACCCTCCGTTCGACGGTGGTGGGTGCGGGGAGGTGACCGCTTCACTGGTTTCCCCGTCCAGCCGAAAGGACCTGCCATGACCCGACGCCTGCTCGGCGCCCTGTTCACCGCCGTGACCGCCACAGTATTGCTGGGAGTCACTCCGGCGAACGCGGCCGCCGCGAACTTCGCCGGCACCGTGGCCCTGTCCAACTGCTCGGGGTCGGTGGTCAAGCCGGCCGCGACGCCCGACACCGCGCCCGCACTCGTCATGTCCAACGGCCACTGCCTGGAGACCGGCTTCCCGGCACCGGGCCAGGTGATCACCAACCGCGCCTCCAGTCGCACGTTCACGCTGCTCACCGCCAGCGGCAGCAACAAGGCCACGCTCCGGGCCAAGAAGATCGTCTACGGCACGATGACCGACACCGACGTGTCGCTCTACCAGCTCACCACCACCTATGCGCAGATCAAGGCGAACTACGGGATCTCGCCGCTCGAGCTGTCCAACGCCCACCCGTCGGCCGGCGCGGCGATCGACGTGGTTTCCGGTTACTGGAAGCGCATCTACTCCTGCAACGTCGACGGCTTCGTCTACCGGTTGAAGGAGGGCAGCTGGACCTGGAAGGACTCGATCCGCTACACCTCCGCCTGCCAGACCATCGGCGGCACCTCCGGCTCGCCGATCATCTCCGGCGGCAAGGTCGTCGGCGTGAACAACACCGGCAACGAGGACGGCGGACGCTGCACGGACAACAACCCGTGCGAGGTCGACCAGGCCGGCAACGTCACCGTCCGCGAGGGCATCAACTACGGCCAGGAGACCTACGGAATCCCCGCCTGCCTCACTGCCGCCAACGAAATCGCGCTCACCCAGGCCGGCTGCACGCTGCCCCGGCCCTGACCCGGAACCCGCACCCGGTCAGGCCGTGCTCGTCACGGCCTCCGGGTGCGGAACCGGTTGCGGCGCCGCGCCCGGCCACGCGGCTTCGGCACCCGGTGGCGGCTCCCCGATCAGTTCCAGCAGGGCCTCCAACCGGCGTTTCCCGGTCACCTTGACCGCCGGGACCTCGACCTTCGGGCCGGTCAGCTTCGCCGCGACGCCCAACGGCGTCAGCGCCTCGACGAGCCGCTCGTGCATGCTCGGGGCGAGCGGATCGACGCCCAGCAGGTAACCCTGCGTGCCCGGACGGCCGCCGGCCAGCGCCCACATCCGCAGCATCGCGCCACTCAGCCGAAAGTCGTGCGGCACCGCTTTGCCCGAGTCGTCATCGGCCGGGCCCGCGCAGCCCTCACGCAGCCACCGCAGCGCCAACGGGAGCAGGTCGACCCGGAACGACGTGCGCACCTGCGGACGGCCGCAGTCGGCCTTCGACACCTGGGCGTCGGCGCCGCGGCAGCGAAATTCACGCACCAGCACGTGCGCCCGCCATGGCTCCTCGACGACCACCGACAGCCGGGCGGCGGTGCGTCCGAAGCCGGTGATCTGGCCGTGGCAGCACAACAGGCCGGCCAGGTCGCCCAGGCCCGGCCCGCTGGCCTCGGCGGAAAAGAGCGAGATCGTCCGATCCACCGCGCTATACTAGAACACAAGTTCGATCAGCGGGTACTCTTGCGACGAGGTTCAGCCGGCAGGCTGAGCCAGCCGGCGGCAAGCCGGTGCACGCTGTTCCGCCGCTGCCAACGCCGGGACATCCTCGAGGCCCTTGAGGTAGTCGAGCGCGTCGATGCGGTCGAGTGTCGCCCTGGCCTCGCCGAGAGCTTCCTTCGTTGCCGTCGCGTTGCCGCGGGCCGCCTCGATGCGGCGGCGCGCGTTCTCCGCCTGTGCGCGGATTTCGGTGAACTGCCCGATGACGTCCTTGCGGCCGCCGTCCGCCGACGGCACCGGCGGCACACCGAGCGCGTTCAGCCCGGCCAGGCTCTCGTCGAGCCCGCCGATCACCGACGAAAGCAGGTCACCGGACGTCCGGGACGCCTGCTGCGGTGTGCTCGGATCGACGGCGGGCAGCGCCGCGAGCGTGCGGACCAGATGCGTCACCGCGTCGCAGTAGCTGTCGGCCCACCTGGCCGCAGGATCCGCCTGGGGCACCACAGTCGTCACCGACAGATCCTGGTCCCGCGGCGGCGACTGCACCGCGAGCGGCTGGCCGCACCCGCCGAGGCCGATGGCGATCGTCGTGGTCAGAGCGGCGAAAACGGGGAACCGCTGCCGCACCCGCGTACCTCCTGCCCGACGGCGTCCCGGCAGCCCAGACGGTACCGACTCGGTGCCGCTTCGCAAGTCGCCGGACCTTTCTGGGATGGCCTGACCGGACCCGGGCAAGCCCCGGGCCCGGCACGCGTCGCTGCGCACCGGGCCCGGGGTCACCTGGAGCCGGGACCTCAGGCCTTGATCTCCGTCGGGGTGTCCGTCAGGACCGTCCCCCGCCGCTTCGACACCACGACCGCCGTCACGATCACGGCGACCGCGACCAGCGAGATGATGATGCGGACCGCGTTGTTGGCGCTGTCGCCGACCGTGAGCTGCACGATGGCGGGCGCGATCAGCACAGAAACCAGGTTCATCACCTTGATCAGCGGGTTGATGGCCGGCCCGGCGGTGTCCTTGAACGGGTCACCCACGGTGTCACCGATGATGGTGGCCTCGTGCGCGGACGAGCCCTTGCCGCCGTGGTTGCCGTCTTCGACCAGCTTCTTGGCGTTGTCCCACGCGCCACCGGAGTTGGCGAGGAAGATCGCCATCAGGGTGCCGCAGGCGATCGCACCGGCCAGGTAGCCGGCGAGCGCGCTGGTGCCCAAACCGAAGCCGACGGCGATCGGGGCGAAGACCGCCAGCAGACCCGGCGTCGTCAGCTCACGCAGGGAGTCGCGCGTGACGATGTCGACGACCTTGCCGTACTCGGGCCGGGTGGTGCCTTCCATGATCCCGGGGATGTCGCGGAACTGGCGGCGCACTTCGTAGACGACCGCGCCGGCGGCCCGGGACACCGCGTTGACCGCGAGGCCGGAGAACATGAAGACGACCGCCGCGCCGACGATCACGCCGACCAGGGTCGCCGGACCCACGATGTTGGCGACGAATTCGCCGCCCGTGCCGATCGCCTTCGTGATCGCGTCCGAGTAGGAACCGAACAACGCCGTCGCGGCGAGGACCGCCGTGGCGATCGCGATGCCCTTGGTGATCGCCTTCGTGGTGTTGCCGACCGCGTCGAGCTCGGTGAGGATCTGCGCGGCCTTCTCGTCGACGTCACCCGACATCTCGGCGATGCCCTGCGCGTTGTCCGAGACCGGGCCGAAGGTGTCCATCGCGACGATGACGCCGACGGTGGTCAGCAGACCGGTACCGGCCAGCGCCACGGCGAACAGCGCGACGCCGCCGCCCAGCAGGTACGCGCCGAACACGGCCGCGCCGATGACGAGGGCGGTGTACACAGCGGACTCGAAACCGATCGAGATGCCGGACAGGATGACCGTCGCCGCACCGGTTTCCGACGTGTTGCCGACGTCCTTGACCGGCTTGTACTCGGTGCCGGTGTAGTAACCCGTCAGCTTCAGGATGATCGCCGCGAGGACGATGCCGATGATCACCGCGACGGTCGCGATGACCGCCGGGTTGCCCGAGTTCTCGAAGCCCGCACCGAATTCGGAGAAGCTGCTCGGCAGGTACACGAACGCCGCGATCGCCGACAGCACCGCGGAGATGACCGCGGAGATGTAGAAGGACCGGTTGATCGTGACCAGACCGCCCTCGCCGGCGCGCGCCTTCGTGATGTAGACACCGATCACCGCCGTGATCACGCCGATGGCCGGCACGATCAGCGGGAAGATCAGGCCGTGCACGCCGAAGGCGGTGCTGCCCAGGATCAGCGCGGCGACCAGCATGACGGCGTAGGACTCGAAGAGGTCCGCGGCCATGCCGGCGCAGTCACCGACGTTGTCGCCCACGTTGTCCGCGATGGTCGCGGCGTTGCGGGGGTCGTCCTCCGGGATGCCCTGCTCGACCTTGCCGACCAGGTCCGCGCCGACGTCGGCGGCCTTGGTGAAGATACCGCCGCCGACACGCATGAACATCGCGATCAGCGCGGCGCCGAAGCCGAAGCCCTCCAGCACCTTGGGCGCCTGGCCGGTGTAGACCAGCACGACGACCGCGGCACCGAACAGGCCGAGGCCGACGGTGATCATGCCGACGACGCCACCGGTGCGGAACGCGATGCGCATCGCCGTCTCGCGGCCGCCCTCCTCACGCGACGCGGCGGCGACGCGCAGGTTCGCCTGCGTCGCCAGCCACATGCCGAGGTAGCCGATCGCGAACGAGAATCCCGCGCCGACCAGGAAGAAGATCGATCGGCCGATCTTCTCGTTCCAGTCGTCCGCGGGAAGGATGAAGAGCAGGAGGAACACGATCACGCCGAAAATGGCGAGGGTGTTCCGTTGCCGCTTGAGGTACGCGGCCGCGCCTTCCTGCACCGCCTTGGCGATGTCCTGCATCTTGGCGGTGCCCTGGCCTGCGGCCAGCACCTCCTTGAGCAAGACGTAGCCGATGACGAGTGCGGCAAGCGCGACCACGGCGACTACACCGACAATCGTGTAGCCACCTCCGGAGAGGGCGATTTTTCCGCCGCCCTCCGCGAGGAACTGCCGTGACATTCGTCCTCCAGGAGACGTCGCCGTGCGCCAGCGTCGACGGCAAGCCGAGGGTTCGACACGGCCGACGCTGGCATGGACCCTGTACCGAGCGACACGCTAGCCGGGCAGCAATGCACGTCTCACATGACGCTCACCACAGAGGGTGTGGATTGCGGGAGTGTATTGGTATCGCAACCAGCGTCTTCACGCCGTCCCGGGGACGGTACATTCCGTTACCTTGTGAGCCTCCTCACTTGAACGATCACTCTTACGCCGATCCGTTGCCGCAGCTGGGATGCCGGAACTGTCGGACCCCTGTGCCAACCTTGACGGGTGGACGATTCACGTGGGCAGCGGCTGCTGAGGCGGGTGACCGCCGGCATCCCGTCGCGCGAGAACCCGGTCACGCACGTCGCGGACCTGCCGGGCCGCGCCGCGCGCTACGCAGAGTGGCCATCGTGGGTGGATCCGGCGGTTGTCGCTGCGCTGCGTGACTGCGGTGTCTCCGCGCCTTGGGCGCACCAGGCCGAGGCGGCTTCGCACGCATACGAGGGCCGCCACGTCGTCATTTCGACCGGGACGGCCTCGGGCAAGTCGCTCGCCTACCAGCTGCCGGTGCTGTCCCGGCTCGCCGCGGGCGAGAAGGCGAACGCGCTGTACCTGTCGCCGACGAAGGCGCTGGGCGCGGACCAGTTGCGTGCCGTGTCCTCTTTGGACGTGCCCGGGGTGCGGGCGGCGTCGTTCGACGGGGACACGCCGATGGCGGAGCGCGACTGGGTGCGCGCGCACGCGAACTGGGTGTTCACCAACCCGGACATGCTGCACCGCGGGATCCTCTCCGCGCACGGGCGGTGGGCGAGGTTCTTCCGGCAGCTCAGCTGCGTGGTGGTCGACGAGTGCCACAGCTATCGCGGCGTCTTCGGCTCGCACGTCGCCCTGCTGCTCCGCCGGCTCCGGCGGGTAGCCGAGCACTACGGCGCTTCGCCGGTCTTCGTGCTCGCTTCGGCAACGACGGCTTCGCCGGCCTCGTTCGCGTCGCGGTTGACGGGCGTTCCGTGTGAGGCGGTGACGGAGGACGCGTCGCCGCGCGGGGCCCGGACGGTCGCGTTGTGGGAGCCGCCGCTGCTGGAGGAACTGACCGGGGAGAACGGCGCACCGGTTCGCCGTTCGGCCGGCGCGGAGACGTCGCGGATCCTCGCCGACCTCGTCGTCGAGGGCGCGCGCTCACTGGCCTTCATCCGGTCGCGGCGGGGCGCGGAGCTGGCCGCGCTGGGTGCGCGTCGCATCTTGTCCGAAGTGGACCCCGCGCTGGCGGAAACCGTTGCGGCGTATAGGTCCGGCTACCTTCCCGAGGAGCGTCGCGCGCTCGAGGCGGCGTTGCTGTCGGGGCGTCTGTTGGGCGTCGCGACGACCAACGCCCTGGAACTGGGCGTCGACATCGCGGGGCTGGACGCGGTGGTGCTGGCCGGCTATCCCGGCACGCTCGCTTCGTTCTGGCAGCAGGCCGGGCGGGCGGGCCGTTCGGGTGATTCGGCGCTGGTGGTGTTCGTCGCGCGGGACGATCCGCTCGACACCTACCTGGTGCACCACCCGGCGGCGCTGCTCGAACGGCCGGTGGAGACGGCGGTGCTGGACCCCGCGAACCCGTACGTGCTGGCGCCGCAGCTCGCGTGCGCCGTGGCCGAGCTGCCGCTGACCGTCCCCGAGCTCGAGATGTTCGGCGGCTCGGCGGCCCGGGAAGTGCTGGCCGAGCTGGCGGACCAGAAGCTGCTGCGGCGCCGGTCGAGCGGCTGGTACTGGACTTCGCGAGACCGGCCGCACGCCGAAGTCGGGATCCGCGGGACCGGCGGGGAGCAGATCGCGGTGGTCGAGGCGGACTCCGGCCGGATGCTCGGCACGGTCGACCCGGGCTCGGCCTGCTTCGCCGTGCACCCCGGCGCGGTGTACCTGCACCAGGGGTCGTCGTACGTCGTCGACGAGCTGGACCTGGAAACCGGGCTGGCGCTGGTGCACGCGGAGAACCCGGACTGGACGACGACACCGCGCGAGGTCGTGGACATCTCGGTGCTGAGCACCCAGGAGAAACAGGACTTCGGCGGGGTGAGCGTCTGCCTGGGCGAGGTGGCTGTGACGTCGCAGGTGGTCGGCTACCTGCGACGGCGACCGTCCGGGGAGGTGCTGGACCACACGCCGCTCGACCTGCCTGAGCAGAGCCTGCGCACACGCGCGGTCTGGTACACGGTCTCGGCCGAACTGCTCGGCGATGCCCGTTCTTCGTCCGATGGCGAGGCGGGGACCGGGGGCCATCGGGTGGGGACCGAAGCTGCGGGGCCGGCGGGGACCGGGGAGGAGACCCAGGCGAGCGGTCGGGGGCCCGCTCACGAGGGTGGCAGGGCACCGGGGGGTGCCGGATTGGTTCCGGCACGGGTCCCCGGTGCCCTGCATGCCGCCGAGCACGCGGCGATCGGCCTGCTACCGCTGTTCGCTACGTGCGACCGGTGGGACATCGGCGGGGTGAGTACCGCGTGGCACGAAGACACCGGGGAGGCGACGGTGTTCGTGCATGACGGCCATCCCGGGGGTGCGGGATTTGCCGAACGCGGTTATGCCGCGATTGTCCCGTGGCTGGCCGCAACGCGGGAGGCGATCATCTCCTGCGAGTGCCCGACGGGATGCCCGTCCTGCGTCCAGTCGCCGAAGTGCGGGAACGGCAACGATCCGCTGGACAAGGCGGGGGCAGTGGCTGTCCTGGACACCGTGCTCGGGGCGTTGCGTCAACACGGCGCCTAGAACGGCCACTTGGTGGCTCATGGAGTTGTGTCCTGCTCCGCCTCGGCCGGGCTGGGACCGGCCGTCGGCGGTGGCTCGGGTGGTTCAGGCCGCGGTGGTCTGGACCAGCTGCGGGGAGCGCTCGCCGGCCAGGGCCCGCACGAGGACGTCGTGCACCTCGGCGGCGTCCGGCAGCTGCCAGCCGCACACCTCGGGCTTGACGCGCCAGTGCACGACACCGTGCTGGAACGGCGACGGCGGCAGCGGGATGTAGCTGTCCTTGCCGTGCCACTGGATGGCGGCGCGGGCGGCCAGCTCGGCCGGAACGTGGTCGGCGACGGTGGTGAGGAAGAGCCAGCGGCCGTTCGGCAGCGCGATGATGGGCGCGGGGTGGCCGAGGGCACGCAGGAGGCGGCAGGCGCGCTTGCCGAGTTCGTCGTCGACCTCGATGGCGTCGAGCACGGTGCCGGTGGCGACGAGCAGGCTGTGGGTGCGGTCGGAGAACCAGTTCGCGACCTCGTGGGCGTGGGTACCGAGCTGCTCGCGCCAGGCGTCACTGGCCGGAACCGGACGGCGCCAGGTGAGGTCGTCGCCGTCGGTGAGCGGAGCGGGGTTGACGCCCGGGAGCACCGGCCAGCCGCGCCAGGCGAGACCGATCGCCTCCGCCCGCAGTTCGATGCGGAAGGCGCTCCGCCAGCTGTCCGGCCAATTCGCGTCCAACATTGTCTTCCTGCCTGCCTTCATGTTCCGGTTCTCCGCGACCCGGTTAAACCCGGTCGTGGTGTCGCACATCTCACTTAACGGCAAGTTGCACATTGCCCGGAACCCCCGCGCGACAACCGGTGGTTACGAGGCGATGAACGCCCAGTGATTCCTACGGCCCGACCGAACGCCCCGGCGCGGATCGACGGTGAACGGTGACCACACACGGACCGTTCGTCGCGAGAAACCCCAGGTACCGCCGGCTTCCGGACACCCGGTCGGCGGGCTCGGTGCCCCGCTTCGGCCCAGGTGAGCAGCCGATTCGACCGCTCGCCGTGCACCAACGACCGCTGCCCGTGACAATCAGCCGCTCATCGCCCGGCGGGACGGATCAGCCGGTCATCGCCGCATACCGACCGGTCGGCGTCCGGCAGGCGGTGAGGGGAGCGGGTCGATGGGGCGTGCCTCGGGTGAGCGGTTGCGGTGGGCTCCAGGTGGACGGCCGGGTACCGGCGACGCCGAGAGGGTGCGGGCGGCGGCTGGTCGGCTGGGTGGGCCCAGCTGCGCAGCCCGCGATGGGTGGGGGCCCCTTGGCGAGATAGGCACCTGCGGCTGTGGTCAGCCATGGTCCGGGGCGTGTGGCCAGCCGAGACTGCCGTCGGCATGATTCCGCGTGCGCAACCGTGGCCGGTCACGGTCCGGGGCGCGTGGCCAGCCGAGGCTGCCGTCGGCCTAATTCCGCGTGCGCAGCCGTGGCTGGCCACGGTCCGGGGCGCATGGCGAGTCGAGGCTGCCGACCGCCTAATTCCGCGTGCGCAGCCGTGGCCGGTTACGGCCCGGGGCGCATGGCGAGTCGAGGCTGCCGACCGCCTAATTCCGCGTGCGCAGCCGTGGCTGGTCACGGTGGTTCGCCTGTGGGTCCGGCGCGGGCGTGGGCGGATGGGCGCGGTAGGCCGGCGAACGCAGGGCCTCGGGCCTCGACTTCGACCAGGGCGTCGAGTTGCTGCCACCGGCAGGTCAGGAGCGTCACTCCCATCCGGTCCGCCACCCACCTCGCGCGTTCGCAGGCCGGGGCTGGGCCTTCGCTCGCGTGCGAGGCCGCCGCCAGGGCACCCAGGTCGGCCGCCGACTCCGCTTGGTGGCGGGCGATGACTTCCGCTCCCAGCCAGAAGGCGAGCAGGGCCACGCCCGTCAGTGCCGCTACCGCCGTTGCCGTCCAGATTGTGGCCACTCCGCTGTCCGGGCCGGTCCCCTCAACCTCGGGCATTCGTCACCTCCGTGTCCGGCTCGACCACCGCGTAGGCCGTTCCGTCGAGGTGGATGGCCGGGAGGAGGTCGGCGGCCGGATGGGCCGTCACCTTCACCGTGATCGTGTCGCCGTTGTGCTCGAACGCCAGGTTCGCGCCCGGTGGGGCGATCTGGTGGACCGCGGCTGCTGCTTCTTCGGGCTGGCCCCTGGCCAGCAGCCGCGCCGCCTCGCGGGCCGCGTCCGTGCAGCGCAGCTGGCTCGCCAGCACCGTGAGGCCCGCGACGAGCAGGACCGACACCACCGTCAGGCCCGCCAAGCCGAGCGCTGCTTCGACGGTCACCGAGCCTTCGTCCCGGGGTCTCATGACGGCACCGACAAGGCCTTCATGACCAGGCTGGTCAGCCACGAGACGACCGAGTCCCCGGTGAGCAGGGTGTAGAGGACGGCGGCGAAGGCCGCGACAGCGACGGTGACGATGGCGTACTCGACCGTCGTGGAACCGTCGTCCGAGCGGGGCCGGCGGTGGAACGCGCGCATGGGGGGGTCCCTTCAGTACATGTCCGTGGTCAGAAGAGCGGGCTGAGCCGTCCGGCGAGGCCGAGGACGACCGGCAGCACGCCCAGGCAGAAGAAGGCGGGCAAGAAACACAGGCCGACCGGCAGGGCGAGCGCCACCCCGGCCCGCTCCGCGCGTTCTTCGGCTTCGGTGGCCAGCTCGTCGCGGAAGCGTCCGGCGAGGTCGCCGGCCACTGTGGCGAACGCCGCGCCCGAACGGGAGGTCCGGATCGCCGCGCCCGCCAGCTCGCCGAGGCCCGGGACGGCCCGCACCGGCGCCCAGGCTTCGTCGGGCCGGGAGCCGAGGGCGAGCAAGCCGGCCGTCGAGCTCAAAGCCGTCCTTGCCGCGGCGGGTGCGGTGCCGGCCACGACGTCCAGAGCCGAAGGAACGGGCAGCCCGGCGTGCAGGCAGGCGGCGAGGAGGTCGAGCGTTCCCGCCAGCCGCAGTTTGGCGGCGATGTCCATGACCGGTGGCCGCGGACGGCGGGTGCGGTGGACCGCCCACCACCCGGTCGCCGTCACGATCGCGCCCACCACCACCCCGGCAACCCCGCCGACCAGCACTGCCGTCGAGACGCCGCCCACTGTCGCCGCGACCTGCGGTAGCGCGCGGTGCCTCGTGCGGACGGGCTCCGGGCCGTCGGCCAGCCGGTCGAAGCGCCGCGCGAAGACGTCGTCCGGCCAGCTGAGCAACGCCGCCGCGAAGAGCAGGAGTGCGACCGCGGTCACCGGATCCGCACCCGTCCGGTCAGGGCCCGGCACCAGGCCGTCCCCGCCCAGAGCAGGACGCACCCGGCGACCAGCAGCACCTGTCCCGGTGTGCTGCCCATCAGCACGGGCAGCGGAGCCGCACCCATGACCTGTCCGAGCAGCACGCACAGCACCGGGAGTCCGGTGAGCACCGCCGCGCTCGCCCGTGGGCCGGCCAGCTTGGCGCGCATCCGGCGGCCGAAGGTCAGGGCGGCTTCGGCGTCGCGGCGGGCCGCGTCGAGGACGTCGGCCATCGGGAGGCCGTGGCGCTTGCCCAACGTCCAGGCCGTGGCCAGGTGTGGCAGGGCTGGTGCGTGCAATTCGGTGTCGAGCCGGACCGCCGTCGCCAAGGCGCGGAGGTCGGCCGCCACGGCCGGGACGGCGTCCGCGGCGGCTTCCGCCGCCGTGACCGGGTGGGCGCCGGATCGGAGCTCGGCCACCATCGTCCGC
Organism: Amycolatopsis sp. NPDC051045; assembly: GCF_040682955.1. Lineage (NCBI taxonomy): Bacteria > Bacillati > Actinomycetota > Actinomycetes > Pseudonocardiales > Pseudonocardiaceae > Amycolatopsis > Amycolatopsis sp. NPDC051045. Next base: position 232,376 of record NZ_JBFBCC010000004.1, read on the forward strand.
AACGCGGTCGCGGTGTGCGCGGCCATCGCCAGGTCGGCGGTGGCTCGGCGGTGGGCTCGCCACTCCTGGAGCCACGCCAGGGTCAGCACGCCGGCGGCAATCATGCCGCCGGCTCCCGCGAGCAATCCGGCGAGCACGGCGGGGAGCAACCAGCGGACTACGCGCCACACCTCGGGGATCCGTACGGTCACCGGTGACTCGATCGCGGCCTGGAGCCGGTTCGGCGCGGCAGGCCAGCACGCCAGGGCGGCGCCCACGCACAGCGGGAACCACGGGGTGATCATCGCTGCCTCCTCCGCTCGCGCGGGAAAACGTTCAGCCGCAACGAGATGCTCAGCACGCGATCGCCCCCGACGTCGCGAAGAGGTGCCGGTCGACCGTCCACCGGCCCGCGCGCCACACCGGCACGACCCGGGCACGGCCGTGTTCGGCGCGGAGCACGCCGACCTCGGCGAGGCGCCGGCGGCCGCCCGGCTCGCGCCGCATGTGCAACACCACGCGGATCGCGGCGACGAGCTGGCTGTGCACGGCGTCGCGGCCGAGACCGCCGAGCGCGGCCAGTGCCTCGATCCGGGCGGGCACCTCGGCCGGGGAGTTGGCGTGGACGGTGCAGGCGCCGCCGTCGTGGCCCGTGTTCAGCGCGGTGAGCAGTGCGCCGACCTCGGCCCCGCGGACCTCGCCCACCACCAGCCGGTCGGGACGCATGCGCAGCGCCTGGCGCACGAGCTCGGGCAGACCGACCGCGCCCGCACCCTCCACATTGGCCGGACGGGCGACGAGGCCGACGAACTGCGGGTGCGCGGGCTGCAGCTCGCCGGCGTCCTCGACGCAGACGATCCGCTCGCCCGGGTCGACCGCGCCGAGCATTGCGGCCAGGAGCGTGGTCTTGCCCGCGCCCGTGCCGCCGGTGACGAGGAACGCCATCCGCCGCGAAACGACGGTGCGGAGCAGTTTCGCGCCGCTCTCGTCGAACGCGCCGAGTTCGCCGAGAGCGGCGAGGTCGTGGGTCGCCGGGCGCAGGACGCGGAGGGACAGGCAGGTACCGCCGGCCGCGATGGGCGGGAGGACGGCGTGCATGCGGATCCGGCCGTGAGGGCCGGAGCCGGGCAGCCAGCCGTCCACATAGGGCTGCGCGTCGTCGAGACGCCGGCCCGCCGCGAGGGCGAGGCGCTGGGCCAGCCGGCGGACGGGTTCTTCGCCGGTGAAGCGGATGCCGGTGCGGACGAGGCCGTCGGGGCCGTCCGTCCAGACCTCGTCCGGGCCGGTGACGAGCACGTCGGTGGTCGCCGGGTCGTCGAGGAGCGGGGCCAGCGGGCCGGCGCCGACGAACTCGTCGCGGGCTTGGCGGGCTGCGTCGAGCACCGCGTCGTGGCCGAGGATGCCGCCCGCCTCGGCACGGACGGCGGTCGCGACGGCGACCGGGTCGGCCTGGCGGCGGTCGCCGGCGAGGCGATTGCGGACGCGGTCCACGAAATCGACCGTCACGGGGTCACCTGCCTTGCTCGGAATGGGCAGCTGTGATGCGCGATGACGCCGGGCCAGGTGGCGAGCACACGCCCCTCTCCAGCTGCGATGGCACCGCCGCCACGGCAACCGGGGCCACCTGACGGCAGTCGCCGGCGAGGCGATTGCGGACGCGGTCCACGAAATCGACCGTCACGGGGTCACCTGCCTTGCTCGGAATGGGCAGCTGTGATGCGCGATGACGCCGGGCCAGGTGGCGAGCACACGCCCCTCTCCAGCTGCGATGGCACCGCCGCCACGGCAACCGGGGCCACCTGACGGCAGTCGCCGGCGAGGCGATTGCGGACGCGGTCCACGAAATCGACCGTCACGGGGTCACCTGCCTTGCTCGGAATGGGCGGCCGTGACGCGGGTGCCCGGCGACAGGCACGAGTGCGGCTTCGGCTGTGGTTCGGGGGACTCCAGCAACGTCGAGAAGCTCGCCGCGCTTACCTCGCCGCGGCTTACCAGGAGTACGAGCGTGGGCAGCAGGAGCTCGCCCACTCTGGTCGGGCCGCCCGAGGGGCGGAGGGGGGCGGATGCGGTCATCGGGAGGCCGCCCGGGCTTCGCGGCGGGCCACCGTCAGGACCTGCGACGCCGCCGTCATCAGCGGGCCCCTCGGTTTGGCCGGGAACTCGCCGCGCTCCACCTCGGTCCACAGGCCGCGCTCCGGGTGCATCGATGCCAGCAGCGGCGGGCCGAGAAGCGTGGCCGTCCGGACGGCCGGGCTCTTCGACCGTCCACACACGACCACGCCGAGGCGGGCCGTCAGCTTCGACAACCGGGGCAGCACCCGATTCGCCGCCTGGCACGCGCGGACTTCCAGCGGCACCACCAGCACCACCAGATCGGCCCTCACGGCCACCTCTTCGGCCGGCTCATCGAGACTGCGTGGGAGGTCGCACACCACTGTGCGGCCCGAACGGCGCCCAGCGGAAAGGACCGCCGACAGCGACTCGACCGACGGGCCCTGGCCCTTGGAGCCGCACGCGAGGACGGGGAGGCTGCCGCCGCGGTGCCTTCGCCGCGGAAGGGTTGCGGCCAGCGACGACACCGATACGCGGCCGCTCAGCCGCACGTCCGGCCAGCGTGGTCCGGGCGTCTTTTCCAAACCGAGCAACATATCGAGGCCACCGCCGAGCGGATCGCAGTCCACCAGCAGGGCGCCGCCCGGGTCGCGGTCGGCCGTCAGTGCCAGGGCCGCGGCGAACACGGATGCGCCCGCGCCGCCCCGGCCGCCGACCACGCCGAGCACCAGACCGGGTTCCTCCGCCGGTGTCTCGGCGATGTCGGCGAACGCGCACGCGAGCTCCGACTCCTCGTCGGGCAACGAGATCACGCGCTCGACGCCGACGCGGAACGCGTGCTCCCACGTCGCCGGCCCCGGGCTGCCCTTGCAGACCAGGAGGATTCCGCCACGGCTGGGCAGCGTGGGCGGCAGCCGCGCGGCTTCTTCGTCGAGGATCACCAGAGGCGCACGAGCCCAGTGCCCGCTCGCCGCGGTCAGGTCCGGTGCCCGGTCGAGTTCGCAGCCCGCGATCGCAGCCACGCGCAGTATTTCGTCGAGCACGGTTTCGTCCGCGGCGACCACCAGCGGTCGTTCCCCCGTCATGCGTTCCTCCCCCGTCGTCGGTGCGGGCCGTGGGTGGCCCGGCTTCCACCGTCGCGGGCGGGGGTGGGGCGGCGCAACGGGCCGGGCGGACGGCTGTGGACAACCGGGGTGTTGTGGACAACTGGCGCTCGTGGCCCCGCTCCGGGACCGGTTCCGTCGGTGGGCTGTGGCAGGAGCGCGCCCGCAGTTGCGGCGGAAACGGGTACGGATATCCGCACGCGAAGATTCCGCGAACCGGAATTCAGGCGGCAGCGGAAATCGACGAAGGTAAGCAGAAGGCAAAACGCCGGGAGCGCCCGCGCGAAAACCCGGAATCCGGCCAGCGCAAAGGGATCCGGGAAAAGCAAGCGGAAGGTTAAGAGGGCGGCCCCCGCCAGGGGGGAGGGACGGGGGCCGCCGTGGGTTCAGCCCCGGGGGGTCGGACTGAACCGGCCCGGTTGGACACCGGGCTCCCTCACTGTAACTCCGCCCGACGCCGGTTCGCGCGCCGGGCGAGGCACACAGTTCGGTAACGGCACAGCGCGCCCGAAGTGCCTGCCTGTCATGGATTTTCCGCCCGTCACGGCGCGCCCGTGGTGGATCAACGGGACGGGCCCCGATCAAGCTCCTATCCTGGGCACGTGGCCGAACCGAGCAGCGCGCCGTCGCGCATCCGGAAGCCGGGCCCGGAGCACGCGGTGGCCGCGTTCTTCGACCTGGACAAGACGATCATCGCTTCGTCGAGCGCGCTGGCGTTCAGCAAGCCCCTCCTCAAAGAAGGACTGATCAACCGTCGCGCCGCGTTGCGGAGCGCGTACGCGCAGCTGGTGTTCTCGCTCGCGGGCGCCGACGAGAACAAAACCGAGCGGCTGCGCGCCGAGGTTTCCGCGCTGTGCGCCGGCTGGGACGTCGCCCAGGTTTCGTCGATCGTCCGCGAGACCCTGCACGACGTCGTCGACCCGCTCGTGTACGCGGAGGCGGCCGAGCTGATCGCCCGCCACCGCGCGGACGGGCACGACGTGATCGTGTTGTCGGCGACCGGCGAGGAGGTGGTCGCGCCGGTGGCGGAGATGCTCGGGGCGACCCGGAGCGTCGCCACGCGGATGCAGATCGTCGACGGCCGCTACTCCGGCGAGGTCGACTTCTACTGCTACGGCGCCAACAAAGCCGTCGCCGCGAAGCAGCTCGCCGCGACCCACGGCTACGACCTCGCCGAGTGCTTCGCCTACACCGATTCGAGCACCGACATCCCACTGCTCGAGGTCGTCGGGTACCCGCACGCGGTCAACCCGGACAAGCTCCTGCGGCGCGAGGCACTCGACCGCGGCTGGCCGATCCTGGCCTTCGACCGGCCGATGTCGCTGCGCACCCGGCTCCCGATGCGGTCGGCCGGGATGGTGGCACTCGGCGTCGGCGCGGTGGCCGCCGGCGCGACCTGGTACGGCCTCAGCCGTCGTCGCCGGTCCCGTTAGCCGCGCACTCGCCGTACCGCCGGCACTTTGCGTGGCCCAGCCCCGAATTGTCCGTCGCGCAGGGTGCCGGTGTCACCCGATCCAGCCTCTGTACCGGTGCACCCATCCGCGCACTTGAAGTGACCGGGCTCACGGCGTAGAAAGTAGGTGCGGACGTTCGGTCGGCCAGGGAACAGGTAGAAGAGAAGCCTGTTCCACCCCGGCAAACCTCCGTGCGCGGACTCCGGGTACCCACGCGCAGCGCGCCGCGGGAGGCTCGTCGTCTAGGGACTGCGTAGTGGGACGCCACACGCCGAGTCCATGTAGGTACGACCAGAGTTGCACGCTTGGTCGCCCGAGAAGTTCGCGCTTGCAGGCGGCGCCCGTGGCTTCGGCCACGGGCGCCGCCTCGTCCATGTGGGGGCCCGGGGCATCTCGCGTGACTGGTGGGGCATCTCGCGTGAGCCGGGACGGACATCGCGTGATTGAGGCCGTAACGCGCGTGATTGAAGCCGGGACTCGGTGGCCACCCGTTCGGACCCCTCGGCACCTTGCGAACGGCGACTTTCCTACCGATCCGGGTACGACTGCGCCGTTCGTGCGGTCGGCCGATGGACATCGCCGGATTCGGTGAGTAGCTTCCCGATACTGGCGCCTCCGAGTGGACTTCTCACGTCCCACCGGCGCCCGCGACTTTCTGGGAGGCTGGTCTTGACGACCCGAAATCGGAGGTTCCATGCGCTCGCCCTGCCCGTCGCGGGGGTGCTCGCCCTCACCGGTGTGGGTGTCGCGACCGCGGCGAGCGCACCGCGGGTGAGCGTGGACGCGCAGGCGGAGGCCGCGGCGACACTGGCGCTGCGCGGGCTGACGCTCGAGCAGAAGGTCGGGCAGCTGTTCGTCACCTGGGTGAACGGCAAGACCGCCGACGAGGTCAACCCGAAGAACCGGACCGACTTCGGCGTCGACACCCCGGCTCAGGTGATCCAGAAGTACCACCTCGGCGGGGTCATCTACTTCAACAACGACACGCGCGACAACTTCGACGACCCCGTGCAGGTCGCGAAGCTGTCCAACGGCCTCCAGAAGGCCGCCGTCCTGAGCGGGGCGCACATCCCGCTGCAGATCGCCGCCGACCAGGAGGGCGGCACGGTCACGCGGATGGGCGCGCCGGCCACCGAGTTCCCGAACGCCATGGCCATCTCCGCCGGGCGGGACACGAACCGGGCGACGAAGGCGGCGACCATCCTCGGCCAAGAGCTGCGCGCTGTCGGCATCAACCAGGACTTCGCGCCCGACGCGGACGTCAACTCCAACCCCGTCAACCCGGTCATCGGCGTCCGGTCGTTCTCCGGGCAGCCGGGTTTGGCCAGCGACTTCGTCACCGCCGAGGTCAAGGGCTTCCAGAAGTCCGTGGCGGCGACCGCCAAGCACTTCCCCGGGCACGGCGCCGCGCCGACCGACAGCCACACCGGGCTGCCGCGGATCGACAGCACCGAGGCGCAGTGGCGGGCCACCGACGTGCCGCCGTTCAAGGCCGCGATCGCGGCCGGCGTCGACTCGATCATGAGCGCGCACATCCAGTTCCCCAGCCTCGACCCGTCGCTCGAACCCGCGACGCTGTCGAAGCCGATCATCACCGACCGGCTGCGCGACGAACTGGGCTACAACGGCGTCGTGATCACCGACTCCCTCGAGATGGAGGGCGTGCGCAAGCTGCACAGCGACGCCGAGATCCCGGTGCTCGCGCTCAAAGCGGGCGTCGACCAGCTGCTCATGCCCGTGCACCTCGACCTGGCGATCAACTCGGTGCTCGACGCCGTCAAGTCCGGCGACATCCCGATGCGGCAGATCGACCGGAGCGTGCTGCGCGTGCTCAAGCTGAAGTTCAAGCGCGGCATCCTGTTCTCGCCGTTCGTCGACACCGGCCGCGTCATGAAGACCGTCGGCATCCCGGCGAGCCTCAAGACCGCGCAGGACATCGCCGACCGCGGCATCACGGCCATCGCGAACGACGCCGGTCTCCTGCCCCTGAAGCAGAAGCCCGCGACGACGCTCGTCACCGGCTGGGGCGTCTCCTCGACGGCGACCCTCGCGCAGAAGCTGACCGCCCACGGCACGGCCGCGACGGCCTACCAGACCGGTCAGACCCCGACGGACGCCCAGATCACGCAGGCCGTCGCGAACGCCGGCCACGTCGACCTCGTCGTCGTGCTGACCAACAACATCGCCACCTACCCCCGGCAGACCAAGCTGCTCGACGCCCTGCAAGCCACCGGGAAACCGGTCGTCGCGGTCGCCGCGCAGATCCCGTACGACGCCGGCTACCCGACGACCGTGAAGACCTGGCTGGCCACCTACGGCTACATCACGCCGACCCTGGAGGCGCTGACCAAGGTGCTCCTCGGCGAGACCAAGCCGGTCGGGAAGCTGCCGGTCGACATCCCGGCGTGGGCCGACATGCAGACCGTCAAGTACCCGTTCGGCCACGGGCTGACCTGGTGAACCTCAACCGGCGCCACTTCCTCGGCGCGAGCGCGCTCGCCGTCCCGGCGCTGGCGGGCGGCTCCGCCGTCGCCGGGGCCCAGCCGGAGCAGGCCGGGCAGAACGAGCAGGCCGACAGCCACGGCCGCGTCCTCACCGGCGCGGAGCAACTGGCCGCGCAGGGCTGGCGAACCTTCCAGGGCCGCAAGCTGGGCGTGCTGTCGAACCCGACCGGCGTCCTGCTGAACGGTGACCACATCGTCGACTCGATGGTCGCGGCCGGTGTGAAGCCGGTAGCGGCCTTCGGGCCCGAACACGGCTTCCGCGGCAGCGCGCAGGCCGGCGGATCCGAGGGCGACTACACCGACCCCCGCACCGGCATACCCGTGTACGACGCGTACGGCGTCGACGCGACGAAGCTCGCTTCGCTGTTCACCAAGGCGGGCGTCGACACGGTCGTGTTCGACATCGCCGACGTCGGCGCGCGCTTCTACACCTACATCTGGTCGCTCTACACCGCGATGGTGGCCGCCGCGAAGGTGAACGCGGCCCTCGTCGTGCTCGACCGGCCGAACCCGCTCGGCGGCCGGGCGGCCGGGCCGGTGCTCGACCCGAAGTTCGCTTCCGGGATCGGGCGGAAGCCGATCGCACAGCAACACGGCATGACTGTCGGTGAACTCGCGCGCTTCTTCGCCGAGGAGTTCCTGCCCGGTGAAGGGGTGAAGCTTGCACACCTCGACGTCGTCCGGGTGCGGGGCTGGCAGCGTGACACGCTCTTCGCGCGGACCGGGCTGAACTGGGTGCTGCCGAGCCCGAACATGCCGACGCCGGACACGGCACTCGTCTACCCGGGCACCGGGATGTTCGAAGGCACGGTGTTCTCCGAGGGCCGGGGCACGACCCGGCCGTTCGAGATCATCGGCGCGCCCGGGCTCGATTGGCGCTGGCGCGAGAAGCTCGAGGACCTCGCCCTGCCCGGCGCCCGGTTCCGCGAGACCTACTTCGTGCCCACGTTCGGCAAGTTCGTCAACCAGGCCTGCGGGGGCGTGCAGCTGAGCGTCGGCGACCCCCGGGCCTTCGACGCGATCCGAACCGCGGTCGCCATGCTCGTCACGGCGAAGGCCGTGCACCCGGACGTGTTCGCCTGGCGCCCCGACAACTACATCGACAAGCTGTCGGGGTCCGACCGGCTCCGGACCATGGTCGACGCCGGCGCGGGGGTCGACGAGGTCACCGGGGCCTGGCGGGCCGAGCTGGCCGAGTTCGACCGGAGACGCCGCCACTACCTGCTCTACCGCTGAGGGGGAGACTCATGCGTGCTAGGAAGGTCCTCGTCGCGGCCACCGGAGTGCTGGTCGCGCTGACCACGTTGACCGTGCCGGACTCGGGAGCCAGCGCCATCACCAGCCACGATCCGGCGGCCGGCCGCTTCGACCGGCCGCAGCACGGGTTCGCCCCGGCGTGGACGACGCTGCGCGATGGCCGGCCGGCGGACGTCAACCTCGATCCGGCGCCGATCAAGGCGGCGGAGGACTTCCTGGCGAGCTGGACCAAGCCGGATGCCACCGGGCACCCGCACTTCTCCGGGGCGGTCGGCCTGCTCGCGCACGACGGCGTGGTCGTCGACCGGTACGCGGTCGGCGGCGCGCTGCGGTACGCCGACGCCAAGGGCACCGAGCTGCCCGCGGACCAGCAGGTCCCGATGCGCGACGACACCATCTTCGACATGGCGTCGATCTCGAAGCTGTTCACCTCGATCGCGGTGCTCCAGCTCGCCGACCGCGGGCAGCTCACCATCGACACCCCGGTGAGCCGCTTCTTCCCGGAGTTCGCCGCCGGCGACAAGGCCGCCATCACGGTCAAGATGCTGCTCACGCACGTCTCCGGGTTCGACGCCGACCCGATCCCGTCGCTCTGGGCGGGTTACCCGGACATCCCGTCGCGGCGGCAGGCCGTGCTGGACAGCCCGCTGAAGAACAAGCCGGGGACGACGTACCTCTACTCGGACATCAACCTGCTGACGCTCGGCTTCATCGTCGAGAAGCTGACCGGGCAGTCCCTCGACCAGGTCGTCCACGACCGGATCACCGCTCCCCTCGGCATGGCCGACACCGGCTACAACCCGCCCGCGGCGAAGCTGGGCCGGGTGGCCGCGACGGAGTTCGAGGCGAACCCGCCGCGCGGGATGGTGCGCGGCAGCGTGCACGACGAGAACGCGTGGTCGCTCGGTGGCGTCGCCGGGCACGCCGGGGTGTTCAGCACCGCGAGTGACATGGCCACCCTCGCCCAGGCGATCCTCAACGGCGGCAGCTACCGCGGGCACCGGATCCTGGGCCAGGAGACCGTCCGGCAGATGCTGACGAACTACAACCAGCAGTTCCCGGACGACTCGCACGGTCTCGGCTTCGAGCTCGACCAGCCCTGGTACATGGGCGCGCTGGCGTCGCCGGTCACGGCCGGCCACACCGGTTACACCGGAACGACGCTGGTCATCGACCCCGAGTCGCGCTCGTTCGCCATCCTGCTGACCAACCGGGTGCACCCGACCCGGACCTGGGGCTCGATCAACACCGCTCGCCAGGTGTGGGCGACGTCCCTGGCCAGGGCCATGGCCGTGCGGCCGGTCGCCGGGAAGGACGCCTGGACGAGCACGCTGGGTAATGCCGGCGTCGCTACCCTGAGTACCTGCCCTTTTACCACGCAAAGTGACCAGGCCCGCGTCTCGTTCTCTGCCTTCGTGGACACCGAGGGCAGCAGTGATCCACTTCAGCTGCAGGCCAGCACCGACGGTGTGAACTGGCAACCGGTCACGCTGTCGGTCACGGGCCCGGGCGCACCCTCCGGAACCGTGACGTCGCTCTCCGGACACGGACACCGCGCCTGGTGGAAGGCCGTGGGCACGCTGCCGCAAAGCTCGGCAGTGAGCCTGCGCTGGCGTTACAGCACCGACCCGAGTTACACGGGCCGGGGAGTTTCCGTGGACGGTGTGAAAGTCACCGAGCGCGGCCGATCACTCCTCGACGGTGAACGAAACCCGGCCGCCTTCGTCGCAGAGGGTTGGCAGTTGAGCTCTCGGTGACGGATTCGTTGCCGATTGTCGACCTCAAGGCGGAGTTTACCGTCTCCTTGCCGCTTGCACCGCGACACTAAGTTGCCAAGTCGTTAGCTTGACCTCGTTAACAAGGTCGACCCTGTTGGCGACTTTCTGGTCAACGATTAATCGCAAATCGAGATCCGCAGACACGGACGGGTTGCGATCGTACCGAAGGGTGTGGGTAGCCTTGTCACAAATGCCAACGGTTAGTAACTTTCCGACGATGAGTGATGCCGAATCCGTAGTCGGTACGGCACCGTCCGAGCCCGTATCGGTCCAGACGGCCGTGCGGGACGCGGACTCCAGCCCGCTGGTGCGGATCCGGTCCCTGCTCCCCGGCCTGGCCCGCGCCGAGCAGCGCGTGGCCAAGGTGGTGCTGGAAGATCCCGGACACGTGGCGAGACGCAGCATCACCGAGGTGGCCCTGGCCGCCAACACGAGCGAGACCACCGTGACGCGGTTCTGCAAGGCCGTCGGCGTCGGCGGGTACCCGCAGCTGCGCATCGCACTGGCCGCGGACACCGCCCGCACCGAGGCGCGCACCACGCGCAACCTCGGCGGCGAAATCGGTCCGGACGACGACCTCGCCGCCGTGATCAGCAAGGTCAGCTTCGCTGACGCGCGGGCCGTCGAGGAGACAGCCGAGCAGCTGGAGGTCGCCACGCTCCAGCAGGTGATCGAGGCCGTCGCGGGCGCCGGCCGCGTGGACGTCTACGGCGTGGGCGCCAGCGCGTTCGTCGCCGCCGACCTGCAGCAGAAGCTGCACCGCATCGGCCGCGTGTGCTTCGCGTGGTCGGACACGCACATCATGCTCACCTCGGCCGCGGTGCTGAGCCCCGGTGACGTCGCGATCGGCGTCTCGCACACCGGAGCGACCACCGACACCGTCGAGGCGCTGCGCGTGGCACGCGAGCACGGCGCGATCACCATCGCCGTGACGAACTTCCCCCGCTCCCCGATCACCGAGGTCTCCGACCACGTTTTGACGACCGCGGCCCGGGAAACCACCTTCCGTTCGGGCGCCACGGCCAGCCGCATCGCCCAGCTCACCGTCATCGACTGCCTGTTCATCGGGGTCGCGCAGCGGCACATGGACGCCTCGGTCAACGCACTGGACGCGACGAGGGACGCAGTCGGATCGCACCGCTTGGGGGTCAGGCCGGACGGTCGTCGCCGTCCTCGGGAAACCGGCAAGTGACCGGAGAAAATGTGAGGCGCATGATGACCGTCCCCGTGCAGGCGGTGCACGTCGATTCGCCGACCGAAACCCGCAATCCCCGCACCAAGGACATCGACCTGATGTCCACCGCGGGGATCCTGGGCGCGATCAACGCCGAGGACCGCACGGTCCCCGGTGCCGTCGCCGCGGTGCTGCCCCAGGTGGCACGCGCGGTGGACTACGCGGTGGACGCCCTGCGGTCCGGGGGCCGGGTGCACTACGTCGGCGCGGGCACGTCCGGGCGGCTGGCCACCCTGGACGCGGCCGAGCTGGTGCCGACGTTCAACGTGCCGGGCGACTGGTTCATCGCGCACCACGCCGGCGGCGAGCGCGCGCTGCGCCAGGCCGTCGAAAACGCGGAGGACGACTCGTCGGCGGGCGCCGCCGAGATGGCCGCGATGGTGCAACCGGGCGACTTCGTGCTCGGGCTGACGGCGTCGGGCAGGACGCCGTACGTGCTGGGTGCGCTGGCCGCGGCGTCGCGCAAGGGCGCCCGGACGGGGCTGGTCTCGGGCAACGCCAAGGCCGCGAAACCCGCCGGGGTGGACGTGCTCATCGCCGTCGACACCGGCCCGGAGGCGATCGCCGGCTCGACCCGGATGAAGGCGGGCACGGCGCAGAAGATGATCCTCACGTCGTTCTCCACCGCGACGATGATCAAGCTGGGCCGGACCTACTCCAACCTGATGGTGAGCATGCGGGCCACCAACGCGAAGCTGCGCGGCCGCACCATCCGGATCCTGCAGGAGGCCACCGGCATGACGATGGCGGACTGCTCGGACGCGCTCACCGAGGCCGGGGGCGACCTGAAGGTGGCGCTGGTGCACCTGCTGTCCGGGGAAGACGTCAAGAGCGCGGCGAAGGCGCTGCACGCGTCGGGCGGGCACGTGCGCAAGGCACTGGACCTGGTGCGGGCGCGCGCGAGCTAGAACTTTATCTGTTCATCTGCCTAACCTCTCAGATGAGAGGAAGGGCGGGTGGGCGATGGCGGGCACTACGGAGGACTCGCGGCGCGGGCTGTCGCGTCGCGAGTGGGTGTCGGTCGGCGGGATGGCCGGGTTCATCCTGCTGCTGAACGTCGTGGGCTGGGGCGTGCTGGCCGCGTTCGTCGCGCCGCGGCACTACGCGCTGGGCACGTCCGGCGTGTTCGGCATCGGGCTCGGGGTCACGGCGTTCACGCTCGGCATGCGGCACGCGTTCGACGCCGACCACATCGCCGCGATCGACAACACCACCCGCAAGCTGATGGCGGACGGCCGGCGGCCGCTGTCGGTCGGGTTCTGGTTCTCGCTCGGGCACTCGACGATCGTCTTCGCGCTGTGCCTGCTGCTCTCCCTCGGCGTCCGCGCGCTGGCCGGGCAGGTCGAGGACGATTCGTCGGCGTTGCACGAAGCCACCGGCCTCATCGGGACGTCGGTGTCCGGGGTGTTCCTGTACGTGATCGCGATCCTGAACCTGGTCGTGCTCGTCGGGATCCTGCGCGTGTTCCGGCGGATGCGCCGCGGCGACTTCGACGAAGCCGCGCTCGAACGCCAGCTGGACAACCGCGGCGTGCTGAACCGGTTGCTGCGCGGCGCGACGAAGGCCGTGCGCAAGCCGTGGCACATCTACCCGGTCGGGCTGCTGTTCGGGCTGGGCTTCGACACCGCGACCGAGATCGGGCTGCTCGTGCTGGCCGCGGGCGCCGCGACGTTCGCGCTGCCGTGGTACGCGATCCTCGTGCTGCCGATCCTGTTCGCCGCCGGCATGACCCTGTTCGACACCGTGGACGGCTGCTTCATGAACTTCGCCTACGGCTGGGCGTTCGCGAAGCCGGTGCGGAAGATCTTCTACAACATCACGGTGACCGCGCTGTCGGTCGCGGTGGCGCTGCTCATCGGCACCATCGAGCTGGTGTCGATCCTCGCCGAGAAACTGGCCATCACTTCGGGCCCGCTGGCCGCGATCGCTTCGGTGAACCTGGACTACGTCGGCTTCGGGATCGTCGGGTTGTTCGTGCTGACGTGGGTCGTCGCGCTGGCGGTGTGGCGGTTCGGGCGGATCGAAGAGAAGTGGTCGGCGAAGCTCACCGGTTAGGAAGCCGCGTCCGAAATGCTCTTCGCTTCGCGTGCACCGGCTTCGAACGCTTCGCAGCAGAAGAGCAGCCACGCGCGTACGCCTTCCGATGTGCCGCTCGCGAACCCCTCCGCCGTCTCGAGGTAGCGCGGGACCCGGCGGAAGTACGCGACCTCCGGCACGGTCAGCGCCTTCGGGTCGAGGCCCGTCGCGACCATCGTCAGCCGGGCGGCCGCGCGCGCGACGACGCCGTCCGCGCTGCCGAACGGCTTGAGCGCCAGCAGTTCCCCGTGCACGACTGCCGTCAGTACCGGGCCCGGCACCGACGTCGCCCCGGTCACCAGCTGGGCGAGCAGTTCGAGCCGGCCGCCGCCGGAATGCGGGCGGCCCAGCGCATCCGCGTCGTCGACGAGGTCGGCCGCGGCCAGGACGTGCAGCCGCGCCAGCGCCTGCATCGGCGCCCGGCGCCAGGTCGGCAGCAGCGATTCCAGGGTCTCCGCGACGCGCAGCGCGCCGGCGAGGACGGGGTCGTCGACCGCGCCGTCGGCGGGCAGTTCGGGGTTCGCTCCCTCGATGCCTGCGGACGCGCGGGCGGACCGCACCGACGCCTCCGCCGCCGTCGCCGCGCCGCCGCGGAGGTTGGCCGGCAAGCGGTGCACCGCGAAGATGGCGTCCTGGGCGGACTTCGCCGCCGCCGCGACGCCTTCGAGGTCGAGCAAGGGCTTAAGCGGATCACTCATGCGTCGAGCACCTGTCCTTCACGCTGGACCACGGGCGGCCGCACCGACCACGGGAAGTTGATCCACTTGCCGGTGCGCCGCCAGACGTACTCGCACTTCACCGTCGAGTGCGGCTTCTCGTAGATGACGGCCGAACGCACCTCGGCGACGTGGTCGAGGCAGTAGTCGCGGACCAGCTTGAGGGTGGCGCCGGTGTCGGCGACGTCGTCGGCGATCAGCACCTTCTTGCTCGTGAGGTCGACGACGTTCGGCACCGGCGGCAGCATCACCGGCAGGTCGAGGCGCTGGTCGACGCCGGTGTAGAACTCGACGTTCATCACGTGCAGGTTCTTCACGTCGAGCGCGTAGCCGAGCGCACCGGCGACGAACAGGCCGCCGCGCGCGATCGAGAGGATGAGGTCCGGCACGAAGCCGTCGTCGGCGATGGTGTGAGCCAGTTCACGGCTCGCCGTGCCGAACAGCTCCCAGCTCAGCTCTTCCCGCTCTTCGGCCATCGAGCCCGCCCTTCGTCGTGGTCAGCCGAGCATAGGCAACCCGGAAGTGGACTCTGAAAATGATTAGAAATTGGCTATCCGGAGCGGCCACTGACCGAACTACCGTGAACCCGTGAGCGACTGGACCACGCAACCGACCCTCTCCGGCGAACACGTCCGCCTGGAGCCGTTGACGCCCGAGCACGCCAAGGGCCTGCTGGAGGCCGGCTCCGACCCCGGCATCTGGGCGTGGCTGAGCCATCGGCAGCCCACGGACCTGGCGGCCGCCGAGGGGATGGTCGAGCAGGCGATCGCCGACCCCGACCGGCGGCCGTTCGCGCAGATCGACGTCACCTGCGGCCGCGTCGCCGGGACGACGTCGTACTACCAGGTCGTCGAGAAGCACCGGATCCTGTCCATCGGCCACACCTGGATCGGCGCGGACTGGCAGCGCACCGGGCTGAACACGGAGTCGAAGCTGCTCCTGCTCACCTACGCGTTCGAAACCCTTGACGCGCAACGAGTCGGCTGGGAGACCGACATCCGCAACCTCCGCTCGCAGCGCGCCATCGAACGGCTTGGCGCGCTTCGCGAAGGCGTGCTGCGCGCGCACCGGATCCGGCCGGACGGCTCGTCGCGCGACACCGTCACCTACTCGATGCTGGCGCCGGAGTGGCCCGCCGCGAAGGCCCGGCTGAACGAACGCTTAGTCACCGCGGCTCGCCTGCCACGGTGAACGCCAGGGGCAACGTGGGTGCAACCTTTTACAAGGCGGACTAACGTCGCTAGCGTGCCGCTAGCCGTCGTTTCGGCGCACTACAGGAGGCCTTGCAACCATGACCGAGCAGTCCCCAGCACTGGACAACCTGCTCACCGAGAGCCGCACCTTTCCGCCCAGCGACGAATTCGCTGGCCAGGCCAACGCGAAGGCCGACCTCTACGCCGAGGCGGACGCCGATCGCGAAGCGTTCTGGGCGAAGCAGGCCGAGCGGCTCACGTGGGACACGAAGTGGACCACGGTACTGGACTGGACCAATGCGCCGTTCGCGAAGTGGTTCGTCGGCGGCAAGCTGAACGTCGCCTACAACTGCGTCGACCGGCACGTCGAGTCCGGCCACGGCGACCAGGTCGCGATCCACTGG
Source organism: Amycolatopsis sp. NPDC051045 (assembly GCF_040682955.1). Taxonomy (NCBI): domain Bacteria; kingdom Bacillati; phylum Actinomycetota; class Actinomycetes; order Pseudonocardiales; family Pseudonocardiaceae; genus Amycolatopsis; species Amycolatopsis sp. NPDC051045. The sequence continues at coordinate 248,126 of NZ_JBFBCC010000004.1, forward strand.
GTCGGCGAGCCGGGTGACACCCGGGACATCACCTACGCCGAGCTGAAGACCGAGGTTTCCAAGGCCGCCAACGCACTCGCGTCGCTGGGCGTCACCGCCGGCGACGTCGTGGCGATCCAGCTGCAGATGGTCCCCGAGGCCATCTTCGCGATGCTCGCGTGCGCGCGGATCGGCGCGTTGCACAGCGTCGTCTTCGGCGGCTTCTCCCCCACGGCGCTGCGGGCCCGCGTCGACGACGCCGCCGCGAAGCTCGTGATCACCTCCGACGGCCAGTTCCGCCGCGGCAAGGCCGCGCCGATGAAGGCCAATGTCGACGAAGCGCTCGAAGGCGCCGAAACCGTCGAGAAGGTCATCGTCGTCAAGCGCACGGGCGACCAGCTCGAGGGCGAGGTGCCGTGGACCGAGGGCCGCGACCTCTGGTGGCACGAGCTCGTCGGCGGACAGTCCGAAGAGCACACTCCCGAAGCTTTCGACAGCGAACACCCGCTGTTCATCCTCTACACCTCCGGTACGACCGGGAAGCCGAAGGGCATCCTGCACACCTCCGGCGGCTTCCTGACGCAGACGGCGTACACGCACCACAACGTCTTCGACCACAAGGCCGGCGAGGACGTCTACTGGTGCACCGCGGACATCGGCTGGATCACCGGCCACAGCTACATCGTCTACGGCCCGCTCGCCAACCGCGTCACGCAGGTCGTCTACGAAGGCACGCCGAACACCCCGCACGAGGGGCGGCACTGGGAGATCATCCAGAAGTACAAGGTCTCCATCTACTACACGGCGCCGACCCTGATCCGCACCTTCATGAAGTGGGGCGCGGAAATCCCCGAGAAGTACGACCTGTCGTCGCTGCGGGTGCTGGGCTCGGTCGGCGAGCCGATCAACCCCGAGGCGTGGATCTGGTACCGCGAGACCATCGGCGCGGGCAAGGCACCGATCGTCGACACGTGGTGGCAGACCGAGACCGGCGCGATCATGATCTCGCCGCTGCCGGGCGTCACCGCCGCCAAGCCGGGCTCGGCGCAGAAGGCGCTGCCGGGCATCTCCGCGAAGGTCGTCGACGACCAGGGCAACGAGGTCGGCCCGGGCGGTGGCGGGTACCTGGTGCTCGACCAGCCGTGGCCGTCGATGCTGCGCGGCATCTGGGGCGACGAGGAGCGCTACCGGGAGACGTACTGGTCGCGCTTCAGGGACCAGGGCTTCTACTTCGCCGGCGACGGCGCGAAGTACGACAACGACGGTGACGTCTGGCTGCTGGGCCGCGTCGACGACGTGATGAACGTGTCCGGGCACCGCATCTCGACGACCGAGGTCGAGTCGGCGCTGGTCTCGCACCCGACGGTGGCCGAGGCCGCGGTCGTCGGCGCGACCGACCCGACGACCGGCCAGGGCATCGTCGCGTTCGTCATCCTGCGCGGCAACGCGGTCGACGGTGGCGAAGAGGCCATCCAGGCGCTGCGCAACCACGTCGCCAAGGAGATCGGGCCGATCGCGAAGCCGCGGCAGATCATGGTCGTGCCGGAGCTGCCGAAGACGCGTTCGGGCAAGATCATGCGCCGCCTGCTGCGCGACGTTGCGGAAAACCGGCAGGTCGGCGACGTCACCACGCTGGCCGACTCGTCGGTGATGGACCTGATCTCGTCGGGCCTGAAGTCGGGCAAGTCGGAGGAGTGAGCTAGCGTTCTCCCCGTCAGAGCCCTTCCGGCTTCGCGCCGGGAGGGCTCTGTCATGGAACCCCCGAGCGGCGCTCGTCGAACGCATGTTCTACACTGTGCCGCGAACCACACCCACTTCCCGGGCAAGGAGACGACACGACGATGACCGTGGATGTCCTGACGCACGACGAGGAAACAACCGAGGCCCCGGCTCCCGAGGCTCCGGCTGTTGCCACCGACGAGGCGGCCGTCACCGAGTCGGCGTCCCCCTCGGAGGGCGAAGCCTCGCCCGCCGAGGAAGAGGCCCCCAAGCCGAAGCGCGGCCGCCCGAAGGGTGCGGCGTCGGCGTCGACGGCGAAGAAGACCCGCACGGTCGAGCTGATCCTGACCGTCACCGGCACCGCCGACGGCGAGTGGCAGGCCGAGCTCAAGAACGGCAGCAAGTGGGTCGCGAAGGGCCTGGAGATCCCCGCCGCCGCGGTGTCGCGCGCGGCGAAGGAGCTGCACTCCGACCTGTCGGGCCCGATCGACGAGGTGATCAACCAGGCCCGCGAGGCGCAGGCCGCGAAGGTCGCCGCGCTCGAGGCTGAGCTCGAGAAGGCCAAGCAGGCCCTCGCCGAGCTGGACGCCTGACTTTCTTCGAAGGGAACGCCCGGGACCCGCTGAGCGGGGCCGGGCGTTTCCGCTTTTCCGGGTCGGCTCGCGTGCTTGGGGGGTCGACCCGGGCTCAGGCGATCGGCGGGCGGCCCGGCAGGGGTGACTTGAATTCCACCCACATGGCGTCCGTCAGTGCCTCGACGTGGTGGGCCACCCCGTGTGGGTGCAGCACCGAGTCCCCCGGCTCCAGCACGGCCTCGACGCCGTCGACTGCTCCGCGCAGCCGGCCGGACAGGACGTAGACGATGCTGTCGTGGTCGTGCGCGTGGGTCGGCGACGCCACCCCCGCCGGGTAGTGGATCAGGTACGCCAGGCCGCTCTCGGCCGTCTCCAGCAGCCGGAACCGGCCTTCGCCGCCTTGGAGCGGTAGGCCCTCGACCGTGACCAGCGGCTGCCACACTTGCTCGTCCATGTCGGCCATGATGACCCAGGACGGCTGAGAGTCCACACAGGACCGGCTTAGGTAAGGCATGTGTTAATTAGGCCGACCTGACCGGAATCCCGGCTCTCGCCACGATTCTCCGTTCGTGTTTCACTTGTCCGGTGACCGAAACTGCCGTGGAGCACGCCCACGAACCGCACCAGGGTGTGGGCGGGAAGCTGAACTGGCTGCGGGCCGGGGTGCTCGGGGCGAACGACGGGATCGTGTCCGTCGCCGGCATCGTCGTCGGGGTCGCCGGGGCGACCACGGATACCACGACGATCATGACCGCCGGGATCGCCGGGCTCGTCGCCGGCGCCTTTTCCATGGCCGGCGGGGAATACGTCTCCGTGAGCACCCAGCGCGACACCGAGCAGGCCTTGCTCCAGCTCGAAAAGCAGGAGCTCAAGACGATGCCGGAGGCCGAGGAGCGCGAGCTCGCCGAGATCTACGAAGAAAAGGGCCTGTCGCCGGAGCTGGCGAGCCGGGTCGCCCGTGAACTGACCGAAAAGGACGCCCTGCAGGCGCACGCGGAGGCCGAGCTCGGCATCGACCCGGACAACCTGACCAGCCCGTGGCAGGCCGCCTGGGCGTCGCTGGTCGCGTTCTCGGTCGGCGCGCTGCTGCCGATCCTCTCCATCGCCTGGGCCGGCGTCTCGCTGCGCGTCTGGGCGTGCGCCGCCGCGGTCGTCGTCGGCCTCACGCTGACCGGGTGGGTCAGCGCGAGGCTCGGCGACGCGAACGTGGGGCGCGCGATCGTCCGCAACGTCGGCGTCGGCGCCCTCACCATGGTCGTGACCTACTTCGTCGGGGTGATCTTCGGCGTCACCGTGGGCTAGCCCGAGGCACTCTTCCCCGCCGAGGGCGCATCAGCTCAGTGAACGCCCTTCATCAGCTTGCGGATGAACGGCGACGCCGCCAGGAGCAGCACCCCGATGCCGATGGCGATCCCGCCGACCGTGCCGAAGTACGGCGCCTCGTCGTCGACCGAGTAGTACTCGGCCAGCTTGCCGGACATGGCCGTGCCCAGGGAGATCGACAGGAAGTTCAGCGCCACCATCTGGGTCCGGAACGCCTCGGGGGCGAGCTTCGTCGACAGGGACAGCCCGACCGGCGAGAGGCACAGCTCGGCGATCGTGAAGACGAACAGGATGCCGACCATCGCGAGCAGCGGGCTCGCGTTCTTGCCGCTGCCCACCATCGGCAGGAACAGCAGGAACGCCGCCCCCATGAGCACCGTGCCGAGCACGAACTTCATCGGCGTCGACGGCTGGCGCTCGCCCAGCTTGGTCCACAGCACCGCCAGCAGCGGCGCGAACACGATGATGAACACCGGGTTGATCGAGTTCACCCACGACACCGGCATCTGCCAGCCGAACAGGTCCCGGTTCAGCCGCTGGTCGGTGTAGGCGGAGACGACCGTGAACTGCTGCTGGTAGAGCGAGAAGAAGGCCGCGCTGGCGATGAACATCGGGATGAAGGAGAACACCCGGCTGCGCTCGACCCCGGTGATCTTGCTGCTGGTCAGGATGACGAGGAAGTAGCTCACCGAGATCACGGCGACCACCCACACCACGACGTCGGCGAGGTTGCCCGGGTGGACGACCCCGGTCAGCACCAGGGCCACGATCGCGGCGACCAGCACGACGGCGGCCCCGACGGCCAGTAGCCGCCGCGACGCCGGCAGCGGGTTCGGCACCTCCTTGGCCTTCTCCCCGAGGTTCTTGCGGCCCAGCGTGTACTGGATCAGGCCGAGCGCCATGCCGATCGCGGCGAGGCCGAAGCCGAGGTGGAAGCCGATCTCGGTCTGTGCGAGCCCGGTCAGCAGCGGACCGACGAAGGCGCCGAGGTTGACACCCATGTAGAAGATCGTGAAGCCGGCGTCGCGCCGCTCGTCGCCTTCGGCGTAGAGCGTGCCGACGATCGCCGTCGCGTTCGACTTCAGCCCGCCGCTGCCGAGCGCGACGCACACCAGACCGACGCCGATGCCGGTCAGCCCCGGCAACAGCGCCAGGCTGATGTGGCCGATCATGATCAGGACGGCGCTGTAGAACAGCGTCCGTTCCGAGCCCAGCAGCCGGTCGGCCACCCACGCCCCGACGACGGCGGAGAGGTACACCAGCCCGCCGTACGCGCCGACGATGCCGAGCGCGGACTCCTGCGGCAGGCCCAGGCCGCCCTGGTCAGCCCGGTAGTAGAGGTAGATGGGGAGGATGCCGAGCATCCCGTAGAAGGAGAAGCGCTCCCACATCTCGACGCCGAAGAGGTTCGCCAGTCCTCGTGGGTGCCCGAAGAACCTCGTGTCCTGCTGGACCTCGGTTGAGGTGCTCACAACTGTCGCTTCCTTTGTCGAGGGACTTCGTTGTCGATTGGCATGCTATGAGCCCACCGCGTGACCCACCACCGCCACGAGGTGTGGTGGCGATCATGACAGTCTGTGACAAAGAGCCGGTAAACTGGCTGCAAGGTGCGCCGGGAAGTCTGGTCGGCAACAGTGATCAGCGACCCCTGGAGCCGCCCGTGTCCCGCCCCTTGAGCGAATTCGCCCGCTACCTCCGCACCGAGACCACCGGCGGGCTCATCCTGCTGGGCGCGACCGCGGTCGCGCTGCTCTGGGCCAATTCGCCGCTGCGGGACAGCTACCACGCGCTGCGCGACTTCCGGCTCGGCCCGGAGTACCTGCACCTGGACCTGACGATCGGCGACTGGGCGAAGGACGGCCTCCTCGCCCTGTTCTTCTTCGTCGCCGGGCTGGAGCTCAAGCGCGAGCTCGTCGTCGGCGAGCTGTCCCGCCTCAAGCAGGCCGTGCTCCCGGTCGTCGCCGCGATCGGCGGCATGGCCGTGCCCGCGCTCGTCGCGCTGGGCGTCGGCTGGGGCACGCCGGGGATCGAGCGGGCCTGGGCGATCCCGGTCGCCACGGACATCGCGTTCGCCCTGGGCGTCCTGGCCCTGACGGCGTCGAACCTGCCGTCGAGCGCGCGGGTCTTCCTGCTTTCGCTCGCCGTGGTGGACGACCTGGGCGCGATCGTCGTCATCGCCGTGCTCTTCACGACGGGCTTCGACCTGGTCGCGGTGGCCGTCGCCGTCGCCGCGCTCGCCCTGTACGCGTTCCTGCAGCACCGCCGGGTCCGGACGCCGTGGCTGTACGTCCCCCTGACGCTGGTCACGTGGGTCGCGGTGCACTCGGCGGGCATCCACGCGACGATCGCCGGCGTCGCACTGGGCCTGCTCACCCGCGTCCGCGCCGACGAGGGCGAGGCGGAGGCGCCGGCCCTGCGGCTCGAGCACCGGCTCCAGCCGTGGTCGGCGGCGGTGGCCGTGCCGGTGTTCGCGCTGTTCGCCGCCGGCATCTCGATCGACGGCGACGCGCTCGGCGCGGTGTTCACGACGGCGTTGCCGCTCGCGGTGCTCGCCGGGCTGCTCGGCGGCAAGGTCGTCGGCATCCTCGGGGCCAGCGTGCTCGCCGTGAAGCTGGGCGCGGCGGAGAAGCCGCGCGGGGTGGGCTGGCGGGACATGGCCGCGTTGTCCGTGCTCGGCGGGGTCGGGTTCACCGTGAGCCTGCTGATCGCGGAGCTGGCGCTGCCGGCGGGCACCAGCGAACTGGCCAAGATGGCGGTGCTGATCGCATCGGCGGCGGCCTCGCTGCTCGCGGCCGCGCTGCTCCTCCGGCGCAGCCGGGTGCACGCCCGGATGGATTGATCGCCGACACTGTGTCCTCTGGGGCCGAGCCCCAGACCCAGCCGGGGGCAAGCCCCCTGGGCCCCCGAAAGCGGTCGAATGCTACGCCGCCGCGCCTCGATAACGGACACATGGCACGATGGCCCGGTGAGCAGCCCCAAGCACGAACGCACCGGCCCCGACGGCGTGGGGGCCGTGCCTTACCTCCCGCTGTCCTCCGCCACCGACGTCCCCGGCGACCAGTCGATCGGCCGCCTGGTCGGCGACGCGACCCAGCACATCTCCACCCTGGTCAGGGCCGAGATGGAGCTGGCCAAATCCGAGCTGGTCGGCGAGGTGAAGAAGGGCCTCAAGGGGGCCATCTTCTTCCTGATCGCGCTGACGGTCTTCCTGTACAGCACGTTCTTCCTCTTCTTCTTCGCGGCCGAGGGGCTGGCCCAGTGGCTGCGCTACCGCTGGATCGCGTTCGGCATCGTGTTCGTCCTGATGCTGCTGGTCGCGGCCGGGGTCGGGTTCCTCGGCTACCGCAAGGTGAAGAAGTTCAAAGCACCCGAGCGGACGATCGCCAGTGTCAAGGAGACCGCCGCCGCGCTCAAGCCGCAGCGCGCGCCCGAAGCCGACTTGACCACGCGCGACTGAGTCGTTGCACGCGTCCCCCGACCCGTCGATCGTCCGGCTCGACGGCCCGTGGGTCCACCGCGACGTGTCCGCGAACGGCATCCGCCTGCACGTCGCCGAGCTCGGTGACGGGCCGGTCGTGGTGCTGCTGCACGGGTTCGCCGAGTTCTGGTGGACCTGGCACCACCAGCTGCGGGCGCTGGCCGACGCGGGGTTCCGCGCGGTCGCCGTCGACCTGCGCGGCTACGGCGACTCGGACAAGCCGCCGCGCGGCTACGACGCGTGGACGCTCGCCGGCGACGTCGGCGGCCTGATCAAGTCCCTCGGGGCGCGGCGCGCACACCTCGTCGGGCACGCGTGGGGCGGCATGCTCGCCTGGACGGTCGCGTCGCTGCACCCGCGGCTGGTGTCCTCGGTGACGGCGGTCGGCGCGGCCCACCCGCTCGCCTTGCGCTCGGGAGCGGCTCGCCCGTGGCGCGGCCAAGGCCGCGCCGCCGGGCACCTCTTCCGCTTCCAGGTGCCGATGGCACCGGAGAAGTGGCTGGTGAAGGACGACGCCCAGGCCGTCGCGGAACTGTTCGGCGGCTGGGCCGGCCGCGACTGGCGGTCCACTTCGGACTTCACCGACAGCGTCGGGGCGTTCCGGCAGGCGATGCTCGTGCCCGGGGTCGCGCACAGCGCGCTCGAGTACTACCGGTGGGCGTTCCGCGCCCAGTTCCGCGGCGAAGGCCGCCGGTTCACCGACGCCGTCAGCGGCCGGATCGCGGCGCCGACGCTGCAGCTGCACGGCGCCGACGACCCCTGCATCCTGCCCGAAACGGCGACGTCGTCGGTGCGCTGGGCGGGCCCGCACGCCGAGCCGGAGTTCTGGCCGGGCGTCGGGCACTTCCCCCACCTCGAGGCGCCGGACCGCACGTCGGCGGCCCTGCTGGACTTCCTCAGCCGAGGCTGATGGCGTTCTTCGCCCGCTCCACCGACTCCTCCGACGCCGGGCCGCCGGGGTTTTCGGTGGCCAGGGCCTGGTTGAGCGCGACGAACGGCCGCAGCCGCCGTTCGTAAGCCGCGAAGGCCTCTTCGTGACCGGCCCGGCCGAGCTCCTGCGCGAGGACGTACGCGCCGACCAGCGCGAGGCTCGTCCCCTGGCCGGACAGCGGCGAGGCGCAGTAGCCGGCGTCGCCGACCAGCACGATCCGGCCCGCCGACCAGCGGTCCAGGTGGATCTGCGCCATGGCGTCGAAGTAGAACACGTCCGCGGCGGCCATCGCTTCGAGGAGCTTCGGCACCTCCCAGCCGACGCCGGCGAGCCGCTCGGCGACCAGCCGCTTCTGGTCCGGGACGGTCAGCCGCGGCAACGGCTCCGAGCCGAAGCCGAGCGTGACGCGCAGTTCGGTGTTGTCCCGCACCGGGTAGGCCACGCCGCCGGTGTGCTCGTGCCGGAACCAGACCTGCCAGTCTTCGAGGCCCAGGAAGTTGGCCGTCGGGAAGATCGCCAGGTATTGGCCGAGGTGCCGGACGAAGTCCTCTTCCGGCCCGAAGGCCAGCCGCCGCACGGCCGAGTGCAGGCCGTCCGCGCCGACGACCAGGTCGAACGTCCGGAACCCGCCGTAGGAGAACTCGACGCGCACCCCGTGGGCCTCTTCGGTCAGGGCCGTGATCGAGTCGCCGAAGACGTACTCGACGTCGGTCGCTTCGCCCAGGAAGGAGACGACGTCGTCGCGCAGCACCTCGATGTCGTCGCTGTCGAGCCGGCCGCTGCTCAGGGCGAACTCCTCGGACCGGAACAGCTCGTGGCCGTCACCGTCCACCATGGACATCCCCCGCATCCGGGTGCGCACCGCGCGCATCCGGTCGCCGAGGCCCATCCGGTCGACGACGTCGAGCGCGACTCCGCGCACGTCGATCGCCTGCCCGCCGCTGCGCGGGCCGGGCGCCCGGTCCACCACGGTCACGGCGAAGCCCGCGCGCGCCAGGAACCAGGCCAGGGTGCCGCCGGCGACGCCGGCACCGGAGATCAGGACGTTCCGCATGTTTCCTCCAGAGCTGTACGCTTGTCGGCACCACAATGGAGATCACGCAGCTGGAAGGCCACTTCTGTGCTAGCACAGCCGGTCATCTGTACTAGGTCAGGAGGCAGCGGTGAAGTACGTGGCCATCGCCCAGGAACTGCGTGAGCGCATCGAGCGCGGCGAGCTCGCGCCGGGCGCGCGGGTGCCCTCGACCCGGCGGCTCGCGGCCGACCACGGCGTCGCGATGGCGACCGCGGCGAAGGCGCTGGCCCTGTTGAGCCAGGACGGGTTGGTGCGCGCGGAGCCGCGGTCCGGCACGGTCGTCGCCGGCCGCGATCGCCGCGGTCAGCGTGGGCTGACCCGGGAGCTGCTCGTCCGGACCGCCATCGCCATCGCCGACACCGAGGGCCTCGGCGCGCTGTCCATGCGCGGTGTCGCGGCCCGCCTGGGGGTCGCGGCGATGGCGCCGTACCGGTACGTGCGGGGCAAGGACGAGCTGGTCATGCTGATGGCCGACGCGGCGTTCGGCGAGCGCGGCTACCCGGCGGAGCCGTCCGGCGACTGGCGCGAACGGCTGACGCTCGGCGGCCGGACGCTCTGGTCGCTCTACCAGCGGCACCCGTGGCTCGCCCAGCTCGCGCCGCTCACCCGGCCGCTGGCCCTGCGCAACCTTGGCATGCACGGCGAATGGGCGCTGGCGGCCCTGTCCGAGCTGGACGTCGACGCCGCGACGCTGTGCGACCTGCACGTGCTGTTCTTCAGCTACGTCCAGGGCATCGCGATCCACCTCGAACGCGAGCAGAGCGCGCTGGCCTCGTCCGGTCTGTCCGAGGAGGAGTGGATCGACCTGCAGGCCCCGGCGCTGGAGGCGATGACCACCGGCAGGCCGGTGTTCGCCAAGATGCTGCACGAGCTCGGGGACCACGGCTACGACCTGGTCCTCGACCACGTCTTCGAGCTGGGCATGCGGGCCTTGCTCGACGGCCTGGCGCTGCGGTTCGGGCGTTAGGCCGCGCAGGAGCCGGTGGACGCGTTGGTCGTCTGCGACGACGCCGCGTCCACTTCGGCCCGCACCTGCTCGGCCGTGAGCGTGAACCCGGTCTCCGGGTCCTCCACCGCCGCGCCGAAGACGACGCCGATGACCTTGCCGTCCGGGGTCACCATCGGCCCACCGGAGTTGCCGCTGCGGATCTCGGCGCGGACCGTGAAGACGTCCCGCTGCACGGTGTTCGCGTCGTAGATGTCCGGACCACGCAGGTTGATCCGCCCGCGCACGCGCGCCGGCGTCGCCCGGTACGGACCGTCGAGCGGGTAGCCGAGCACGACCGCGCTGTCGCCCGCCCGCGCCGTCTCCGGCGCGAACTGCAGCGGCTCGGCCCGCAGCCGGGGCACGGCGAGCACCGCGATGTCGACCTCGGGGTCGAAGTAGACGACGCGGGCCGGGTAGTCGCCCTGCGTCGTCTCGATGCCGACGGTGTCGGTGCCGGCCACGACGTGCGCGTTCGTCATCACCCGCTGCGGCGCGATCACGAACCCGCTGCCTTCCAGCGACCGCGAGCACGAGCTGGCGCTGCCGCGGATCTTGACCACGCTGCCGTGCAGCTGCTGGACGATCGCGCTGCGCTGGAGCGTGGGGTCCGGCGGCGAGGTGTCCGCCGTCGGCGCCTTCTCGAACGGGTCCACGATCGACGGGAAGCCGGACGCGTCGAGCAGCTTGCGCAGCTGGTTCGGGATGCCCTGCGCGGCCGTCGGCATGGCGTCGTTGACCTTGCCGAGCACCACCGAGCTGTTGATCCCCTTGGGCAGCCAGGGCAGGGCGGACACGGTCGTCAGCGGCGTCGCGATCAGCCACGCCACCACGAGCACGACCACGGCCTGCACGACGGCGCCGAGGGTCTTGTCGACGCCGGACAGCTTGTCCGGGTTGATCTTCTGGCGCAGCCGCCGGCCCACGTAGACGCCGATCGCCTCGCCGAGCGCGACCAGGAACACCACGGTCGCGACCGCGAAGGCGACTTTCCACACCTGGTCGTCGAAGAACGAGACGACCACCGGTGCGAGCTTGATCCCGACGACCGCACCGAGCACGACGCCGACCAGCGACGGCAGCGCGATGATCACCCCTTGGAACGCGCCGGAGACGGCCGCCAGCAGGGCGAGCAGCAGCACCAGCACATCGACCCAGTTCACCGCGTCACTCCTCGCCCGTTACTCGCGCGTGGAACGCGGCCAGCGCCTCGTCGAGGTCCCGGACGTCGCCCGAGTCCCATTCGCGCTCCCAGCCTCCCAGGCTGAGCAGGACCGACAGCAACCCGGCGGTGAAGCCCCAGATGAACAGGCCGCCGACCTCGAAGGCCGGCCCCTTCCACGGCATGCCGGCCTTCTTGACCGTGAACCGGTTCGCCGGATCGACCAGATCGGCGATGGCGACGCGCGCGACGGACGCCGTTTCGCCCGGGTCGACCGCGTGCACCGGCGACGGCTCGGCCCAGTGCGCCAGCACCGGCGTCACGGCGAACCCGGACACCGGGACGAACAGCTCCGGCAGCACCGCGACCGGCCGGACGCCGGACGGCACCACGCCGGTCTCTTCTTCGGCCTCGCGCAGCGCGGTGCCGACTGGGCCGTCGTCGCCGTCCTCGGCGCCGCCGCCGGGGAAGGCGACCTGCCCGGCGTGCGAGCCGAGGGTGTCGGCCCGGCGCTGCAGGAGGACGTCCGGCTCGCCGTCGGACTCGCGCTCGCCGAAGAGGATGAGCACGGCGGCGGGGCGCGGGTAGGCGTCTTCGGGTGGGCTGAACCGCGTGAACGTCTTCGAATCGACCTCGGCGCTCACCTTGACCAGCGGCCGGAGCCACTCGGGAACCGACTCCGGTTCGACCAGCGGTCCGATCACGATGCCCCCTCGACTGCCGCACGCACCTGGTCAGTGTTCACGAACGTGCGTGGATTCGCGATGAACCGCACCTCGCCCGCGGCCGTGACGAGGTAGGACGCCGGGAGCGACGACGGCACCTTCAACGCCGTCCGGACGGGCCCGCTCTGCCCGCCTCCGTCGAACACCGACGGTAGGTGCACGCCCAGACGGGCGAGGAGGTTCAAGCCGTCCTCCGCCGGGCTCTGCACCTGGACGCCGAGGACACGCACGGCACCCGGCTGCTTCGCGTAGTCCTGGAGCACGGGCAGCTCGGTCCGGCACGGCTCGCACCACGACGCCCACACGTTGACCAGCACGGGAGCACCGGCGAGCGCGCGCCCGACGTCGACGCTCGCGCCGTCGCCGAGGCAGTCCGCCTTGACCCCTTCGAGCTGCTTCACCGGTTGCGCGGGGCCCGGCGCCGGGCACGGCTGGAGCGCCGCCGCGGCCCGGGCGGGCGCGAGGTCCCCGGACGGTTTCGCGGCGGTGTCGTCACCGCCGCGCGGGAGCAGGGCGACGATCAGCGCCACCGCCAGCACGGCGGCGGCCAGCGCCCATTGGGTGACTCTCGTCACCGGGGCGCCGCCAGCGCCAGGATGTGGTCCTTTTCGACGCCTTTGACCAGCTTCGCGGCCTCTTCGAACCCGGTCGGGCCGGTGCCGTACGACGGGCAGTCCTTGGCCAGCGGGCAGGCGCCGCAGGCCGGCTTCTTGGCGTGGCAGACGCGGCGGCCGTGGAAGATCACCCGGTGCGAGAGCATCGTCCACTCCTTGCGGGGGATCAGCTCACCGATCGCGTGCTCGACCTTGACCGGGTCCTCCTCCGCCGTCCAGCCCCAGCGCCGGACCAGCCGGCCGAAGTGGGTGTCGACGGTGATGCCCGGGACGTCGAAGGCGTTGCCGAGGACGACGTTGGCGGTCTTGCGGCCGACGCCGGGCAGGGTGACCAGGTCTTCGAGCTTGGCCGGGACCTCGCCGTCGAAGCGCTCGACCAGCGCCGCGCCGAGGCCCATCACCGAGTTCGCCTTGGCCCGGTAGAAGCCGGTGCTCCGGAGGTACTCCTCCAGCTCGGCGCGGTCGGCGCCCGCGTAGTCGGCGGCGGTCCGGTAGCGCTTGAACAGGGCGGGCGTGACGAGGTTCACCCGGACGTCGGTGGTCTGTGCGGACAGCACGACCGCGACCAGCAGTTCCAGCGGCGTGGTGAAGTCGAGCTCGCAGTGGGCGTCCGGATACACGTCATCCAAGCAACGCTTCATCCGCCTGGCGCGTCTCACCAGAGCTAACCGGCTTTCACCAGCGCCCTCACGGGGGGCGTTCGTGGTGGCAGGTGGCACCCCGATAGCCTACGGGCGCCGTCGGACGAGCCGGTGACTGCACCGGTGGACGACCGACACGCCAGAGCACCACCTCGGCGCGTTTTCCGGCCGCCATGAGCGAGGATCTGGAGTAGATGCTTTCCACTGAGTGTTTCGAGTTGTGCCCAGGAGCCCGGTCATGACCGTCTGGTTCGTCATCCTGGTCCCCCTGGTGATCATGTTCTTCGCGCTGGGCATGGAGCGCGTGGAGAGCAGGCTCAAGCACGTCGCGGTGCAGGAGAACGAGGTCGAAGAGTTCCTCGAGCAGGCGCAGCCCAACGAGGTCAGGGCGCTCTACGGGCACGGCATCGGCCGTGCATTGGAGCTGTTCCGGCTGCGTAGGCTGGGCGGACGGGCAGCCAGGCTACGCGCGCGTCGCGTGCGGAGTTAGGCTCCACGTTCGAACGAGATCATCCGGCGGGCGCGCGCGTCCGACGGGCGATCTCGGGAGTACGCCCTAGACTGACGCGCAAGTGATCGGCGTCACGCTCCTCCAGCCAACGGGGGAGCGCGCACGTTTCTCGACGAGGAGGCACCCGAGGTGGACGAAACCCTGGCCCGTGCGGGCATTTTCCAGGGTGTGGAGCCGGCAGCGGCGGAGGCGCTGGCCCAGACCTTGGAATCCGTGGAGTTCCCCCGCGGCCATGTCATCTTCAACGAGGGCGAGCCCGGCGACAAGCTGTACATCATCCAGTCCGGCAAGGTGAAGATCGGCCGCAAGTCCCCGGACGGCCGCGAAAACCTGCTGGGCATCTTCGGCCCGTCGGACATGTTCGGCGAGCTGTCCATCTTCGACCCCGGCCCCCGGACGTCGAGCGCGACCACGGTCACCGAGGTCCGCGCGGTCACCATGGACCGCCCGGCCCTGCGCCAGTGGATCTCGACCCGCCCGGAGATCGCCGAGCAGCTGCTGCGCGTGGTCGCGCGCCGCCTGCGCCGGACGAACAACATGGTCGCGGAACTGATCTTCACCGACGTCCCGGGCCGCGTGGCGCGGGCGCTGCTGCAGCTCGCGCAGCGGTTCGGCAGCCAGGAGGCGGGCCTGCTGCGGGTCACGCACGACCTGACGCAGGAGGAGATCGCCCAGTACGTCGGCGCCTCCCGCGAGACCGTCAACAAGGCTTTGGCGGACTTCGCCCACCGCGGCTGGCTGCGGCTCGAGGGCAAGAGCGTGCTGATCCTGGACCCGGAGCGGCTGGCCCGCCGGGCTCGCTAGACCCTTGTCTCTGACGAAGAAGGGCTCCTCACCCGCGCGGGTGAGGAGCCCTTCTTCGTAACCCAAAACAAAGAGCCGGGCGCCACCCCCGACGTGGCGCACCGGCTCTTCGTTGTTGCGCGGACCATCCCCCGACGATCCGCGCTCCCCGCCCTCCGGGCCAGGCCCCGACCCGTATGCCGGAGGGAGCTGGGTTTTCTGTGCTGTTGTTCAACCATCACGGCCCATACCCACGAATTCAAGGCCATTCACTCTCAAGGACGCCGTCTGGGCCGTTTCGTTGCAGGAGTTTACGGAGAATATCGTGAGTGTTACTCGATCGAGATCTCTTGCTTCAGCCCTCAAGATCCACCTTCAGTCTGCCGGTGACGCACGTGACCGTCAAATAACTGGTACTGACGTACCACTCTGCGGCATACTGCGGGGGTGTCCCAGTCTGTCTCGAACCACGAAAGCCGTACCTCCCTCGCGGACTACCGCACCGCGCTGACGACCCGCGCCGCCCGGCGGCCCGCCGTCGCGTCCGTGCTGGCCCGGCTGCCGATCGCCATGATCGGCATCTCGGCCCTGCTCTACGTCCAGCGCGAGACCGGTTCCTTCGCCGTCGCCGGGCTCGTCTCGGCCGGTTCACTCGTCGGTGTCTCGGTGGGTGCGGTGGCGCAGGGCAGGCTGATCGACCGGTTCGGGCCGACACGGCCACTGCTCGTCTTCGCGTTCCTGTCCGCCCTCTCGATGGCCGCGTTGGTGACGGCCATCGAGTCGCACGCCGCGACCGCCGTGATGGTGGCGTTCGGCGCCCTCACCGGGCTGTCCGAGCCGATGGTCGGGTCGGCGTCGCGAGCCCTGTGGGGACGGCTGCTCCCGCCGGGCGGCGCGCGCAACGCCGCGTTCTCGTACGAAGCGATCAGCATGGAGGTGTTCTTCATCCTCGGTCCCGGCGTGGCCGGGCTGCTGGTCATGGCGCCGTGGGCGGGCACCGGCCTGGTGCTGGGGGTCGCGCTGCAGTTCACCGGCGCGCTGCTGTTCGCCTTGAGCCCGGCCGTGCGGGCGTGGGGTCCGTCCTCCGGAGCGAAGGGGTCACTGCTGGGCGCGCTGGCGAGCCCGGGCATGCGGACGCTCGCGCTGGCCGCGCTCGGCTTCGGCGTCGTGATCGGGTTCGTCGAGGTCGCCGTGCCGGCGTCGGCCACCGAAGCCGGCCACGCCACCGTGGGTGGCCTGCTGCTGTCGGCGTGGTCGCTGAGCTCGGTCGCGTTCGGCGTCGCCTACAGCCTGCGGCCGTGGCCGCGGCGGCTGGGCCTGCGGCTGCCGGCGCTGCTCGGCGGGTTCGGCGCGCTGGTCGCCCTGCTCGCGTGGCCGTCTTCGCTGTGGGGCCTGGCGCTGATGATGCTGCTGGCGGGCGCGTTGATCACGCCGCAGTCGACGGCCCACTCGGCGGCGATCGAGGTGGTCGCGCCGGCCGGGACCGCGGCGGAGGCGTTCGGCTGGGTGCTCACGGCGGTGACGCTGGGGCTGGCGGCCGGCCAGTCGATCAGCGGGTACGTCGTCGAGCACGCCGGTCCGGGTGCGGCGTTCCTGGCCGCCAGCGCCGCCGGGCTGGTGCTCGCGGTGGCGGTGTGGGCGCTGCGCGGCACGGTCCGTCCGCATCGGCAGCCCGCGGCGGAGCCGCCTTCACTGGTCAACGCCTGACTGTTTCCGCAGGTCAGCAGTTTTTGTCGGTGCCACCCGCTAGCTTGCGAGCATGGACGTCACCGCGCCTGCCCACCGCCTCTCGGCGGCCGTCTCCGCCGCGTCGCGCCTGCTGCCGGCCCGCACCGGGCTGAGGCTGCGGGCCGGGGCGGCCGGGTTGACGGTCGCCGGCAGCGACCCGGACCTCGCCGTCCGGTTCGACTGCCCGGCGACCACGCACACCGACGGCTCGGTCGTCGTCCCCGCGGCTCCACTGGCGGAGACGCTCAAGATGCTCGACGCCGAACTGGTGCGCTTGGTCGTCGAAGGCACGCGTCTGGCGTTGCGGCTGGACAACGCCCGGTTCGCGCTGCCGCTCCTGCCCGGCTCCGAAGTGACGTCCGAGCCACCGGTTCTCGTGTCCGAAGTGGACGGCGCAACGTTCGCGTCGGCGCTGCGGATCGTCGCGGGCACGGCGGCGAAGGACGACCCGCTGCCCCTGTTCACCGGCGTCCGCGTGCAGGCAGGTGACCACCTCACCCTGACCGCGTCGGACCGCTACCGGATGGCGGTGGCGCGGCTGCCACTGCGCACGCCGGGCTCGCTGGACGTCCTGGTCCCGGCGACACTGCTGTCCGAGGCGGCGCGCCAGGCCGGCGGCGTGGTCGGGCTGCACGTCGGCCCGGGCCGCTTCGGCCTGAGCTGGCACGGCGGTCTGGTCGCCACGGCGGTCCTCGACGCGGGCTTCCTGTCGGAGGACTCGATCCCCTCGGGGGCCGTCGACACAACGGTGTCCTTGGAGGCGGACGCCCTGGCGGCGGCGGTCCGCCGCGTCGGGGTGTACGCCGAGGACAGGCGCGTCCTGACCCTGGAGGTCGGCGACACCCAGGTCCGCTTGGCGAGCGCCCGCCAGGACACGGGCGAAGCGGAGGAGACGCTGAAGGCCGACGTCGGCGGCGGGCGGACGTCGCCATCGTTCCAGGCGAGGTACCTGCTCGACGCCCTGCAGGCCTTCGCCGGGGAGCGGGTGGTGCTGTCGATCCAGCCGGGGATGCGGGCGTGCATCCTGCGGGCCGCCGAGCCCGGGGAGGTGGAGCTGACGTACTACCTGATGCCGATGCTGCCGAGGTAGGTCACGGCTCCAGGGTGCCGAAGCGCTTCAGCGTCCGGATCATCGGTGCCGTCTCCACCTGCTGCACCCCCGGCAGCCCGCCCAGATCGTCGGCCAGGTACTCGTACAGCGCCGCGTCGTCGCGGCAGCCGACGTTCGCCACCAGGTTCGCCGGGCCCGTCGTCGCCGCCGCGAAGGCCACCTGCGGGTGGCCCGCCAACGCGCGCCCAGCCGACTCCAGGGCCGAAGGCGCCACCGTCAGCCACAACGTTGCCGTCAGCGGGTAGCCCAGCAAGGCCGCGTCCACCTCCACGTCGAAGTACAGCGCTCCCGACGACCGCAGCACCTCCAGGCGACGGCGGACCGTCGATTCCGAACGGCCGCACACCGTCGCCAGTGTCGACATGTCGGCTCGGCCGTCGTGGGCCAGAGCTGCCATCAGGTCCGCGTCGCCCGGCTCGGGTCGATACGCAATGCCCGAGAGAGGGCGGCGCAGTCGAGACACCTGCGAAGCCGACAACGCGTTCGACCGGCCCGGCCAGCCCGCCGGGCCGCCCGCGAAACGGCGTAGCAGCCGGTACGCCGTCATCGACAACACCCGGGGCGTTCGCGGCAGCTGTCCCAGCAGCAGGCCGTCCGCCTGCTCGCGCAGCGGTGCCCGGATGAAGCACGCGATCTCCGTGCCGCCCGACATCAGGCTCACCCACTGCGTGTCGTCCCTGCGGGCCAGGCTGCCCGCGATCGCGGCCGCCGCGTCCGGGACGCACCTCAGGCGCACCAGCCAGTGGGCCTGGCCGAGCGCCGCCGCCTCCGGCACGCCGACCACCCGCAGCACCCCGGACGACCGCAGCTTCCGGTAGCGGCGCGCCACCGTCTGGTCCGAGACGCCCAGCACCGCGGCAACCGTGCTGAACGACGCCCGGCCGTCCAGCTGCAGCGCGTGCGCCAGGCGGCGGTCCAGGTCGTCGAGCAGGCCGGATTCCACCAGATCAGCCTAGGCGATGTCGGATTTCGCGCAGAATCCCGGCACAGGTGGAACACGCCGGCAAGGCGGCCGACGCTGAAGGCGTGAACATCGACCACACGGTCTTCCTGACCCACCGCTACGAAGAAACCTGGCGGCGCTACGAAGAACTCGGCTTCACGCTCAGCCCGCCGTCGCGGCACTTCGCGTCCCTGACCGACGGCGGCGAGCTCCTCCCGAGCTGCACGGCGAACCGCTGCGCCTGCTTCGGTGACTCGTTCCTCGAACTGATCGGCATCGTCGACGAAGCCGCCGGCGACCCGTGGCGCGTGCTGCCGATCCTCGACGCCCGCGGCGACGGCCTGCACGGCTGCTCCTTCGGCGTCGACGATTCCGAAGACGCCGAACGCAGGCTGCGAAAAGCCGGACTCTCGACGTCCGGGGTGCTGTCGCTGCAACGCGACGTCGAACTGCCCGAAGGCACCCGCACCGCGCGGTTCCGCAGCGTCCACATCCGCCGCGACCGCACGCCCGAAGGCATCCTGCACACGGCCGAGCACCTCACCCCCGCGTACGTCCACCAGCCGCGCTACCTCGACCACCCCAACGGCGCCCGTGCCGTCGCCGGAATCCTCCTCGTGGTCCCCGACGACGAAGCCGGCGAGTACCGGAAGCGGTACGACGTGATCACCCAGGGCCGCAAGCTGGTCGAGATCGTCGGCGCGAGCGACCTCGACGCCGTCTTGCCCGGCGAACCCACCCGGGAACTGCCCTTCTTCGCCGCCCACGGCGTGGCCGTTGCGGATCTCGCGAAAGCACGGAAGCTGGTCGACGAGCACGTCCCGACCACCACCCGGGCGAGCGGGTTCTTCGTCCGCGCCGAGGACGCCGGTGGCGCCGCACTGTACTTCGAGGAGACAAGATGATCGTCGAAACCACTACTGGCCGGGTCCGCGGCGCGGACGGTACCTTCCGGGGAATCCCTTACGCCACCGCGAAACGCTTCGAAGCACCGAAGCCACCGACGCCGTGGGCCGACGTTCGCGACGCGCTCGAAGCAGGACCCGCGGCGCCGCAGCCGCCGTCACGGCTGGAGCACGCGCTCGGGCCGATGCCGCTGCCGCAGAGCGAGGACTGCTTGTCGCTCAACGTCTTCACGCCGTCAACCACCGGGAAACGCCCGGTGCTGGTGTGGATCCACGGCGGCGGGTTCTCCAGCGGCTCGGGCGGCCAGGTCTGGTACACCGGCACGCGCTTGGCCCGCGACGCGGACGCCGTCGTCGTGACGCTCAACTACCGGCTCGGTGCCCTCGGCTTCCTGGCCATGGACGGGGTCCCGCCCAACCTCGGGATCGCCGACCAGCTCGCCGCGCTGCAGTGGGTCCGCGACAACATCGCCGCGTTCGGCGGGAACCCGGCCGACGTCGCCCTCGGCGGGCAGTCGGCCGGCGCGCAGTCGACGCTCGCCCTGTGGTCGTCGCCGCGGACCAAGGGCCTCGTCAAGCGGATCGCCCTGCAGAGCGCTCCACTCGCCATGCGACCGTCCACTTGGGAGCACGCCCACCAGAATGCCCTTCGGCTGCAGCAACAACTCGGCGAGGACTTGAGGGAAGCGCCGGTCGAGCGGCTGCTGGCCGCCCAGGTTTCGGTGCCGGGCGAGCCAGGATCGCTGGAACCACCGTTCCAGCTCGTGGCTGACGGCGATCTCGTCGCCGAGGACCTCATCGAAGCCGCGCCGGAAGGCCCCGCGCTCATCAGCTGGACCCGCGAAGAGCTGCGCGCGTTCGTCCCGGACGCACCACCAGACGTCGCCGAAGCCGCGAACGGCTTCTTCGCAGGCGACCGGCTGGCCGCGAAGCTCGGCGCCTTCACCTACCGCTTCGACTGGCAGGCACCGGGCAACCGGTTCGGCGCCTGCCACTGCATCGACCTCCCGTTCCTCTTCGGCACCCACGACGTCTGGGACGCGCCGATGCTCGCCGGCGCCCCGAAGGGCCTCGAAGAGGAAACCGGGCTGCGCGCAGTGTGGGCCGCCTTCCTCCACGGAGAGCGGCCCAGCGCGATCAGCCCGCCGAAGCTGCCTTGACGGCGGCCTCGACCTCCGCGAACGACGGATTGACCATGGCCGTCGACCCGACGATCACGGTCGGCACCGTCTCGTTGCCGTTCGCGACCTCGCGCACCCGCGCGGCCGCCGCCGGGTCCTCCCAGATGTTGATCGCGCGGACGTTGAAGCCGCTCTTCGACAGCGGCCGCTCCAGCGCGGCGCAGAACCCGCACCCCGGGCGCCAGTAGAACTCGACCTCGACGTTGCTCATTTTTCCTCCGACCGCAAGTAGTCCAGTTGCGCCTGCACGCTCCATTCGGCAGGCGCCCACAACGCCCGGTCGACGTCGGCGTAGACGACCTCGACGACCTGGCGCGGAGTGGCGTCCGCCCCGAGCGTCTCCAAGGCCGAACGCACCTGGTCGAGCCGCTGTTCCCGGTGGGCAAGGTACTCGCGCGCGGTCGCGGGCAGGTCGGGGAGCTCTGGACCGTGCCCAGGCAGCCCGACCGTGCCCGCCGGCAGCTCGATCAGCCTCCGCAGCGACCGCAGGTAGTCGCCGAGGTCGTGCAGCACCGTGGTGCCGCGCCCGAGGATCGTGTCGCCGGTCAGCACCTGGCCGTCGAGGACCAGCGACACCGAGTCGTCGGTGTGCCCCGGCGTGTGCAGCACCCGGATGTCCAAGCCACCGGCGGAAACCACCTCACCGTCCACAAAGGACGACCCGTCGAGGCACAGCGCGGGGTCGAACGCCCGCACCGGCGCGCCGACGCGCTCGGCGAACCACGGCGCGCCCTCCGCGTGGTCGGGGTGGCAGTGCGTCAGCAGGACCAGCTCGACCGCGCCGACGCCGGCCAGGAGCTCGAGGTGCGCGAGATCGCGGTAACCCGGGTCGACGACCACGGCCGGGGTGTCCGGCGTCGCCCGCAGGACCCAGCTGTTGGTGCCTTCGAGCGTCATCGACGACGGGTTGTTCTCCAGCAGCACCGAAGCCGTCTCGGACACCCGGCGCAGCACGCCGTAAGCCGGGGCGTTCACCGCGGCTCCAGCACGACGCGGACCTGGTCGTTCTCGCGCACCAGCGTGGGCGCGATCCGGACGATCTCGCGCGGCGCGTTCAGCACGTCGTCGGCGGTGGCGAACTCCGCCAGCTCACTCAGCGTCAGCCACGTCGGCGGCATCAGCATCCGGCGGCCTTCGCGCGCGTCGGCGATGGCATCTTCCGGACGCTGCCAGCCGGAGCTCGACGCCTCCGACGTCGCACCGTCGGCCTCCTGGCCTTCCGGCAGCTTCGCGACGTAGAACCGGGTGTCGTACCGGCGCGGCTCCTGCTCGGGCGTGATCCAGTGCGCCCACGGGCGCAGCAGGTCGGCCCGCAGCGTCAATCCCGCGTCGGCGAGGAACCCGGCCAGCGACACCTCCCGCGTCTCCAGCGCCTGGCGGGCGGGCGCGTACGGCGTGACGTCGGTGAGCACCGCGTCCGCGCTGCCCGCGAGCAGCACGCCGGACTCCTCGAACGTCTCCCGCACGGCCGCGCAGGTCAGCGCCCGCGCGAGGGCCTCGTCGCAGCCGAACCGCGAAGCCCACCACGACGGCGCCGGACCGGCCCACGCCACCGACGTGTCGGCGTCCCGCCGGTCGACCCCGCCACCCGGGAAGACGGTCATCCCGCCCGCGAACGGCATGCCCTTGACCCGGTGCTGGAGGAAGATCTCGACGCCCTCGGCGCCGTCCCGGACCAGGATCACGGTGGCCGCGTCCTTCGGCGTCGCCGGCGGGCCGTCGGCGTTGGCCCGGGTGGCTACCCCGGCGCCGACCGGGATGTCGAAGACAAACTCCTTTGGCTGCTCCACCCGGGCAACATACCTCCGCACCCCGACGTCCCGTCGCGCAGTTGTGGCACGCCGGACACCGAAAAGGCGGCACCTCCCGGAGGGGAAGTGCCGCCTTCTCGCGAAAAAGGCCTTACGGAGCGGTCCAGCCGCGCTGGTCACCGCCGGACCGAGACGCACCGTTGAGGCGCATCTTCGCCGCCTCGGCCCGCTCGCGCTCGGCCAGCTCGGCGTGCAGCTCGCGCAGCAGCGCCCGGTCGCGCTCGCTCAGGCTCGGGTCGTCCAGATCCAGCGCCGGCAGCTCGACGACCTCGTGCATGGACGGCTTGCCCGCGGCGATCTCGCGGCCCTTCTCCGGGTCCTCGGCCAGCGCCTGCCGCAGTTGCGCCACCTCGGCCGGGGTCAGGTCGGCGGTGCGCTCGGCCCGCGTCTCGGACCGCTCGGACCGCGCCTTGCGGGGCGGCTCGGGGGCGGGCTGCGGCGACACGATCGGCACCACCGGGGCCACCGGCTCGGCCGGCGCCGTCGTGGCGGTGGCGGACCGCATGCTGTGCCTGCTGCCCGACTCCGCGACCGGTTCCGACGTCACCGGCGCCGACGGCTTGGCGGGCTCCGGGCGGTACGACGACGAGGTCGACGTCGTGCTCCCGGTCACCCAGGCCGGCGACGCGGCCGCCGAAGCGGCCAGGTGGTATTCGGAGTGCGCGACGCCGGGGCCGCTGACCTCGACGACCGAGTGGATCCCGGCCCGGCGCAACGCCGTGTCGACGCGGAACGCGACGGCGGGCGGATTGCCCTCCGGCCCCAGCTCGACGAGCACCACGCGCTGCGGCAGCGCACCCGGCACGCTGCCGGCCGGGGTGTTGCGCCACACCGCGTGCACCGACCGGACGTCCGGCAGCACCTGCAGCGTCCGGTCGAGCGCCTCGGCGATGCCGAACTCCGGGGCGTTCTCGCCGCTGAACCGGTGCGCGTTGACCGGTTCGGCCTCGTCGACCAGCAGATCGTTCGCCAGCGTCGCGTCCGACCGGCTCATCTCGAGGACCAGCGCGAGCTCGCGCTGCTCGGCGGAGCTGACCGGGATCCGGCCCGCGATGAGCGTGCCGGTGGTCAGCTCGACCGCCTCGTCGATGTGGGCCCGGGCGATCAGCTCACGTGCTTCGGTGAGCGCGCTGTCGTCGATCCGGCCCGCCAGGGCCAGCAACAGGTTGTGCAGGCGCAGGGGCACCGAGAACCCGTCCATGGGCGGGCCGTCGTGGACCTCCACCATTGCCTTGCTCCCTCCCAGCTCGCTGGCGGGCGAGCGTTATGCGGCTACTAGCCGGGTCCCCGCCACGGCGCCCACGCAGACCAGCTCTGAGTCGGCCAGCGCGGCCCGGTGGTACCCCGGCAGGTCGAAGCGCGGCGGGATGACCTCGACGCTGGGCTCTTCGTCGCCCAGGACCCGCAGCACCCGCTGCAGTTCGCCGGTCAACCTCGGTAGCCCCGTCAGCGCGGTGATCAGCAGGACGCGCTTGGCGGTTCCCTGCCCGACCACACCGACGTGTCGCCAGCTCTGCCGCACTTCCCCCACGTCCGGGCGTCCCCGCAACGTTGCGTGGATCAACACGGACACGGAGTCGACCGAGTTAACCCATTCGGGCGCACTCGACGTGAATGTGTACCGGTTCTCGGAGACGTCGTCTACCCCCAGGGTCGAACTGACCTGGTGCCAGTCGGCGCCGTGCGGGATGAGACCGGCCACGAGCAGCCGGTACTCCGTTTGGTCGAGGTCGATCCTGTGCTTAAGCAAAGACCTCGGCAGGGTCCGGGCGAGGGTGCCCATGGCGCCTTCGCCGAGCCAGTCGCGGAACCGCCACAGCAGCTGGTCGGGCAGCCGCCCGGCCAGCCGGAGCAGCAGCTCGTGGGTGGACTGCTCGATGTCCGGATCCATCACTGCACCTCCACGATGAGTTCGACCTCCACCGGCGAGCCGATGGGCAGCTCCGCGACGCCGACCGCCGACCGGGCGTGGATGCCCGCGTCGCCGAAGACCTCGCCCAGCAGTTCGGACGCGCCGTTGACGACCGCCGGCTGACCGGTGAAGCCCTCCGCGGAAGCCACGAACCCGACAACCTTGACGATCCGCGTGACGTTGTCAATGCCCACCAGCGCGTGCACGGCCGCGAGCGCGTTGAGCGCGGAGGTGCGAGCGTGGCCCTTCGCCTCTTCGGGGCTGATCTCCGCGCCGACCTTGCCGGTCGCGGCGAGGACGCCGTCGACGAAGGGCAGCTGGCCGGAGGTGTAGACGTGCTGGCCGCTCTGGACGGCGGGCACGTACGCGGCCAGCGGGGCCGCCACGCCGGGCAGCTCGATGCCGAGCTCCTTCAGCCGTTCGCTCCAGCTCACCGGGTCAGCCCTTCGGACGCTTCAGGTAGGCGACGTGCTGCTCCCCGCTCGGGTTCGGCAGCACGGTGACCAGCTCCCAGCCGTCCTCGCCCCATTGGTCGAGGATCTGCTTCGTGGCGTGGATCAGCAGAGGGACGGTGGCGTACTCCCACTTGGTGGCGCTCATAGCCGGGAGCGTAGCCAAGCGGGCAAGAGCTCCGGGGGCCACCGCCGGAAAACGGGCGGCGACGCGCCGGGCTGTGGTCCATCTCACGTCGATCTCCGGCTAGCGTGGCCGGGTGGAAACGTGGCGCGTGATCGCGACGGCACTGCTCGCGGCGGCCGGGCTGCCCCTGGTGCTCGTCGTGATGGCGAAGGTGCGTGACCGGACGCAGAGCTCCGGCCAGGTCGCGGTCGGCGGGGTGATCACCTTCACGCTGCTGGTCGTGGTGGGCGTGCTCACCCTGACCGTGCTGCCCGGCGTCCTGAGCTGGGTGCTCGTCGCGGCGGTCGCGGCTGCGGTCAGCGTCATGCTGCTGGCCAGCTGAACGCTGATTTAGGGTGAAGACGTGACCTCTTCCCATGCCGGCTGGACCGACGAGCTTGCCCGCGCCCGGCTGCACTTCGTCACCGGCAAGGGCGGGACCGGAAAGACGACGCTCGCCGCGGCGCTCGGGCTCGCGCTCGCCCGCGAAGGCCGCCGCGTGCTGCTCATCGAGGTCGAAGGCCGCCAGGGCATCGCCCAGCTCTTCGACACCGAGCCGCTGCCCTACGCCGAGCAGCGCATCGCCGCCGTCCCGGGTGGTGGAGAGCTGCGCGCGCTGCACATCGACGTCGAAGCCGCGCTGCTCGAGTACTTCGAAATGTTCTACAACCTCGGCTTCGCCGGGCGCACGCTGCGGCGGATGGGCGCGATCGAGTTCGCGACCACGCTCGCGCCGGGCCTGCGTGACGTCCTGCTCACCGGGAAGATCAAGGAGTGCGTCGGCCGGACCGAGTCCGACGGGCGGCACACCTACGACGCCGTCGTCGTCGACTCGCCGCCGACCGGCCGGGTCGTCAAGTTCCTCGACGTCACCAAGGCGCTGACCGACCTCGCCAAGACCGGCCCGATCCGCGGCCAGGCCGAGGGCGTGGTGCGGTTGCTGCACTCCGGCGAGACGGCGGTGCACCTGGCCACGCTGCTGGAGGAGATGCCGGTGCGCGAAACCCTCGAGGCGGTGGCCGAGCTCGACGGCGCTGACCTGCGCCCGGGCGCGGTGCTGGTCAACCGGGTCCGGCCGCCGCGGCTGCCCGCCCGCTCGGTGACCGCCGCCGCGGACGGCCGCGTCGACGCCTCCCGCGTCCGCTCCGGGCTGGCGGCGGCCGGGCTGAAGCTGCCGCAGACGACGCTGGACGCGCTGGTCGACGAGACCGTGGAGCACGCCGTGCGGGTCGCCGCCGAGCAGCGGGCCCGGGAGCAGCTCGCCGAGGCCGATCTGCCCACCCTGGAGCTGCCGGACCTGACCGAAGGCGTCGACGTCGCGGCCCTCTACGACCTGGCCGAGGCCCTGACCGACCAGGGGGTGCGGTTGTGACCGCCATCGACATCGACGCGTTGCTCGACGACCCGGAAAGCCGCGTGATCGTCTGCTGCGGCTCCGGCGGCGTAGGCAAGACCACCACGGCCGCGGCGCTGGCCCTGCGCGCGGCCGAGCGCGGGCGCCAGACCGTGGTCTTGACGATCGACCCCGCGCGCCGGCTGGCGCAGGCGCTCGGCCTGCGCGAACTCGGCAACCACCCGAGGCAGGTGCAGGTCGAGGGGTTCGAGCCGAAGGGCGAGCTGTGGGCGATGATGCTCGACATGCGCCGCACCTTCGACGACATGGTGCGCGTGCACGCCGGGCCGGAGCGCGCCGAGCAGCTGCTGCAGAACCCCTTCTACCAAACGATTTCCACGTCGTTCTCCGGCACGCAGGAGTACATGGCGATGGAGAAGCTGGGCCAGCTCGCGGCCACCGGCGAATGGGACCTGATCATCGTGGACACCCCGCCGAGCCGGTCGGCGCTGGACTTCCTGGACGCGCCGACCCGGCTGTCGAGCGCGCTGGACGGCCGGATGATCCGGCTGCTCACCGCCCCGGCGAAGGCCGGCGGCTGGGGCCTGCGCAAGGTCGTCAACGCCGGGTTCTCGATGTTCGCCAAGGCGGTGTCGACGATCATCGGCGGCCAGCTGCTGACCGACGCGTCGGCGTTCATGCAGGCGTTCGACAGCATGTTCGGCGGCTTCCGCGAGCGCGCCCGCAAGACGGCGGAGCTGCTGCGCTCGTCCGGGACGTCGTTCCTGGTCGTGGCGGCGCCGGAGCCGGACGCGCTGCGCGAGGCGTCCTACTTCGTGGAGCGGCTGTCGGCCGAGTCGATGCCACTGGCCGGGCTGATCGCGAACCGGACGCACCCGGTGCTCGCGAAGCTGTCGGCCGCGGAGGCACTGGCGGCGGCCGAGTCGCTGCCGAACGCCCCCCTGGCCGAAGCGGTGCTGCGGCTGCACGCGGACCGCGTCGGCCTCGCCGCCCGCGAGGAACGGCTGCTCGCGCGGTTCACCCGGGCGCACCCCGAAGTGGCGCTGGCCCGGGTGCCCGCACTGGCCGGTGACGTGCACGACCTCGAGGGCCTGCGCGACATCGGCGTGAAACTCGCCGGCTGAAACCGACGTGGCCGAGCCGCACGGGCGGCGCGGCAGCAGGACCGCGCCGCCCGCGGCCGCTCAACCGACCTCGACACGTTCCTTCGCGTCCCGCTTGGCCGCTTCGAGCAGATCGGCCCAGCTCTCCACGTCGGGGCGGCGGCGCAGCAGCGCTCGCCGCTCCCGTTCGGTCATGCCACCCCAGACGCCGAAGTTGATCCGGCCGTCGAGTGCTTCGGCGAGGCATTCCGTGCGGACCGGGCAGCCCATGCAGACGGCTTTCGCCCGGTTCTGCTCCGCACCCCGGACGAACAGGCCGTCCGGATCGGCGTCCCGGCAGGACGCGTTGATTCGCCAGCTCGACTGGTTGGTTTCCATACCCCCAGCTCCCTACCCTGGTGATCGACGCACCAGCGGGGAAAGGCACTGCGCGCCCTGCCCCCGCGAGCGTGTCTCCCTCAGCTCACGTCGGTTACCCGGGCACCTCCCCGGTGCCGGTGCCGCCGTTCGGACCAGGCGAGCTCCCACCCGCGTTGATCCATCCGTCGGCTTTTCTTCGTGAGACGTTGACGGACTGTAGGGGCCTTCGGTTCCCCCCGCCAAGACCCAGAATGCCTTCCGTTACCAGTTGTCACCAAAGGGGGTCGGTTTTGTCACTGATTTCACACCTTCGAAGACACGGCGTCACCGGCGCCTGACTCACTCCGGGTAGCCTGGCCCTCGTGCGAAAAGCGGATGGTTTGTTCAAGCTCATCGGCCTCTGTCTGCTCGCGGGGGTGCTCGTCGCCGGCATGCTCTTCCCCGTCGTGGGGGCCGCCGGCGTCATGTCGAACCAGGCCAGCGAGACGGTGGAGAAGACCTCCTCCGACCTCGCCGACATCCCGCCGCCGCTGGTGACGACGGTCACCGACAGCACCGGCAAGCCGATCGCGACGCTGTACGACCAGTACCGGCTGCCGATCACCGAGAACCAGATCAACGAGGCCATGAAGTGGGCCTTGGTCTCGGTCGAGGACAAGCGGTTCTACGAGCACCACGGCGTCGACTGGCAGGGCACGCTGCGCGCGGCCGTCAGCAACACCACCGGCGCCGACACCCAGGGCGCCTCGACGCTGACCCAGCAGTACACCAAGAACTACCTGATCAACGTCGTCTACCGGAACGACCCGATCGGCCAGAAGAAGGCCCAGGAGCAGTCGATCGCCCGCAAGCTCAAGGAAGCGCGGATCGCGATCCAGCTCGAGACGAAGCTGACCAAGCAGCAGATCCTCGCCGGCTACCTCAACATCGTCGAGTTCTCCCGGCAGATCTACGGCATCGGCGCGGCCGCGCACGCGTACTTCGACACGACCCCGGAGAAGCTCACCGTGCCGCAGGCCGCGCTGCTGGCCGGCCTGGTGAACAACCCGATCAACAACGACCCGTGGAAGCACCCGGACAAGGCCACCGCGCGCCGCAACCTGGTGCTCGACCGCATGGTGGACAACAAGAAGCTGGCGAAGGCCGACGCGGACCGGTTCAAGGCCGAGCCGCTGGGCGTGGTCCCGGACACCCCGAAGAAGCCGGCGGCCAACTGCATCGGCGCGGGCCCGGAGGCCGGGTTCTTCTGCCAGTACGTCGAGGACTACCTGCTCAAGGCCAGCGGGATGACCAAGGACCAGCTCTACACCGGCGGCTACACGATCAAGAGCACGCTGGACGAACGCGCCAACCACGAGGCGAAGGTCTCGGCGGAGGCTCAGGTCAAGAAGACCCAGCAGTACGTGGCGAACACGTTGTCCTTGGTCAAGCCGGGCAAGGACCGGCACGAAGTGGTCGCGCTGGCGTCGAACCGCGACTACGGCCAGGACCAGAACGCGGGGCAGACGACATATGCGCTGCCCACCGGCGTCTACAACACCGGTGGTGCGGGATCGACGTACAAGATCTTCACCAGCGCCGCGGCACTCGACAAGAGGCTAGTGGGGATTTATTCGCCGGTGGACCTACCGGAGACCTATACCTCGCACGTGTTCACGACCGGCAAGGGCGGTTGCAGCACCACGCCGACGGGAAAGCCCAACACCTACTGGTACTGCGTCGGCAACGCGGCCGACTACAGCAAGACCGCCGCGAACGCGACGCTCCAGACCGCCCTCGCGACGTCCCCGAACACCACGTTCGTGGAACTCGAGGACCGGCTCGGCAGCACGGCCCCGGCCATCGACATGGCCAAGCGGCTCGGGATGCGCGACACGATGACGAGCAACGCCGGGGGCGGGCCGGTCGATCCGAAGGCGGACAGGGACGAGAAGCGGCTGAGCCAGGCCGAGTTCTACGGCCCGCGAGGCAACAACCCCGGCTTCGGCGCGTTCACCCTGGGCTTCAGCCCCCTGAGCGGCCTGGAGCTGGGCAACGTCGCGGCGACGATTCTGTCCGGTGGCGTCTGGTGCCCGCCGACGCCGATCGCCGGGGTGACCGACCGCAACGGCAAGCCGGTGCCGGTCAAGGAAGCCCCGTGCGAGCAGGCGGTGCCCGAGGGGCTGGCGAACACCCTCGCCGTCGGCATGAGCAAGGACGACCAGCCGGGCGGCACCTCGTTCCGCGCGGCGGCCGACGTCGGCTGGGACCGCCCGCTCATCGGCAAGACGGGCACGACGCAGGGCAACGTCTCGGCGACGTTCGTCGGCGGCACGCCCCAGCTGGCGGGCGCGGCGATGACGTTCAAGTTCGGCGGCGGCCAGGGCGGTATCTGCGACGCCGGTCCGGGCAACGTCCGCGTGTGCCCGACCGGGAACATCTTCGGCGGCAAGGCCCCGGCCCGGACGTGGTTCGGCGCGATGAAGAACATCCTCGACGCCAGCCAGCCGAGGATGGAGCTCCCACCCGCGGACCCGCAGTACATGGGCGGCGGGGCGCGCTAGGTTCAAGCCGGAAGCGGGGCGGGAGGTGTGCCACCTCCCGCCCCGCTTCGGTTCGTCTCCGTCAGCAGTGCTTGATCTGCGGTGCCGGATCGTGCCCGGTGGCCAGGTAGTAGCCGGTCACCCAGCCGTCGGCCCAGTAGGGACTCCGTTCTCGACATAGCTGTACCTTCCCGAGTACCAGACGTTGTCGCCGCTGATCGGTTCGCCGGCGGTCCAGCAGTACAACGAGACCGGTGTGCGCTGGCGCTGACGAATGTCAACCAACGAGCTCAGCCGACTTCGAAGTCGGCTTACAGGCTGTCGCCGCGGACCGGAACTGCCCTGCGGGCCTGCCGGATTCCGTGCGGGGTGTGCCCATTGCCGGCGACGTGGAGCTTTCGGGCTGAACCGGTCAGCCGCTTCCCATGTCCGACAGGACCAGCGAGTTCCACCACCCGTAGAGCTTGTCGAGTTCGTCGGTGGTGCTGACCTTCGTGGACAGCAGGATGCCCGCCACCAGGTTCTTCTTCTCCGTCCACACCAGCTGGGCCGGGTCGCCCAGGTAGCAGGTCAGGTACTCGCCCGGGACCGGGTTGGGCGCCTCCGCCCGGTAGTACGTGCCCCAGATCTTGGGGTACTTGTTGGGGCGGCACGCTCCCTGCGCGTCGTTGCGGGTGAGGCCCTGTGTCTTCACGATGTTCTGGAAGAACGCGTCCATCGCCGCGGCGTCGGCGAAGCGGAGGAATCGCGCGCCGGTCGGCTCCGGGAACCAGACGTTGCCGATCTTGACGTCACCGACGGTCGAACCGGCGCACTCGACCGCAGCGGCCGCTCCGGCGGGAGCCGCCGCGTCGGTGCACGTCCGGTAGATCGGCGGCACCGCGGCGGCCAGTCGCTCGTCGTGCGGCGGCTTCGATTCCGAAGTGGACGGAGACGCCGAGGTCTCCGTGGATGTTTCCGGTGACGGCGACGGCGACGGGATCTCGTTGGAGCTCGTCGGCCCCGGTCCGGCCGTCTGCGTCGTCCGGTCCCGCGTCACGACGTACGTGATCACCAGCGCCACCACGACGATTCCCGCCAGTGCGGCGCACAGTGCGATCCACCGGTTCCGCTGCGGCCGGGGTGGCGGCGGTGCCCCGGGGGCGACCTTGCCGGACGGCGCGGTGAACAGCTGCGGGCCCGGGTACGACCCGGTCGGCGGGCCAGGGTGGGACGCCGTCGGGAGCGGCATCGGCCGCGGCGGGGTCAGCGGCGCCGGAGCAGCGTGCGGCACCACGCCCGGCAGCGTCTTCTGCCACGTCGGGATCGGCTGGACGGGCGCAGTGAGCGCCGCCCGGACGGCGTCGGCGAACGCCCCCGCCGTCGGGTACCGGTCGGCGGGGTTCTTCGCCATGCCACGGGCCACCACGGCGTCCAAGGCCACCGGCAGGCCCGGGCGCGCCCGGGCCAGCAGCGGCGGCGGCGCGGTCAGGTGCGCACCCATCTGCGCCGCCGCGCCCTCGGCCGGGAACGGGCGGTGACCGGTGAGGCATTCGAAGAACACGCACGCGAGCGCGTAGACGTCGACCAGGCCGGTGATCGGGGCGTCGCCGAAGCGTTCCGGCGCCATGTAGTCCAGGGTGCCGATCACGTTGCCGGTACCGGTGATCGACGTCCCCTCGGCGGTCATCGACCGCGCGATGCCGAAGTCCACCAGGTACACGAAGTCGGCGCTCGTGACGAGCACGTTCGACGGCTTGACGTCGCGGTGCACCAGGCCGTCCGCGTGGGCCGCGTCGAGCGCGCCCGCGACCTGGGCCACGATCCCGGCGGCCCGCGCGGGCTCGAGCGGCCCGGCCGCCAGGAGTTCCTTGAGGTCCTGGCCCTCGACGAGCCGCATGTCGAGGTAGAGGCGGCCGTCGATTTCGCCGTAGGCGTGGATCGGGATCACGTGCGGTTCCCGCAGCCGCGCGACGATCTGCGACTCGCGGCGGAACCGCGCCCGGAAGGCTTCGTCGGCGACGAACGGGTCGGACAACAGCTTCAGCGCGACGACGCGGTCGTGCGCCGTGTCGTAGGCGCGGTGGACCTCGCCCATGCCACCGCGGCCCAGCAGGCCTTCGATCCGGTACGGCCCGAACTGCTCCATCGTTCTCCCCAAGCCCCCCGGCTCGAAACCGTGACAGCCGGGGCTGCGCCCCGGGCCGGGGGCTCCGCCACCCGGAACCCCCGAAAAGAAACCCGTCATCGGGCCGACGCAGATGCTAAGCGGCAGGTTCCCCGGACCGGGGGCGAAGTCATCCAACCGTTGAGCACGTATCCTGGGTCTCGTGAGCACGCTCAGTAACACAAGCACGTCAGGGGCGACCGCGAAGCGCT
This sequence comes from Amycolatopsis sp. NPDC051045, assembly GCF_040682955.1. Lineage (NCBI taxonomy): Bacteria > Bacillati > Actinomycetota > Actinomycetes > Pseudonocardiales > Pseudonocardiaceae > Amycolatopsis > Amycolatopsis sp. NPDC051045. Next base: position 280,533 of record NZ_JBFBCC010000004.1, read on the forward strand.
TGGCCGCGGGGACGCTGGCGCTCGGCGCCGCGACCCTCGGTTACGCCGTCGGCGTCGAACGCCGCCGCTGGACCCTCCGCACCGCCGAACTCCCGGTGCTGGCGCCCGGCTCCCGGCCGTTCACCATCCTGCACGTCTCGGACCTGCACATGCTGCCCGGCCACCACAGCAAGCAGCGCTGGGTCGCCGCGCTCGACGAGCTGAACCCGGACCTGGTCGTCAACACCGGCGACAACCTGTCGCACCGGAGCGCCGTCCCGTCGGTGCTGCGCGCGCTGGGCCCGCTGCTCGACCGGCCCGGCGTCTTCGTCTTCGGCAGCAACGACTACTACGCGCCCAAGCCGAAGAACCCGGCCCGCTACCTGATGCCGCACGGCAAGAAGAAGCGCATCCACGGCGTCCAGCTGCCGTGGCGCGACCTGCGCGCGGCGTTCGTCGAGCACGGCTGGGCCGACCTGACGCACGTCCGCCGCACGATCGACGTCGGCGGGCAGCGGGTCTTCGCGGCCGGCGTCGACGACCCGCACCTGCGCCGCGACCGCTACACCGACATCGCGGGCCCGGCCGACAGCGGCGCGGCCGTCCGCATCGGCGTCACGCACTCACCGGAGCCCCGGGTCCTCGACACGTTCGCCACGGACGGTTACGACCTGGTCCTGGCCGGCCACACCCACGGCGGCCAGCTCCGGCTTCCGGGTTACGGCGCCATCGTCACCAACTGTGACCTGGATCGCAGCCGGGCGCGGGGCGCGTCGAGGTGGGGGGCGCACATGTGGCTGCACGTGTCGGCCGGGCTGGGGACGTCGCCGTGGGCGCCGGCGCGGTTCGCGTGCCCGCCGGAGGCCAGCCTGTTGACGCTGGTCCCGCGCGGTTCGGGGGCGCCGGAACCGCAAAAGTCGGCCCGCCGCAAAGCCCGCGACAGCGTCCGCTAGACTTCTCCACGACCCGTTAAGCAGTACCTCGGGGTGTGGCGCAGCTTGGTAGCGTGCCTCGTTCGGGTCGAGGAGGTCGTGGGTTCGAATCCCGCCACCCCGACGAGTAAGAGCCGGTGTCTTCGGACACCGGCTCTTCTGGTTTCAGCGGGTCGCCATCACTTCCACCCAGCACTGGCTGAAGTCGCCGTCACCGCCGCGGACCCACGCCAACGCCGAACGAGCCGCGCTCGCCAGCTGGTCCCGGTCGCGGCCGAAGTCCGGGTCCTCCAGCGCCTCGTCCAGGCGCGACTCCACGTACTTCGCCAGCTCGCGGTACGTCATGTCCGAGCGGTAGCGGGCGTGCGAGACCACGTCCCTGAAGCCGGCCGACGCGCAGTGGTCCGCGATCGTGCGGCCCGCGAACGGGTCGCCGCCCGCGCGGCGGCGCAGCAGGTAGTGACCGCGTAGGGCCGCGTCGACGTTCGCGGTCTTCGGACGCAGGCGCGCCTTGCTCCAGTCCGAAGTGGACAACGCCAGCCTGCCGCCCGGCTTCAGCACGCGGCCCAGTTCCGCCAGCGCGTCCCGCGGCCGGGAGAGGTGTTCGAACAGCGCGTGCGAAAAGGCGACATCGACGCTGCCGTCCGCGAACGGCAAGTCGTACGCCGACGCCACCACGAAGTCCACTGTGGACCTTCCGGCGCGACGGGCGGCGTCCCGGGCCATCGCGATCTGGCCCGCGTCGCGGTCGACGCCGGTCACCCGGGACTCCGCGGCCAGGCCCAGGGTGATCGAGCCGGGGCCGCAGCCGAGGTCGACCACCCACATCCCCGGCCGGAACAGGGGCTGGGCGAACATCGCGCGCTCCGCCGCCGTACGCGCGGACATCATCGAAACCGCGTCTCGCCCGTAGCCCGGCGCATAACCCTCCAGCACCCCGCACACAGTACGGCCAGATGGTGGCAGGATCGAGGGGTGAGCACGCAGTCAGCCAACCAATATCCGCCCGCGGTGGTCCCGGACCGGCTGTTCGACGACGCCGAAGCCGAAGCCCGCTGGCGCGCCCGCTTCCACGCCCCGCGCATCTCCGTGCCCGAGTGGGCCCGCGACGCGCCCGAAGCCAACGTCTACGTCTCCAACGCCAGCGGTGTCTGGGAGGTGTACGCCTGGAACCGCGCGACGGACGAGCACCGGCGCGTCACCGACCGGCCCAACGGCACCCTGCACGCCACGCCGTCCCCGGACGGCGAGTGGATCTGGTGGTTCGACGACACCGACGGCGACGAGTTCGGCTCCTGGGTCCGCGAGCCGTTCGCCGCGACCGAGGGCAGCAAGCCGGAGAAGGCCGTCCCGGACGTCCACGACGGCTACCCGGCCGGGCTCGAGATCGGCACCGGGATCGTCGCGGTCGGCGTCTCGACCGACGACGGCAGCGAGCTGTTCGCCCGCGTCAAGGGCGAGACGCGCCGCTTCTACAGCCACCCGGACGACGCCGGCATCGCGGCCCTCTCCCGCGACGAAAGCCTGATCGCGATTTCGCACTCCGAGCACGGCGACTCGCGGCACCCCGCGCTGCGGGTGCTCGCCACCGACGGGTTCGAGACCGTCGCGGAGCTCTGGGACGGCGAGGGCAAGGGCCTGTCCGCGCTCGAATTCTCGCCGCTGCCCGGGGACCAGCGGCTGCTGGTCCTGCACGAACGGCGGGGCCGCGAGGAGCTGCTCGTCTGGGACGTCCGGGCCGGCACGGAGACCGAGATCGAGCTCGACCTGCCCGGTGAGGTCGTCGCCGGCTGGTACCCGGACGCGCGCGCCTTGCTGGTCGTCCGCTTCCACGAGGGCCGCAGTTCGCTGTACCGCTACGACCTCGACACGGCCGAGTTGTCCTCTGTGGACACTCCGGCCGGCCGGATCGGCGGGGCGGGCGTCCGCCCGGACGGCACGGTCGAGTACTCGTGGTCGAGCGCCGCCGAGCCGGCCGCGGTGCGGGCGCGGACCGCCGACGGAACCGATTCGATCCTGCTCGAGCCGCCGGGTGAGCGGGCGCCGGGGTCGGAGCCGGTGACCGACGCGTTCGTCGAAGGCGTCGGCGGGCGGATCCACGCGCTGGTCTCGCGGCCGTCCGGCGCGCCGGACGGTCCGCTGCCGACGGTGTTCTCCCTGCACGGCGGCCCGCACGCGGCGGACGAGGACCGCTTCTCCGCCTACCGCGCGACCTGGCTCGACGCCGGGTTCGCCGTGGTCGAGGTCAACTACCGCGGCTCGACCGGTTACGGCTCGGCCTGGCGCGACGCCATCGAGGGCCGTCCCGGCCTGACCGAGCTGGAAGACGTCGCCGCGGTCCACGACTGGGCCATCCAAAGTGGACTCAGCGATCCGGCGAAGTGCGTCGTGAACGGCGCTTCGTGGGGCGGCTACCTGTCCCTGCTGGCGCTCGGCACGCAGCCGTCGCGGTGGGCGGCGGGGGTCGCCGGGGTGCCGGTCGCGGACTACGTCGCGGCGTACGAGGACGAGATGGAGCAGTTGCGCTCGTTCGACCGCGCGCTCTTCGGCGGCTCGCCGGAGGACGTGCCCGCGGTGTACCGGGACTGCTCGCCGATCACGTACGTCGACGCCGTCGCCGCGCCGGTGCTCGTGCTGGCCGGTGACAACGACCCGCGCTGCCCGATCCGCCAGATCGAGAACTACCTCGACCGGCTCGGCGGCCGCGACCTGCACCACGAGTTCTACCGCTACGACGCCGGCCACGGCTCGCTGGTGATCGCCGAGACGATCAAGCAGACGGCGATCGAGGTCCACTTCGCGCTGCGGGCCCTCGGCCTGCGCTGACCCGCAAGTCCGTAAATGCCACCTTGAGGGACGTTGAGTCCCTCAAGGTGGCATTGGCTTTTCAGCGTTCGGAGTGCAGGACACCGCCGGTGGCCCAGTGGTCGGCACCGACCTCGACGAGCGTCACCTGGACGCCCTCCGGCTTGCCGCCGCAGGTGCGGATGAAGGCGTCGGTCAGCTCTCGGACCAGGGCGCTCTTCTGGGCGGGCGTGCGGCCGGGGAACATGGCAACGCTGATCATCGGCATGGCGGCTCCTGCGTTAGACGGGGACGCCGCGAAGCCTAGAGCCCCCGGTTCACCGACTGCAGCTTCGTGACGGCGGCGGCGTGGCCCTCGAAGTCCAGGTGCACGGCATCGCGGCCGAAGACGAACAGGAGCAGGTCCACCGGTTCGCCCACCACGGTGACGGGATCGGGCCCGGTCTTGACGGCGGCCTCGCGGCCGTCGCGGGTCTTGAGCGTCACGCCGACGGGCGCTTTGCGCAGGTTGAGCTTGGCGGCTTGCTTGGCCGACCGCCACGCGGCAGCGTCCCGGACGGTCTCGGCGGGCCGTGGCTGCCAACCGGGCTGCGCGCGCCGGACATCTTCGTGGTGCACGAGGAACTCGGCGGCGTTGGTGAGTTCGTCGAGCGGTCCGATGGCGGTGGGCCAGAACTTCGACGGCCCCCGCCGAACCTGCTCGACCAGGCTCGCCCACGGGCGGCCGGCGTAGCGGTCCTGGACTTTCCGGGTGTAGTCGGCGAGCGCGGGCACGAGAATGCCGGGCGCGGCGTCCAGCCGGTGCTCCCGCACAACGAGGTGCGCGGCGAGGTCTCGCGTCGCCCACCCTTCGCACAACGTCGGCGCGTCGGGCCCGAGGTCTTCGAGGAGCGCGGTCAGCGCCTGGCGTTCATCAGCAGCGACACCCATGTGGTCGACGCTACCCGCCGGTAGAGCCGGTGGCGACGGGATGTGAGCTAGTGGTGGAAGGCGGTCGCCTTCGCCGGGTCCTTCGGGCGGCCGCCCAGTTCCGCCAGCTCCGGCAGCACTCGGGCCAGGTCCGCCAGCAGCAGGTCCGCCAGGTCGTGCGTGAAGCCGTTGCGGACCACGATCCGCAGCACCGCCAGGTCCGTCCGGTTCTCCGGGAACGTGTACGCCGGGATGAGCCAGCCGCGCTCGCGCAACCGGCGGGACACGTCGAAGACGTCAAAGCCCGCGTCCGGGCGGGTCGTGAACGCGAACACCGGCAGCTGGTCGCCGCGGGTCAGCAAGGAGAACGGTCCCAGCGAGGCGATCCCGGACGACAGGTGCACGGCGACGTCGCGCGAGGCCTGCTGGACCGCGCGGAAGCCGTCCCGGCCGAGCCGCACGAACGTGTAGTACTGGGCGACGACCTCGGCGCCCGGGCGGGAGAAGTTCAACGCGAACGTCGGCATGTCACCGCCGAGGTAGTTCACGTTGAACACCAGCTCGGCCGGCAACGCGGCCTTGTCGCGCCAGAGCACCCAGCCGACGCCCGGGTACACGAGCCCGTACTTGTGGCCGGACGTGTTGATCGACGCCACGCGCGGCAGCCGGAAGTCCCACACCAGCTCCGGGTCGAGGAACGGCGCGATCATCGCGCCCGAAGCGCCGTCGACGTGCACCGGGATGGGCCAGCCGGTGCGCTCTTCCAGCGCGTCCAGCGCCGCGGCGATCTCCGCGACCGGCTCGTAGCTGCCGTCGAAGGTGGAGCCGAGGATCGCGACCACGCCGATCGTGTTCTCGTCGCACCGCGCCACGGCTTCGGCCGCGGTGAGGTGGAACCGGTCGCCGTCCATCGGCACCAGCCGCGGCTCGACCTCCCAGTACTCGCAGAACTTCTCCCAGCAGACCTGGACGTTCGCGCCCATCACCAGGTTCGGCTTCCCGCTGCGGCCCAGCCGGGCCCAGCGCCGTTTCAACGCCATCCCGGCGAGCATGCACGCTTCCGACGACCCGGTCGTCGAGCAGCCCATGATCTCCGCGGGATCGGGCGCGTGCCACAGGTCGGCGAGGATGTTCACGCAGCGGCGCTCGAGCTCGGCCGTCTGCGGGTACTCGTCCTTGTCGATCATGTTCTTGTCGACGCAATCGGCCATCAGCTCGCGTGCCTGCGGCTCCATCCACGTCGTGACGAAGGTGGCGAGGTTGAGCCGCGCGTTGCCGTCCAGCATCAGCTCGTCGCGCACGAGCTGCAGCGCGGTGTCCGGCGGCAGCGACTCGGCGCGCAGCTTGTCGCGCGGCATGACGAACCCGGCCGCCAGCGCCGGGTTCGCCCCGGCGTAGAGCGGGTTCGTCCCGCCGGCGCGGTCCGGGCGGTCGGCTTTCCCCTGATGCAAGACCATGCCACCGAACGTACTGGGCGCACGCGCGCGAAAGGGGCCGCTCCATCCGGAACGGCCCCTTTGGGAGGAAAAATCAGGCTTGCTGGGCCTGCCACATCCAGTGCGCCTCTTCCAGCGCCCGGGTGATCTCGATCAGCAGGTCCTGCGTGACGAGGTCGCTCTTGTCGGTCTCGTCGATGCGCTGGCGCAGCCGCTCGATGAGCGCCGAGAGGATGTCGACGATCGCGGCGACCGTGGCCTCGACCGACTGCCAGTTGTCGGGGTACTCGGGCACGCCCGAGCTCTCGACGACGGTCTTCGCCTTGCCGTTCGGCGAGATGCCGATGGCGTTGGCGCGCTCGGCGACCTCGTCGACGTACTGGCGGGCCGTGTTGACGAGCTCGTCGAGCTGCAGGTGCGCGCTGCGGAAGTTCGATCCGACGACGTTCCAGTGCGCCTGCTTGGCGATGAGGGACAGGTCGACCAGGTCGACCAGCGTCGCCTGCAGGGCGTTGCCGGTGATCTCCTTGTCGGCCTCGGAAAGCGGGCTCTTGATCGGAGACTTGCTCATCTGGCGTGATCCTTTCCTGGTACTGGTTCGGACCTGGTGCGGGAGGTCAGACGGTGGCGGAGAGCGCGACCTCGATGTTGCCGCGGGTCGCGTTGGAGTAGGGGCACACCTGGTGCGCCTGCTCGACCAGCTGGTCGGCCTGAGCCTGCTCGAGACCCGGCAGCGAAACGTTCAGCGCGACGCCGAGGCCGAAGCCGACCTCCTGCTTGAGCACGCTGACCTCCGCGGTCACCGTCGAGCCGTTCAGCGGGAGCTTCGCCTGGCGGGCGACCAGCTGCAGGGCGCTGTGGAAGCAGGCCGAGTAACCGGCGGCGAAGAGCTGCTCGGGGTTGGTCTTGTCCCCACCGGGGCCGCCCATCTCCTTCGGGATGGCCAGCGACTCGTCGATGACGCCGTCCGACGACGTCACTTCGCCGTTGCGGCCGTCGCCGCGTGCCGTTGCCACCGCCGTGTAGATCGCCTGACCCATGCTCAGCCTGCCTTCTGTCCCGGACGCTCCACAGCGAGCGTCTCACCGGACACAACATCCCGCACTCGCGGAACGGTGCCCCCACATGGCAGGCATCACGTGGTTGGCTTACCCGGCGGTCCTCGGGCGAAACGTCATGCGGCGCGCATCACCGCGAATTCGGCGACCTGCCGCCCGATCAGGCGAAGGGTGCGGACGCTTTTCTCGTCCGACGCACCGCCGGCTTCGTCGAACTTGGTCTCGGCCGAGTTGATCGAGCCGCCGAGCGGGGTGGCCCAACCGCGCAGGGCGTGCGTGATCGTGCGGAGCTGCTCGAGCGTGGTCACCGCGGCCTGCCAGCCGTACGCAACGGCGGCGAGGCCCACCGCGCGGCCGTCGAGGTACGGACGGCGGTCCTCGCGCAGGTCCTCGACGTAGTCCAGGGCGTTCTTGACCAGGCCGGACAGCGCGCCGTGGTAACCGGGCGAGACGACGATGAGCCCGTCGGCCTCCCGGATGGCCTCCACCAGCCGCGTGGCCCGCTCGTCGCGCTCCGGCACGCCGGCGTCGTAGAACGGCAGGACGAGTTCCGGGCCGGTGAGCAGCCGGGTCCGGACGCCCGCTTCGGCCGCGCCGTCGAGCGCGATCTGCAGCGCGCGTTCGGACTGGGAGCCCTCGCGCAGAGAGCCGCCGATCCCGAGCACGTTCACCGTCCTGGCTGGAGTCACGCCTTCCAGGCTAACCCCTCTACTTAACTGGAGGACCAGACTCTGGGACCGAGGTCCCGGTCACAGCTGGACCAGCTACCTACTGGCGAGTAACCTCCAGGGCAGTCCCCACGCTTATGGAGGAACCATGGCGATCCCGCTCCCGATCCGCGCTCAGGCGGCCGCGTCGCAGCTCACGTTCTGGCTGCCCACGCCGGTGCGGCGGGCGGTCGCGGGCCGGCCGGTCCGCATCGACGGCCAGGAACTCGCGCTCGACGCCCAGCTGCTGCTCCGGCTGCAGAAGATCGCCCGCGCCGAGCTGGTGCGCGGCTCGGTCGAGCAGTCCCGGGCCCTGATCGACCTGAGCAGGCACCTGGTCAGCGGCAAACCGATCGAGCCCGTTTCGGTCCGCGAGACCGCCGTGCCGACGCCGGACGGCGAGTTGCCGGCGACGCTCTACACGCCGGCCGGGCTGCCGGAGAAGTCGCCGCTCCTGGTGTTCTTCCACGGCGGCGGCTGGGTGATCGGCACCCGCTCGAGCCACGACAACGCCGTCCGCTTCCTGGCCAAGCACGCCGGGGTCCGGGTGCTGTCGATCGAGTACCGGCTGGCCCCGGAGTTCCCGTTCCCGGCGGCGACGGAAGACGCGCTGGCGGCGTTCGAATACGCGGTGGCGAAGGCGGGCGATCTCGGCGCCGACCCGGCGCGGATCGCCGTCGGCGGCGACAGCGCGGGCGGCAACCTCGCCGCCGTGACCGCCCAGCAGGCCGTGCGCCGGGGCGGGCCGGTACCGGCGTTCCAGCTGCTGATCTACCCGGCGACGGACTTCGCGCAGCGCTACCGCTCGCAGGACCTGTTCGCCGAGGACCTGTTCCTGACCGACGTGCACATGAAGTGGTTCGAAGGCCACTACGTGCCCGAGGGCACCGACCTGACCGACCCGCGGCTTTCGCCGCTGCGCGCGGAGGACCTGAGCGGCCTGCCGCCCGCCTTGATCGTCACGGCGGGGTTCGACCCGTTGCGCGACGAAGGCGAGGCGTACGCGGAGAAGCTCGCCGCCGCCGGGGTCGACGTCGCGCTCCGCCGCCACGACGACCTGATCCACGGGTTCATCAACTTCACCGGCGTCGGCACCCGCTTCCGCGAGGCGCTGGCGGAGACGGCGGGTGCCCTGCGGCAGGGACTGTCCAAACGGGACTGATCCGGCCGGTTCCGGCTACGGTCAGAGCGGTAGCCCCGCGTCCAGGTGGGCCACGGCCTCGTCGACGGCCACCAAGGTGTCGGCCTCGGGGTCCGCCGCGGCACCGAGGAACGCCGCCATGACCACGCCGGCCACCGCGCCCGCCCAGTTGCGGACCTCGAAGTCGTCCGCGGCCCGGCCGGTGCGCCGCGCGGCCAGCCCGGCCAGCAGGTCGATCCCTTCGGCGAACTTCTCCATGATCGCGCTGCGCAGCTCGGGCTCCCGGAACACGAGCATCTGCCGCTGGCGTTCCCGCTCCCATTCGTCGGCGGGGATCTGCTCGCGGATGGTGTCCATGGTCGCCCGCAGCGCGCCGATCGGGCTGAGCTCGGGCGGCTGCGCGAGCGCGGCCTCGATGAGCACGGGGTCTAACGCGTCGTAGAGCACCGTCGCTTCCTTCGTCGGGAAGTACCGGAAGAAGGTGCTGGGCGAGATCTCCGCCGCGGCCGCGATCTGGTCCACCGTCGTCGCGCTGTAGCCCTGCTCGTGGAACAGCCGCAACGCGTGCCGCTGGATCGCGGCCCGCGTCCGGGCCTTCTTGCGTTCCCGCAGTCCCGTGGGCTCAGCCGGCGACGATGTCATGCTCCGATTCTCGCGGCACCGCTCCCGCCGCTGCCCGGCCGGGCAGGAACACCAGCGCGAGCAGCGCCCCGGCGGCGCCGAGGCCCGCGCAAACCCACAGCGTCGCCGCCATGCCGTCGGTGAAGGCGGCTCGCGCGGACTCGGCGAGCGCGGGCAGGTGGAGCTGTCCCGCCACGGCGACCGCGCCGGAGGCGCTGCCGCGCACGGCGTCGGCTGCCAGCGCGGGCAAGCCGTCGACGTCGACGCCGTCGCGGTAGACGCCGTTGAGCACGGTGCCCAGCACCGCGACGCCGATGGTGCCGCCGACCTGGCGCAGCGCCTGGATCAGCGCCGAACCGGCCCCCGAGCGGCCCTCGGTGAGCGCGCCCATCGCCATCGACATGAGCGGCGGCAGCGTGGAGCCGGTGCCCAGGCCGATGACGACCTCCCAGCCCACCGTGGCGCCGTAGCCGCCCGACGGCGTCGTCGTCGAACCCCACGCCAGCCCGGCGGCGAGGAGCACGAACCCGGCCGCGACGACCACGCGCACCCCCAAGGCGGCGACCAGCCGCTCGGCGATCTTCGCCGCGACCAGCATCCCGCCGATCAGCGGCAGCAGCCGCAGTCCGGTCTGCAGCGCGTCGGCCCCCTGCACCGCCTGGAACAGCTGTGGCAGCACGAACAGCAGGCCCATCAGCGCGAAGGACGCCACCGTGGCCAGCACCGCGCCCCAGACGAACCGCGGCTCGCGGAACAACGCGAGGTCGGTGAGGGGTGCGGTCACCCGGGTCTGCGTCCGGCAGAACACCGCCAGCAGTGCGGCGCCGAGCGCGACCAGGCCGTACGTCACCGGGTCGGCCCAGCCGTGCTCACCGGCGTGGACGAAGCCGTAGGTGAGCGCGACCAGCCCGGCCGTCGAGAGCGCGATGCCGGTGAAGTCGATCCCGCCCCGCCCGGAGCCGCGCGTGAGCGGCAGGAGGAACAGCACCGCGACCACGCCGACCGCGGTCAACGGGACGTTGATGAGGAACACCGAACCCCACGCGAAGTGGTCGAGCAGCCAGCCGCCGAGCAGCGGCCCGAGCGGGATGCCGACGAACATCGCCAGCACCCACGTCGTCAGCGCCTTCGCCCGCTCCTCCGGCGGGAACAGGATGTTCAGCAGCGAGAGCGACAGCGGGATGAGGAACGCGGCACCGACGCCGAGCACGACCCGGGCGGCGATCAGCTCACCCGGCGAACCGGCGTAGGCGCACCACAGCGAGGCCAGCCCGAACAGCGTGAGCGCGCCGAGCAGCAGTTTCTTCGGACCGAACCGGTCACCGAGCAGGCCGGCCGGCAGCAGCAGCGCGGCCAGCGCCAGCGTGTAGGCGTTGCCGAACCACTGCAGCTGCGTGGTCGTGGCGCCGAGGTCGACGGCCAGCGTCGGCACGGCGACGTTGAGCACGGTCAGGTCGAGGCCGATGGTCAGCAGGCTCACCGCGAGCGCGCCGAGCGCCCACCACCTGCGCGGATGCGGCTGCGTCATAGTGGCCTCCATTTGATAGTGACTATCAAATGATAGTAGCTCTCAAAATATTCCGGCGCCAGGAGACTCGGCCGCGGAAATATGTTGCACGCGCGTACCACCTTGGGTTCTCATCGAGGTGTGCCTCTGCAGCCCTACCGCCGGGTGCTCTCCGTCCCCCGCGTCCCCTCGACGATGGCCCTGATGTTCCTGGCGCGACTTCCGATGACCATGAGCGGCGTGCTGCTGACGCTGTACATCGTCACCGGGCTCGGCCGCGGCTACGGCGCCGCCGGGCTGGCCGGCGGTGGCGTCACCCTCGGGATGGCGCTCGGCGCGCCGCTGCTGGGCCGCTGCTTCGACCGGTACGGGCTGCGCCCGATCGTCGCGGTCTGCGGGATCGGCACGACGGCGTTCTGGGTCGCCGCGCCGCACCTGCCGTTCGAGGCGCTCGCCGTGGTCGCGGTCCCGGCCGGGATGCTTTCGGTGCCGGCGGGCTCGCTGGCCCGGCAGGTCCTGGCCACGCTCGTGCCGCCCGAGGAGCGCCGCGCGGCCTACTCGCTCGACACCATCTCGATCGAAGCGACGTTCATGATCGGCCCGGCGGCCGGCATCGCGGCCATCACGGCGTTCTCACCGACGTGGACGCTCACCGCGCTCGGCGCGCTGTTCGGCGTCACGGCGTTCCTGATCTGGCTGGTCGACCCGCCGATCCGCGAGACGGTCACCGAAGCGGCCGAGCGCGGCGCCCGGCCGCCGCTGCGGAGCTGGCTCACCGGGCAGCTCGTGGCGACGCTGCTGATCGCGGGCGGCACGTTGTTCGTGCTCGTGGGCACCGAGCTGGCAACGCTGGCGGTCCTGCGCGCGAACGGCGAGCTCGGCATGACGGGGGTGGTCATCGCGGTGATGTGCGCGGCGTCGATCCTCGGCGGCATCGTGCACGGCGCGGTGAAGCGCTCGCTGCCGCAGGGCGTGCTGATGCTGCTGCTCGCGCTGCTGGTGGTACCGGTCGGCCTGGCGGACCGGCCGTGGTGGCTGCTGATGCTGGTCCTGATCCCGACCAACCTGCTGTGCGCGCCGACGCTGGCGGCGACGACCGAGACGGTCAGCCGGATCGCCCCGCCGCAGGTCCGCGGCGAGGCGATGGGCCTGCAGGACGCCTTCACCCGGCTCGGCCTGGCCGTGGGCGGGCCGGTGGTCGGCTTCGCGATCGACCATTCGAGCCCGGAGTGGGGCTTCGCCGCGGCCGGGCTCGGCGGCCTGGTGATCGCCGCGGCCGGCTTGCTCCACCGCCGGACCCCGGCACCCGCCCCGGAACCGGCGATGGCGGCGGCCACTCGCGAGTGATCAGGCGCCGCCCTGCGGCCCCACCGCCGGCAAGGTGGCCCGGGTCTTAGCCGCAGGCGGCGCGGAGGGCGTCGAGCTTCCGGACGTTGCGCTGCACCCACTGGGCCACGACGCCGGCGTCCTCGATGCGTTCCTTCTGCACCTCGACGTAGGAGTCGGCCATGCCGAGCAACGCGTTCTTGACGTCCTGGTCCTGGACGTTCCCCGCGAGCTCGCGCAGCCGTTTCTCCTTGTCCTCGGCGCGCGCCTTGAGCTTGGCCGGGTCGACCAGCGGGTTCAGGTCGGCGAGCCCGAGCGCCTCGGTGCACGCCGCGACCTTGTCCGCCGTCCTGTTCCCCTGGTCGACCGCGGTGCCGACCTCGGCGCACCCGCTCAGCAGCAGTGCAGCCCCGACCAGCAACGCGGCCGTCGTTCCACCCCTCGTCATGGCGTCAACGTACCGTCAGCCCTTGACGCAGACCACCTGCTTGAGGTGCGCCACCACCTCGACCAGGTCCGTCTGCGCGCGGATCACCGATTCGATGTCCTTGTACGCCGCCGGGATCTCGTCGACCACGCCGGAGTCCTTGCGGCACTCGACACCGGCCGTCTGCGCCGCGAGGTCGTCGGCGGTGAACAGCTTCTTCGCCTTGTTCCGCGACATCCGCCGGCCCGCGCCGTGCGAAGCCGACTGGAACGACGAGTCGTTGCCCAGCCCGCGGACGATGTACGAACCGGTCCCCATGCTGCCCGGGATGATCCCGAGGTCACCCGATCCGGCACGGATCGCGCCCTTGCGGGTGACGAGCAGCTCGACGCCGTCGTAGGTCTCCTCGGCGACGTAGTTGTGGTGGCAGGAGATGGCGTCGTCGAAGGTCGTGCCGGGGACGACGTCCTTGAGCGCCTGCTTCACCAGCGCGACCATCGTGGCGCGGTTGCGCGCCGCGTAGTCCTGCGCCCAGAACAGGTCGCGCCGGTAGGCCTGCATCTCCGGCGTGCCGGCGACGAACACCGCGAGGTCGGGGTCGGGCAGGTCGGCGTTGTGCGGCAGCTTGCGCGCGACGGCCATGTGCCGCTCCGCCAGTTCCTTGCCGATGTTGCGCGAACCCGAGTGCAGCATCAGCCAGACCCGGCCCTCGTCGGCGCCGCCCTGCTCGAGGCAGACCTCGATGAAGTGGTTGCCGCCCCCGAGGCTGCCGATCTGCCGCGCGGCCCGGTCGTGCAGCTCCTGGACGCCGGTGTGCAGCTCGCCGAACTGCTTCCAGAACGCGTCCCAGCCGCCGACGCCGTGCACCTTCGCCGGGTTCACGGGCGTCTTGTGCAGCCCGAAGCCGACGGGCACGGCGCTCTCGATGCGCCGGCGCAGCTTGCCGAGGTCGTCGGGCAGGTCCTTCGCGGTGAGCGACGTCCGGACGGCACTCATCCCGCACCCGATGTCGACGCCGACGGCGGCGGGCGAGACGGCGTCCCGCATGGCGATGACGCTGCCGACGGTGGCGCCCTTGCCGTAGTGGACGTCGGGCATCACGGCGACGCCGTGCACCCACGGCAGGTTCGCGACGTTGTGCAGCTGCCGCATGGCCTGGTCTTCGACGGAAGCGGGGTCCGCCCACATCCGGATCGGGACGCGGGCGCCGTCGACGGCGGTGTACATGGTTTCCTCCCCTGACTTGCTTGTGGGACACAGGTTCCCCCGAACGTCGCCAAAACGCCAACGCAGTTTCTTCGTGAGCAAAAAGAAATCCGGCGGCGGCCGGCGTTCGGGCAGAATGAGCCGACCGTCCGGGGAGGACGGTTCGGGGAGGAATCGATCCATCGTGAAAACTTCGTGGCGGGCGCTCGTCGCGGTCGCTCTGCTGGCCGGGTTCCCGGGCCTGGTGTTCCTGGTCGTCGGCGGCCTGGCCGTGACCGAGTACTACTTCTTCCAGCACTCCGGGCTGCTGGCGATCAAGCTGGGCATCGTCGCGGTGCCGGTGTCGTTCGCCCTGCTCAAGGCCTTGTTCTCGATCGAGCGGACCCGTGGCGGCGATCTGCCCGGGGTGCCGGTGACCCCGGACGGCCAGCCGGGGCTGTGGGCGCTCGTGCGCGAGCTCGCCGACGCCGTCGGCACCCGGCCACCGGACGCGATCACCCTGGTCAGCGACGTCAACGCGGGGGTCCGCGAGCGCACCGGGTGGCTCGGGCTGCGGGTGCGCCGGCGCGAGATGTTCATCGGGGCGCAACTGCTCGCGGGCCTGCGCCACGACCAGCTGCGTGCCCTGCTGGGGCACGAGCTGGCCCACTACACCAACCGCGACACCCGGCTCGCCGGGTTGACCTACCGCGGCCACCGGTCCGTCGAGAAAGCGCTGGCCGGGCTCGGTGGTGACGGCTGGTTCGAGGGCTTGGTCCGGAAGCTGTTCGTGCTGTACGCGAAGCTCTACTTCTCGGTCTCCGCGGCGGTTTGCCGCCGCCAGGAACTCGCTGCCGACGCCGCGTCGGCGCGGCTGGCCGGCACCGCGGCCGCCACCAGCGCGCTGCGCGAGGTCGAAGCCCTCGACGTCGCCTGGAAGTACTACGTGGACCACTACCTGCTGATCGGCTGGCACGCGGGCTACCTCCCCGATCGGCCGGCCGGGGGGTTCCGCTCGCTGCTCGCCGACGCCGAGCGCGCCGAGCAGATCGACGAGATCCGGCGGAACCTGCCCGAGGAGGAGGCCTCCCGCTACGACACGCACCCGCCGACGCCGGAGCGGATCGCGGCGCTGGAAGCCCTGCCGGAGGTGCCGGGCCGGGCGGACGGCGACCGCCCGGCGAGCGACGTCCTGCGGGACGCCGACGCCACGCTGGACGCGGCCCTGTTCGCCGACCTCGCCGACGAGGCGGCGGCCAAGCGGCGCACGGACTGGGACAGCCTGGTGGACCTCGGCTTCCGGCACGCCGCGACCAAGGTCGCGACGGCGTTCCTGGCCGGGCGCACGCTCGAGGACGCGCTCGCGCTCATCGACGCGGGGCACGCGAGCGAGTTCGCCGACCCGGAGTGCCGTCCCCCGGCGTCCGCCGGGCCGCGGGCTCGGCGCGAGTTCGTCGTCGCTTCCGTTCGCGAGAACCTGTCCACCATGGTCGCCGCCGCGCTGGCGGAAGCCGGGGTGGCGCACTGGAAACTGTCTTGGTCGGGTCCGGCCGAACTGGTCGTGGACGAGCCGCACGGCCGCGAGCTGACCGCGGCCCTCGACGCCGCCGCGGCGGCCGACCCCGACACTGCCCCGCTACGCCGCCTGCTGGCCACCGCCGGCGCGCTTCCCGTCCCGTCCTGAGGAGAACCCTTGCTTTCCCTGTTCAACTCCAAGCGCCGCAAAGCTGCCGTCGCGTTGGTCAAGGCCGCGCGGGCCAGCGGAATGAGCGTCGAGGACTACGCGAAGACGCTTTCCCCGGCTGAACTCGCGAAGTACGTGCCCCAAGACGAAAAGCCGAAGGTCGAGATGCCGGACGTCGCGTTGTGGGGGCTCCCGCCGGACAAAGACGTGACGGCGGCAAAGTTCATCGCCGACGCCCGTCTCGCCGAAGCCGTCGCGGCCTACCGCGCCGGCGACTGGCAGCCGGGTGCCGCGCTGCTGGCGGACCTCGGCACCGACTGGGACCGCCGGACCCACGCCGTGCAGCAGCTCGGCGACGCCGCCGCGGACGACGACGGCCCGCTGAACGCGTGGCGGGCGTCCGGCACCGCGGACGCGGCCGTCGTCCACGCACAGGGCCTGGTCGCGCTGGCCTGGCAGATCCGCAGCTCGTACACCCCCGAACACGTCACCCGCGAGCAGTGGGCCGGGTTCTTCCGGGTGCTCGAGGACGCCGAAGCCGCGGCCCGCACCGCCGCCGAAGCCGCGCCCGAAGACCCCACCCCGTGGTGCACGATGCTCGTCGTCGCCCGCGGGCGCCAGTACGAGAACGACGACTTCCGCGCGGTCTGGGCGGAGCTCGTGGCCCGCGACCCGCTCCACCGGCAGGGTTACGAGCAGGCGCTGCAGTACTGGTGCGCCAAGTGGTTCGGCTCCCACGAGCAGATGTTCGCGTTCGCCGACGAAGCCGCGGCCAAGGCGCCGAAGCTCGCGGGCCTCACCGTCGTCGCCGCGCACGAAGCGGAAGACAAGGGGGTCGAGGCGTGGCAGAGCGACCGGACCAGGCGTGCACTGGACGTCGTCGTGCCCTGGCTGGCCGGTGACGGCCGGGACCACCCGGCAAACCTCCGTGACCGCGCGTACGCGGCCAAGGCGCTGGTGGTGAACGGCCGCTGCGACGAAGCCGTCGAGCAGTTCAAGGCGCTCGGCGTGCACGCGGACGCGCTCGTCTGGGCCTACGGCGGCCGCCCGGAACACGAGTTCAAGAAGACGCGCTACCTGGCCTGCTACGGCGCGACCCGGCCGTGAACCGCGCGAAGGCTCCTCACCGCGTTCGGTGAGGAGCCTTCGCAGCGGACGTCAGAGCTGTTGCGCCACCAGCTCCGCGATCTGCACGGCGTTGAGCGCCGCGCCCTTGCGCAGGTTGTCGTTCGAGATGAACAACGCCAGCCCGCGCCCGCCCTCGACGCCCTGGTCGACGCGGATGCGGCCGACGTAGCTCGGGTCGTTGCCCGCCGCCTGCAGCGGGGTCGGGACCTCCGACAGCTCGACGCCCGGCGCGTGCGTCAGCAGTTCCGTCGCGCGCTCGACCGTCAGCGGCCGCTCGAACTCCGCGTTCACCGAGATCGAGTGCCCCGAGAACACCGGCACGCGCACGCAGGTGCACGAGACGCCGAGCCCCGGGATGCTCAGGATCTTGCGGCTCTCGTTGCGGAACTTCTTCTCCTCGTCCGTCTCCAGCTCGCCGTCGTCCACAATGGACCCGGCCATCGGCAGGACGTTGAACGCGATCGGGCGGACGTACTTCTGCGGCTTCGGGAACTCGATCGCGGCGCCGTCGTGGGTCAGCAGCGCGGCGTGTTCGGCCGCCGCCTTCACCTGGCCGGCGAGCTCGTCGACGCCGGCCAGCCCGCTGCCGGACACCGCCTGGTACGTCGACGCGACCAGCCGGACCAGCCCGGCCTCGTCGTGCAGCGGCTTGAGCACCGGCATCGCGGCCATGGTGGTGCAGTTGGGGTTCGCGATGATCCCCTTGCGCGCTTCCTTGATGGCTTCCGGGTTGACCTCGCTGACGACCAGTGGCACGTCCGGGTCCATCCGGAACGCCGAGGAGTTGTCGATCACCGTCACGCCCGCCGCGGCGAACCGCGGAGCCTGCGCCTTCGACGTCGACCCGCCCGCGGAGAACAGCGCGATGTCCAAACCGGACGGATCGGCCGTCGCCGCGTCCTCGATGGTGATTTCGGTGTCCCGCCAGGGAAGCTTCGACCCCGCCGAGCGAGCCGACGCGAAGTAGCGCAGCTCGGCGATCGGGAACTCCCGCTCCGCCAGCAGCTTGCGCATCACCCCGCCGACCTGGCCGGTCGCGCCGACCACCCCGATCCGCAGCCCGTCCGCCATCAGCGACCACTCCCCGCGTAGACGACGGCTTCTTCGTCGCCGCCGAGTTCGAACGCCTCGTGGATCGCGCGCACGGCGTCGTCGAGCTGCGCGTCCCGGATCAGCACCGAGATGCGGATCTCCGAGGTGTTGATGATTTCGATGTTGACGCCGGCCTGGGCCAGCGCTTCGCAGAACGTCGCCGTGACGCCCGGGTGCGACCGCATGCCCGCGCCGACCAGCGAGACCTTGCCGACGTGGTCGTCGTAGAGGACCGACTCGAAGCCGATCTCCGCCTTGACCTTCTCCAGCTCCTTGACCGCCTTGGCGCCGTTGGCCTTCGACAGCGTGAACGTGATGTCGGTGCGGCCGGACACGGTGCTCGACACGTTCTGCAGCACCATGTCGATGTCGATCTCGGCGTCGGCGATCACGCGGAAGATCCGGGCCGCGGCACCGGTGTGGTCCGGTACCCCGGTGACCGTGATCTTGGCTTCGGAGCGGTCGTGCGCCACACCGGTGATCAGGGCTTGTTCCACGGGGATCTCCTCGATAGAACCGGTCACCGTCGTGCCCGGCTTGTCACTGTAGGAAGAACGGACTCGGATGGGGACGCCGTAGCGGCGCGCGTACTCGACCGAACGCAGGTGCAGGATCTTCGACCCGCTCGCGGCGAGCTCGAGCATCTCTTCGTACGTGACCGTGTCGAGCTTGCGCGCGTCCGGCACCACCCGCGGGTCCGCCGTGTACACACCGTCCACATCGGAGTAGATCTCGCAGACGTCGGCGTTCAGCGCGGCGGCCAGCGCGACAGCGGTGGTGTCCGAACCGCCGCGGCCCAGCGTGGTGATGTCCTTGGTGTCCTGCGCGACGCCCTGGAAGCCCGCCACCAGCGCGATGTAGCCCTGTTCGAGTGCCTCGGTGACCCGGCTCGGCGTGACGTCGATGATGCGCGCGTTGCCGTGCACCGACGTCGTGACCACGCCGGCCTGCGAACCGGTGAACGACCACGCCTCGGCGCCCTGGGCCGCGATCGCCATCGCGACCAGCGAGTTCGAGATGCGCTCACCGGCGGTGAGCAGCATGTCCATTTCCCGCTCCGGCGGCGCCGGGTTGACCTGCTGCGCCAGGTCGAGCAGCTCGTCGGTGGTGTCACCCATCGCCGAGCAGACGACGACGACGTCGTTGCCCGCCTTCTTCGTCGCGACGATCCGCTCCGCGACGCGCTTGATCCGGTCGGCACTTTCCAGCGACGATCCGCCGTACTTCTGGACCACGAGGGCCACGCCCGAACCTCCTCGCGGGCCGGGCGGCTCCCTGGCGGGCACCGGAGAGCCCCCGCGTCCCATGATTTGAAGAGGAGCCTACCGGGGCTTCGGCGGCCCGCCACCCTCTTGACGTGGGGCGGGTGCCGGATACGGGCGGTGCGGAAGTAAATCTTCCGTAACACCAACGAAATGCGCGGAGCCCTTCCTCCCGAGTGATGCACAGCACTCGCGGGTACCCTTGTCGATCGTGCGAAAGCCAGCTGTGACGAGCGTCCCGATCGCCTCTTTGATGACCGAGCGCTGGAGCCCACGAGCGTTCGACGAGTCGGCTCGCGTGACCACGGACCAGGTGAAAGCCCTCCTGGAAGCGGCCCGCTGGGCGCCGTCGTTCGGCAACACCCAGCCGGCCCGCTACCTGGTGGGGCTGCGCGGCACCCCGTCGTTCGACGCGATCCTGGCGACGCTCAATTCGGGCAACCGGGCCTGGGCGCACCGGGCGAGCCTGCTGCTGATCGGCGTGATGGTGACGACGAACTCGAAGGGTTCGGTGCCGTACGCCGAGTACGGGCTGGGGCTGGCTTCGGAGAACCTCGTGCTGCAGGCGGTGGAGCTGGGGTTGATCGCGCACCAGATGGCCGGCTTCTCGCCGGACGCCGTGCGCGCCGCGTTCACCCTTCCGGAGGACGCGGTCCCGAAGGTGGCGATCGCGGTGGGGTCGCCCGCTTCGCCGGAGGTGCTCGAGGAGGAGCGGCGGATCGAGCGGGAGAGAGCGGAACGGGTGCGGGTGCCGCTGGCGGAGTTCGCGTTCACCGGCTCGTGGGGCACGCCGGCGGTCTAGCGCGGCAAGACCACGGCTCGATCACGTATGCGGTCCCAGGCGGCGACGGGCACAGCGGTCAAGACGTCGTCAACGGCGGCGAATCCGCCGACGGCGGTCCTGATCTCGACGACCGCTTCGGCCGTGGCCGCATCGAGCTCGCAAACCGAGCCGATGACGGCTGCCGGCGCGTTGTTGAGGTCGACCAGTCCGCCGTCGTCGTAGTTCCGCTCCAGGTCGGGGCGCCCGACCCGGAGGTCACGCGCGATGAGCGGGTCACTGATGGCGAGCTTCCGCGCCTCGGCTCGCCGCTCGCGCGCGGCCAAGGCGGCGGCGAGTGCCGCGTCGGGCCCGGCGAGCCGTTCGCCCGGAACCAGCCCGAGGATCTCCCGGCGCAGCTTGACCTGCTGGACACAGGCGACTGCGACCACGGCGAAGCCCAGGATCGTGGCGACCGAGGTCACGACGTCTCCGGCCGTGCCGATGGTCTTGCCCGCGGCGTCCTTCGGAGCCAGTGAAAGCAGCACACCCATGACCGCAGCGGCGGCACCGAAGGCCGCCGCGCGGGCGTAGAGCGACTTCCGGCCGAGCCGGACAGCAGCGTGCACGAACGGCACCCACGCGAAGAGCCCGATCGTCGCGATGGTGATGACGAAGTACCAGCGGCTCCCGAGGCGGGCAACCGCGCTCGGCGTCGTCGCGACAGGCTGTGAAACGGACATGATCAGCACCCCTTCCGGTGTGCTGATGTCGCCCAGTGGCGACAGTGCGTTACGAGCCCGCGACGATCGTGATTACTGCGAAATCAGGAGGTGCCGCCCACCCGGCGGATCACCTTCGCGAGGATGCCGGACACCACGAGCCAGAAGAGCGCCGCGATGCCGTAGTTCACCAGCACCCGCAGCTTCTCGTCACTCGGCGTGAACAGGTCGCGGAAGCCCAGCGCCAAGCTGTCCGCCCAGGACTTCACGAACGAGACGATCCCGTTGTCCGGGTTGGCCGAGCCCACCGTGAAGATCACGTGGATCACCAGTAAAGCGGCAAAAACCAGCCCGATCCAGCGGACGATCGACGCCACCACCGAAGCGACCTTGCCCCCGGTCTGGCGCCAGTCGACGGCGGCGCGACGGGAAACCCGGGTCTCCTCCGACGACGACTCAGCGTGTTCAGCCATGCCCGCAGTTTCGCACGGAGATACGCCGATTGCTACCCGCAAGTAACTGACATGAGTCGATCGAGCGGCGCGCAGCGCCTCCGTTGAGGGGGGCGGTGGGGGCATGGGAGGAACAGTTGCGTCGCGGCCCGGCTTCCCCCCGCCCGCGTTCCCTGGTTATGGTGGGGTCGTGGCGCGTGCTCTCCTGCTTCGCTGCCGCGACGGGGCCTGACCGGACCGGCTCCCCGTCGCGGGGCTTCGTGGTGCCGGTCGCACCCGTCGAGCTGGAGAGACCTCTTTTCGCATGAGCAAGATCCGCAAACCCTCTCGCACCGCGCCCGCTGACCAGCCCGTTTGGAACACCCAGCGCGGCACGTCCATGCCGGTCCACCGCTACCGGCCCTGGTACGACCTCGTCGAGAACATCGACCTGCCCGAACGCACCTGGCCCGAAAAGCGCATCGACCGCGCGCCGCTGTGGTGCGCCGTCGACCTGCGGGACGGCAACCAGGCCCTGATCGATCCCATGTCGCCCGCGCGCAAGCGGAAGTTCTTCGACCTGCTCGTCCGCATGGGTTACAAGGAGATCGAGGTCGGCTTCCCGGCCGCGTCGCAGACGGACTTCGACTTCGTCCGCGAGATCATCGAAGACCACGCCATCCCGGACGACGTCAGCATCCAGGTGCTGACCCAGTGCCGCCACGAGCTGATCGAGCGGACGTTCCAGGCCCTCGAAGGCGCGCCCCGCGCGATCGTCCACATCTACAACTCGACGTCGATCCTGCAGCGCCGCGTAGTCTTCCGCGAGGAGCGCGAAGGCATCAAGAAGATCGCGACGCAGGCCGCGGAACTGGTCGTCGAGCTGGCCGCGAAGCAGCCCGACACCGACTTCCGGTTCCAGTATTCGCCGGAGTCCTACACCGGCACCGAGCTGTCCTACGCGCTCGAGGTCTGCAACGCCGTCACCGAAATCTGGCAGCCGACGCCGGAGAAGCCGGTCATCCTGAACCTGCCGGCGACCGTCGAGATGGCCACCCCGAACGTGTACGCCGACTCGATCGAGTGGATGAGCCGCAACCTGGCCCGCCGCGACTCGGTGATCCTGTCGCTGCACCCGCACAACGACCGCGGCACCGGCATCGCCGCCGCCGAGCTGGGCTACCAGGCCGGTGCCGACCGGATCGAAGGCTGCCTGTTCGGCAACGGCGAGCGCACCGGCAACGTCGACCTGGTCGCGCTGGGCATGAACCTCTACAGCCAGGGCATCGACCCGCAGATCGACTTCTCCGACATGGACGAGATCAAGCGGACCGTCGAGTACTGCAACCAGCTGCCGGTACCCGAGCGCTCGCCGTGGGGCGGCGACCTGGTGTTCACCGCCTTCTCCGGCAGCCACCAGGACGCGATCAACAAGGGTCTCGACGCGCTGAAGGACGCCGCCAGCAAGGCGGGCGTCCCCATCGACGAGTACCCGTGGGAGGTCCCGTACCTGCCGATCGACCCGAAGGACGTCGGCCGCACGTACGAGGCCGTGATCCGGGTGAACTCGCAGTCCGGCAAGGGCGGCGTCGCCTACATCATGAAGGCCGAGCACCAGCTCGACCTGCCGCGGCGGCTGCAGATCGAGTTCTCGAAGGTCATCCAGCGCTACACCGACACCGAGGGCGGCGAGGTCGACCCGACGACGATGTACAACGCCTTCGCGGCCGAGTACCTGGACCTGAAGACTCCGCTGGAGCTGGTCCGCCAGCACGTGCGCGACAACGGCGACGGCGAGTACGACATCACCGCGACCGTGCGCGTGGAGGGTGACGAGCACGAGGTCACCGGCCGCGGCAACGGCCCGATCGCGGCCTTCTTCGACGCGCTGTCGACGGTGGGCTTCGACCTGCGGCTGCTGGACTACAGCGAGCACACGCTCTCGCCGGGCGACGACGCGCGCGCCGCGTCGTACATCGAGTGCGCGATCTCCGACCGGGTGTTCTGGGGCATCGGGATCGACCCATCGATCGTCACGGCGTCGCTGCGTGCGGTCGTCTCGGCGGTGAACCGCGCCAACCGGTGAAAGCGGAGCGGCTGGTCGCGCTGCTGTTCACGCTGCAACGGCGGCGCAGCGCGACCGCCGCCGAGCTGGCCGAGGAGCTGGGCGTCTCCGAGCGCACCATGCACCGCGACCTGGCGGCGCTGCGCGACGCGGGCGTTCCCCTGTGGACCGAGCAGGGCCGGCACGGCGGTTTCCGGCTGGTCGACGGCTGGCGCGCCGGGCTCGACGGCCTCACCGCGCGTGAGGCCGTCGCGCTCTTCGCGCTCGGGGTGCCGGACGCGCTCGCCGGGCTGGGCCTCGACACCGCGGGCAGCGCGGCGCGGGCGAAGGTGTCCGCGGGGATGCCCGCGGAGCTGCGGGACCACGCGGCGCTGGTGGCCGGGCGCTTCCACCTGGACGCGCCCGGCTGGTTCGGCGGCGCCGACGAGCCGCCGGCGCTGACCACGGTGGTCCAGGCGGTGTGGGCCCAGCGCCGGCTTTCGGTGACCTACCGGCGCCGCGACAAGGTGGCGTCGCGGGAGCTGGAACCGCTGGGGCTCGTGCTGAAAGCGGGCGTCTGGTACCTGGTGGCGCGGGTCCCGGAAGATGACGCGCTGCGCACCTACCGGGTTTCGCGGATCTTGAGCGCCACAGCGCAGGACGCGGGGTTCGACCGGCCGCCGGACTTCGACCTGCCGCAGTGGTGGCGGGCGTCGTCGGCGGCGTTCGAGCAGGTCGCGCGGCCCCTGCGGGTCAAGGCGCGGCTGAACCGGACGGCGGTCCGCGAGCTGCGCCGGGTGTTCGGGGGCGAGCACCTGGCGGACACGGTGGTGGCGTTGGGTTCGCCCGACGCCGAAGGCTGGGCCGAGGCCGAGCTCGCCCTGGAAGACGGGGAGATCGGCCTCGGCCAGCTGGTGGCGCTCAGCCCGGGGGTCGAGGTCCTCGAGCCGGTGGAGCTGCGGGCGGCGCTCGCCGCGATCGGTGCGGAGCTGGCCGCCCGCAACGGTCAGCGGTAGCCGGTCGTGTCCGCGGGCTTCCCCGCGTCCGCCACCTCGGCCATGTACCGCCACGCGTCCGGACGGCTGCCGTCGACGTCGTCCACTTCGTACTCCTGCGCCAGCTGCCCGCTGCTCACCGTCTGCCCGGTCCACCGCCCCCGGTCCGGGTCCGCGGCCAGGGCCACCACCGTCCGCCCGCAGAACGTCGGCGTCTCGGAAATCGCGAAGTGCGGCACGCGCGAGCAAGCGTCGCGCCAGTTGTCCTCCGTCACCCCGTAGATGTCCAGCATCATCTCCGAACGCAGGTACCCCGGGGTGAAGGCCACGGCCGTACAAGAATGCGAAGCCAGCTCGGCCGCCTCGCCGATGGCGAGCAGGTGCGCCGACGCCTTCGCCAGGTAGAACGGCAGCGAAGTGCCTTCGCGGTACTTCGCGTTGTACTCGGCCGTGCCGTCGGTCAGCTCGACGACCAGGCCACCCGGGCGCCCGATCAGCAGCGGGAGCAGGAAGTGGCTGGTGATCAGGTGCGCGTCGATGCCGAGCCGGATCATCCGCAGGCCGGCGTCGAGGTCGTGCTCCCAGACCGGCTTGCCCCAGCCGAGGTGCTTGTCGCCGCCCCAGAGGCCGTCGATCAGGATGTCGAGCCGGCCCTGTTCGGCTTCGACCCGCTTGGCCAGCGCCGCGACCTCATCGGGCACGAGGTGGTCGACGCGGATCGCCGTGGCCCGGCCGCCCGCCCGCTCGATCAGCTCGGCGGTCTCCTCGATGGTCTCCGGCCGGTCCACTTCGGACCGTCCGGCGCGCGTGGTCCGGCCGGTCACGTACACGAAGGCGCCCGCGCGGCCCAGTTCGACGGCGATCGCCCGGCTCGCGCCGCGCGTGCCGCCCGCCACCAGGGCGACTTTTCCGGAAAGTGTGCTCATGCGCCCAGCGTCACGGCAAACCATGACAACTCCTGTCATGGTTTGCCGGATTCATCGAGCCCGTCGCTAAAGCGACTTGACCGCTTCGAGGATCTGCGCGGGCTCGGTCCGCGTGACGAAGTCCGGGTGGACGTCGGCGAACCGGATCACCCGGTCCCGGCCGACCACGACGACCGCCGGGTGGACCAGCTCCCAGGTGCCGTTGACCGCCTCGAGGTCGGTGCCGAGCGCCTCCATGGCCTCACGCACGACGGTGGAGACCGGGTAGCTCAGCCCGAGCCTCCGCGCGACCGTGCTGCCGACGTCCGAAAGCACGGGGAACTCCAGCTCCGGCCGCGAGCCGTCCGGCCGCTGCGGACTGACCGCCGCCAGGGCGGCGCCGAGTTTCCCCAGTTCGGGCCACAGTTCCCGCTGGTAGGTGCGCAGAGTCAGGTTGCAGTACGGGCACCACTGGCCGCGGTAGAACACGAGCACCGCCGGCCCGTCGGCCAGGAGCTGCCCCAAGCTCACCGGGACCCCGTCGGCCCCGGGCAGCGTGAAGTCTTCGATCTTGGCGCCCACTTCGGCGAACTCCGTCGCGCCGGCTCGGCGCCGGTCCGCTTCGAGGACGGCGAACGTCTCCGGTGGCAGCGCGTCCCGGAGGTGGTCGTGCACGCCGGCCAGCGCGTTTTCGAGCGTCATGGAGCCCCCATTCGTTGTACTGATCGGTACAGTGAAGCTAACTGTACTATTCAGTACATGGAAGCGCAAGCAGCGGCCTCGACCCCGCGCGGCAAGCGGACCCGCGACGCGATCGTCGACGCGGCGGCGGAGCTGATGTACGTCGACGGCGTCGCGGGCACGAGCCTCGACAAGGTGCTCGCCGCGAGCGGGGCCGGGAAATCGCAGATGTACCACTACTTCAAGAACAAGAACCAGCTGGTCGAGGCGGTGATCGACCGCTACCTCGAGCAGATCCTCGGCAACCAGCCCGCGATCTTCGAGCTCACGTCCTGGGCGGACTTCGAGACGTG
Organism: Amycolatopsis sp. NPDC051045; assembly: GCF_040682955.1. Classification (NCBI taxonomy): domain Bacteria; kingdom Bacillati; phylum Actinomycetota; class Actinomycetes; order Pseudonocardiales; family Pseudonocardiaceae; genus Amycolatopsis; species Amycolatopsis sp. NPDC051045. The sequence continues at coordinate 306,623 of NZ_JBFBCC010000004.1, forward strand.
GACCGAGCAGTTGCTGGACGTCCACCGCCGGGCGGGCGGGCCGATCGCCTGCCCGCTGGGCAACCTCGCCGGGGAAGTGGGCGACCACCCCCAGCTCGCGCCGCTGGTCGACCAGGCGTACCGGGCCTGGGAGTCCCACCTGGTGCGCGGACTGGAGACCCTGCGGGAAAAGGGTGAACTGGCTCCCGACGCCGATCCGGCCCGCCTGGCGCAGGCGGCGATGACGTCCGTCCAAGGTGGACTCTTGCTGGCCCACCTCCGGCACGACCTCACGGCGCTCGAGGACGCGCTTCGGATCGCGCTGACCCACCTGCGCGGTCACGCCGTGAGCTGACCGACCTCCGCGCGCAGTTCCTCGATCACCTGGGCCACCGCCGGGCGCTGCCGGGCGCCCCTCCGGCACACCGCCTCCACCAGGCGGGCCGCGCGGATGCCGGCGAGGGGCCGCCCGACCAGCCCGCTGCAGTGACATCCGGGGCTCCGCCCCGGGCCGGGGGCTCCGCCACCCGGACCCCCGAAAGACGTTGTGGGACGGGTGTCCATCGTGTACCGCGGCAGCAGCGCGATGCCGTGGCCGGCGGCGACCAGCCGCTCGGTGATCCGGAAGTCGTTGATCCGCTGCACCACGACCGGCCGCACACCGGTGCGGATGGCCAGCGACCGCAGCACGTCGTCCACCGGGAAGCCGAAGTCGACGCTGATCCAGCGCTCGTCCGCCAGTTCCGCCAGCTCCACGCGGCGCTGGTTCGCCAGCCGGTGCCCGATCGGCAGCGCGACGTCGAGCGGTTCCCGCAGCAGCGGCACCACCTCGAGGCGTCCGGAGTCGAATTCCGGCGCGTGCTCGTCGCGGTGCGCCACGACGACGTCGTAGTCCGCGACCAGGCCCGGCACCTCCGGCGGCGTCATGTCGACGTCCCGGACGTCGATCTCCAGGCCGTCGTACCTGGCGATGCGGGTCAGCAGCCCCGGCAGCAGCATCAGGCCGGCCGACTGGAAGATCGCGACCCGCACCCGTCCGCGCGGCGCGCTGCGGTAGGTGTCCAGCTCGGACTCGGCGCGCTCGAGCGCGGCGAGCACCTCGTCGGCGCGGGCGACCAGGGCGCGGCCCGCGTCGGTCAGCCGCAGGCCGCGGCCCGCCGGCTCGGTGAGCGCCAGCCCGACCTCGCCCTGCAACGCGCGCAATTGCTGCGAAACCGCCGACGGCGTGCAGTGCAGCGCCCGCGCGGCCGCCGTCACGCTCCCGCGGTCGGCGAACTCCCGCAGGGTGCGCAGCCGGCCCAGATCCACGGACCCAGCCTAGTTGAAGCGCGGCTACACAGTCGAAACGGTTTCGACGGCCGCCACTTCACGGTCGTGGCGCATCCGCACCACCGTCCCGGCACTGACCAGCGCGACGATCCCGACCACGCAGCCGAGCGTGAGCGCGGACGGGGTGAGGCGGTGGTCGGCCAGCTGCATCAGGTAGGCGAACAGCGGCGAGAGGGTCAGCAGGATCGACGCGGTGATCGGCTCGGTCCGCCTGATCCCGACCTGGAGCAGGAAGAGCGGCAGGCCGACGCCGAGCCCGGCGATCAGCACCGACGGCCCGAACGCCGCCCCGAGACCCGGCGCGTCGTCGACCGAGACGAGCACCCACGTCATCGCCAGGATCAGGAAGAACCGCACGGCGAGCACCCGCCGCGGCGGCAGCTCGGCGTCGCTCAGCCGCTTGGAGTAGATCACGTTCGCCACCGAGCCGACGCCGGTGACGAGCACGAGCGCCACCCCGACGAGCGTCTCGCCGGGCGTCCGATCGAGTCCGCTGTGGCCGGTGAACGAACCCCAGACGAGCAGCCCGATCAGCACGCCGATGCCGACCGCCACCCACGTCTCGCCGCGCAGGATCGCGGTTCCCTTGCGGAGCAACGGGTTCAGCACCAGCGTCAGCACCGGGCCGAGCGCGATGCCGACGACGTTGACCACGGCCGGCTCGAGGTACTGCAGCGCGTACAGCATCGACAGCCAGGTCGCGGCGGTCGTCACGTTGATCATCACGACGTCGCCGCGCAGCTCCCGCAGCGGGCGGAACGTCACGGCGACGCCGTCCCGCAGCAGCGCGAACACCAGGAAGACCAGCGCGGCGAGGGTGAACGACATCGCGGCGACGGTTGCCGGGCGCAGCTGTTCCAGCTGGTTGCCGGCGAAGACGTCGAGCGCCGCGGTCAGCGCCGCGAACCCGGTCAGTGGCAGTACGCCTCGCAGCATCGGTTCTCCCCAGGTCGCCGGCAACGCCGTCCATCGTCATCGGATCCGGACATCCCGGGCATCCACGCGGACGGGTCCGCAACACTCCGGACGCCGGAGATATTCCGTGAAGCGAGCCTACAAGGTCGGTGCAGATATTCTCGCTGGTCCTTCACGGTCAGCCTTGTCAGAGTGGAGGCATGCCCGCCCGTGATCGCCTGCTCGCCGTGCTCGTCGCCGTCCTCTGGGGCCTCAACTTCCTCGCCATCCACGCCACGCTCGGCCAGTTCCCGCCGGTGTTCGCCGGGGCGCTGCGGTTCGCCGTGATCGCCGTCCCGACGATCCTGTTCGTGCCGTGGCCGAGGGTGAAGGTGCGGCACCTGCTCGGGTACGGCCTGGGCTTCGGCACCGGGCAGTTCGCGTTCCTGTTCATCGCGATGGACACCGGGATGCCGACCGGGCTCGCCTCGCTGGTGCTGCAGGCGTCGGCGCCGTTCACGGTGCTCCTCGGCGCCGTCTTCCTGCGCGAACGCGTCACCGCGTACCAGCTGGCCGGCATCGCGCTGGCGGTGGCCGGGATGGTCGCGATCGCGTGGCAGCGGTCCGGGCACGCCGCCCTGCTGCCGATGATCCTGACCCTGCTGGCCGCGCTGAGCTGGGCGTTCGGCAACCTGAGCACGCGCAAGGCCGAGCCGGACAACCCACTGCACTTCACGCTGTGGATGTCGGTGGTGCCGCCGCTGCCGATGTTCGCGCTCTCGCTGGTCATGGAAGGTCCGGCCGCGCAGTGGCGGTCGCTGACGACGCTCGGGACCCCGGCCGGGCTGACGGCGCTCGGCGGGCTGACCTACGTCGTGCTGATCGGCACCGTCGTCGGGTCGGGCCTGTGGACGACGCTGATGCGGCGCAACCCGGCCGGCGTCGTTTCGCCGTTCTCGCTGCTGGTGCCGGTGGTCGGGCTGACGGCGTCGTCCCTGCTGCTGGGCGAGCAGCCGACCGGCCTGGAGATCGGCGCCGCGGTGGTCGTGATCGGCGGCGTGCTGCTGGGCTCGCTCCGGACCGCGCGCAAGCCCGACCCGGAGCTCGTCGCGGTTTAGGCCGTCGGCTCGGTGACTTCCTGCTTTTCCGCTTCCTCGTGCTTGCGGCCCAGGCGCTTCTTCATCACGAAGAAGACCACGCCGCCGATGACGATCGCGGCGACCAGGCCGAACTTGGAGAACCGGCCGAGCCACTCTTCGGCGACGACCCCGAGGTAGTAGACAGCCGCGGTCGTGCCACCCGCCCACACGATGCCGCCGGCCGCGTTCGCCAGCAGGAACTTCGGGTAGTGCATGCGCAGCGACCCGGCCAGCGGGCCCGCGAGGATCCGCAGGAACGCGATGAACCGGCCGAGGAAGACCGCCCACACACCGCGTTTGTTGAAGATGCGTTCCGCGTTGGCGAGGTGCGTCGGGCCGAAATGCTTCGGGAATTTCCGGCCGGCCCAGGCGAACAGCCGTTGCCCGCCGGTTTTCCCGATGAAGTAGCCGATGCTGTCGCCGATGATGGCGCCGGCGCTGGCCAGGACCCCGATCCAGAGCGGGTTCACCGCATCGTGCGTCGAAGCCAGCAAAGCGGCGCTGACCAGCACGATCTCGCCGGGCAGCGGAATGCCGAGGCTCTCGATCATGATCACCGCACCGACGATCAGGTACACCGAGAGCGGCGGGATCGCCTCCAGCCATTGGTCGATGTGCACAGCCCGTACCCCCTGGTACCTACGTCCGGAATCGCGTTTGCTTTCCGCAGGGTACCGGGGGCGGTGCGCGCGGGGCGGCCTCCTCAAGTATTGCCCCGGGTACGACTTTGGTCGGGTGGACCGGAGTTGTCCACAGGGATTGCCCCCATGTGGACAACTCCGGCCAGGCGGTCAGGGCTTCAGGTCGACGGCCGCCCGCAGGGTCGCGTCCATGTAGAACGGCGTCGAATCATGCACGTGGGTGATCCGCCACTCGCCGCCCTCACGGCGGAAGCAGACGGTCGACCGGAACCACAGCTCGAAGCCCGCCGGTGCTCCCTTCGGGGTCGTCGCCAGGCGGTTGAGGGAGTGGCTGTACGCGATGTCTCCCCCGATCGTGAGCTCCAGGTCCCGGATTTCGTACTCGATCGGCCCCTCGAACGATTCGAACCACGCCGTGCGGGCGGCGACGTCGATGACGTCCTCGCCGCGGTGGGCCAGGGGCGGGGCCAGGGTGAACGCGACGACGTCCGGGGCGTAGTGCGACCCCAGGGTCTCCGCGTCACGCGCTGCCATCGCGGTCGTACGCGCCGCCATCAAGTCGCGGATCTGCTGCTCGGTCATGCCATTCTCCTCGGTGGGTCGCGGTGGTGCTTGCGCAAGAGACGTAGGCGCCGCCACGCGGATTTCGACATCCCGGGAGAGGCGCCGATGAAATACGTGGTCCTGATCTACGGCAACCCCGAGTCGCGCACGGCCTGGGCGGGCATGAGCGAGGCGCAGCGAGCCGCCGGGCTCGCCCTCTACCAGCAGCTGAACGACGACCTCGACGCGTCCGGCGAACGGATCGTCTCCGAGCGGCTCGCGTTCCCGGAACTCACCAAGCGGGTCAGCGTCGGCGACGGTGGCCCGCTGACGACCGACGGGCCGTTCGCCGAGGCGAAGGAGTTCCTCGCCGGCTTCTACCTGCTCGACTGCGAGAGCGAAGAACGTGCCGTCGAGATCGCCGCGCGGATCCCGGAGGCGGCGTTCGGCGTGGTGGAGGTGCGGCCGGTGATGGGGTTGCACGGACCGGAGCTGTGACGGAGGTCGAAGGCCTGCTCCGCGAGCTCGCGCCGCAGGTCCTCGCGGCGCTGGTCCGGCGCTACGGCGGCTTCGACACCTGCGAGGACGCCGTCCAGGAGGCGCTCCTGGCGGCGGCGCAGCAGTGGCCGGCCGAAGGCGTGCCCGATCACCCCAAGGGGTGGCTGATCACGACGGCGTCCCGGCGGCGCATCGAGCAGTGGCGCAGTGAGACGGCGCGGCAACGGCGTGAACAAGCCGTCGCGCTGGCCGAACCGCCGGATCCCGAGCCGGTCGCCGGGGTCGACGACACGCTGACATTGCTGCTGCTCTGCTGCCACCCGTCCTTGCCGCGGCCGTCGCAGGTGGCGTTGACGCTGCGGGCGGTCGGCGGCCTGACGACGGCCGAGATCGCGCGGGCGTTCCTCGTCCCGGAAGCCACGATCGGGCAGCGGATCAGCCGCGCGAAACAGAAGCTCCGCGGGGAACGGCTCACGAGCGACGAGCGACCTGAGCGACTCGCGGCGGTGCTGCAGGTGCTGTACCTGATCTTCACGGAGGGCCACACGGCCAGCTCGGGTGACGCGCTGAGCCGCGTCGACCTGACGACGGAGGCGATCCGGCTGGTCCGGCAGCTGCACGCGGAGCTCCCCGACGACGGCGAGGTCACCGGCCTGCTGGCCCTGATGCTGCTGACGGACGCCCGCCGCCCCGCCCGCGTCGACGAAACCGGGGCCCTGGTCCCGCTGGCCGACCAGGACCGGACCCGCTGGAACCGGGCGTTCATCGAAGAGGGCGTCTCGCTGATCACGAAGGCGCTGGCGACCGCGCCGGTGGGCCCGTACCAGCTGCAGGCGGCGATCGCGGCGGTCCACGACGAGGCTCCGACGGCGGCGGAAACGGACTGGGCCGAAATCCTCACGCTCTACGACCTGCTGCGGGTCGTGGCACCCGGCCCGATGGTGACGCTGAACCGGGTGGTGGCGTTCGCGCAGGTCCACGGCCCCGCGGCCGGGCTGGCGGAGCTGGCCGCGGCGACCGGACCCGCGCCGGCGAAGCACCACCGGGTCGACGCGATCCGGGCCCACCTGCTGGAGCTGTCCGGTGACGCGGCCGGGGCCCGGGAGGCGTACCTGGCGGCCGCACGCCGGACGTTGAGCCTGCCGGAACAGGCGTACCTGCAGTCACGGGCTGCCAAGCTCGAGCCGTGAAGAACGGCCGGCCGGGACATCGCCCGGCCGGCCGTTCACTCACAGGATTTCGGCGGAGGTGCCGATGTCCGGCGGGCCCAGGTCGGGGTTGAGCGCCCCGGTCATTTCCACCAGCTCCGGCTCCACCTCGTGCGGCTGGATGCGCCCGTCGCGGATGTCCTCCGCGTAGTGGCACGCCACCCGGTGGCCGCCGCCGATTTCGCGCAGCTGCGGGCGGTCGGTGTCGCACAGGCTCGCCTGCCGCCACGGGCAGCGCGTGTGGAACCGGCAGCCCGACGGCGGGTTCGCCGGCGAGGGCAGGTCACCGGCGAGCAGGATCTGCTCGCGGGTGTCTTCGACCTGCGGGTCCGGCACCGGGATGGCCGACAGCAGCGCCCGCGTGTACGGGTGCAGCGGGTCCCGGTACAGCGAGTCCGCATCGGTCTCCTCCACCAGCGCGCCCAGGTACATCACGCCGATGCGGTCGGAGATGTGCCGCACCACCGCGAGGTCGTGCGCGATCACGACGTAGGTCAGGCCGAGCTGGTCCTGCAGGTCCTCCAGCAGGTTCACCACCTGGGCCTGCACCGAAACGTCCAATGCGGACACCGGCTCGTCGGCGACGATCAGGTCCGGCTCCACGGCCAGGGCCCGCGCGATGCCGATGCGCTGGCGCTGCCCGCCCGAGAACTCGTGCGGGTACTTCCGCAGCGACGTCTCCGGGAGGCCGACCGCCGACAGCAGCTGGCGGAGCCGCCGCTGGGTGGCTTCCTTGTCCTTGTCGAGGCCGTGCGCGTGCATGCCCTCGACCAGGATGGATTCGACCGACTGGCGGGGGTCCAAACTGGACATCGGGTCCTGGAAGATCATCTGCATCCGGCGCCGGGCCTTCCGCAGTTCCTCTCCCTTGAGGGCGGCGACGTCGGTGCCGTCGAACACCACCCGCCCGGAGGTCAGCTCGTTGAGCCGCAGGATCGCCCGGCCCAAAGTGGACTTGCCGCAGCCGGATTCGCCCACCAGGCCGTAGGTTTCGCCCCGCCGGATGGCCAGGTCGACGCCGTCGACCGCGAACACGTGCCCGACCGTCCGGTCGAACACGATGCCGCTCTTGATCGGGAAGTGCACCTTGAGGTCGTTGACCTCGAGCAGCACGTCACCAGCAGGACGGGTCATCGGGTTCCTCCTCCCGCGGCGACCGCGGGCCGCACGGGGTTGTGACAGCGCAGCAGGCCGCCCTGGTCGGGCGCCAGCTGCGGCTGGACCTCGCGGCAGACCGGCAACGCGTTGGGGCACCGGGGCGCGAACGCGCACCCGTGGTCCCACGGGATGTTGTCGGACACCGATCCCCGGATGGGGACCAGCTTCTCGCCGCGGCCGGCGTCCAGGCGCGGGATCGACGCGAGCAGGCCGTGCGTGTACGGGTGCCGCGGCTCGGCGAACAGCCGGTGCCGCTGCGCCCGCTCGACGATCTTGCCGCCGTAGAGGACGTTGACCTCGTCGCACAGCCCGGCGACGACGCCGAGGTCGTGGGTGATCATGATCAGCGCGGTGCCGGTGTCCTGCACCAGTTCCCGCAGCAGCGCCAGGATCTGCGCCTGGATGGTGACGTCGAGCGCGGTCGTCGGCTCGTCGGCGATGAGCAGCCGCGGGCGGCACGCCAGCGCGATCGCGATCAGCGCGCGCTGCCGCATCCCGCCGGAAAGCTGGTGCGGGTACTCGGAAAGCCGCCGCGACGGGTCCGGGATGCCGACCTTGTCCAGCAGGTCCACCGCCTCGACGGACGCCGCCTTGCGCGACATCCCGCGGTGGCGCTCCAGCACCTCGGTGATCTGCAGCCCGATCGGGATGACCGGGTTCAGCGAGGACAGCGGGTCCTGGAACACCATGCCGAGGTCACGGCCGCGGCGGTCCCGCATTTCCCGGTCGGACAGCTTGAGCAGCTCGGTGCCTTCGAACCGCACCGAGCCGCTGACCTTGTTGCCGCGCTTGGCCAGCAGCCGCATGATCGCCAGCGACGTCACGGACTTGCCGCAGCCGGACTCGCCGACCAGGCCGACCGTCTGGCCCGGCTCGACGTCGAAGCTGACCCCGTCCACCGCGGTGAAGGAGCGCTCGCCGCGACGGACGAACTCGACGGTGAGATCCCGGACTTCGAGGAGTGCCATCAGTACCTCACCGCCTGTTCTTCGGGTCGAGGGCTTCGCGGAGGGACTCGCCGAGCAGCGTGAACCCGAGCGCCACCACGATGATCGCGATGGCCGGGTAGTACGCGAGCTCCGGCCGGACGTCGAGGAACTGCCGGGCCCCGCGGCTCAGCATGATGCCCCACTCGGCCCGGTTCGGGTCGGGGTCGCCCAGGCCGAGGAACGACAGCGCCGCGGCCTCCAGGATCGCGGTGGCCAGGGTCAGCGTCGCCTGCACGATGACCGGACCCAGCGAGTTCGGCAGCATGTGCCGGAACACGATCGACGTCCGCTTCACGCCGAGGGACGTCGCGGCGAGGACGTGGTCGCTGCTGCGTTGCCCCAGCATCGAACCGCGCAGCAGCCGGGCGAAGATCGGCACGCCGATCATCGACACGGCCAGGATCACGGTCCACTGGCTGGGCTTCTGGAACAGTGCCGCCACCGAAATGGCCAGCAGCAGGGACGGCACCGACAGCATGACGTCGACCAGTCGCATGAGGACGGTGTCGACCCAGCCGCCGAACGCACCGGCCAGCCCGCCGATGACGACGCCGACCAGCACGCCGATCACCGTGGCGAGCACGCCGACCAGCAGCGTCTGCTGGGCTCCGACGAGCAGCCGCGAGAGGTAGTCGCGGCCGAAGTCGTCCACGCCGAGCGGGAAACCGGGCTGCGCCCCGGGGATGATGCCCTGGCCGAGGGACACCTCGCCCTGCAGGTAGCGCTCGTAGGGGTCCTTCGGCGCGATCAGCGGCGCGAAGATCGCCAGGAGGAGGAACAGCGCGGTGATCACGCCGCCGGTGATGGCCACCGGGCTGCGCAGCATCCGCCGCAGCGCCTCGGCGCCGAGGCTGCGCCCCGACACCGACGCGAGCTTGTCGATCGGTTCCTTCTTCTTGTTCAGCAGAGTGTTCATCGCACACGCACCCTCGGGTCGATGATCCCGTACGAGACGTCGACCAGCATGTTCACCAGCACGTACACCAACGCGCCGAACAGCAGCAGCGCCTGCAGCCGGGGGTAGTCACGCCGTTCGATCCCTTCGGCCAGCAGGAAGCCGAGGCCGCGGAAGTTGAACACCCGCTCGGTCAGCACGGCGCCGCCGAGCAGCGCGCCGGTCTGCAGGCCGATGGTGGTGACCACCGGGAGCAACCCGTTGCGCAGCACGTGCCTGCGCCGCACCACCGGCTCCGTCAGGCCCTTGGAGTGGGCCGTGCGGATGAAGTCCTCGTTGAGCACTTCGAGCACCGACGCGCGGGTGATCCGGGTGATCACCGCGAGCGGGATGGTGGCGAGCGCGAACGCCGGGAGGATCAGGTGCCGGATGGCGTCCCAGACGGCGTCCCATTCGCTCGTCATGATGCCGTCGAGGACGGCGAAGTTGGTGATGGCGGTGGCGTCCAGGCCGGCGGCCTGCCTGCCCTGCGACGGCAGACCCAGCGGCCCGGCGAGCAGGTCCTGCATCATGTAGCCGAGGAAGAAGACCGGAACGGCGACGCCGATCAGGGTCAGCACGATGATCACGTTGTCGGCGGCGCCACCGTGGTAGCGGGCCGAAATGTAGCCCGCCGGGATGCCGATGAGCACCGCGACGATCATCGCGGAAATCCCCAGCTCGATGGTGGCAGGCAGGAACGTGCCGATCTCCGACATCACCGGCTGGGTGGAGACCAGCGAAGCGCCGAAGTCACCGGTCAATGCGCGGCCGAGGAACTTGAAGTACTGGATGACGACCGGCTGGTCGAGTCCCAGCACGTGGTTGAGGTTGGCGATCTTCTCCGGCGTTGCCTTGTCGCCGAGGAGGGCGGCCGCAGGCCCTCCGGGCAGCGAGCGTAGCCAGGCGAAGACCAGGATGGACAGGATGAGCAGCGTCGGGATCGCTTGTAGCAGCCGACGCACGAGAAAACGGAGCACTTGCAGTCCTTAGGTGGCAGCCCGCTGAGTACGGAACATGGGGTGGGCGCGGTAGCGCCCACCCCATGCCTCGCGGCGTGAAACTGTCAGTTCACAGTCACGGTGTTGAACCGCTCGTCGGTCAGCGGACTGGCGACCAGACCCTTGACCTTCGGGCCGACCACGATCGCGGGCGGGCCGTAGGAGATCGGGATGGCCGGCAGGTAGTCCATGATCTGCTTGTTGACTTCCTGGTACGCCTTGGCGTGCGCGTCGCCGGCGGGCGAAGCGTCCGCGGCGGAGAGCGCCTGGAACAGCTGCGGGTTGTCGAACCCGAACTCCGGCTTCTTGCGGCCGAAGAAGGTGCCGACGAAGTTCCCGGCGTCGTTGTAGTCACCGGTCCAGCCGAGCAGGTGCAGGTCCTGGTGCCCGAACTTCTGCACGTCGTCCTTGTAGCCACCGTTCCACGGCTTGGCGACCGGCTCGATCTTGATGCCGATGGCCTTCAGGTCCTCCGACATCGAGGTGAAGACGTCCGCCGGGTTCGGCATGTACGGGCGGGTGACCTCGGTCGGGTAGTAGAACTTCAGCGTCAGGTTCGTCGCCCCGGCCTCCTGGAGCAGCTGCTTCGCCTTCTCCGGGTTGTACGGGTACTTGGTGACCTCGTCGGTGTAGCCGGAGATCGTCTTGGGCACGAACTCGGTGGCCACCTCGGCACCCTCGGGCAGCTTGCTCTTCACGAACTGCTCGCGGTTGATGCCGTAGGCCAGCGCCTGGCGGACCTTGACGTCCTTCAGCTTCTCCCCAGCCGGGCCGGACTGGTTGATGCCCATGTAGAGCACGTTGAACGGCGGGCGCACCAGCACCTGCTCGCCCTCGTTGCGCAGCAGGCCGTAGTCCGCGGGCGCCGGGTAGTCGTAGCCCTGGATGTCACCGGCCTTGAGCGCCTGCTTGCGGGCGTTCTCGTCCGGGATCACCTTGAAGATCAGCTTGTCGAGCTTCGCCGTCTGCGTCGGGCTGGTGTCGTTCTTGGACAGGGCGATCTCGCCCTTGCCCTGGTCCCAGCTGTCGAACTTGAACGGGCCGGTGCCGACCGGGTGCTTGTTCGCGTACTCGCTGTAGGTGAACGAGTCGCCGGACTGGGTGACCTCGTCCGACTTGTACTGCTTGAGCGCGGTCGGGCTCTGCATCGCGAACGACGGCAGCGTGAAGGCCGCCGGGAACGCGCCCTTCGCCTTGTTCAGGTTCACGACCGCGGTCGCCGGGTCCTTGGCTTCGCAGCTCTTGTAGACCGGGTCGCTGTAGTCGTCGCTCTCGTTCTTGGCGAAGCCGCCGAAGACGTCGGCGTAGTAGATCATCTGGCTCTGGGCGGCGGCGCCCTTCATGTTGTACCAGCGGTCGAAGTTGAAGCAGACCGCGGTCGCGTCGAACGGGGTGCCGTCGGAGAACTTCACGCCCTGCTTGAGGGAGAAGGTCCAGGTCTTGCCGTCGTTGGCGGGCTCCCACTTCTCGGCCAGCGAGGGCTCGAGGTCGGCGGTGCCCGGCTTGTTCTGGATCAGCGTGTCGAAGATCTGTCGCGTGATCCGGAAGGTCTCGCCCTCGTCGTTGAAGATCGGGTCGAACAACTTCGGGTTACCGGCCGCGCCGAAGATCATGGTGCCCCCGGAACCACCCCCTGCGCCCTCTTCACGCTTGGATTCCGCACAGGCGGACAGCGAAACCGCGAGCGCGCCGGCGAGCCCGATCAGGGCCACGCGGCGTGTTCGGGTCAGCCGCAATTGCTGCATCTGGCACCCCTTGGGAGATGTTTCGGGTTCAAAGTCACCGTCCGGTCGGTCAGGAACTCGACGGACGATCGGTGTGCTCGCCGACACTAGCGGGAACTCGGCCCGCACTTAAGCACGTGAGGTTACGATCGCGCTACGCGGACGCCGATTTGACCGCAATGTGTCCGTAAATCACGACAGAATGTGACCATTTCCCGGCTCTGGCTGCGCGCGGTACCCGATCACTAACTCAGATGGCGGTACCGACATTAAGCCACTCGTGTTCCCCCGGTCGGTTCACTTGATCGATCCGGAGCGGTCCGCGCACGGTGCGTGAGCACCCGGTCCCCTACGAAAGTCGGGTTCCGGCGGCCTCGGGCGTGCCGTCGACGGCGAACCAGCCGCGCTCGAACCGTTGCCAGCGCGCCAATTGCGCCTGTGCGGCCTCGCCGTCCCGCGCAACGGCTCTGACCAGCCGCTCGGCCGCGGAACCGCCGGAAATCCAGCAGAGGTGCGAAAGCAGGGGTCTTACCGAAGTCCGGCCGCTCGAAACCCCCTCCAGCACCAGCACATCCGGCACGGCCACCCGGACGAGCTCACCCGGCCGGGGCACCCCGGTGGTCCAGTCCATGCGCCGGTACGTACCCGCCACGCCGCCGGCCAGCGGACGCAGGACGCCGTCGACGAGCCTCGGCCACCACGCGACCGGGTCGTCCCACGTCGCGAAGGCGTCGGTGCTGACCAGGACCGTCCGGCACCCGCGGGCCCGCAGTCCGGCGACGACCTGGGCGGCCAAAGTGGACTTCCCGGCGCCCGACGGGCCGTCGATGGCCAGCACGCGCACCCGTCCCAGCCGGGCGGGCGCGGCGAGCAGGGCTTCGATCAGGGCGTCACTTGCTGACGCGCTCGACCTCCGGGAGCCCTTTGACGTCGTCGGGAGCCGCCGTCTTCGCTTCCAGCTCGGCGATCCGGCCCGCCAGCTCGCGCCGGCTGTCCTCGAGCTCGCAGCGCAGCAGCGCGATCTCCTCGACCGAGGTGCGCACCTCTTCCTCCAGGTGCCCGACCTCGGTGGACAGGTGCAGCGACACCAGCGCCAGCACGACGCCGGCGAGGAGGAAGACGAAGTTCGACGGCGTCTGCACGCCGGTGTGCAAGGCCAGGAACTCGGCGGCCTGCGGGACCACCGCGAGCACGACGACGCCGATCGCGACGACGAGCCACACACCCGCGTACTTCTCCCGCAGCTTCCGCCGCCGCATCATCTCGAGGACGACGAACAGGACGACGCAGGCGACGACGATGCTGAGGATGCGCCAACCGGCCATTTCCACTTCCCCTTACGCCGAGTCGGACGAGTCGACCGCCGGGCGGCGGCGCACCAGCGCCAGCAGCAGAGCGAGCCCGGCCCGGCTCAGGTAGACGGCCGACTTCACGGGTGAGTGGCTGGGCGTGCCGGCCACCCGCTCCCGCATGACGACCGGGATCTCCTTGATGACCAGTTTGGCCCGGATGGCCATGACCAGCGACTCGACGGTGTCACCGAGGTACTCCGCCGGGTAGTAGCCGGCGAAGAGCCGGATGGCGCGCGGGCCCATCGCCTTGAACCCCGACGTGACGTCGGTGAGCCTGGTCTTCGCGAGCCGCGAGAACACGAGCGAGAGCGCGACCATGGCGTACCTGCGCGGCCCGCTCGCCTTGTACGAGCCCTTGCCGGCAAACCGGGAGCCGATCACGATGTCCGCGTCGTCCAGGCCGCGCAGCAGGGCGTCGAGCTCGTCCGGGTCGTGCTGGCCGTCCGCGTCCACCTGCACGACGACGTCGTACCCGCGGGCGGCGGCGTAGCGGAAGCCCGTGCGCATCGCCCCGCCGACACCCAGGTTCACCGCGAGCCGGGCCACCTCGGCGCCGGCCGCGCGGGCGAGCTTGGCGGTGTCGTCGACCGAGCCGTCGTCGACGACCAGCAGGTCGCCGTCCGGCAGCGCGCGTTTCACCTGCTCGATGACCGCCGCGACACTCGCGGACTCATTGAGCGCGGGCATCACGATGAGCACCCGTCGGCTGGTCACGGACGTCGCCGAAGACACTGACACGCGATCACTCTAGCCCTTCACTTCCCGTGACCGGCCGCAGACCCTGGCGCCGCACCGGCCGTGACGACGCCCTGCTGGCCCTCGATCTCGTAGACGGACGCGCCGGAGTTGCGGAACACGAGCTTGAAGCCGGGGTCGGACTCGAGGTGGTCGAGGCCGACGCCGTTCTTCGTCGTCGCCGTGACGTGGCCCGTGCCGACGAAGACGTAGCGCACCTTGAGGTCGGTGAGGACCTGGCGCACGCGCGGGTACTTGTGGATGTCGTTGAGGAACACGCTCAGGTAGCCGGCCGGGGTGTTCGGTTCGGCGCCGTAGAAAGTCCACTCGACCGGCTGGACGCCGTCGAGCGCGTACATCCACACGGAGCCGTCGGCCTTGCCGTTCATCACGCGCTCGCCCGGCGCGACGTGCGCGCCGAGCCAATCGAACGCCTGGCGCTCGTCGGTGCTGACCGTCGGGCCGCCGCTGTAGTTGAGCTGCAGCCGGGCGGTGTTGCGGCCGATGTAACCGCCGCGGCTCAGGCCGCCCACGACGATGACGAGGAGCACGACCCCGATCGCGGTGAGCGTCGCCGGCCGGACGTTCGGCAGCCGAGTGCCTGCCTTGCCCGCGAACCAGCGGGCCGCGGTGTCGGTGAACTCGCCGAACGCGACCGCACCGGCCAGCGGGACCAGCGCGCCGATCCGCCAGTGGTCGTTGTAGAAGATGCCGGTCAGGGTGTGGATGAGCGGCGTTTCCAGCGACACGGTGAACGCGAACAGCCCGCCGAACACGACGTACGCCGCGACCATCCACACCATCCGCCTGTGCTTGACCATCAGGAAGATGCCGATGATGGCCGGCACGCCGATCCACCACTGCGGGAAGGCGGCCATCGGCGAGAACGTGATCGTCTCGCCGAGGCCGCCGCTGACCGTCGCGTCCGAGGCCCAGAACGCGCTCGTCACACCACCGGCGTTGTAGAGCGAAGGCAGCGCCAGCGGCAGCCCGCAGAGCACGGCCAGCGCGATCGTCGCCCCGAGCGAGGGTGCGGACCGGCGCCAGTCGATCTGCTCGAACCGGAACACCACGGCGAGCAGGATCAGCAGGAAGTACACGACGACGACGAACGCCACGCTGGTGTGCAGCCCGATCAGCCCGGCGACGGCGATACCGATCGCCACGGGCCCGGCGATGCCCCGCGGGTGGAGCAGCAAGCGGGCCAGCGCGAGCGCGGCCGGGACCAGCGCGACCCCGGCGACGTACGGCCACAGCGGCCCGCGCCACAGCGAGTCGTACGGGAAGTTGGTGAACGACGCCGAAACCGCCGCGGCCGCGCCGACCGCGAGCGCCGGCATCCGCCACACGTGGCACATCGCGGCGACACCGACCGGCACGCACAGGATCACGGTGAGCGCCGCCATGTTCAGCGTCGGCATCATCGCCAGGCCGGCCTTGTCGAAGACCAGCGCGAGCAGGGCGTGGTAGGTGTCGGGGTAGAAGTAGTTCGTCTGGTCCGGCAGGTTCGCGATCGTGCCGACGGTCGACGGCCGGGCGTCGCCGTGCTCGGCGATCCAGCGGACCAGGTTCGCGTGGAACGGCGCGTCCCAGCCCTGCTGGACCTGGTCGAGGCCGCGCGCGCCGCGCAGGAACGTGACGATGCCGACCAGGCTGCCGGCCAGCACGCCGGCGCCCATCAGCAGGTGCTCGCGCGGGGATCGGGCGGGCGCGGCCGTGGCGGCGTCCTTTTCGGCCCAGTCCGGGTGCCTGCGGGCGGTGAAGCGGAGCACGAGGAACGACAGCCCGAACCCGGCGGCCGAGAGCACCAGCGTCCACAGCGCGACGTCCAGGACGTTCCAGCGGATGCCGAGCCCGCCGAGCACCGGCACGCCCAGGCTCACGAGGCCGAAGGTCAGGAGCGGTGCGGCGGCGGCCAGCAGCCAGCCGCGCAGCCTGATCGCCGTTCCGAAGACGAGGCCAGGCAGCCAGAAGGCGAGCACGACCAGAAGTACGTTCATGGTTTTCCGCTGTCCAACCTCACCGGCGACGCACGCCGATCCTGTCCCGTGGTCCGACCCCGGGTCACCCTACTGTGACGTCCGAGGTGGGCCGCACGTTGCCCGGCCGTCGCAACACGAACACCAGGACGACGGCCAGGCCGAGCGTGGGACCACCGGCCAGGCCGGCGACCGCCTTGAGGATCGGGTCGCCCGGCACGAGCAGCAGGGTCACCGCGGTCGCGGCCGCGACCACCCCCCACGTCACGAGCACCTTGCTCGCCTCCTTGCGGGCCACGAGCACCGCCGTCATCAGCTGCAACGCCGTGAGCAGCACCGCACCCCAGACCATCCAGGCGACCCACCAGCCCTGGGCGACGAAGTCCGAGCCGTAGAGCAGGGAGACCAGCCAGGGCCCGATCAGCCAGCCGACCAGTGCGCCGACCACGCCGACCACGATCGTGCCGAGCGCGCCGGCCGCGAGCAGCTTCCGCAGCCGGTGCCGCCCCTCCTCGGTGCCCGAGAGCCGGACGACGGTCGGGACGGCGAGCGCCTGCAGCGGGGAAAGCAGCAGCAGCGGCACCCGGGACACGGTGAGCGTCGCGAAGAGGACTCCGACGCCGGCCACGGATCCGCCGGGCGCGAGCAGGCTCACCATCGCCGGGTAGCCGGTGATGACGCTGGCGGTCAGCGCGGCGCCGGTCAGCAGGACGAGGATCCGGCCGGTCACCGGCCCCCAGCCCTCGCCGTCGGCGTGCGGGTCGACCAGCCCGGAGACCGGCCGGACGAACAGCAGCCAGGCGAACGAGCCGGTCGCGGCCGCGATCGCGAACGACGTCACGCCGGTGAGCCCGGCGGCGGCGATCCCGAGCAGCACGACCACCCGGACCGCGGCTTCGGCGACGACCAGCCCCGCGTACGGCTTGATCCGCTGCTGCCCGACGAGCAGGCCGCGGGCGGCGAACTGGCAGGCGAACGCGATCGCGCCGCACAGCACGACGACGCCGAGCGTGGTGTTGCCGGCGTAGAGCCGGTCCGACAGCACCGGCACGACCAGCGTCAGCGCCGCGACCACGGTGACGGTCACCGCTCCGACCGCCAGCGCCCGCAGCGCCGGCTTGCCCGCCTTGCCGCCGTCGAGCGCGGCCACCGCGGACTGGCGGGACAGCTCCTGCTCGAGCGGTGACAACGCGCTGCCGAGGCCCATCAGGATGCCCCAGAACGAGAGGTAGACCTTGCTGTTCTCCGGGCCGAGCCAGCGGGTCGCGACGAGCGTCAGCACGTAGCCGAGCGCGATCGCGACCAGCAGCGAGATGCCGATCTTCCCGGCCGAGCGTCCGGTCTCCTTCGCCAGGCTGCGCCCGTCGGCTTCGTCGGTCATCGGCGAGCTCATCGTTCCCGCCGCCGGCGGGAACGCAGCGCCATGACCAGGCCACGGACGGCTCCCGCGCCGAAGCCGGCGCCGAACACCGGGGCCAGCTTCGCGACGGCTTTGGCCTCCGCGGTCGTCGCGCCGAAGCGGGTCACGGCCGCGCCCGCCGCGGCCGACCCGGCGGCCGCCAGCGCCACGGCCGTCTTCGGCCGCCGCAGCGCCAGGCCGAGGCCCAGCACGCCGACGCCGAACGCGGCGAACAGGCCGTTGCGGGCGGGGCCGGGCGAGCCGAGGTAGGAGTCCACGAAGGTCGTCCCGCGGAAGTACGACTGGGCGACGAACTTCTTGAAGCTGTCGCGCCCGTGGTAGGTCGCGGAGAACTCCGGGGCCAGGAAGATGCGGTGCCGCTCGGCGATCCAGCGCAGCACGCCGGTGTCGTCGCTGGCGAAGCGGACGTCGTCGAACAGGGAAACAAAAGCGTCGGAGGCCGCTTCGAGAACGGCGCGCGGCGCGGAAAAGAATCCGGTGCCCTTGGGGAAGAGGTCGAACTCCTCGATGCCGAAGGACATCAGGCGCGGGTTCGCGCAGTACCGCCGCCAGGGGATCTTGACCAGGCCGGCCATGAAACCGGCGTACGGGTTGCGCTCCGAAGCGACGTTGACGTGCCCGTTCCACACCGTCCGTTCCGGGTGGCCTGCCAGCTGGTCGCGCAGGAACGCCAGCGCACCGGTGTCCACGACCACCCGGCTGTCGAGCAGCAGGATCTGCTGCCCGGACGCCTTGGCGATGCCCGCCCGCCGGGCCTCGAACCGGCCGGCGTTCGCCTGGCTCAGCACGGTGATGCCGTGGCGTTCGCGCAGGTCGTCGAGCCGGGACGGCGTGGCGTCGGTGCTGCCGTCGTCGACCACCACGACCTCGATCGGCCAGCTCGCGGCCGACGCCGAGGCGAGCAGCGCACCGACGCTGCGTTCGATCCAGTCCTGCTCGTTGTAGACCGGGATCACGACGCTGAGCGAGGGGAGGAGCGGGTTCGCACTCACCGGGCCGAGGCTACCCGGCGGCCCCCGTGACGGGTCGGCCAGTATCCTTACGCCACCGCACCCGATCGGAAATGGGCTCTCTGGTGATTTCCTTCATTCTCGGCACCACCGCGGAACTGATCAAGATCGCGCCGGTCTACCACGGGATCGCCGAGCGCGGGGTGCGGCCGAAGATCTGGTTCACCGCGCAGCACGTCGACGAGGTCGCCGACGTCCTCGCGGACCTGAAGATGCCCGAGCCGGACGTCTGGCTGGTGCCGGAGGACAAGGCCCACAACCTCGAGTCGCCCGCCCAGGTGCCCGGCTGGGCCGCGCAGGTGCTGCGCACCGCGTGGAGCCGCCGCCACGAGCTGCGCGCCGCGCTGACCGAGGACGGCCGCCCGCCGCTGGTGCTGGTGCACGGCGACACGTTCACCACGCCGTACGGCTCGCTGATCGGGAAGCGGATCCTCAAGTCCCGCGTCGGGCACGTCGAGGCGGGCGCGCGGTCGGGCAGCATCCTGTCGCCGCTGCCCGAGGAGCTGAACCGCAAGATCGCGGCGAAGATCGTCGACATCCACTTCGCGCCGAGCGCGCGTGAGGTGAACAACCTGCGCCACGCCCGCGGCGTCGTCGTCGACACCGAGGCGAACACGGCGATCGACGCGATGCGCCTGGCGATCAACCAGCCGCTGGACGTGCCGAACCTGCCGGAGAAGTTCGGCCTGGCCACGCTGCACCGCTTCGAGCTGGTTTCGCGCCCGGACAAGTACCGCGAGGCGCTGGAGATCCTGCGCGAGCAGAGCCGCAAGATGCCGATCCTGTACATGGCCGGGGCGCCGGAGCGCGAAAAGATCCGCTCGCTGGGCATCGGGAACATCTTCGACGACCAGTTCATCGTCCAGCCGAAGATGCGGTACCTGAAGTTCCTGCCGCTGGTGGCCCGCGCCGAGTACGTCGTCACCGATTCCGGTGGTCTTTCGGCCGAGTGCTACTACCTCGGCCTGCCCTGCGCGGTGCACCGCGAGCGCACGGAGACCCCGCAGCACCTCGGCGAGACGGTCGTCCTGACGGAAATGCGCGGCGACAAGCTGCAGAACTTCCTCGACACGTACCAGAACCGCCGCGGCGAGTCCTGGATGGACAAGTACCACCCGTCCGAGATCGTGGTCGACACCTTGGCGCAGCTCGGCTACTGCTGAGTCCTTCGTCCGGGTGACCTCCCGTTTCTCCGGGAGGTCACCGGGCAAAGTGTCGCCATGATCCACCTCGGACTGGCGGCGGCCCTGCTGGTGACGCCCCCGATCGACCTGGACGCGACGCACTCGGCGGCGCTCGCGTCCGGGTACCAGGAGTCGTACGTCGGCGCCGCGGGTCCGATCGCGCGGGCGATCCACGCGGTGTACGACATCCCGGCGTCGGTGACGGTCGCGCAGGCGATCCTGGAATCCAACTGGGGCCGCAGCCGGCTGTCGACGGCCGAGCTCAACCACTTCGGCTTCAAGTGCGTGACGCCGACGAGCCCGGGCCCGATCGCGCTGCGGTGCGCCCGCTACCCGACAACGGAGTGCGTGCCCGCCCCGTGCCACGCGGTGGACGCGTACTTCCGGTCGTACGCCTCGATCGAGGACTCGTTCCGCGACTACGGACGGCTGCTGACGACGAGCCCGAACTACGCGGCCGCGCTGCCGGTGCGGTCGGACCCGGACGCGTTCATCCGGGCGGTGGCGCGCAAGTACGCCACCGACCCGGAGTACGCGAACAAGGTGATCAGGCTGATGGACCTGTACGACCTGCGCCGCTTCGACCGGTGAGCTCCGCCAGCTTGCCGGCGAACTCGGCGCCGCCGGCGGTGAGCGCGGAAAGCAGCTTCCCTTCCCCCGTGACGGCGGTCTCGCGGTACGGCCCACCCGCCACGGTGATCCGGACGAGCCCCGGCGGGACCGGCTCCAGCGAGAGGTACGCGGACTGGTCGGGGAACCGCACTTCGGCACGCCCGTCCGCGCGGTACTGGGCCACGAGGGCAGCCACGGAGGCCCAAAGCCCTTCGATGTCCGACGCCCAGTTCCGGCCGAGGAGGGCAACCGGCCCGACGGTCAGCTCGATCGCGCCGGTCAGATCGCCGCCGTACCGCACCCGGGGCAGCTCGCCGCAGTCCCGGATGTCGACGAACTCCACCTCCCGCCGCCGTTCGAAGGCGAGGAGCGTCCGGACCGGCTCGACCGGCAGACCGCTATAGGACACGGCGGCCCGAGAGCGCGCGGCCCAGGGTCAGCTCGTCCGCGAACTCCAGGTCACCGCCCATCGGGAGACCCGACGCCAGCCGCGTGACGCTCAACCCGGGGAAGTCTCGCAGCATGCGGACCAGGTACGTCGCTGTCGCCTCGCCCTCGGTGTTGGGGTCGGTCGCGATGATGATCTCGCTGATGTCGGCTTCGCCGATGCGCTTGAGCAGCTCGCGCATCCGCAGCTGCTCCGGGCCGATGCCCGACAGCGGGTCGAGCGCGCCGCCCAGCACGTGGTAGCGGCCCTTGAACTCGCGCGTGCGCTCGACCGCCAGCACGTCCTTCGGCTCCTCGACCACGCAGATGACCGTGAGATCACGGCGCTCGTCGCGGCAGATGCGGCACTTCTGCTGCTCGGAGACGTTGCCGCAGACCTCGCAGAACTGCACGCCCTCCTTGACCTTGCCGAGCACGTCCTGCAGCCGCGAGATGTCGGCCGGGTCGGTGGCCAGCAGGTGGAACGCGATCCGCTGGGCGCTCTTCGGCCCGACCCCCGGCAACCGCCCGAGCTCGTCGATCAGGTCTTGGACGACACCTTCGTACAAGTTCGTCAGCCGCCGAAGCCGAGGCTGCCGAGGTCCGGCATGCCGTCACCGCCGCCGAGGCCGCCGGCCAGCGGGCCGAGCTTCTGCTCGGTGAGCTTCTGCGCGCTCGCCGACGCGTCCCGGACCGCCGCGACGATCAGGTCGGACAGCGTCTCGATGTCGTCCGGGTCGACCACCTTCGGGTCGATCCGGAGGCTCTTCAGCTGGCTGTCACCGGAGACGGTCGCGGTGACCAGCCCGCCGCCGGCACTGCCGGTGACCTCGGTGTTGGCGAGTTCTTCCTGGGCCTCGACGAGCTTCTGCTGCATCTGCTGCGCCTGCTGCATCAGCTGGGAAAGGTCGAAGCCGCCGCCGGGTTGCACCATGATCGCACTCGGTCCTCTCTGCACGCCTGTGTCCCCACCAGGGTAGTCGCGCCACACGATGTGCCCGGCTGTGGCACCGTGGTCGCCGTGCGACGCGTGATTGCCCCCCTGCTGCTGGCCGTTGCCCTGCTGCTCACCGGCTGCGAAGGAGAGACCCCGGCGGCACCGGCGCCCGCGCCCGTGACCACGCGGACGAGCACGCCCACGCCGACGACCGTGGCGCCTCCAGCGTCGCCTTCACCGTCGTCGTCCCCGGCCGTCACGACCCCGGCCGCGGCCGGGAAGGTCGTCGTGCTGGACCCCGGGCACAACGGCGGGAACGGCGCCCACCCGGCGGAGATCAACCGCCCGGTGCCGGCCGGGCGCGGGCAGACCAAGCCGTGCAACACCACCGGCACCGCCACCAACGCCGGCTACGCCGAGCACGCCTTCACCTTCGACGTCGCCCAGCGGGTCGGAAAAGCCTTGGCGGACAAGGGGTTCCACGTTGTCTACACGCGACAGAACGACACCGGCGTCGGCCCCTGCGTCGACCGACGGGCGGCGATCGGCAACGAGGCGAACGCCGACGCGGTCGTCTCGATCCACGCCGACGGCTCCGAAGCGGCCGGGGCGAACGGCTTCCACGTCGCGTATTCGGCACCGGCGCTGAACGCCGCGCAGGGAGCGCCGTCGACGCGGCTGGCGCAGACGCTGCGCGACACGATGCGGGCGAGCGGCTTCAGCCCGGCGAACTACATCGGCACCAACGGGCTGTCGGCCCGCGCGGACCTGGCCGGGCTCAACCTCTCGACGCGGCCGGCCGCCCTGGTGGAGTGCGGGAACATGCGCAACGCGACCGAAGCGGCCCGGATGACGAGCGCGGACGGGCGGCAGCAGTTCGCGGCGGCCATCGCGGCGGCGATCGAGGCCTACCTGGCTTCCTGAGCCTCGAGCACGGCCTCGCCGTACTGCGTCGCCCACTTCGTGAGGACGCCGATCGGCTCGACGAGGGTCCGGCCGAGATCGGTCAGGCAGTACTCGACGCGCGGCGGCGCTTCGGCGTACGCGTGGCGGTCGACCAGGCCGTAGCCCTGGAGCTTGCGCAGCGTCTGCGTGAGGACCTTGCGGGAGATGCCGCCGATGAGGCCGACCAGCTCGCCGTGCCGCCGCGGGCCGCGGCTGAGGGCGAACACCACGACGACCGCCCACTTGTCGGCGATGATCTCGATGGCCAGCCGGGCCGGGCAGTCGGCGAGGAAGACGTCCCCGGAAAAGTCACCCATGGGAGCAAAGGTACCGAGCGGTACCCGTCGGCTTCCTAGTCTCGGGACCATGGAACTTCCCGAAAGCTGCCACCGCCTGTTCGAGCGGCCGTTCAACGCCGTGCTGACGACCGTCAACCCGGACGGCTCGCCGCAGACCTCGATGGTCTGGGCCAGCCGGGAGGGCGACGAGATCGTGATGGGCATGGAGGGCGGCCGGCCCAAGGTGCGCAACATCCGCAACGACCCGCGCGTCACCGTGCTGATCGAGGACCACGACGAGCGCGACGCACGGGGGCTCCCGCAGTACCTGCTGGTCCGGGGCACGCCCGGGTGCTCGGGCCGGACATCCCCGACGAGTTCACGGCCCTGATGGACCGGCAGGCCCGGCGGTACCTCGGCGTCGAGAAGTACGAGCTGGGCAACCAGGGCTCGCCGACGGCGGTGATCGTCCGGATCACGGCCGACCGCGTGACGGGCATCGGCCCCTGGGCCTCCTGACCCGCGCTCCCGGGCATTCACGGACTTGGGTTTGGGTCGGGCTCAGTCCAGGGGGCGGGCGCCCAGGTGCTCCGAGAGGAGTTTGCGGGCCACCTCGTCCGGGTCCTTGTCCGGCGGGGGTGGGGGCGGCGGCGGGGCCGGGCTGGCGTCCTCGTTGTAGAGGTCCTCGTCGTCCTCGTCGGCCGGTTCCGGGGGGAGCGGGATGTCCGGCTCGGCCGTCGTGACCTTGGGCCGGGCCGGCGGCGGTGGCGGGGTCGCGGGGCGGGCAGCCGGTTCGGCGGGCGCCGCGGCCGCCGACTGGCGCGTGAACGACCGCTCCGGCGCGGGCGCGGCCTGCTGCGGACGGGCGGCGGGCGCGGCCGGGGCGTTGCCGTGGACGCAGCGGACCTGCCAGTCGCCGCCCAGGACGTCGGTCAGGGCGCCGGCGATCTTGCGGGCGTTGTCCTGGTCGGACAGCCGGCGGGCCAGCGGCTCGGACTTGTGGGTCAGCGTCACGGCGTTGCCCTCGACGCTCGCCACGGTGGCCTGGGTCAGCATCGCCTCGATGCTGCGGCCGCCGGTGAACTTGCGCAGCGCGGTCATCAGCTGTGGCCAGACGTTCCGGATCCCGGCGGCGTCCATCCCACCGGCCGCCGCGGGCGCGGCTGCCGGGGCTTCGGGCGCCGGAGACGCAACGGGGGCGGGCGTGCCACCGCCGGGCGTACGCACCGCACCCCAGCCACCATCGCCCGACTGAGCCGCGGGGCTGTTCGAAGCCGCGGCAGCCGCCGCGGAAGTGCTCGAAGCCGCCGCCGGGACGGGCGTGCCGCCTCCCGGAGTGCGCGGACTCCCCCAGCCGCCGTCGCCCGACTGAGCCGCGGCAGCGCTCGAAGCCGCAGCCGCCGGAGCGGGCGGGCCGGCGGCGGGCGTACGCGCGGCGCTCCCGCCGTCGGGCACCGGATCGGCGGCGGCCGGGCGTGCGGGCGGCTTGACCGGCTCGGGCACCGGTGCCGGGCCCGCCGACGACGCACGCTGCGAAGGCCTCGAGAACTCGCGTTCCGGAGCCCCGCGCAGCGGCGGCTCCACCCCGCCCTCGGCGGGCGCGCCGCCTCCGGCGGCCAGGGTGGCGCGGCGCTCCAGCCGCTCGACCCGGGCCAGCAGCGCCTTTTCCGCGTCGGCCACCGACGGCAGCAGCATCCGCGCGCACAGCAGCTCGAGCACGAGCCGCGGCGAAGTCGCGCCGCGCATCTCCAGCAATCCATTGTGGACGATGTCGGCGTAGCGCGAGAGGGTGGCCAGGCCGAGCCGCTCGGCCTGCGCGACCATCCGCGACAGTTCCTCCTCCGGCGCGGACACCAGCCCGCCCGCGGACTCGGGCACCGCGCGCAGCAGCACCAGGTCACGCAGCCGGTCGAGCAGGTCGGTCGCGAAGCGGCGCGGGTCGTGGCCGGCCTCGGTGAGCTTCTCCACCGTGCCGAACACCGTGGCGGCGTCCTCGGTCGAGAGGGCGTCGACCATGTCGTCGATCAGCGCGACGTCGGTGACGCCCAGCAGCGCGACCGCCCGCGAGTACGAGACGCCTTCCGGTCCGGCGCCGGCGAGCAGCTGGTCGAGCACCGACTGCGTGTCACGCGCCGATCCCCCGCCCGCGCGGATGACCAGCGGGTACACCGCCGGCTCGACCTCGACGCCTTCGGCCGCGATGTTGCGCTCCAGCAGGGCACGCATCGAGCTCGGCGGGATCAGCCGGAACGGGTAGTGGTGCGTCCGCGAGCGGATGGTGGTGAGCACCTTGTCCGGCTCGGTGGTCGCGAAGATGAAGATGACGTGCTCCGGCGGCTCTTCCACGATCTTCAGCAGGGCGTTGAAGCCCTGCGTCGTGACCATGTGCGCCTCGTCGATGATGAACACGCGGTAGCGCGACTCGGCCGGGGCGTAGAACGCCTTGTCCCGCAGCTCGCGGGCGTCGTCGACACCACCGTGGCTGGCGGCGTCGAGCTCCGTGACGTCGACGCTGCCCGAACCCTCCGGCGCGAGCGCCTTGCACGAGTGGCATTCGCCGCACGGGTCCGGCGTCGGCCCCTTCACGCAGTTCAGCGAGCGCGCCATGATGCGCGCGCTGGACGTCTTGCCGCAGCCGCGTGGACCGGAGAAGAGGTAGGCGTGGTTGATCCGCCCGGCGGACAACGCCGTGCGGAGGGGTTCGGTCACATGCTCCTGACCGACGACCTCGGCGAAGGTCGCCGGACGGTACTTGCGGTACAGCGCGAGAGCCACGCCGCGAGACTACCGCCAGGGTCCGACAACCTTCGCCGTGCGGTCAGGAGACCAGTGCGGCCGCCTCGGCGACCAGACCGTTCACCTTGGCGACGTGCTGAGCGGTGAAGGCGTCCCGCGCCCGCGCCTTGGCCAGGTCCTTGTCCAGGTACGTCGCCAGACCCGAGTCCGGGCCGTCGAGGACGCCCTGCGCAACCGCGTCCACCTCCGGGCCGTTTGACAGCGTCTGGGTCACCTTGACCCGCAGGTCGATCAGGTGCGCGACGTACTGGCCGTGCGCCAGGAACTCGCGGATGTCGGCGACGGTGCCGTCGAGCGCCCGCTGCGCCGCCGACTTCGTGCCCGGGCCACCGGCCGCCATGATCTGGCTGACCTCGACGCGGTCGTCGGTGTCCCGCCCCGGGTAATCGCCGGTGCGCAGCAGCGCGGCGACCCCGGCGTACGGCCCGGCGAGGGCGTCACGAGCGGCCTGGCGCAGGCCCGGGCGGGCCTTGGGGTCCGCCGCGATCGCCGCGACGGCGGCGCGGTCGTCGGACTCCTGCGCGACGGCGAGAGCGCTGCGCACGAACGTGACGACGTCGTCGTCGGACCCGCTCAGCGCGGTGCGGGCGGCGTTCTTGACGGCGGCGCCGCCGTTGCGCAGCAGGTAGACGGACGCGCGGCGGCCGTTCGGCACGGTCAGCGCCGGGTCGGCCGCGTCGGTGAGCAGCTTGTCGTTGTCCGCCTTGGCCTGCGCGGCGCGGGCCGCGGCCTCACGGGCCTCCTGCTGCGCGGCGGCCTCGGCACCCGCGGCGGCCTGGGCGTCCTGCTGCCCCTTCGCCCGCTGGGCGGCCAGCCGCTCGGTGTTCGCCTTGCGCGCGTCCGAAGCGATCTTCGCGGCCTTCTCCGCGGCGAGCTTCACCACGAGCGGACGGTGGTTGGCCGCGGCCGCCTTGGCCCCGTCGAGCTGCCCCTGGACCGCGGTGACCTCGATGTCGCCGTCCTCGGCGACCTTCCGCCAGAGGGAGAGGAAGTACCGGACGTCCTCCGGGGTGCCGTCGAGCGCCGTCTGCGCGGCGGCCTTGACCTCGGGGCCGCCGGCGGCCAGGGCCTGGTTGGCCGTGATGCGGTCGTCGACGTCCTTCGCCTGCTGCAAACCGGTCTCGAGGAAGGCGCGCACGTCGGCGGGCGTGCCGTCGAGCGCCTTCTGGGCCCGGGCGTTGACCGTCGGGCCGCCGGTGTTCATGACCTGGCCGACGGCGATCCGGTCGTCCGCGTTCCGCGCCAGCGGCAGACCGCGGGCCAGGAATTCGCGGATGTCGGCCTGGGTGCCGTCGAGCGCCTGCTGGGCGGCGCGCCGGGTGACCGGGCCACCGGAGAGGGCCTGGGTGACCAGGACCCGCTCGTCGTCGTCCTGGGCCCGCCCGCGGCCGGTGGCCAGGAAGGTCTCCAGGTCGGCGGGTGAGCCGAGCAATGCCGCTTCGGCGGCCCTGGCCACGCCGGGGCCGCCGGTCTCCAGGAACGAGACGGCTTGGGCCCGGTCGGGCAGGACGTCCGCGGCCGCCGGCGTCGCGAAGACGCCGGTGGCGAGGGCCACGGCAATGATTACTGCGTTTGCACGCAAGGAAAAACCCCCTCGATCGATGATCGTTCCGTTCCCTTATCGCCGGAGTGGCCGGAATGTTTCCGATAACCTCGGACTTCGTGAGCCGAATGCGGAAGGCCGAGCCGGTGCCCGGGCGGTACCCGGTGCGGTTCGGCACGGCCGAGCTGGTCCGGGACGCCGGCCGCGGCAACGCCTGGCTGGTGTCGGTGGACGGGGTCGCGCAGTCGTACGTCGACCTCGACGACCCGGCCCACCTGGAGTTCGACTACGTCCGCCGGTTCGCGGACGTGGTGGACCGGCTGCCGCCGGGCCGGCTGGACGCGCTCCACATCGGCGGGGCGGCGTGCACGCTGCCGCGGTACGTCGCGGCGTCCCGGCCGGGGTCGCGGCAGCTGGTGTTCGACGCCGACGGCGAGCTGGTGGAGCTGGTCCGCGCGCAGCTGGGGCTGCGGGTGCCGGGCCTGCGGGTCCGGGTGACGGACGGCCGCGAAGGCCTGGCGACGCGCCGCGACGATTCGGCGGACCTGGTGGTGGTCGACGCGTTCGAGCGAGCAACCCTGGCCGGCGGCCTCGCGACCCTGGAGGCGACGCAGGCGATCGCGGGCATCCTCCGGGCCCCGGGCGTCTACCTGGCGAACATCACGGACGGCCCGGGCCTGCCGTTCGCCCGCCGCTTCCTGGCGACGCTGCTCGCGGTCTTCCCGGAGGTCCTCCTGCTGGCCGACCCCGGCGTCCTGCGCGGCCGCCACTTCGGCAACCTGGTCCTGGCGGCCTCGGCAACCGAGCTCCCGACGACGGAGATAGCCCGGCGAACGGCCTCGGCAGCATTCCCGGCAAGGTGCGTGCACGGCGCGGAGCTGCGAAAACTGGCGGGCAAGGCAGCCCCGATAACGGACGCGGACGCCCCACCGCCCCCAAAACCCCCCAAGGACATCCTGGGCCTGTTCTAGCGAGAAAGGCCCGGCAAGCCCGCAGACGCGAGAAGGGCCGCGGCAAAGCCCGCAGGCCGCGACAGAGGCCGCGGCAAAGCCCGCAGACGCGAGAAAGGCCGCGGCAAAGCTCCCAGGCGCGAGAAAGGGCCGCGACAGAGCCCGCAGGCCGCGACAGAGGCCGCGGCAGAGCTCGCAGGCCGCGAGAGAGGCACCGTGGGGGTCCGGGGGCTCGGCCCCCGGGCGAAAGGACGAAGAGAAGGCCCGTCGAAGGGGCGAAGCCCCGAAGCCGGAGCCGAAAAGAAGGGGACCCCGCGCACCCGTCAGAGCCTGCTTATCCTTGCTGCCTTCCGGCCCTGGGGAGGTTCACAGGGTGGACGCCGCGCGGGGTCCGTGGTCAAGTGTAGCGGGCCCCGCTCAGGCCCCCGCGCCCGCCTGGGCGCGGGCCCGCTTGAACGTGTTGTGCAGTACCGCCAGCAGCGCGTCGCGGACCGACAGCTTCTGGCGGGCGTCGAACGTGATCAGGGGGACGTCGTCGCTCACCGCCAACGCCCAGCGCACGTCCTCGAGGCTGTGGCCCAGCGATCCGTCGAACATGTTCACCGCCACCACGAACGGGAGGCCCGCGTTCTCGAAGTAGTCGACCGCCGGGTAGCAGTCGTCCATGCGGCGGGTGTCCACGATCACCAGTGCGCCCAGTGCGCCGTGGACCAGGTCCTGCCACATGAAGCCGAAGCGGTCCTGGCCGGGCGTGCCGAACAGGTACAGCTTGACCTCTTCGTCGATCGTGATGCAGCCGAAGTCCAGCGCCACCGTCGTCGTGGTCTTGGCCGGGACGTGGCCGGTGCTGTCCACCGAAGCCGCCACCGACGTGATCGCCGCCTCGGTCGTGAGCGGCTTGATCTCCGAGATGGACGACACCGCCGTCGTCTTGCCGACGCCGAAGCCGCCCGCGATGACGATCTTGACCGGGGCCGGCGGCCGGGTGCCCGGTTCAGTGAATGGCTTCGAGTCCACGAATGACCCTTTCGATCATGCCGAGGTCGTGCTTGTTGTGGTTTCCCGGCCGGCGGACGACGACGTAGCCCAGTTCGGCGAGGTCGGCCACCAGCACCCTGGCCACGCCGATGTGCAGGCCCAGCATGGCGGCCACCTCGGCCACCGACATCGTGCTCCGGCAGAGGGAAACGATTTCCTGGCGTTCGAACGTGAGCTTCGGGTGCGAAGCCGCGCCGAGGCGGGACGTCATGACCTGCGCCTCGATTTCGAGGCTCTGGTCGACCGGCTGGGCCCGCCCCGAGGTCATCAAGTACGGCCGCAGCAGCGAGATGTCCGGTTCTTCGGTCATCACGTCGCTCCCTAGCTTCCGACGGTGTTCTTGAGCTCCTCGATGAGCCCCGGGGTCAAGACTTCGGTCGCGCGGTTGGCGAACATCGCCATTTCGTAGGCGATCGTGCCGAGGCTGGCCTGCTTGTTGGCGAGGACGCCGAGCGAGCAGCCGATGCTGATGGTGCAGACCAGCAGGTACCCGTGCTCGAGCTCGATGATCACCTTGTCCGGCGAGCCGAGCGGGTGGCTTTCGGAGACGCCGTGGGCGAGGCCGAGCATGGCCGAGGAGATCGCGGCGAGACGGTCGGCGTTGGAGCGCTCGAGCTCCGTCGACATCGCGATCAGCAGGCCGTCGGCCGAGACCGCGATGGCGGCTATCGCGCCCGCGGTGTGCTGCGCGAAGCGGCTCACCAGCCAGTTGAAGTTCTGGGCTTCGACACTGACGCCAGGTGCGGGGATGCTCATTTCCTGCTCTCTTCTCCTCGTTCCATCACACGACCGGCGACCACGCCTTGGGGCGGGCTGTCTGCCGTCACGTCCTCCGCCTTGGCGAGGCCTGCGGCGAACGCGTCGAACGCCGCTCGTTCGGCCGCCGGGTCCCGCCTGGGGCGGTTCACGACGGCGCGGGCGAGCGGCCGCCCCGCGGACTGCTGACGCAGGCCCGGGGCGAGCTGGGCGCCGGGGACCCGGCGGATCAGGCCGTCGCGCGACTGCGCGGCGGCCGCGATCGGGGCCGTGGCCACCGGCGGTGCGGCGGCCTCGATCACGGGGACGCGGGGCGGAGGAGGTGACACGGGTTCGGTCACGACGGTGGGCGGCGCGGACGGCGGGTCGGCCGTCAGCGCGCTGACCTCGGCGGCCTTCGCGAAGGCGCCGGCGAAGCCGTCCATCGCGGCCTTCGTCGCTTCCGGGTCGTGCCGCGGCTTGCTGTCGTCGGCCACCGGCGCCGTCGTGCCCGGGCTGGGCAGCTGGGCGCCGCGGACCCGGCGGCGCAGGCCACCACGGGATTCCGTCGCCGCCGCCATCGCCGGCTCGGGTGCTTCGGCGGGCTGGGTGTCGGGTTCGGCGTCCGGCCACACCGGTTCCAGCTCGCGGAACCAGCGGAAGCCGTTGCCGTGGCCGAGCAGCGCCGGGATCGCCGGCGCCGGCAGTTCGGCGGGTCGCTCGCGGACCGGTTCGGCCACCGGCGGCCGGAAGGCGTCCAAATCGGACAGACCGGCCGGCGCGGCGTGCCGCGGCTGTGACGGCGCGATCGGCGGCATGGCCTGCGCCGGGATCACCGGCGGCGGCTCGGTCCTCGGACGCAGCTCGGTGCGGTGGGTGAACAGCGACGGCGGGATGGTCAGCCGCGCGGTCACGCCGCCGGTGGTCGGCGTCGCGAGCAGCTCGACGCCCAGCTCGTGGCGCCGCGCGAGACGGCCGACCACGAACAGGCCGAGCACACTGGTCGGCGCGAGCTCCAGGCGTTCGCGCTCGACGAGCCGCTTGTTCTCCTCGGCCAGTTTCTCCGCGGTCATGCCGATGCCGTGGTCGACGATGCTCACCAGGCAGGCGCCGTCGGCGAGGAACATGGTGTCCACCTCGACCATCGAGCCCGGCGGCGAGAACGACGTCGCGTTCTCCAGCAGCTCGGCGAACACGAGCACCAGGTCGGCGCCGAGGGCCGAGGAAAGCAGGATCTCGGCGACGACGCCGAGCTTGACCCGCTGGAAGTCCTCGATCTCGGCGAGCGCGGACCGCAGGGCCGTGGACAGCTCGATCGGGCCGGCGATGCGGGTCTCGTCGCGGGTGCCGGACACCACGAGCAGGTTGTCGGCGTTGCGGCGCAGGCGGGTGGAGAGGTGGTCGAGCCGGTAGAGGCTGGCCAGCAGCCGGGTGTCCTGCTCGTTGCGCTCGACCTCGTCGATCAGGGCGAGCTGGCGGCCGACGAGGTTCTGCGTGCGCTTCGCGACGTTCGCGAACATCAGGCTGGTGTTGCGCCGGGTGAGCGCCTGGCGTTCGACCAGCTCGGCCGCGGTGGTCTGGACCCGGTTGAACGCGGCGGCGAGCTTGCCGAGCTCGTCGCCGGAGACGACGTCGATGGTGGCCAGCCGCGGGATCTGCGCCTCGACCTCCTCGGTGTCGGTGACACGGACGAGCTCGGTGCCGGCCAGGTCGGCGACCGACGTCGCCGCGGTGGTCAGCTGGCGCAGCGGCCCGGCGATCGAGCGGGACACCGCGACGGCGAGGAAGGCGACCAGCAGGAACAGCCCGCCGGCGCCGAGGCCGACCGTCCAGGCCAGCCGGGTCGCGCTGTCGGCTCGTTCGGTCGCGGAGTCGGCGATCTCGTTGATCGCCCGCTCCTGCACGAGTTTCCGCTGGCCCGCGTGGGTGTCCGCCGCGGAGAGCACGTCGGAGACGTACCGCGTGGTGCCCGCCGTGTCACGCGGGTTGCCGACCTGGGCGGCGAGGTCGTCGACGCGCCGGCCGGCATCGCTCTGCTCGACCCGGACGACCAGGGCGGCCCGCTCGCTGTCGTCACCGTCGTCGCCCTGCTTGACGAACCGGTCGACGAAGATCGGCGCCTGCTGGGTCGCGTCGTCCAGGATGGACCGGCCGGCCTCCGGCGACACCGCGGTCACGATGAGGGCCATCGCGCGCAGCGAGTTCTCCTCGTTCGCGCGCAGCAGCGCGTCCAGCGCCGTCAGCTCCCGAGCGCCCTCGGCGTCGCTGGTGAGCTGCGGGACCAGGCGCAGGGCGTCGATCACCGCGTCGATCACGGCGTTGTAGGTACGGGCCACGCTGTCGAGCGCGACGCCGCGGCGGGCGGCGTTCTCCCGCAGCTCGCCGAGCGAGCCGATCCGGGTCAGTGCCGCGGACAGCTCGTCGGGAGCGTCGGCCCCCAGTGACGCGCGGACCTCGGCGACCGTCGTGTCGACCACCTTCCGCTGCTGGAGCATCTGCTCGGGGCTCGCCGACGGCGTCGCCACGAACGCGCCCGTCAGCAGCCGTTCGCGCTGCAGCTGCCACATCAAGCCGCCGAGCTGCTGGGCGTGCCGCGCCACGGCGGCCGACTGCGCCGCCGCGCCGGCGCTGTTCGCCTGCGTCAGCACGAACGGCACCGACACCAGCACCACCGCGACCAGCGGAGGCAGGAGCAGCAGGTTCAGCTTGCCGCGAATACCGAGCCGGGCGAGAAATCCCCCGCCGCCGGCCCGTTCCGCGGCCGACCCGCCGTGTCTCATCCCGCCACCTTCCCCGTCTTCCGTTCTCACTCGACCGCGGCCACCCGGCTCACGTGGCCGCGGTGCTGCTCCCGGACCAGGTCCTCGATCCGGGCGCGCAGCGCGAGGAACCGCGGTTCGCGCTTCACCGCCAGGTCGCGCTCGGCGGGCAGCGCCACCTCGACGTCGGCGGCGATCCGGCCCGGGTCCGAGGCGAGCACCACCACCCGGCCGCCCAGGAACACCGCTTCCTCGACGTCGTGGGTGACCATCAGCACCGTGGTGCCGGTGTCGGCCTGCACCTGGCGGATCAGCACCTGCATGTCCTCTTTGGTCTGGACGTCCAGGGCGCCGAAGGGTTCGTCCAGCAGCAGAACTTCCGGTTCGCACGCGAGTGCGCGCGCGATCGCGACGCGTTGCTTCTGACCGCCGGACAGCTGTTTCGGCAGCGACCGGCGCACGGCGTCGAGCCCGGTCTCGGCCAGGTACCAGTCGACGCGCTTGGCGCGCTCGGCCGGGTCGAGCGAGAGCAGCTCGAGTCCGAACGCGACGTTCTTCTCGACGCTGCGCCACGGGTAGAGCGCGCCGGCCTGGAAGACGAGCCCGCGGTCCGGCCCGGGACCGGTCACCGGGACGCCGTCGAGCACGATCTCGCCCTCGGTCGGGTGGGCGAGCCCGGCCACCAGCGACAACAGCGTCGACTTGCCCGAGCCGCTCGCGCCGACGACGCAGACGAACTCGCCGCGCAGAACTTCGAGGTCGACGCCGTCGAGGGCGCGCGTGACCTTGCCGCGGACGGTGTAGTCCTTGGCGACGTTCCGCAGTTCCAGCGTCATGCCGCCCACTTCCCGATCCGCGTGCGCAGCAGGCGCAGCAGGACGTCGATGAGGAGCCCGGCGATCCCGATGACCACGAGCACCGCGAAGATCTTGTCCGTCTGCAGGAACCGCTGCGCGCGGACGATCCGGTACCCCAGGCCCGCCGAGGAGTTGATCAGCTCGGCGACGACCACGAAGTTCCACGCCGCGGCGGCGTTGACCCGGATCGCGTCGATCATGCCGGGCAGCGAGTGCGGCACGACGATCTTGCGCAGCACCTCGCCGCGGCGCGCGCCGAGCGTGTAGGAGACGTCGATGAGCGCGCTCGGCACGCCGCGGACGACGTCGGCGGTCATCAGCGTGTTGAAGAAGACCGTCCCGATGAACAGGATGGCGATCTTCGACGGCTCGCCGAGGCCGAGCCAGATGATCAGCAGCGGGATGAACGCGCTCGCCGGCAGGTAGCGCAGCAGCCCGATCAGCGGCTCGAAGAACGCCTGCCCGGCGGTGAAGGTGCCCATCAGGATGCCGAGCGGCACCGAGATCAGCACGGCGAGGCCGAAGCCTTCGAGCACCCGCTGGGTGGTCGCCCAGAGGTCGCCGAAGAGCTCGCCCGTGCTCGCCATGTCGACGCCGGCCTTGACCACCGCGGCCGGGGACGGCAAGAACGTCGAGTCGACGGCCCCGCTGACGCTCAGCACGACCCACGCGAGGAACGGGATCGCGAACGACAGCACCGCGAGCGTCCAGCGGGACGCCGCGGAAATGGGCGTGCGCAAGGAGAAAAGGGGCGAAGTGGACGGCTTCGGACCGGACCGGCGGGGCAGCGGCGACCACTCCGGCCGTCCGCCGCCCGCCCGGCCGGCCTCCTGCTGTTCGGCGAGCCGCTGCTCGGTTTCCAGTGCCTCGGCGGCCCGCGTGTCGGCCGTGGTCGCCGACGTGGTGCGCTGGGTCGGACCGGTCACTGGGGTGCGGCCTTCACGAACTGGTCGTCGAACAACCCGTCGAGCGACGGCCGCTGCTGGGCGAGCCCGGTGCCGACGATGAAGTCGATGATCTTGTTCGCCTGGAAGTCGAGGTGCTGTGCGGTGACACCCGGGGTGAACGCGTCGAGGTTCTGCTGCCGCGTGAAGATCGTGGTGCCGGCGTCGTAGCTCTTGTAGTCCGCGTCGGACACACCACCGCGCTTGGCCATGATCTTCACGGCCGCGTCCTTGTTGTTCTTGATCCAGGTCAGCGTCTCGAACCAGGTGTTGACCAGCGCCTGCACGTCCTTCGGGTGGTCCTTGACCAGCTTCTGCGACGTGACGAGGTGGTCCGGGATGGCGCCGGGGAACTCCGCCGACGACGAGATCGCGCGGCTGCCCGGGCGCTCCAGGGCCTTCGAGGTGAACGGCGCGAACGCGGCGACCGCGTCGACCTGGTCGCCGGCGAACGCGGCCGCGGCGGCGTCGGTCGGGAGGTTGACCAGCTCGATGTCCTTTTCGGTCAGTTTCGCCGCCTGCAGCGCGAGCAGCAGCAGGTAGTGGTCGACCGCGCCCTGCTCGACGGCGACCTTCTTGCCCTTGAGGTCGGCGACGCTGGTGATCCCGTCCCGCGCGATGATCTTGTCGTTGCCGGTGGAGTTGTCGTTCACCAGCACGATCGACAGCTTGGCGCCGCCGGAGACGGACGAGAGGGTGTCGTTGAGGGTCTGGCTGTTGGCGTCGATGGCGCCGCTGGAAAGCGCGTTGATGCTGTCGGTGTAGTTGTCGAAGTACTTGAGGTCGACGTTCACGCCGTTCTTGGCGAACAGGCCCTGCTCCTGCGCCACCTGCCAGGGAAACCAGCCCGGCCAGGCGCTGAACCCGATGGTGATCTTGCTACCGCTCCCGGAGGCGGAACTGTCGCTGCACCCCGAAAGCGCGGTGACCCCGGCGAGGGTGAGCAAAGTCAGGAGCACCGTCAGCAGACGGGGGCGAGGACGGGAAATCACAACGAACTCCAGGTTGCGGGGGAAGTGGAGTGGTGCCGTACCAAAGGGGGAATTGCGGCGCTCAGGACTTGCTCGGGACTACGGGTGGTGACGACGGGAAGGCCGATCGGGTCGAGCTGCGCCACCGCGCACGGTCATCGCTGCTCTCTTTCCGGCCGCACCTGATCAGGTCATGGGGAGAGAAGCGGACAGGGAGCACCTACACCCAGTGAAAAACCAGCACTCGGCACACCGGATCAGCCACCCCTGTCCCTCTCCCGGCGGAGAGCCTAGCGAGTAGCACAAGATCCCCACAACGTCCGAATAGCTCAGCCGAACGAGTGACCGCCAACTGGGCCAACCAGCGAAATGTCGGTATTTCAAGATCGACTTCTACCATATTTCTGTCGGCCGCCCGGCCAAGAGTTCCGCTCGCACGTGCGTCCATCACGTGCAACTGCGCGGCCGATACGCCCTAGTCGTTACGGAAGCAGCGGGGAGTACCTAGATCATCACCGACAGCGAGAGCACGGATCCGAACAATCGTTCGGAATGGGTCGGCCACCGGAACGAAAATCGAACACCTGTCCGCATCCGCCGATACCGCACGGGTCCGGGATGCGCCGAATGATTCCCTGACTGTTAACACGCCCGAAACAATTCGGCCGCCCGGAAGATTTCGATCAGCCGACAGATTTGGCTAGGTCGTAAACAGTCGCGCTCCCGGCGGTGACCGGCGCGAAGTTCTGCTCGACCCACGCCTGGATCTCGCCGGCGGTCCCGCGGCCGCCCCCGAAGCCACCGCGGCCGCCGGCGACGTAGTAGCGGATGTCGCCGTCGGCGACGTACTGCTGGAACTGCCGCAGGGTCGGCGCCGGGTCGCTGCCGCTGAAGCCGCCGATCGCGAGCACCGGCCGTCCGCTCGCCAGCGCCAGTCCCGCCGACTGCATCGCACCGCTCTGCGCCGCGGCCCACTTCGTCGTGGTGCCCTTCACCAGGTCGATCACCGCGGTGTCGGTCTTCCCCGCGCCGAAGCCGCCCTGGCCGCCGCCGAAGCCACGTCCACTTGCGACAGCCGGGCCGGACGACGGCGTCCCGCCGGAGTGCGCGGCCGACGCCGTGGCCAGCGTGAACGACGTCGTCCCGAGCAGCGCGCCGCACAGACCGAGCACGGCCACGACCGGGCCGAGCCGCCGGATCCGGTCGGCGCCGAAGAGCAGCCCCACGACCGCGGCGGCGCCGAGCACCAGGAGCGTGTAGCGGACCCACGGCTGCCAGTCCGGCGTCCGCGCGAGGAGCACGAACCCCCAGACCGCGGTCACCGCGAGCATGACGGCGAGTACCGTGCGCGCCGCGAAGTTCGCCCGGCCACGCCAGAGCTCACGCGCGGAAATCCCCAGCGTGGCCGCGATGCCGGGGGCCAGCGCGACCGTGTAGTACGGGTGGATGATGCCGCTCATGTAGCTGAACACCAGCGCGGTGACCACCAGCCAGCCGCCCCACAGCAGCAGCGCCGCCCGCGTCCGGTCGGTGCGGGGCGCGCGGCGCGTGAACCACAGGCCGGCGACCAGCCCGATGACCGCGGCGGGCAGCAGCCACGACGCTTCGCCGCCGAACTCGCCGCCGAACAACCGCGTCAAGCCGGCCTCGCCACCGAACCCGCCACCGAAACCACGGCCGCCGGCGGGCAGCTCCACCCCGGTGGGCGGCGTGAACGCTCCTGCGCCGCCGCCCCCGCGCCCTTCACCGAAGATCCGGCCGAGCCCGTTGTACCCGAAGGCCAGCTCCAGCACGGTGTTGTCGGTCGAACCGCTGATGTAGGGCCGGTCCGCGACCGGCCACAGCGCGACGGCGGCGATCCACCAGCCCGCGGAGACGAGCACCGCGCCGGCCGCGGCGAACAGCTGGCCGATCCGGCGGCCGAGCGACGTCGGCGCCGCGAAGGCGTACGCCAGCACGAAGGCGGGCAGCACGAGGAAAGCCTGCAGCATCTTGTCGAGGAAGCCGAAGCCGATCGCGACCCCGGCGAGCACCAGCCACGTCGTGCTCGCGCGGTCCAGCGCACGCACCACGCAGTACGCGCCGGCGACGAGCAGCAGCACCAGGAAGGAGTCGGGGTTGTCGTAGCGGAACATGAGCGCGGCGACCGGCGTCAGCGCGAGCGCCGCCCCGGCCAGCAGCCCGGCGCCCGGCCCCGACAACCGCCGCACGGCGAGGTAGAGCAGGCCGACCGACGCGACGCCGGCGAGCGCGTTCGGCACCAGCAGGCTCCAGCTGGAGAAGCCGAAGACCCGCCCGGACAACCCCATGATCCACAGCGAGAACGGCGGTTTGTCGACGGTGACGACGTTGCCCGGGTCGAGCGAACCGAAGAACAGCGCCTTCCAGCTCCACGTGCCGGCCTGCGCGGCCATCGCGTAGAAGTCGTTGGCCCAGCCGGTCTTCGCCAGGTCCCACAGGTAGAGCAGGCCGGTACCGAGCAGCAGCGCGGCGACGGACGGGGTGACCCACCGCGGTTTCCGGGCGGCCTCGGGCGCGGACTGGGCGTGTCCGGGTGCCGACAGCGTGGTCGTCATGGGGTTCACCGTGTCGGCACCGCATGTGGTGAACTTGTGCCGAGGCTGTGCGCCGGCTGTGCATCCGCCCGGCCACTTTGCTCATGGAGCCGGGGCCTCCGCGAAGGTGATCTCGAACTCCGCGCGTCCCGGACGGCTGGTCACGCCGACCCGGCCGCCGTGCGCGCCGACGACCGCGGCCACGATCGCCAGGCCGAGCCCGGTGCTCCCCGCCGCACGCGAACGCGAATTGTCGCCGCGGGCGAAGCGCTCGAAGATGTCCGGGAGGATTTCCGGCGGGATGCCCGGTCCGTCGTCGGCCACCCGGAGCCGCACCATGCCGTCCGAAGTGGACAGTTTGGTCGTCACCGTAGTGCCCGGCGGCGTGTGCGTGCGCGCGTTGGCCAGCACGTTGATCACCACCTGGTGCAGCTGACCCGCGTCGCCGAGGACGCCGATCGGCTCGCCGGGCACGTCCATCAGCCACTTGTGGTCCGGGCCCGCGACGTGCGCGTCCGCGACCGCGTCGGCCACCAGCCGGCTCAGGTCCACCCACTCGTGCACCACCGGCCGCCCGGAGTCGAGGCGCGCGAGCAGCAGCAGGTCCTCCACCAGCGTCGTCATCCGGCGCGACTCGGACTCGACGCGGCTCATCGCGAAGGCGACGTCCGGGGGCACCTGCTCGCCGCCGCGGCGGGTCAGTTCCGCGTACCCGCGGATCGCCGCCAGTGGCGTCCGCAGCTCGTGGCTCGCGTCCGCGACGAACTGGCGGACGCGGTTTTCGCTCGCGTGCCGCGCGGTCAGCGCGTTCGCGACGTGCTGCAGCATCCGGTTCAGCGCCGAACCGACCTTGCCGACTTCGGTGTTCGGATCGGTGTCGGCCTCCGGGACGCGTACCGACAGCGCGACTTCGCCGCGGTCCAGCGGCAGTTCGGAGACGCGCGTCGCGGTCTCGGCCAGCCGGTCGAGCGGCTGCATCGTGCGGCGGATCGTCGCCGCGCCGACCGCGCCCGCCACCAGGATCCCGGCGAGCGCGACGCCGCCGAGGATGAACCCGAGCTGCCAGAGCGTCTCGTTGACGTCCTTCAGCGGCAGGCCGATGACCGTCTTTTCCCCGCGGGGCGACGTCGTCGAGACGACGCGGTACTCGCCGAGGGTGCCGCCGAGGTCGATGCTGCGCTGCTTCCCGTCCGACGGCAGCGCGAGCAGGGCCAGCGTCTGATCCGTCGAGATGCCCTTGAACGGCGCCTTGCGCCGCGACGCCCCGGCCACGCTCGAGTCGAGCACCCCGGCCGAGGCGCTCGATCCGACCTGGACCACGGCGAGCGTGCCCTCACCCTGGCCGAGCACGCGCAGCGGGTCCGGTGGCGGCGCTTCGCCGTAGGGCCAGGGCGGTGGCCGATCCGCACCGTGCACCGCGCGCTCGCTCGCCGCGGCCAGCCGCTTGTCCTGCTGGCCGACGAGGAACTCGCTCAGCGCGAACTCGGTGACCACGCCGACGACCACGCACACCAGGGCGAGCAGCGCGGCGAGCTGGACGATCAGGCGCCGCCGCAGCGACCACGGTCGCCGGGCCCGCGAGGGGCGCGGTTCAGCCGGCGGGCTTGAGGACATACCCGGCGCCCCGCATGGTGTGGATCATCGGCTCGCGGTCGGCGTCGATCTTCTTGCGCAGGTAGGAGATGTAGAGCTCGACGATGTTGGCCTGGCCGCCGAAGTCGTAGCTCCACACGCGGTCCAGGATCTGAGCCTTCGACAGCACCCGCTTCGGGTTGCGCATGAGGTAGCGCAGCAGCTCGAACTCGGTCGCGGTCAGCGGCACCAGGTCGCCGCCGCGGTGCACCTCGCGGCTGTCCTCGTCCAAGGTGAGGTCCCCGACGACCAGCATCGACCCGCTCGCGCCGGTCACCCCGCCCGCCCGGCGCAGCAGCGCGCGCAGCCGCAGCGCCACTTCTTCGAGGCTGAACGGCTTGGTGACGTAGTCGTCGCCGCCGGCGGTGAGCCCGGCGATGCGGTCCTCGACCGCGTCCTTCGCCGTCAGGAACAGCACCGGCAGGTTCGGCGACTCGGACCGCATCCGCCGCAGCACCTCGAGGCCGCTGAAGTCGGGGAGCATGACGTCGAGGACGACGGCGTCGGGGCGGAAGTCGCGCGCGATCCGGACGGCCTCCGTGCCGTCGCCCGCGCTGCGCACCTCCCAGCCCTCCATCCGCAGGGCCATCGACACGAGCTCGGCCAGCGTCGCCTCGTCGTCGACGACGAGGACCCGCACCGGGCTCCCGTCGGCGCGGCGCAGATCGGCCTGGCCAGGGCCCGGTGACGTGGCGTTCACAGCGGTCATGGTGCCACCTTCCCGGCCCGGCGTCGGTGTTCGCTGTGAGGTCGCTGTGCGTTCGCTGTGAAGGTTCCCGCTTTCGGGGGCCCCTTTCGAGGCCGCTTTCGAGGCACAGCGCCCGCTGACGCTCCACACAGCGCAAACACAGCCGCGGCGGTGAACCTGACCGGGACCAGTGTGGGTACGACCGGAGGACACGATGACGACCGAGCCGACGCCGACCACCCCGCCCACGGGCGGCAACTGGGGCGACCCCGCCCCGGCCGCGCCGAAGAAGGGCTGGTCCGGCAAGAAGACGGCGATCGCGGCCGGCATCGCCGTGGTGATCGCGGCGGGCGGCGGTGCGGCGATCTGGGCGGGCACGAGCAGCGCCGACAACTCCGCTCAGGGCCCCGGCGGCCCGGGCGGTGGCCAGTTCCGCGGCCAGGGCATGCCGGGCGGCGGCTTCGGGGGCGGCGTGGCGGCGCTGCGGGAGGCGCTGCACGGCGACTTCGTCGTGGCGAACGGCAGCGGCGGCTACACGACCGAGCGCCTGCAGACCGGCGACGTCACCGAGCTGAGCGCCACGTCGGTGACGCTGACCAGCAAGGACGGCTACAAGCAGACGTACACGATCAACTCGTCGACCCAGAAGACGGGCGACGTGAAGACGGGCGACACGAACGTGACGGTGGTGGCCAAGGTCGAGGGCCAGGCGGCGACAGCGACCTCCCTCGGTCAGGGCTTCGAGGCGGGCCAGCGCCAGCCGGGCCAGCGCCGCAACGGCGGCGACTACTCGGCCCGCCCGACGAACTGACCCCGCGGTTCCCACGCGGGACCCCCGCCAGGGAACGCCCCGGTGCTGCGTCCCCTCCCGCCGCATCG
Source organism: Amycolatopsis sp. NPDC051045 (assembly GCF_040682955.1). NCBI lineage: Bacteria > Bacillati > Actinomycetota > Actinomycetes > Pseudonocardiales > Pseudonocardiaceae > Amycolatopsis > Amycolatopsis sp. NPDC051045. Next base: position 347,885 of record NZ_JBFBCC010000004.1, read on the forward strand.
GGGCAGTCCCGTCCCTCCGGCTCGCCGGTTAGGGCACAGTTGCGGGTGTGCAGGACATCAGGGGGTCGCTGAGACGGCAGTCGCTGCTGGTCGCCCTCGTCTGTGTCGTCTGCGACGCCGCCCTGTTCATCCTTCGCGGACCGCTCGGCGAATCCGGTTGGCGGGCCTGGGTCGTGCTGCTCGGCGGGGTGGCCGTCAACGCCGCCCTCGCCGGGGCCGCGCGGTACTCCGGGTGGGTCGCGCTGGCCCACGCCGTGCTCTTCGCCGGTGCGCCGCTGCTCCTCTGCACCTGTCACGGGTACATCACCGGCAACAACGCCGGCATCCTCATCGCCGGCTACCGGGCCGGGGCCTGGCTGCGGCCCAGACCCGCCGTGCTGGCGCTCGGTGCCCTGCTCGCCGGCGTCGCCGTCGGCTGCATCGAAGGCGGTGGCCGGACCGCGGCCGACTGGCGGCTGATCGCCATCAACGTCGGGGTCTCCGCCTTGCTGCCGTGGCTGGTCGGCCGGTACACGACCGCCCGGCGCGCCTACATCGCCGACCTCGAACGCGAAGCCGACGAACGCCGTCAGCACGAAGAAGAGGCCGTGCGCCGGGCCGTCACCGAAGAACGCACGACGATCGCGCGCGACCTGCACGACGTCATCTCCCACCACGTCAGCGCCATCGGCGTGCACGCCGGCGCGGCCCGGCTCGGGCTGCCCGACGGCGACTCGCGGGTGCGGAAGTCGCTCGGCGCGGTCGAGTCGGCGAGCCGCTCGGCGATGGCCGACCTGCGCCGGCTGCTCGACCTCCTGCACGCGGAAACCAACGCCGAACAGCCCGGCTTGGACAACCTCGACGAGCTGGTCGAGACCGTCCGCGCGGCCGGCCTGCCGACCCGGCTGACGCTGCTCGGCGAGCCGCGCGAACTGCCGGGTTCACTCGACATCGCGCTCTACCGGATCGCGCAGGAAGCGCTGACCAACGCGTTGCGCCACGGCCGAGGCCCGGTCGAGGTCGAGCTGAACCACGGCCGCACCGAGGTCGTGCTCACGGTGACCAACGGCCTGCGCGCGAACCGGACGGCCAAGGGCGAGCACGCGCACCGCGGGCTGGCCGGGATCCGCCAGCGCGTCACCCTGTTCGGCGGCCAGGTTTCCTACGGCGAGACCGACGGACACTGGCAGCTGCGCACGACCTTCCCGGTGGAGAGCACATGATCCGCGTCCTGCTGGCCGACGACCACGCGATGTTCCGCTCCGGGATGCGCGCGCTGCTCGACACCCAGCCCGACTTCGCCTGCGTCGGCGAGGCGTCCGACGGCCGCGAAGCCGTCGCCGAAACGGCCCGGCTGCGCCCGGACGTCGCGGTTCTCGACGTCCGGATGCCCCGCCTCGACGGCCTCGCCGCGACCGAGGCGATCCTGTCCGCACCCGGCAACGACACCCGCGTCCTCGTGCTCACCACCTACGACGCCGACGAGTACGTCTACCGCGCGCTGCGGGCCGGGGCGAGCGGGTTCCTGCTGAAGAGCCTGGCGCCGGAGGAGCTGGTCGCGGCGATGCGCGTGGCCGCGCGCGGGGACGCGCTGATCGACCCCTCGGTGACGCGGCGGCTGGTGGCGAAGTTCGCGACGGTGCTCGAACCCGCGGCCGCCGAACCACCCGAGCTGGCCCGGCTGACCTCCCGCGAACGCGAGGTGCTGCTGCTGCTCGCCGGCGCCTGCAGCAACGCCGAGATCGCGCGGAAGCTGCACGTCGGCGAGGAAACCGTCAAGACGCACGTGTCGCGGGTGCTCTCGAAGCTCGGGCTGCCGGACCGCGTGCACGCCGTCGTCTACGCCTACCGCCACAAGCTCGTCCCGGACGACCGGCCTGCTTAGACTGGGTGGATGAAGCGCTGGATCACCTTCGCGGTCGGGGTCGTGCTCGTGCTCGTCGGCGCCGTCTGGGTGCTCCAGGGGGTCGGCGTCATCACCGGCAGCTTCATGACCGGCCAGAAGCTGTGGTTCCTGATCGGCCTCGTCGCGTTCCTGGTCGGCGTGGTCCTGGTCGCGGCCAACCTGACCCGGCGCAAACCTACTTCGTGAAGATCTCGAAGATCGGGTAACCCGGCGCGATCTCGCGCAGCTTCTCGTCGGAGGCCTTGGCGTCGACGCCGTCGAAGAACACGCCGACCTCGAACTTCCAGCGCTTGAGGTAGGCGCGGAGGATGCCCGGCTTCTCGTCGTGGGCCAGCTCGCGGAAGGTGAACGTCTCGGTGCGGCGGCCGACGCGAAGGGTGCCCTGGCCGGCCGCACGCAGGTTGCGCACCCACTGCGTCTCGCCGCGCGGGGCGACCAGGTAGCGGACGCCGTCGACGGTCAGCAGGTTGACCGGGACCGAGCGCGGCTCGCCGCTCTTGCGGCCGACGACGGTCAGCACCCGGCTGCCCCAGACGCTCACGCCCAGCTTGGTCAGCTTCGCGACCATCTCGTTGAAGAGGTTGGTCGACTTCTTCGGCTTGATGTAGCGGGTGTCGGTCATGGTGTCCTCCGCAGCTTGGGAGAGCAGTGCTCTCGGTTAAGAGCAGTGAACACCAGAGCACTGCACGCTGTCAAGAGCGGTGCTCTCTATTTTGTGCGGCGCTCTCGTCGTGGCACACTGATCGCCATGACCGCCACCCGGACCGCACGCGAACGTGCCCGCGCCGAACTGACCCAGGAGATCAAGGACGAGGCCCGCCGCCAGCTCGCCGAGGTCGGCGCGCACGGGCTTTCGCTGCGCGCGGTGGCCCGGGAGCTGGGCATGGTGTCGTCCGCGATCTACCGGTACTTCCCGAGCCGCGACCGGCTGTTGACCGACCTGATCGTCGACGCCTACAACGCGATCGGCGAGGCAGCCGAGAAGGCGGACCCGGGCACCGGCGACCTCCGCGAGCGGTGGCTGGCGATCTGGCTGGGAACCCGCGACTGGGCTCGCGCGCACCCCCACGAGTACGCGCTGATCTACGGCTCACCGATCCCCGGGTACGCGGCCCCGCAGGAAACCGTCGTGCCGGCCTCCCGCGTCGCGCTCGCCCTGGTCAAGGTGCTCACGCACACCGAGCTGCGGGCGGTCGACGGCGAAGTCCCGCCCGAGTTGCGCGCGCAGGCCGAGGCGCTCACGAAGGTCCTCGGGATCATCGCCGGTCCCGAAACCGTCGCGCGGCTGCTCATGGCGTGGACCCAGCTGTTCGGCGCGATCAGCTTCGACCTGTTCGGCCAGTACGTGGGCAGCGTGGACCCGGCCGACGCGTTCTTCGCCCACTCGGCGAAGCGGATGGCGGAGTTCGTCGGCCTCTAGGCTGGGGCGAGAGTCCAACGGCGGAAGGCGGCACGACGTGACGGAGTGGGCCGGGAAGGTCGACAGGATCCGGGTGATCGGGACCGGGGTGATGGGCCGCGGGATCGGCCAGCTCGCCGCGACCGCGGGAGCGACCGTCGAACTGGCCGACGTACGGGGTGAAGCCGTCGCCGAGGCCGTCGGGTTCATCGGCGGGATGATCGACAAGCTCGCCGCCAAGGGCAAGCTGGGCGAGGACCCGGAGACGGTCAAGGCCCGGCTGGTGCCGGTGGCCGCGCCCGACGCCCCCGCGGACGGCGTCGACCTCGTGATCGAAGCCGTGCGGGAGGACCTCGCGACGAAACGCGCCCTGTTCGCCGGCCTCGAGCGCGTCTGTCCACAAGAGACGATCTTCGCGACCAACACCAGTTCGCTGTCGGTCACCGAGATCGCCGCCGAACTGGCCGAGCCCGGCCGGCTCGTCGGGCTGCACTTCTTCAACCCGGTGCCGCTGATGCGGCTGGTCGAGGTCGTCCCGGGCGCGCGCACGCACGACTGGCTGCCCGGCCAGGCGCTCGAGCTGGTCCGGAGCTGGGGCCACGAGCCCGTGCTCGCGAAGGACGCGCCCGGCTTCCTGGTCAACCACGCCGGTCGCGGCCTGAACACCGAAGCGCTGCAGATCCTCACCGAGGCGCTGGCCGAGCCCGCCGACGTCGACCGCGTCGCCCGTGACGTCCTCGGCTTGAAGCTCGGCCCGTTCGAGCTGCTCGACCTGACCGGCCTCGACGTGTCGCACGCAGTGCTGGAGAGCATCTGGAGCGGCTTCCACGGCGACCCGCGGCTGCGGCCGTCGTGGCTGACCCGGCCGCGCGTGGCCGCCGGCTTGTTCGGGCGCAAGAGCGGCGAAGGCTTCTACTCCTACGCCGACGGCAAGGCGGTGGTCGACGAAGAGCCGGCGGCTCCGCCGAAGCCGTCGAGCCCGGTGTTCACCGCGGACGAGCCGCTGGCGCGCGTGCTCTCGTCCGCCGGCGTGCACGTGGTGTCCGACGCCTACCCGGACGCGGTCCTGTTCGTCCCGCTCTACGGCGAGTCCACAGTGGATGCCGCGATCCGCGCCGGGCTCCCGCTGGACCGCGTCGCCGGTGTCGACCCGCTGGGCGGCTACGAACGCCGCCTGACGATGTCGGTGCACCCCGGCCTCGATCCGGTGGCGGCCCGCGCCGCCTGGGGTGCGCTGGCCGCGACCGGCCGCCCCGTGACGGTCGTCCGCGACGGGCCCGCCCCGATCGCCCAGCGCCTGCTGGCGTCGATCGTCAACACGGCGTGCTTCATCGCGGGTCAGCACCTGGCGACGCCGTCGGACATCGACACGGCGGTCCGCCTCGGCCTCGGCTACCCGCGCGGCCCGCTGGCCTGGGGCGACCTCGTCGGCGGTGACGTGGTGCTGCGCATCCTGCACGGCCTGACCGCGGCCACCGGGGATCCCCGCTACCGGCCGAGCCCGTGGCTCACCGAGCGCGTCGCCCTCGGCCTGCCGTTGACGACGGCCGGGACGACGCCGGAGAGCTTGCGCTCTTCTTGACGCGAAAGCGAAATCGGCGCAGGCCGCCTCCGGATTCCGGAGACGGCCTGCGCCGGTTTGTTTCAGTCGGTCCGGTTGCCCGTCACCAGTGGTAGTCCCGTGCCCCGGCGGGGAGGGTGAAGGTGATGTAGCCGCCTTCGAAGTCGCTGCGGTACATCCCGTTCGTGATGTACTCGTCCGTCTTCGGGTAGTGCAGGTAGGAGTACTCCCACCCGAGCGCTGCCCACCTCTTCCGGATCTCGCCCTTCACCATGTGGGCGCCGGTGCTCGTCGTGAAGTAGATCGAGCCGCCGAGGCTGAAGTGGTTGTAACGGCCGCGGCCGTCCGGCGTCCCGAGCTCGTCGGTCGCCGGATAACCCAGACCACGCTCGTAATCCAGCGCCGCCCACTTCCGCCAGATCTCACCGTAGATCGCGTGCGCACCCGTCGCGGCCGTGTAGTAGATCGACCTGGTGGTGTTGCCGTTCTTGGTGAAGTGGTTGTAGCGGCCGATGCCATCGGGCGTCCCGAGCTCGTCGGTCGCCGGATAACCCATGCCACGCTCGAAGTCCAGCTCCGCCCACTTCTTCCGGATCTCACCGGAGATCGCGCGCGCACCCGTCGCAGTCGTGTAGTAGATCGAACCCACGTTGCTGCCGTTGATGAAGTGGTTGTAGCGGGCCACACCGTCCGGCGTGCCGAGCTCGTCGGTCGTCGGATAACCCAGACCACGCTCGTAATCGAGTGCCGCCCACTTCTTCCGGATCTCACCGTAGATCGCGTGCGCACCCGTCGCGGCCGTGTAGTAGATCGAACCCACGTTGCCGTTGTTGACGAAGTCGTTGTGCTGGGCCACGCCGTCCGGGCTCGTCACGGTGTCGGACGTCGGCGGGCCGAGCACGCTGTGCCCGCCGAAGGCGAGGTACTTGTCCAGCACCGGGCCGGTGACGTACCTGGTGCCGGTCGCGGCGTTCCAGTACAGCCGGCCGTTCGCGTAGACCCGGTAGTGGACCGAGCCGTCGGTGACTTCCGCCGCCGTCGGCGCCCCGAGCTTCGCCGACAACTCCGGATCGGCGTCGTAGCGCTGGTCGATCGGGGTCGCGTAGTTCGCCGTCAGCGTCAGGTCGGCCGTGCCGACGGTGATGATCCAGCTGGTGTCCGCCGGGCCGTCCTGCCAGCCGGTGAACTTCGAGACGCCGTCGATGGCCAGTGGCGCGGCCTCGACGTCGAAGGAAGCCCCTTCGGTGACCATGGCCGAGTTGACCCCGCCCTCCACCGGGATGCTCAGCGCCGCGGGCTGCGTGCTGCGCAAGGTGATCCGGTGCTGCCGCGGCATCGCCGTGTAGGTCTTGGACGTGGTGACGCCCGCGGCGTCGGTCACCGTCGCGGTGAACTCCATCCGGGAGTCCGGGTGCTCGGTGAACGGCTGCGCGAAGCTCTCCCCGGTGCCGCCGACGCCCGGGTGCGCATGGCAGGTCGCTTCGCTCGGGCAGTGCCGCACCGCCGTCGTCCAGGTGACCGGCAGCGTGCCGTCCTCCGCGTCGGTCGCGGTGGCGCTGAGGGCGACCTCCTGGTTCACCGCGAAGGTCGCGGTGTCCCGGGGCGAGGTCAGGGTCAGCTCCGGGGTGTGGTTCCCGGGCGCGACCACGATGGTGGCCTCGCCGGTGAGCCCCAGCGGGTCCCGGACCGTCAGCTTCGCGGTGAACGACTCCGTGCCCGCCGCGTAGGCGTGCGACACCTTCGGGCCGGCGTCGGAGGCGGTGGTCCCGTCCCCGAAGTCCCAGTCGTACTTCAGCGCATCGTTGTCGTAGTCGACCGAAGCCGAGCCGTCGAACGACACGGTGCGGGTGTCCGGGTTCGTCGACGTCGAGGCCTTGGCGACCGGCGCGGTGTTGGTGGCCGAGTAGGTCAGGCGGCGCAGGTTGCCGGACAGGATGTCGGAGTAGACGATGTCGCCGTTCGGCGCCGCCGCGAACTTCGTCGGGCCGCCGATGCCGGTGAAGACCGGCGGGTTCTCCGGGGCCTGCGTGAGCTGGCCCTGGTCGTCGTACCGCAGCGTCCAGATCTTCTGCGCCACGTAGTCGCCGAAGAAGTACGAGCCGCGGTAGGCCGCCGGGTAGCTGGATCCGTTGTAGACGATGCCGCCCGTGACGCTGTTGCCCGTCATCACCCCTTCGCCGTGCGGGAGCTCGAAGAGCGGCGGCTGGTTCGCCACGCCGGCGCATCCCGCCAGGCCGCTGTAGCCGGGGGTCTGGTGGTTGCCCTCCCAGCACGGCCAGCCCTGGTTGGCGCCGCGCTGGACGACGTCGACCTCTTCCCAGTTGCTCCAGCCGACGTCGCCGGCGACCGGCAGGCCGAGGTTCGGGTCGATGCTGAAGCGGAACGGGTTGCGGAACCCGCGCGCGAACACCTTGCTCGCCGTCGAGGCCGGGTTGGCCGCGTCGTAGTACGGGTTCCCCGGCACGCCCTTGCCGTCGGCGGTCAGGTGCAGGATCTTGCCGTACGGCTGGTTGATGTCCTGGGCGCGCAGCGCGTTCGGATCCACCTGCCGGAAGTCGCTGTTGTCGCCGAAGGACGTCCACAGCGTCCCGTCCGCGGCGGCGATGACGCCGTTGATGGCGTGGACGTTGAAGATGCCCGGCACTTCGAGCAGCGACTGCTCACCGGTCAGGCCGGCCGGCGCACCCGCCGCGTCCACGGTCACCGTGAACCGCGACAGCCGCATGACGAAGCCGCCGGAGGTGTTGATCGACCGGGTGAGGTAGATGTTGTGCGACGTCGGGTAGTCCGGCGCCACGGCCAGCCCGACGAGACCGAGGTCCTCGTCGGTGCGGACCGGCAGTGTCGCGATCGTCTTGCCGGCCCCGGTGACCGGCAACCAGCGGACGCGGCCGTCCTTGCCGGTGACGAAGACGGAGTTGTCCGGCAAGTAGGCGAAGTCCGTGAGTTTGTACTGCCCCAGTCCGGAATCGGTGTCCCGCAGCACGAACCCCTGCGGGAGTGTTGCCGCCGCCGCCACCCCCGTGGACACGACGGGCAGCAACGCCCCGGTCATTACTGCTGCCACCAGTGCGTGACGCAGTGCGCGAAGTTTTCGCAAGGCCATCTGGCCCCCCTTCCCAAGCGATCACTTATCGCCGGACGAGGGGGGCCAGTTGCACTGCGGCGGGTGAATTTACCCGACTGTGACCCTACAGTCCGTAACGGGTGGTATCCCGTTACGGGACGACCTGGACGACGTCACCGATGTGCAGCGTGTTGAAGAACTTCAGGGACGCGCCCGCCGACAGGTGGATGCAGCCGTGCGAGTACACCGAAAGGCTGCCCGTGTGGAAGGCGTCGCCCGGGTAGAAGAACACCGAGTTCGGCATTTCCGCGTTGTCGAATTCCTTCGACAGGTGCATCTTTTCCTTCGACAGCACGTGGAACGTGCCGGTCGGCGTCTCATAGCCCTTGCGGCCCGGCAGCATCGGCACCGGACCGTAGACGACCTTGCCGCCCTGCAGCAGCCACGCCTTGTGCGCGGAGATGTCGACGCACGCGGCGGTGCCCGAGGCCGCGGCGGCCGCCGCGCACGGGACGCCCGGGTCCGCCGCGGGTTGCGGCTTCGGCGTCGGCTTCGGCTTGGGCTTGGCCGAGGTGCTGGTCGGCGTCGGCTTCGGTGTCTTGGACGTCGGGGTGGGCGTCGGCGTCGCGACGGTCGACGTCGGCGTGGGCGTGGCGCTCGAGGTCGTCGGCGTCCCGCCGCCGGTCCCCGCCGCGGCGACGGCCCCGCCGCCCGCGTTCGCGCCACCGGCCGAGCCCCCGCCGGAGCAAGCGGCCAGCACGAACGCGGTGGCCAGCGCGGCCGCTCCCGCCAGAAGCCTTTTCACGATCCGGTACCCCCAGCTGTTCGATCATCGCGTTTGGACACCGATAAAGACGGCGATCACCCGGTCGAGGTTCGTCTGCGAAGGTCACGATTGGGTAGATGCTCACTCTCGGCTCACCCCGTCACCCGAACCCGTCACGTTCCGGATTCGCGTGGTGGCGCCGAGTACCGCACTCGGTACCGCGGGCGCGACGTCGATCGCGCTCAGCCGCTGACGCGCCCCAGCATCCGCGCGTACATCCGGCCCGGGCTCGGCACCGACGCCGGCACCAGGAACCCCGGCAGCGGCGGCAGCCCGCCGACGAACGCGCCGAGCCGCTCGTACAGCACGGCAGCACCGGCCGGGCGGGCTTCCGGGTCCTTCGCCAGCATCTCGGCGAGCAGGGCGTTGAGCGGCTTCGGAACGCCCGGCACCGGCGGCGGCAGCTCCTTGACCTGCCGCTCGAACACCGCGTACGCCGTGGGCCCGTCGAAGAGCCGCCGCCCGGTGAGCATTTCGTGCAGCACGCAGCCCAGCGCGTAGAGGTCGCTCCGCGGTTCGGCGCCGCCCCGCTGGATCTGCTCGGGAGCCATGTACGACGGCGTCCCCAGCAGCTGTCCGGCCCGCGTGAACTGCGCCGCGTCGGCTTCGCGGAGCACGGCCAGCCCGAAGTCCATCACCTTCACGCCGCCGTCGGGCCCGAGCATCAGGTTGGACGGCTTGAGGTCGCGGTGGCAGACCGCGAGCGCGTGGGCGGCGGTCAGCACCGCGCACGCCTGCGCGGCGATCGCCGCCGCCCACGGCACCGGCAGCGGCCCGTGCTCGGCGAGCAGGTCGGCGACCGTCACGCCGTCGACGAACTGCATGACCTGGAACAACCGGTCGTCGTGGGTGCCGTAGTCGTACAGCGTCGGCACGCCGGGGTGGTCGAGCGTCGCCAGGATGCGGGCCTCCCGCGCGAAGCGGGCCTCCAGCTCTTCGTCGCGGCCCGGCAGCCTGAGCAGCTTGATCGCCACGCGCCGGCCCAGCCTGCGGTCGTACCCGCCGTGCACCGCGCCCATCCCGCCGCGGCCGAGCGGCAGCTCGTCGAGCTCGTAGCGGTCGGCGATCAGCATCCGTTCCCCTATTGGCCCGGCCTGAGCCGTCCTTCGACAAGTCCTGCGAAGCCTAGCCGGACCAGCTCACGGCCCGTTTCGGCCGCCTCGCGCAGGACGGTGTCGAACTCGGCGAGGTTCCGGAAGACCCGGCCGTGCTCGCGCTGGACGGCGATCGGCAGCCGCGGGATCCGCACGCGCCTGCCGTCGATCCGGGTGGACGCGGACGTGGCGGGCAGGTCGGCCGCACGCAGGCAACCGGCCAGGAAGTCCGCGTCCAGCCGCTCCGGGTCGACGCGGTACACGGTCAGCCCGGCGTCCACCGGCCGTGACGGTCCACTGTGGACGTAGGCGATGCCGGTCACCGACGCGACGACGTCACCGGCCTCGGCCAGGGGGTGCTCCGCGTCCGCGCGCGCCGCCGCGTGCTTGACCTCGACCACGCCGGCCTTCACCAGCTCGCCGATCGTCGTGAACGCCGGTTCGGCCTCCGCCGCTTCGAGGGGCGGCAGCTGCGGAGCCAGCTCGGCGAACTTTCGCTGCACGGCTTGGAAGGCCTGGCCGAGGTCCTCGTCCCTGGCCCGGCGGCGGGCCGGCGTCAGGTCGACGTCGTCGTCGAGCAGGTCGATGATCCGGACCCCGGATTCGGGCCGGGCCAGGAACTCCCGCCAGCTTTCCTCCACTGTGGACAGCTCGTCGCCCGCTTCGCCGAGCAGCACGGTGGACGGCGCGCGCTCGCCGGGAGCCGGCCGCCGCAGCAGCCAGAGGTCGGGACCCGCCGAGGCCAGCGTGAGGACCGCGCGGACCGCGCCCGCGCGCAGCAGGTTGCCGCGGATGCGCTTGCCGCTGCGCCGCCCGGCCGCGGCGCCCGGCATCAGGATCGCCACCGTGCCCCCGGGTTCGACGTGCGCGAGGCAGTGCTGCACCCAGGCGAGCTCGGGTTCGCCGCGCGGGGGCAGGCCGTACTCCCACCGCTCGTCGCCCACCAGCTCGTCGTGCCCCCAAGCCCGTTCGTTGAACGGCGGATCGCACAGCACCGCTTCGGCGGTCCGGCCGGCGAAGGCGTCTTCGCGCAGCGCGTCGACCGCGTAGACCTCGGCCTCGATGCCACGCAGCTTCAGCCGCAGCGCGGCGATCGACGCCGTCATCGGGTCACTGTCCTGGCCCAGCACGGTTTTCGCGCCGCTCGCCAGCGCGAGCGCGCCGAAGCCGCACGCGGGGTCGAGGATCGTCGACACCGGACCGGCGAGCCGGGCCATCAGCTCGGCGATCGGCTCCGGCGTGGTCGACAACCGCCGCGAGTGCGCCTCGAAGTACCTGCGGCACAACAGTTCGAACGCCTCGACGGGGCCGGATTGGTGCGTCATCTCGCTGAGCAGCGTGAGCAGTTCCGGGTCGTCGATGGTTCGGTCGAAGCTGCCGAAGATCCCGGCCTGGAAGGCGAAGAAGCCCCCGGCGCGGCTGACGCGCTCGGCGAGGTCGAGGTCGTCGCCGAGGGCGCGCAAGCGCTGCCACGCGCGTTCGCCGGCGCTCAGCTCGAACTTCTTGCCGCGAGCCCGGAACCAGCCGGTGACGGCGGAGAGGCCGAACAGCGGGCTCGACGCCGTGCCGCCGACCGGCGGCGGGAAGTCCGGGTAGCGGCGCCGCCAGTTGCTGACCGCGGCCCGGCCGACCCCGGCGAGCCGTGCGATGTCGGCCGCGCTGACCGTGGCGTCGTCGTCCATGGCGAGGACTGTATCGGAGGATGGTCCATTCAGTCGTCTCGCTTGTGAACTCAGTCAACCAATGCTTTCATGGGGGCATGACACACGATCGGTACGTCCTGCGGTACGCCGCCGGGTCGGACGTGGGCAAGCGACGCCGGGTCAACGAAGACGCGGTCTACGCGAGTTCCCGCCTGCTCGCCGTCGCCGACGGCATCGGGGGTCAGCCGCACGGCGAGGTCGCCAGCGCGACGGCGGTCGACGTGCTGCGCGAGCTCGAAGTCGACCTGCGTCGAATCGATCTGACGAACATCGACCTGGCCGCGACCCTGGCCGGCGTGGTCAAGTCGATCGACGCGCGCCTGCACGAAGTCGTCACCCAGGAGCCGACGACCGATGGCATGGGCACCACGCTGACGGCCCTGCTCTTCGACGGTGTCGAGTTCGCGGCGGCCCACATCGGCGACTCCCGCGGCTACCTCCTGCGCGACGGCGGCCTGCGCCGGCTGACCCGCGACCACACGCTCGTACAGGCCCTGGTCGAGGACGGCCGCGTCGCCGCGGAGGACGCCGAGTCGCACCCGCGCCGGTCACTGCTGATGAAGGCGTTGCAGACGGCGGGTTCCGGCGACCCCGACATCTGGACGTTCACGGCGAAGCCCGGCGACCGCTACCTGCTCTGTTCGGACGGCCTGAGCGGCCCGGTTTCCGAAGCCACCATGCGCGACGTACTGGCGGCCGGTTCGGAGCCGGCCGAGGTGATCCCGGAGCTGATCCGCCTGGCCAACGAAGGCGGCGGCCCGGACAACATCACGTGCGTCGTCGCCGACGTCACGCCCTGAAGGCCGCCTGCTCAGACCCGCCTTCCGAGTCCCTCGGGGGCATCCGGTATCGTCTCCTGCGGAGGATTGGCCGAGCGGCCTAAGGCGCACGCTTGGAAAGCGTGTTGGGTTCACGCCCTCGCAGGTTCGAATCCTGTATCCTCCGCCGCAGTAACCAGCGGAAACGCCGGGTGTCCCAGCTTCGGGACACCCGGCGTTTCTCGTCTTAGTCTCAGTTCTAGTCTCATTTGGCCCTGGTCAGGCCACCTCTAACGCGCCTTCGCCGTCGTCCGAGGCGGTTTCCGGCGGTGCCCAGAGCAGCCCGTCAACCCGGCTGGCCACGCCCCGGCGAATGCGGTCGGTCACGTGCTGGTACCGCGCGGCCATGGAGGTGCTGGACCACCCCATGATGGACATCACGGTCCGCTCGGGGACCTCCAGCAGCAGGAGAACCGTCGCGGCGGTGTGCCGGGCGTCGTGAAGCCGCCGCTCCCCCACCTTGGCTTCGCGCAGCAGCTCCTTCCAGTGGTGGTAGTCGGTGTTCGGCACCAGCGGCTGACCGGTCGGCTTGGTGAAGACGTAGCCGGTCTCCTCCCAGAGGTCGGCCGCTAAGGCGCGCTCCTGGGCCTGGGCCGCCTGGTGCCGCACCAGCAGCAGCGCGAGCTGCTTGGGGAGCCCGATGTACCGCTTACCGGCCCGCGACTTCGTGGGCGCAGTCTCCCGGCGCGTCGAGACGCGCTGCGGGCAGTACCCGGCGAACTTCCGGCCGCACGGCGTCGAGCAACCGTGCTTGTACTTCGGCCGGAGCCGGTTCCGTCGTACGCCGATTTCGGGCGTGTGGTGCTCGAAGCACTCGGCACAGAACGGGGACTGGTGCTTCTTACACGCCCGGTCCCAGCGGTCCCAGTTCACGTCGGGCCACTGAATCCCCAGGGCCTCACCCTGGCGGAGACCCAACGCGAGGGCGATAGCCCACCGGGCGCTGTTTCGCCTACGCGCGGCGGTTTCCAGGATGCGCTGGATCTCGTCGACGTCGTACGGCTCGTAGTCCTGCTCCTCCACCTTCGGGGCACGAGCCAGTTCCGCCGGGTTGTCCGTGATGATTTTGCTTCTTGGCTTCCTTGAGCGCGGTACGGATGGTGCGGTGAACCTGATGCACCCGGCCGGCGGCGGACCCCTCACGCATCATCTTGCGGTAGAGCTTTTCCAGGTGATCGGGCTCCAGCCTGTCGCCCGTGTGCGAACGCTGGAGACGGTGCGCGCCCACGCCCGGGATGAGGTGAACCCGGCACGCCACTTCGTACGCATCCCACGCGTTCTCGTGATGGTCGGCGGCGCGACAATGTTCTCAAGCCAGTGGGTCAGCCAGGACTCAACGGTCCAGTTCTGCCCAGCCCTCCGAACGCGCCCTTCGTCGCGCTCGTTCTCCCACTCCCGCACCTTGTTCCGGACCTTGGCCTCATCCTTGGACATGGTGTGACGGCGGTCCGGCTTCCCGTTGTCCTTGCGGCCGACCGTCACGCGGCCGTGCCAGTGGCGGTCGCTTTCGCTGAAGTAGACGCTGCTCGCGCCGTTCGGAGCGCGCGTGCCCGCGGGGCGCTTCTTCCTTGCCATTGAAATTCCTTCCTCAGGCGGCGGCCTCGCCGGCGGAACCGGCGATCAGGCGAGCGGCGAACGCGTCGATGGCGGATACGGAGATGCGGCGGAGCCGGCCGATGCGGACGGATTCCAGTGCGCCGGAACGAACCAGGCTGTAAGCCGTCGTGCGGCCGATGCCGAGCCGTTCCCCGGCCTCTTCGACAGTCAGGAGCACGCGTGGCGGCAGCGGTCGGGGTGCCGGCCTCCGGTCGTCGTCGTGCGTCGCGAGGCGTTCGGCGAGCTGGGCGAGACTGGCGGCAAGCTGAGCGATTTCGTTGGCGGTAGCCATTGGTGGTGAGCCCTTCGGGTCGTGCTGTCGGTGGCGGTGATGCGCATGGGCTCTCCTCGGGTCTGATGTGGTCGGTTGTCGGTGTTGAGGGGGGTAGCCGTCCCAGCCGTCCCAGCCGTCCCATCGCAGGTCAGCCCTGGGACGGCTTGGTTGTTTGGGACGGCTTGAGCCGTCCCAGGGACGGGTTGCGGGCGGTTCGGGCCGCCACGGCGGGCGGGTGCGTGGGACGGCTGGTGCCGTCCCACGTGGGGTAGCCGTCCCAGGGCTGAGCTGGGCGGGGACGCTTGGGACGGCTGGGACGGCTACCCCTCTGGCGGGTGTCAGGCGGACCGTGCGCGGCGGATTGGCGTGACGTCTCCGCCGGGGCCGGTGCTGTCCTTTTCGGACCGCTCCGGGGGCGGCGGCGTCGCGGGAAGGTCGGGGCAGTAGCGCCCCCACGAGTCGGTGAAGTCGGCGCGGCTGTAGCCCTTGGCCTGCGGACCGTTGTCGGGGCGGATGTTGCCGGAGCGGATGCCGTACTCCCGCAGCAGCTTCGCGAGCCTGGCCGGGGTGAGCCCGGTCGGCCCGTAGCCGCACCACGGTGCCTCGGGGTCGCCGTTGAGTCGGGACAGCAGCTCGGTGGTGGGCAGCTCCGGCGATGCGCCGAACGCGGCGTGGCAGTCGGTGAGCAGGCGGACGCCGGTGCTGCTGTCGTTGTCCTCTTCAGCGGTGGCGGTGAGGGCGACGACGGCGGCGCGGGCGCGGGTGGGCCAGTGGCCGGCGGCGTGGTCGGCGATGATGACGAGCGGTTCCCAGGTGTCGGCGGCGCGGTCTTCCACGGGCATCTCCGGTTCGGCGGCTTCCAGGGTGGCGAGGTCGGTGCGCAGCCAGGCGCGCAGGTCGTCGGCGAGGGTCCGTAGGGCGGGCCGGTCGCGACGGTGCCGGTAGGGGGCAACGGTTTCGCCGGGGGCGCGGCGGCGCATGCGGGCGATGACGGCGCGGTCCTCGATGGTGTCGGGCATCGCGCCGATCCCGGCGAGGGCGGCCATGGCGAAGGTGGGGATGGACTCGACGCGGTTGGTGGCCGCGTCGTAGCGCTTGGCCGGGCGGTTGCGCTGGTGTCCGGCGTTGAGCAGCCCGCGCAGGTCCTCGTTCCCTTCGGCTTTCGGCCCGAAGATCGTGTCTGCTTCGTCGACCAGCACGGTGGGCGGGTCGTCCGAAATGGACCGGTAGACCGCAGCTGACGAGCTGTTGACGGTGATGAACGGGTTGTGGCAGGTGGCTTCGACGACGTCGAGCAGCCGGGACTTCCCGCAGCGCTTCTCCGGTCCCCGGATCACTAGGCGCGGGGCGTGTGCCCAGGCGGGTTGGGCGTGGGTGGCGGCGATCCAGAGGGCGATGGCGTCGGCGGTCTCGGGGCTGGGCAGGGACACGTACCGGGTGAGCGCGGCCCGCAGCGAGTCGAGCAGCGCGGCTCCGTCCGTCGCAGACATGTCGTGATCGGTCATCGGTCCTCCCCTGTCGTTCGGCGTGCTGGTCGTCATCAGGCGGCCTCTCGCGTGGCGATCCAGGCGTCGACCCGCGCCCACGACGCGGCGGCCTGTGCGCGGATCTGGTGCGGCGTCAGGGCGGGCCGGGTCGCGACGGCGCGGCGGCGTCCGAGTTCGGCGTAGGTCGGCGCGGCGGCGAGGGCGCGCCAGTCGGCGGCGGCCGACACGGCGTGGGAGGTCTCCCGCAGCGTGCGGCGGCGGTCCCACTCGATCCATTCGGCGAGGAGTTCGACGACGTGCGGGCTGGTGTTGAGCAGTCGCCAGGCGGCGGCGTCGAGGATGAGCGAGCGGTACTCAGCAAAGGTGATCGTGACCCGGGTGGCCGAGCCGGCGGCGGTGGTGTGCGTGGTCAAGGCAGGTCCTGACGTCAGTCACACGGAGTGACGGTGTGTGGGTGCGTTAAGCCAGGGCTAGGGCCGGGTAGTGCTGGCGCTAGCCTGGTTTTCCGGGTGTTTCCGCAGGTCGGAGCGGGATGGGTCTAGGGTGCTAGTGCGCTGGTCACGACTGCTGCGGGTGTCTAGAGGAGGGGTCTAGGTCTAGGGGCGGTCCAGTCTAGGACGCGCACCGCCCCTAGCCTGCGAGACTGGTTACGCTCGGTTGTTCTTGGCGGTGGTGAGGGCCTCGCGGGTGTAGCCGTTGCGGTTGGCTCCCTTGCCGGTGTCGGGGTCGGTGCTCCACACCTGCTTGGGCTTGACGCCGTAGGGCTTGAGCGCAGTGGCGAGGTTCTGCGCGGTCCAGCCCCGATACTGCGCCGGCCGCAGCTCGGCGAGCCGGGTCACGATGGCGTCGGACCAGAGCTTGTCCTCACCCCGGGCGAACACCGCGATGGTGTCGGCCAGCGGGTCCAGCCGCGCGGCCTCGACGTCCACGGCCTCACCGGCGGCGTAGCCGGTGATGTTGCCCAGCGCCTCGCGGCGTGCGCGGGCGCCGGCGGCGATCTTCTTGGCGTCGGTGGCGTCCTTGTAGACGCTGCGCACGATCTGCGCGTCGTCACCTTCGCCGGCGAGGTAGCCGATGCCCCGGTCGGAGCGGGCGAACATCGTGGCGCGGACCCCGGACTTGTACTGGCTGGTGCCGAGAACCATGTCGTTGGCCTGCTGTCCCATCACCTTGAGGCAGAACCGCAGGATGGCGTTGGCGGAGATGCCGGTGGGCAGCGACTTCGCGTCCGGGCGCTGGGTGGCCAGGATCAGCGTGATCCCCAAGGCGGGGCCGCGCTTGACCAGGTCGGTGCAGATCTCCTCCAGCTCCTCGCCGTGCTCGGGGTGCTCGAACCACACCTGGCACTCATCTACCCCGACCACGATCGGCGCGAGCCGCAAGTCCGTGCGCGCGGCCAACTCTGGGGTGACCTTGTTGTCCGGGCAGACGGACTCGGGCAGGTTGCGGATCACCTTGGTGCGGCGGCGCATCTCCTCGCGCAGCTCCCGCATCTCCACCACCATGCGTTCGATGTCCTCGGGGTCGTCACCGACGCCGTAGCCGTGCGCACACTGGCCCAGCGGGGACAGGTCGCCGGTGCCTTTGAGGTCGTAGGCGTAGAGCACCGCCCGCGGGTCCAGGGCGGCGATCAGCAGCAGTTCCCGCAGCGTGACCGTCTTGCCCATGCGCGGGACCGCACCGATCACCATGGACGCGAACATCAGCGTGATGGGCACCCAGCGGCCGCGCTGGTCGGTGCCGAACGGCTGGGCCTTGAACAGGTCGACCGTCGCGCCCGGCTTGGCCAATGGCCATGGCTTCTGCTTGGCCTTGGACATGTCGATGTCCCCGACCCACAGGACCAGCCGTCCTTCGTGGACCTTCGCGTCTCCCTCGGGCCACACGCACCCGATCTGGCGGCGCAAAGCGGAGGACAGCTCGTCGCGCTTGGCGATGATGTCGCCGGCCGTGACACCCAAGGGCAGGTCGACGTCGGCGCGCCAGCCGTCGCCGTCGCGGGCGATCGGGTTGGGGAACTCGATGCGCTTGCCCTTGGCGTAGGCCTGGTTCAGGCCACCGATCCCGAGGGAGCAGAGGGCGTCTTCGATCATCGACGACGTCAGCTTGGGTGTCTTGACCGAGTCCACGGCGCGGCCGACGACGGCTTGTCCGCCGGGGCGCCCCACCAGCCCACGATCGTCATCGCGACGACCAGGCCGGTCCAGTTCCAGAACGGCTCCACGAACGTGATGCACAAGTAGACGATGGCCAGCAGCACGCACACGGCGAACATCACCGGTCCCATGCGGCGGCGCACGGTTTCGTTGCGGATCTCGCGCAGCTTCATGTACAGCTCGGCGTCGGCCCGGTCGCGGGCGTTCATGCGCACCGGGTGGGACTCCGCGTCGTACACCCACGCCCGCAGGCGGGCGACCAGGCGGCCGGTCGCGCCGAACGAGCGCAGGAACGCGGTCGGCACGTACACCGGCACCCGCAGCGCGTGGAACGCGGTGGTGTGGGCGGCGTAGCGGACCAGGAACCGGGCCCGCGACTTGAACTCTTCGGCGGAGGTCAGCCAGCGCGCGACCAGCGGCCGGGCAGTGGCGTGGCCGGCGGACTCCCACCACGTCGCCCTGGTCGCGGGCGGGTCGACCAGCCGCACGACCGTGCCGGGCTCGGTGTCGTCGGTGGCGGGCCGGTCCTGCTCCGGGATCTCTTCCGGCGTGCGGGCGGTGTCGGGGCGGATCGGGACGACGTTCCCGGCGCGGGTGACGGCGGTGTCGGTGGCGGCCGGGTCGGCGTTCGTGGCGGCGTTCACGGGCGTGTCGGCCGGGGTGTTCGTGGACGGGTCGGGTGTGCTGTTCACGGGAAGAGGCCCTTCGGATTCGGGTCCGTTCACGGACTCGGGGGTGTGGTCGGCGGTGGTGGACATCAGGCGGCCTCCTCCTGGTCGACGGTCACGGGCTGTTCGGCGGGCACCGGCAGGGCGGCCGGGGCGGTGGTCTCGGCGATCAGGTCGTCAGCGACGTTCTTGCTGGTGCCGCGTGAAATCTCCGGGCACACGGACCGGACCCAGGCCGGGGTGATGTCGATGCCCGGCGCCCACGCGGCGCGGGCGTCGGCCAGGTAGTCCCCGCGCAGCTTCCGAGCGGGCTTGGCGGCGGGCTTGCGGGCCGGACGGCGACGCGGCCGGGCGACCGGTGCGGCCTTCTCCCCCGCGCTGTCCTCCAGCGGGACGGCGGGCACGGCGGCCGGAGCGGCGGCGGCCTGCTCTCCCGTGAACGCCGTCCCGCCGGCGGCCATGACGGCTTCGGTGAGCTTGTCCCGCAGCACCGGCGCGGTCTCCGCCGCGAGGAACACCAGCACCGGCGGTACCGAGTGCAGCACCACCCCGGCCACGTCCAGGTGCATCCAGGACTTCCAGGTGTTCATCACGTAGGTGGCCAGGAACGCGAACCACTTCGTCCGGTGCGCCCACCGACCGGTGTCAACCTGGTACCGAGCGGTCACCTGCTCCGCCCGCAGCACTGCCACGAGCACCAGCGACACCATCGGGTCCAGCAGCCACCCCGCCAGCCACCCGAGCGACCAAGTGGCCGCGCCGGCGGCGGCGAAGGACTGGACGTTGACCATGGTGAACGCGAGGCCGAGGAAGATTCCGAGCCAGATCACTGCATCGATCTGCGTGCGGACCTTCTCCACGCGCAGTGCCACCACGTCGGGGTGGTTGGCCAGTCGCCGGACCTGCGCGGCGGTGGCGGCGTCCTGGGCGAGCTTGTCGGCTTCGGTGAGCGGCTGGTGCTTCGCGTCCTGCGGAGCCAGGGTTTCCGTGCTCATCAGCTCTGCCCCCATTCCGTGCCGTTCTTGCGCTCCCACTGGTCCTTGCGGCCTTCCAGCTCTGCGTTGAGGACCTGGCGGCGTTCGTTGTCGTTGAGCTGCGCGAGAACGCCCAGGCGGTCTGCGGGCTTCATGCCGGACAGCAGCACGTGGACGACCGCGGCGTCGATGGCGTCCTCTTCGGTCTTCTTCTTGCCGAACATCAGCGACGACCCCCACGGGTGGTGTGGACGATTTCGGTGATGGCCATCAGCCGCACGATCGTCGCGGCAGCCAGCAGCGCCGGGACGATTAGCGCGATCCAGGTCGCGGTGGTGTTCTGGATCTTCACGATCACCAGCCACTGGACGAACGCGATGATCGCCGTGGCCAGGATCAGGCGGATCGTGTTGCCGGTCATGCGGGTGACCTCGCGAACGCCCTTCTGCGCCCGGATCGCGGACTTGCGGCCGGAGCGCCACACGGAGAACACCCCGACCAGCGCGAGCCCACCGAGGACCATCAGCATCTGAGTGGACATCTCAGGCCACCTCCGAGACGTCGAACAGGTCGGTCTGGCCGGGTGCCTGCCAGCCACCGCCGTGCCACGCCGCGTCCAGCGCGATGCCGTGTTCGGCGCGGATGACCGGCTCGACCTCCGCGAGCCAGGTCCGGCGCGTGGCGGCCGGGGCCTTGGCCCACGACCGGCCGGTGTCGGTGAACCGGCGGATCGCCAAACGCTCGATCGCGCGGGGAGTCAGGGTGCTTACCATGGGAGACCTCTCCGAGTAGCTACCTGCGTGGTGGTTGATCGGGAGACCCGACGCGGCGTGCGCGTTCTTGGCGGGATGAGCCGCCGTGTCGGGGCCAAATGCGGGGATGACGAGTCGGACAGTCATGCGGCCTCCCCGCTCTGCGCCGTTTCGGCCGTGTCGAGCCGGATCGGCAGGACCCGCAGAGCCGCACGGCTGACGCGCCGGCGAGTGCGGTGGGCGTGCTGCGGGTCGGTGAACGCATGCCGGGTGCGGATCTCCGCCACGGCCGTCGCGGCGGTCAACTCGCGGTCGACCTCGGCGATCAGCGCGTCGATCGCGGACTCGTCCAGACCGTCCGGGCAGTAGCCCTGATCAGCCGAAACCTTGTCGGCGGCGGCACTGAGAACGCGGTTGGTGATGTGCGCGGACCTCATGGGGAACCTTTCACTTGAGTACCTTACTGCGCCTTAGTGCACCCTATAGCGCTGAGGTAAGTCAAGGTTGCACGTGTGGCGCATTAGGGTGATGTTGGTTTTCTGCGTACCCTGGCGAGATGCCTATCGATCAGCAGGGAGCGCAGCCGCTAGGCGCACAGATCCGGGATGACCTGGTCCGACGCATCCGGGCCGGCGAGTTCGCCCTCGGGGAGAAGATCCCATCCCTCAAGGCCCTGTCGGCGACGTACAACGTCGCGGAACTGACCGTCCACAACGCCATCCGCGAGCTTCAGCACGCCGGCGTGCTCGAGTCCGCCGCGGGGCGAGGCACGTTCGTCCGGAGCTTCCCGGACGAGAGCGCCCCCGCCGACGACGTGGCCGCCCTCCGAGTCGAGGTTGCCGACCTCCGGCGCCGGGTAGAGGAGCTTGAGAAGCGGGCATGATGTCTGGCCGTTCGGGCCTTGGCTCGTGATCATGCAGCTAGCTTCGCCCGTGACCACCACCACAGTCCAAGGCCGGACAGTCCTAACGCCGCTCCTGCATGACAGCCAGGCATAACCGCAGTTCAAAAGCTATCTAGTTCGTCCGATCGCAGCCGAAGAAGATCGAAACGAAGGGACTTGCCACCCGTGGAAGCAGACCAGCCATGGCTCTCGCCGAGGTCGACGACCGAGGTCGAACTGAACACCGGGCTGCTTGCCGAGGTCCTGAAGGAGTACCGGAAGACAAACGGGCTCAACCAGGCGGATCTGGCCCAGATCCTCAACCTGGACCAGTCGTACATCTCGAAGATCGAGACCGGCCAACGGCAGGTCCGTGACCTGGACACGCTGCTGCGCGTCGCCAACCAGCTCGGCATCTCCCCCTCGCGTCTCGGCCTGTCCAAGGAATTGCTTCAGCCCGTCGCTCCCCCGTCGACATCTGCGCTGGTCAACGAAGTGGACCCGGTCGCGGTGAGCCAGGAAGAGTGGCGCCGGATGCGGCGCGAGCTCAACAGTCGCCGCCGCGAGCTCGCCGAGGCGGCCGCGTCGCTCTACCGGCCGGAGGCGCGCATCGGCAAAGCTCCGCTGATCGCCCGGCGGGAGTGGATGCCGCCGGCACCACTGCGCCTGGAAGACATCAAGCTTGAGTGGTCGGACCACCGGGTCCCGATCACGGTCACCGGCACCGAACCCGAGGCAGACAAGGCCTTGCCGCTCCGCGCGCCCGGCCGGCGTTTCGAGCGGTACACGTCGGCGATCAAGTACCTGGACCCGCCGTCGCTGTTCGAGAACCGCACGAGCTACCGACTGCTGGACGTCGACCTGTCGCCGTCGAACGAGCGAATGACGTTCGGCCTGGCGACGTACTTCGACAAGCTCGACTTGTCCGAGGCCATCGCGCACGAGCTGGCCGTCGCGCAGTTCCCGAACCGGAAGGTCCCCCGCGCGGACTGGGCGGAACTTCCGCTGCGGGGCCTGATCGGCGACCCGTTCGACCTGGAGCGGCGGCCGGTCATGCCCGCGATCGAGACACTGACGCTCCGTCGCCAGCGCGACACCGGCAAGGCGACGTTCCTCCTGCACTGGCGCGACCCGGCCAAGGTCGCGACGGCCGCGGGCATCTACGGCCTTATCCCGGCCGGCGAGTTCCAGCCGTCTTCAGTGGCAGCCTGGGACAAGGAGAACGACTTTGACCTCTGGCGCAGCATGGTCCGGGAGTACTCCGAGGAGATTCTCGGAGAGCCTGAACGCGACGGCAGCCAGGGCGAGCCGCTCGACTACGAGAACTGGTCACTGTACCGCGATCTCCAGGCCGCGCGCGAGACGGACCGCGTGACCGCCTACTGCCTCGGCATCGGGCTAGACACGCTCACCCTCACGGCCACCGTGCTGACGGTGGTCATAATGGACGATGACGTGTTTGACGACCTATTCGGTGATTCCGTCGACGTAAACGCCGAGGGCGTCTTGGTAACTGCCTCTGATTCCTCTTCAGTCTCCGAGGGAATCCCTTTTACTGAAGAAAATGTGCAGAGACTACTGAACCAAGAGCCGATGGCGTCTCCAGGCGCGTGCATTCTTGAGCGCTCTTGGCGCTTCAGGGAACAGCTTCTCGCAACACGATAATCAGGAGACCAAAAGTGTCAAACAGCAATTCCGGCAACCTTCACAAGCAAGAACAAACTTCTCGACGAGATGACTATGATCAAAGCATCTCGAATTTGGCTGCCATGGGCAACGTCTTAGTCAATCTGATCTCTGCCGCACTCGCTGCCAGCGAAATCCAATATCACACCGTTACATATCGAGTGAAAGAACTTCAGAGCGCACATAAGAAGATCGCTTCACGCCCTAACCGATATCCAGATTTCAACGCCTTAACCGACCTCCTTGGAATTCGCATAGTCACATATTTTGACGACGACGTTGACAAGGTCTCAGAACTCCTCCGAGAGGAATTTGAGGTAGACGAAGGTAACTCCATCGACAAACGCGCGAATCTCGACTCCGACAGATTCGGCTACCTGTCGGTCCACTTCATTCTAACCTTAGGTAGCAAGCGAGAACATCTCATCGAGTACGAGAGGTTCAGCGGTAAGAAATTCGAAGTTCAGATTAGGTCAGTACTCCAGCATGCTTGGGCAGAAATCGAGCATGATCTCGGGTATAAGATCAGTGGAGGAATTCCCCAAAACTTGCGTCGACGGTTCTCGCGGGTCGCAGGACTCCTTGAGTCGGCAGACGTCGAGTTTCGATCCCTTCGAGACGAGATTGTCGCATACCAGACCGAAGTGAAGAAAACGATTAATACTAGCCCGCAAGATTTGTCTATTAATCAAGACACCCTCGTCGAACTACTGAAATCAAATCTCGTAATCAACGAGCTGGAGAACATGATCGTCGCATACGGCGGCAACAATCCGTCATACCTATCAATGGAATACGTTGGCATGACAGTCAACTGTCTTCGCAGCATGAAGCTGAAAACGGTCGAGGATCTACTGCGATACATCGAAAATAATTACGATCAAATTACAAGGTTCTATAAGGCCTGGATTGACGACAATGACAAGTACTTCAAGGACGAGCCTACACATAAGACGCCGACCGGCATCGTATTTTGGTACACATACCTCTACTGGCTTAGCCTAGAGATAATCTCCGGCCGCATCGCAGCGGGATCTGAGGTTGATCAGACTGGCTGGAATAACACGGAGATCATCCTAAGGTCTGCGGCCCGCTACGCCGATCTTGATTAGATCGGACCCCTACGGATTGCGCGGACCAGCATCGTCGTTAGGTTGTGTCTCGCATAGCCATCCCCGCACCCCCCCGAGGCTTGCTTCGACGGCATCATCCCAGGTCAGCGGGCACTCAATAGCTCCGTTCAAAATCCGTCCAGCACTCGATGGGTCATTGGTGACATACGCGAAGTTCACCCAACGCTGATTAAAGCGATCGATATCGACCACAGGTCGTTCATCATTTAGCTAGAGATCCCAGCGGGACAACCCAACATGATTTCACGTCGGAAAACTCTGAGATCCGCTCGAAATCGGAATCGTAGTGCATGACTGTCAGATGGTTATTCTTCGCAACAGCCGATATTATGAGATCAGGAACCTTGGGCCCCCTATGCTGACTCTTACTGGCAAGAGCTGCTTGGATTCGAAGCGCCGCTTGCCAGTCTTCTTCCGTTGAGTCGACGTACTCAAGAATCGTCGCTCGCTGCAGACGCAGCTTCTCATAGTCACTAGAGTTTTTGGCCGAGTAGAGAGCCTCAACCTCGATTGCCCCACAGGTACACAATTGCCTTGCATTGAGCAACGGCACAAGGACAGCGGCAACCTCCGGTAACTTAATCCGATTCATTGCACTATTGTCGATCATATATCTCTCGTCAGTCACGCCACGCCTCTGCCTGCGACCTATCCAACTCCTCGATATCCTGATTGCCCATGAATTGCAGGAACTCGTCCATCACCCTCTTACGCACAACTTCACGCAATGCCGCATTGACAGTATCTTTTTTGTTCTTCGTGCCGAGGATCTCCTGAGCTTCCGACAGGGTTGACTCATCGATATTGTCCACATTTGTAGACACCTCTACAACCACCTCCTACTGCTTGTCGCCAGGATAAAACTTGTCGTGACATCTATCGCAGGATCCGCCTGTCATGATGAAGGTGTCAATCCGGACCAATAAGGGGTTAAGTTTTGAGACTAGCCGTCGGCATACATCGCAGGAATTGTCTTCGATGTATGGAAGTCTCCAGGCGCCGGACTTAATCCTCATCTCCAATCGCATTTGACACTCATTGCATAGCCAATGACCGCTACCCAGAAGGAGGAACCAGGTTTGATTGGGTCTAGTGATAAGGTGCCCACAGCGGTCACCTTTGCTCAATTCTGCATCTAGCAGGCGATTTCCCCAAGCAAGGAACTCCTCGTCTTCAACTTTAGGCATCCCTGCCATCGTTATAGCCATAGATTCACGAGTCCGGACAACCGCCGCCATGAACAAATCTTCGAGTGACTTACCTTTTACGGAGTCGTTGTATCTATCAACGAGCGGAGCGATGTTCTCGTCTGCCGCCGGACATGTAGCCCTATGATCAAAGACGAATTTGTGTAGATCCTTGCCGCCGGACGCGATGACATCCGCGACCGCGCCGCAACCTTCACACGAGCCCGAAAGCATCGCATCTCTACGAAGCCGCAGGGCGTACTCAAGTTGAGGTTCCGCACCTGGCGGGATTGGTGGCACTATCACCAGGACGTCGCCGATCGCCCAGAACTCACCCTGCTCGCTGACGGAGACGTACCGAGGCTCTTCGCCTGTCGCATACGCCTCAGCGAGCTTCGCCCGGGCGTCCGCACTTCCCATGCGACATCCTCTCGCTAGCTACACAGCCGCCTCTAAGTGTCAATCATCCCGCGCAACTGAACAGTGATGTAAGTCACAAGTAATCTGCTCGTGACCTTGTGTCAGCCAAGAGCCCTGCCGGTCGACCTCCCGCGAGCCCACCTTCACTCGCCGGCGAGTCCTCGCACGTGCCACGAGTGCGCACCCCCCTCCTTCTGCAGTCTCAATCCTAGTCTCATTCGCCCCGGTACAGCGGGGTTCGCCGACAACTCGAGAAGGGTTCTGACCTGGGCATTCACCTCTCTGACCCACCACGTACGCACGTGTGCAGACTTGGAAAGCGTGTTGGGTTCACGCCCTCGCAGGTTCGAATCCTGTATCCTCCGCCGCAGTAACCAGGCAAAACGCCGGGTGCCCCAGTTCGGGACACCCGGCGTTTTCCGTCTTGGCCTCAGTTCTGGTCTCATTTGGCCCTGGCCAGGCCACCTCTGGCGTGCCTTCGCCGTCGTCCGTCGCGTCCTCCGGCGGTGCCCACAGCAGCCCGTCGACCCGGCCGGCCACGCCCCGGCGGATGCGGTCGGTCACGTGCTGGTACCTCGCGGCCATGGCGGTACTGCGGCCTGACCAGGCGTTGTTTACCCCGTCGGAGGGCTACTGAACAACCCCGGCGTTGGCTTCACTGGGAGCCGACCCCGCACCGGCGGCGTCGCCACCGGCCTCGGCCGGGTCTTCTCACCGCAGCTCTGGGAGGAACGATGCGCAAGGTAGCCCGTCGAGGAAGGTTTTCCTTTGTCGTCGCCGCGCTCGTGGCCGCGGCCCTGAACGGCCGGGCCGCCGCCGCGTCCACCGGGTCCGTGCTCACCCCGCCGGCATCCGGCGAGGCGACCGCGATCGGCGAGATGAAACTGCCGCACCGCACGATCGTGCACGCCGACGGGACGGTCGAAAAGATCGCCGACAAGCAGGCGGTCGTCGCCCTCCGGGCGCTGGACGGCGGTTGCGGCTACGCCTGCGACGGCAAGGACCCGAACAGCTACGTCTTCAACGGCGCCACCTGCGCCAGCGGCGACTACACGTACACGGTCTACAGCCAGACCCCTGCCGCCGGAAAGACCTTCGAGCTGCGTTTCAGCGGCCTGTGCCAGACGGCGTGGACGCGCTCGTGCTGCTACGTGCGCGGAGGCGGGTTCGGGTACAACGCCAACGGCACGCAACGCAGCTTCGTCTACAACAGCGGCGGGCAGCTCTCCGGCAACCGGACCTGGACGGCGATGCTGTATGACAGCGGCTCGCTCACGTACTCCGCGTGCATCGACCGGGTGCTGACCGGCTCCGGGCACGACTGGGCCTGCGGCCCCCGCTGGTAGGGCGCGCCATGGCCGACGAGATGGTCCGCCAGGCCCAGCGCTTCGTCAACACCCAGTACGGCGGCGTGCAGAACATCCCGCACGTGGACGAGGACGGCCAGACCGGCTGGGCGACGATGTACGCACTGACCCGCTGCTTGCAGCACGAGCTGGGGTTCTACCCCAACGAGCTGTCCAACAACTTCGGCGTCAGCACGATGGCGCAGCTCACGACGTCGTACCCGAAAATCGACGACACCGTGAGCGTTCCGATCGGCATCATCCGCATCATCCAGGCCGCCCTGTGGTGCAAGGGCTACCCCGGTGGTGAATGGCTCGACTACGGGCTTCCGCTGGGCCACTACAGCGCGAGCGTCCGCAGTTCGGTGACGGCCTTGAAACTGGACGCCGGTGTGGACGAGGCGCTGTGGGGGCCTGCGATCGAACCGAAGGTGTTCAAGGCGCTGCTGACGATGGACGCCTACGTCTTCATCGGCAACGGCACCCCCGCCGTGCGCACCGTGCAGCGCTGGCTGAACGCCACCTACGTGCACCGCCAGAACTTCTTCATCATCCCGTGCGACGGCAACTTCTCCCGGGAGGTGCAGAAGGCGCTGATGCTCGCCATCCAGTTCCAGGCGGGCCTGAGCGATTCCCAGGCCAACGGCGTCTTCGGCCCAGCCACGCAGGGGGCACTGCGGGCCAACCCGCTCTCGGTCGGCTCGTCCGGGCGGTGGGTGGAGCTGTTCACCGCCGCGATGATCTGCAACCGCCGCGCGGGCGTGCAGTTCAGCGGCGACTTCAGCGCCGCTCTTTCCGCAGAGGTGCGCGACTTCCAGTCATTCGTGCGGCTGCCGGTCAACGGTTCGGGCGACTACCAGACCTGGGCCTCCCTGCTGGTCTCCACCGGCGACCCGACCCGGCGGGGCAAGGCCGTCGACTGCGTCAAGACGATCACGCCGGCCCGGGCGCGGACCCTGCGCGCGAACGGCTACGAGATCGTGGGCCGCTACCTGTCGAACGTGCCGAACACCGATCTGGACA
The DNA here is from genome assembly GCF_040682955.1 of Amycolatopsis sp. NPDC051045. Classification (NCBI taxonomy): domain Bacteria; kingdom Bacillati; phylum Actinomycetota; class Actinomycetes; order Pseudonocardiales; family Pseudonocardiaceae; genus Amycolatopsis; species Amycolatopsis sp. NPDC051045. Next base: position 375,823 of record NZ_JBFBCC010000004.1, read on the forward strand.
AGAACATCAAGTTCGAAGAACTCGACACCATCCCGGCCAACGGCCTGCGCCTGTTCCCGATCTACCAGACCTACGGCGACTCGGCCGGCTACTTCCGCTTCGACCAGGGGGTCACGGACGCCCTGGCGGCCATCGGGCGGGCCAAGTACTACGGCTTCCGCCCCGGTACCCGGATCTACTTCGCCGTCGATTTCGACGCTCTCGACCACGAGATCACCTCGCTGGTCCTGCCCTACTTCCGCGGCGTCTACACCACGATGTTCGAGTACGCCCCGCAGTACGTCGTCGGCGTCTACGGTCCGCGCAACGTCTGCTCGCGCGTCTTCAAGGCCGGGTACACCTCGGGAAGCTTCGTCTCCGACATGTCCACCGGGTACTCGGGCAACCTCGGCTACACCCTGCCGGAGGATTGGGTGTTCGACCAGATCGCCACGATCGCCCTCGGGTCCGGTGACGGCTGGATCGACGTCGACAACAACATCGTCTCCGGCGGCGATCCGGGCCAAGTCGTTTTCGACCCCGCACCGGAGGCCGACGACCTCGACGAGATGTTCACCGCATCCCAGAAAGGCACGTTGCTCGCCGAGCTCCAACAGTATTTGACGTCAGTGGGCATTCCGGAACGAGGCGGGAACTTCTGGGAGAACATCGGTCAGATCTACTCCACGACCGAGGCGTTCAATCAGATGTGGGCCTACGACGCGCTCTTCACCGAATTGGCTCGCAATCTGCGGGTCCGCAAAGCGCTGATCATGGTGCCGATCTTCTGGGAGATCCGGAAGTTCGGTCAGGACGACCCGCTCGCCGACGACGGGGTGATCGTCTACCACACGTTCACTGACATCGACCCGACCAACAAGTGGATCAAACGCGACTGCAGCACCGGGCTCGGTCAAATCTTCGCCGAATCGGCGATCCGTGCGCGCAATTACTGCAACCAAGTGGGCGACATCAGGGCCGAGTGGCGGGACGTCACCAATGACGAGCACATTTGGGAAATCTGGAAGAGACTCCACGTCGACAACGGCTTCAACATCGCCACGGCGGCTCACGTGCTGATCTACCACGCCAATGATGTCGCACTGGAAGACCAATCCGCCCCCCAGACCATCCCGCGTCCGTCCCTGGACTACAGCGAACTCAATTCCCGCCTCGTCCTCCGGCGCTACCAGGGAACGACCTCGACAGCGGACGCGCACAGCTTCGTGAAGCTCGGCGTCTACCGGATCTTCGAGAAGTACGCCGCGATCGCGCGCAGCTGAGCGTGAGGAGCCCGTCATGACACCGACTCGACGTACCGTTCTCAAAGGCGTCGCCGCGGCCGCCGTCCTGGCCAACCTGCCCGGACCCCTGGCGTCCGCCGCTGCGCGCCCGCCGGTGGTCGGCCCCCGCACCCTCGCGTTCACCGGCTCGAGCTCCCCGAACGGCTGGGCGGTGAACGTCGCCGCCGACGCCGGCGGCTCGGTCTGGACCCGGCCGGTGAGCGGGGCCGCAAAACGGATCGCGGTCGCTGTCGGGGACGCCGACGCGATCCTGGTGCACGTCGTGCGCCGGTTCCACTACGAGGTCGCCGACCTCGGCGACGGCGACGTGGTCGGCTTCCGCACGGCCGGCGGCCTCGAAGGGCACCAGCTCAACCACGCCTCCGGCTCGGCGATCGACGTTCTGCCGGAGCACTACCGCCCCGGTGTCAAGGACCAGTTCTACCCGGCTCAGCTGGCGGTGGTACGCGATATCCTCGCCGAGTGCTGCGGCGTCGTCGCCTGGGGCGGCGACTTCGCGACCCCGGACGAGGGGCACTTCGAGATCGCGCTGCCGCCGCAGGACCGGCGGGTGACCGAGTTGGCGGCGCAGATCCGGCGCTGGAACACAACCCCGGGTCAGGGCGCCGGCGTCCTGCTCGACCCGGCGGCGCGCGGCGGCTGACCGGTAGCGCTCCGGCTCAGCGAGGTCAGGCGGGACGAGGTGCGGGCGCAGCACGGCGCACAACGACGTCCAACCAGTGCGGGAGGGAGTAACGGGCGCACAATAGCCGACGATGCCTTAGCAGTAGTCGGCTGTGTACACCTCTGAGGGGAGAGAGGGTGCCGCGCCCTGAACGCCCTTTGGATCCAGCTGCCGGCCCGGTGGAAGAGCTGGCTGCGGGCCTGCGGGAGTTGCGGCGCCAGGTGGGCAACCCGGGATACCGGGAGTTGGCCGGGCGGGCTGGTTACTCCGCGGCTTCGTTGGCGAACGCGGCGGGTGGCCGGCAGCTGCCCACCCTGGCTGTGACGTTTGCCTTCGTGCAGGCCTGTGGCGGTGACACCGCCGAGTGGGAGCGACGCTGGCGGCATGCCGCGGCCGAGAACGCCCGCTCGCACCAGGGTACGTTCGCCGACCAGGGCGGACGGAGTGACAAGTCGCCGTATCGAGGACTGACGGCGTACGGTGTCGATGATTCCTTTCTCTTCTTCGGGCGCCAGAGGACAGTGGCCCAGTTGGTGTCCAGCTGCCGCGATAATCGTTTCGTGGCACTGTTCGGCGTCTCGGGCAGTGGCAAGTCGTCAATACTGAGCGCCGGCCTGATCCGGGCACTCGGCAATGACCGACGGCAATGTGCCGAGCATGAAGACGGCGGTCATCCGATCGAGGGGGTTTGCTTCTTCCCGGCGCTTTTCACCCCCGGCTACTTTCCCATGGAGAATCTGCGAATTGCGTTGGCGCACGTGCCGCAGGGACGAGACGTTCTGCTGGTTGTCGACCAGTTCGAGGAATTGTTCACGCTCTGCGCGGATGAGGAAGAACGGATCCGGTTCGGTGCCGCGCTCGCGGAACACGCTCGTCGGCCGGATGCGAGGACGCGGGTCGTGATCGGGGTCCGTGCCGATTTCTACGCGCACTGCATAGAACTGCGGGGGTTGGCGCCGCTGCTGGCGAGCGCCAGTGTGCCGGTCGAGCCGTTGAGCGATGACGAGCTGCGGGAGGTCATCACCGAACCGGCACGCCGGGTCGGGTCGAGCGTGGAACGAGCGCTGGTCACCAGGATCATGGCCGAGGCGGCCGGACAACCGGGTGCGTTGCCACTGGTGTCCCATGCCTTGCTCGAGACGTGGCGGCAGCGACGCGGCTCTGTTCTCACGGCTGACGGCTACGACGCGGCAGGTGGTGTCTCCGGGGCCATCTCGCAAACAGCCGAGGCCTGGTACCAGGCGCTCACGGTCGAGCAGCAGAACTCCGTTCGCGAAATCATGGTCCGCTTGGTCACTCTGGGGGAAGAAGGTGTGAAGGACACCCGGCGGCGGGTAGACCGAGCCGAACTGGACTTCCCGAGCAGCGACGAGATTCTCCACGGGCTCGCCGGTGCCCGGCTGATCGTGCTGGGCGGGACCACCGTCGAGATCGCGCACGAGACGTTGATCGACGCGTGGCCACGCCTTCGCCACTGGTTGGCCGCGGACCGGGAAGCGCTGCGCCGGAATCGCCAACTCACCGAAGACAGCAGGATCTGGTCCGCACACAGCCGTGATCCCGACACGTTGTACCGGGGTGCGCGGCTGGCAGCATGGGACGGCCGGCCCACCGAGCAGCTCAACTCACTCGAGAACGATTTCCTGGCCGCCAGCCGGGAACGGCAAGCCCGAGAGACGCGGTCGCGCCGACGACGCACGCGGCTGGCCGTGATCAGCCTGGCCATCGGGGTGACCGTGATGAGCCTGATCGCGGTCCTGGCCTTCCGGCAGGCGAATCTGGCCGACGACGAGCGGGAGCGTGCCCTGTCGCACCAGTTGGTGGCCAACGCGCGCGACCAGCTGCAGGTCGATCAAGAATTGGCCGTGCTGCTGGCCGGGGCGGCCTATGACACCAAACCGACCCCTGAGGCCGCCGCCGTACTCCGCCAAGCCGTGGTCGACTCGCGGATGCGAGCGAGTGTCGTCTCGGGGCAGCAGCAGGTCTTCGGGGTCGGTTACAGCCCGGATGGCCGGCGAGTGGCCAGTAGCGGCGCTGACGGCACGGTTCGGGTCTGGACCATGCGTGACTCGGACGAGTTCGCCGGGGAACCTCGCGTACTGCGTGATCACAAGGGCTACGTCAGGATCCCGGCGTTCAGCGCGGACGGTCGCTATCTCGCCGCCAGCGGGGTCGATGGTCTCGTGACCGTATGGGACCTGACCACCGATGGGCCGCCGCTCGTGCTGCGCGGCCATGGCGGAGAGGTGTCCGCCGTCGCGTTCAGCCGTGACGGAAGGCTGGTGGCCGGCGCCGGAAACGACGGCACCGTCCGGGTCTGGGACCGGACGAGCGGGAGCACACAACCTGTCCGCGCACTGCCCCTCGGCGGAGGCCCCGCCCGGGCGGTGGCCTTCAGCCCGGATGGCGTCCATCTCGCCGCCGCCGGCGACGGACCGGTCATCGTCTGGAACCTGGCCACGACCGCCCCACCCGAGGTGTTGAGTGGCCACGAGGACACCGTCTGGAACGTTGCCTACAGCCCGGACGGGCGCCTGTTGGCCAGCGCGAGCGCCGATCGAACAGTCCGGATTTGGCCCCTGACCGGAAGTGAGCCGCCGCTAGTCCTCCGCGCCGACGACGGAACCGTCGAGAGTGTGGCCTTCAGCCCCGACGGAAGAAGGGTCGCCAGCGGACACAGCGGAAGCGACACCATCCGAGTGTGGAACGCGACCAAGGGCGACGGAGAAGATCCCGTGCTGCTCCATGGTCACCACGGGCCGGTGTGGAGCGTTGCCTTCAGCCCGGACGGCCGGCGGTTGCTCAGCGGCAGCGGTGACGGCACCCTGCGACTCTGGGATCCCGCCTATCCCGGCAACCCTCAGGTGCTCGACGGTCACAGCGGAGCCGCGTGGAGCGTGGCGGTCAGCGCCGACGGGAACACCATCGCCAGCGGCGGCGCCGACCACACAGTCCGTGTATGGCAGCCCAAGATCCGGCAGGACCCGTTGGTGTTGAGAGGCCATCGCGACGAGGTCCTCTCGGTGGCGTTGAGCGCGGACGGCCGCCGGGTGGCCAGTGCCTCACGCGATCGAACCGTACGTGTCTGGGACACCGACAGCGGTGCCCTCGTCGCCGCGCTGGACGGTCACACGAAGATCGTCTGGAGCGTGGCGGTCAGCCCCGATGGCCGACGTGTGGCCAGCGGCGGCGCCGACGAGACCGTGCGGATCTGGGACATCGATGGTGCGGACGCACCGGTTGTGCTCAAGGGGCACGAAGCGTCCATCAGGGGCATCGCGTTCAGCCCTGACGGCAGGCAGGTCGCCAGCACGAGCCAAGACACGACCGTGCGAGTCTGGAGCGCCGACGGCCGCGGAGAGCCCGTCGTCCTGCGCGGGAGCCCAGGCCTGGTCTGGACCGTCACGTACTCGCCTGACGGCCGGACGATCGCCACCGGCAGCGACGACGGCAACATCCGAATCTGGAACACCAACGGAAAAGAACAGCCCCGAATCCTTCGCGGACACCGAGGACCGGTATGGAGCCTGGCATTCCGTACCGACGGCCGGCAGATCGTCAGCACCGGACACGACAGCAGCGAGCGAGTGTGGGACACCACCACCGGAGAAGAACTCCTCTCGATGCGCGGCCACGGCGCCTTCGTCGAAGAGGCCGAATTCGGCCCCGACGGAACCCTCATCACCGCCCACGGAGACGGCACCATCCGGCTGACCCGGTGTGAAGCGTGCGGACCGATCGACCACGTTCGCGCGATCGCGGACACACGCGCCACCCGGCCCCTGAGCGTCGACGAACGCCATATTTACCTGCACGAAACCGGCTCCAACTAGGTTGAGTCCCCACGTCTGCCCACTCTGACGATCTGCGCAACGCCGCCATCGGCGCACTGCGGGCCTCGCTGCGGTAGACGGTGGCGCCCGTCGGTCGCCGCACCCGAAGCGGAGCCGAGGGCCCCGGCTTCCGCGAATACTTGGCTGGCCACATAACCGTGGTACGGGCGGTTATGTGGCCAGCCACGCTTTGGTGGCCACAGCGAATGGAGTGCTCATGAAGGTGATCGTTTTCGACCGGTTCGGCGGCCCGGACGTGCTGCACGAGGCGGACATCGAGGTCCCGCAGCCCGGCCCCGGCCAGGTCCGGGTCCGTGTGAAGGCCGCCGGGCTGAACGCCCTGGACGGCAAGATTCGCGCCGGAAAGCTGGAGGCCGTCCGCCCGACGACCTTCCCCGCCGTCCCCGGTGGCGAGCTCGCCGGCGTGGTGGACGCCCTGGGTGAGGGCGTGAGCGACGTGCAGGTCGGCGATGAGGTGCTGGGCTGGTCGGACACCGGCTCGTACGCCCAGTACGCCCTGGCCACCACTGTGGCCGCCAAGCCCGCCGACCTGGACTGGCAGCACGCGGTCGCGTTGCCGGTGGCCGGGGAGACGGCCGAGCGGGTTCTGAACCTGCTGGGGATCGCCGCCGGGGAGACCGTGCTGATGCACGGCGCGGCCGGAGCGGTCGGCACGGTGGCAGTCCAGCTCGCCACGGCCCGTGGAGCACGCGTGATTGCCACCGCGGGCCCCTCCAACCAGGACTACCTCACCTCGCTCGGCGCCACCGCGACCGTGTACGGCGAGGGCCTGGTCAAGCGGGTGCGAGCGCTGGCCCCCGACGGCGTGGACGCGGTGTTCGACCTGGCCGGGAAGGGAGCCCTGGAGGACTCCATCACCCTGCGGGGTGGCACCGAGCGCATCGTCACCATCGCCGACTTCGGTGCACGGCAGCTGGGCATCACCTTTTCCCAGGGGTCCGAGGAACGCTCGACCGTCCGCTTGGCCGCCCTGGCCCAGGACGCCGCGGCCGGCAAGCTCGTCACCACCGTCACCGCCTATCCGCTCGACCAGGCCGCCACGGCCCAGCAGGCCAGCGACGCCGGGCACGTGCGCGGCAAGCTCGTCCTGACCGTCGACTGAGCACGCCTGGACGGTGACCGGCCGGTCACCGCCACATCGACGGACCGACCCGGCAGTTTCTACGACGGCGGAGTGGCCGCCCACACCGGCAGAGGAACCGAACCATGCCCACCCCCGAACCCCGCATCCCCACCACGGCCGGCGCAGGACCGATGAGCTACGCGATCTTCCAGCTCGCCCGCGCCCACCGTGCCTACGCCGCCACCCTGCTGCGCGAGATGGACCTGTATCCCGGACAGGAACTGCTGCTGATGCACCTTCTCGACCGGGACGGCCAGTCCCAGTCCGAGCTGCTCGAGTGCCTCGGCTTGGACCACTCCACCATCTCCAAGGCACTACGCCGCATGCAGGACGCCGGCCTGGTCATCCGTGAGCCGGCCGCACATGACCGGCGCGCAATGGTGGTCCACCTCACCGAGAAGGGCCGGGCGATGCGCGAGCCCATCGCGGCCCTGTGGCAGGCCCTGGAGGAGACCTCCGCCCGGAATCTGTCGGAGCAGCAGGCGGAGTCCTTCGTCGAGACGGCGAACGCCATCACCGAGGCGATCAGCAGCCGCGCGCTGTCGGAAGAAGAGCCCGCCTGACTCTCCGGGTGTGCACCCCGTCCCGGTCGACTTCGGGCGCGGCACGTGGCGGCGAGACGCACCACCCACCAGCGTGATGGAAAGTGAGACCCCATGCCGCCTCGGGCCTGTCCCTCCTGAACGGAGCGACCCTGCAGACGTTCGCCGCCGAGTGCACAGAGGAACTTCCCGAAGCCCAGCTGGGGCGATGGCCGAAGCGCGAAGGCCCCCGGCGTTGTCGTCTTCGTCTCCTTTGTCCCCGGCGCCCGCTACGGCTCGAGCGACCCACCCTCGGTATGTCCGGGACAGGTTCGCCTGGTCCTTTCGGCCGCCGGGAACGTGAAATGCCTTCGGTACTGCGGAATTCTGCGCCTGTACGGGGAGTCACGAATAGGGCTGATCGAACGGCGTTACTCCGGTCGCGCTAGTCTCAGCCCCACCTCGCCCGCCCCTGTCGAGAAAGGCCAGCAGTGGCACGAAAAGCGCTCTGACCTGGGGTAGCGCGGGCCAGCGACTTCAGCGTGCGGTATTGGTGACGGGACAACCCCCGCACAGACGGTGATCGGCCCGGCCCCGGATGTTCCCACGTCCGGGGCCTTGCTGATTGCGGGCCCGCGATCACTCGACAAAGTCTGATGATCACGCTGAGTCGCTGGATCTGTTTCAATGGAATCCGTCCCCGTACGACACCAGATTTCGAGGAGTAGAGGCCCGATGGCCGGAGTCGAAGAGATCCGCGCTGGCATCGCGCTCGCCAACGAGAAGGCGTCCGCGAGCATCGCCGCCCTGCAGCAGGCAGCGCAGTCTCTCGAAGAAGCCCAGCAGTCGCTCGCACAGGCGACGCAAGGGAGCAGCCAGCACGAAGTGAGCCAGGCACACGGACTGCTGGCGGAGGCCCTGCAAGGCATCAACGGCTTGCAGAGCACCGTCCAAGCAAGCATTTCCTCCGCCGACTCCTACTCGGCGCGTCTCTAGCCGGATGACGCTCGCCGAACTCCACCAGCTGCTCACCGCTGCCGTGACCGGGCTCGCCGACGCGCGCGCCCACTCCGAACGGGCCACAAGCCTGCTCGGAGAAGCCCGGCAAGCTCTCGTGGACGCCCAGGCCAAGGCCGATCCCTGGCTTCCTTCGCAGTACGCACAGGCCGGCGAGGGGCTGGACCAGCTCCTCGTCCGGCTCAACGCCGCCGAGGATCTGGTGAGCGGATACCGGTCGCGCCTGTAATCCTTCTAGGGGACACCTTTCTTGGGGACGCCGATGGCCAACAAGTCAGCCGAGCAACGCAACCGCGTCGAAACCGCACTCGACCGGGTCCGCCACCAGATCGGCCTGGTACTGGGTGCGGCGGCCGGAGCGCGCCAAGCCGCGGAGGCCGATCTCGCCAAACTCCAGCTGGAGCAGGAGATCGTCAAGGTCGGCATGAACCACGCCAGTGCCGAGCAGCAGAACGAATGGTCCCGCCACCCCGCCGCCCACGAGGTGTTCGCCGCGCTCGGCAGTGTGCGAAGCGCTTTCTACACCGACTGGAGCCAAGGTCCCGCCACGCTGCGGGACCTGGTCGCGCAGAACGCACCCGGCCCGGCCGGGCTGCCACCGGGTGACTGGCTCGGCACGGTCGGGCACAACCCCGGCCTGACGTCGCCGGGGCTGTGGCGCGTCGGCTCCACCACGGCCGCCGGCGGCGACGCCACCCGCACGTTCGACGTCGCCGTCCCGTTGCTCGACGAGTCGCACCTGGCGATCACGTCCGCACCCAAGACCCGGTCCGCGATCGACGGCATCGTGCAGAACCTGCTGATCCGCGTGCTCTCGACGTTCGAGCCGGGCGCCGTGCGCGTGCACCTGTGGGACATCGGGCAGCTGACCGCGATCCTGCCCGACCTCTACCCGCTCAGCCACACCAGCGCGCTCTCGCTGTACGACCCCGGCCGGCTGGAGGACCTCCTCGACGAGCTGGCCGGGCACATCCGCCGGATCCACTCCACCGGCATGGCCGCCGGGTACACGTCGCTGCGTGAGATCCGCAAGGCGACCCAGCAGCGGGGCGAGCCGTTCCGCGTCGTCGTGCTCTACGGCAACGGCGAAACGCTCGAGCCCGAACGCGCCCGCGACCTCAAGCGCGTCGCGAGCGGCGCGCTGGCCGCCGGCATCTGCCTGATCATGGTCGACGTGCCGACCGCGGTGAGCGCGCCCGTCGAAACGCTCAGCCTGCTCGACGACAAGCACGCGATCAGCAGCATGACCGGCACCGACCTGGTCGTCGACCTCGATCCCGCGATGCCGTCCGCGCAGGTGATCCGCGCCGTCGACAAGATCGCCAAGGCACTGATCGCCAAACAGGGCGGGCCGCGGTCGTTCGACGACCTCCTGCCGGCGGAGCTGGGCCAGGAGAACTCGGCCCGGGAACTCCGGGCTCCGGTGGGGTTCTTCGAAGGCGAGCCGATCGAAGTCGTGATCGGCGACGCGAGCCCGCACGCGCTGATCGGCGGCCCGTCCGGTTCGGGCAAGACGAACTTCCTCTACGCGCTGCTCGGCGGCCTCGCGGCGCGGTACACCCCGGAAGAGCTGGCGCTGTACCTGCTGGACTTCAAGGAAGGTGTCTCGTTCGCCGGGCTGGCACCGGGCCGCAAGGACGCGAGCTGGCTGCCGCACGCACGGCTCGTCGGCGTCAACGTCAACACCGACCGCGAGTTCGGCCTGGCGCTGCTGCGGTTCCTGGCCGACGAACTGCGCCGCCGGTCCGCGGCCGCGAAGGAACACGAGGTCACCAACCTCGCCGACCTCCGCGAGGCCGATCCGGGCGGGCACTGGCCGCGGATCGTCGCGGTGATCGACGAGTTCCAGTACCTGTTCGCCGGCCGCGACCAGGTGACCGCCGCGGCCACGCAGCTGCTGGAGGACATCGCGCGGCGCGGCCGGTCGCAGGGCATCCACCTGGTGCTGGCCAGCCAGGACGTCGCCGGCATCGAGGCGTTCTGGGGCAAGCCGGCCGTGTTCGAGCAGTGCACGCTGCGGATCGCGATGCCGAAGGCGCGGCGCGTGCTGGCCGAGACGAACAACGCGGCGGTCTCGGCGCCGAAGTGGCACGCGGTGATCAACCACGACTCCGGCGTCGCGCACGGCAACCAGGTGGCCCACATCCCGGACGCGAGCAGCAAGAACGTGTTCGTGCGGCTGCAGCACCGGCTGTGGGAGGAGTACGCGGGCCACTTCCCGCGGCCACGCCTGTTCGACGGCGCGCATTCGCCGGTCCTGGAACAGTTCCCGGCGTACCTCGACCTGAAGCCGAACTCGAAGCCGCGCGCCCTGCTCGGCCAGTCGATCGACGTCACCGAGACGGCGTGCGGCGTCGACCTGCCGCGGGCACCGGGCCGCAACGTCGCGGTGCTCGGGTCGGCGACGGCCGAGGCACTGTCCATCATGGACTCGTCAGCGCGGTCGCTGTCGCGGCAGTACGAACCGGGGGAAGTCGAGTTCGTGCTGAGCTGCCCGATCGAGGCGTGCGCCCCGGCCGCGCTGGAGCTGACCGAGCGGCTGCGCGCGGACGGCCACGCGGCTTCGCTGGTGGACGACCTGACCGGCGTCCTGGAGTCGATGACCGGCTCGATGCGCGGCGGCGCGAAGGTGCTGCTGCTGTACGGGGTCGACGCGGCCCTGCCGGCGTTGGAGACCAAGGCGGTGGGGCAGCTGAAGAGCGGGCTCGACCACCTGCGGGTGGTCCTGAAACAAGGGCCGGGCCACGGCATCCACACGATCGGCTGGTGGCGCAGCGTCGCCCGGCTGAAGGACACGCTGGGCTTCGCCGGCACCGACGACATCGGCACGTGGGCGGCGCTGGACGTCCAGGGCAACGAGCTGTCGCCGTTCGCGGCGGGTCAGGTCGTGCACTGGTCGCCGCGGCCCGGCCGCGCGTTGTTCTTCGACCGCACCACCCACGGCGCACCCGAAGTGATCATCCCGTTCCAGCGTCCGGAGAACGACCGATGACCGACGACGGCGCCACCGCGGCCATGCGGTACAAGGAGATCATCGCCCTCTCGCGGGGTTCGGCGGAGAACCTGAGGGCGTGGGAACTGGCCCGCGCGGAGGCCCTGGAAGGGGAGATCGAGGCCGCGCAGACCGCGATCGAAGCGGCGACCGAGCGCGAGGCGAGGGCGGCCGAACGCGCGACGCGCTGGTGGAAGATGGCGCTGCACAACATCCAGGGCCTGCCCTGGCTCGACCCCGGCGACGAGCCGCGCCCGGTACCGACGGCGCGGGCGGCCTACCTCGAGCGGTACCTCCAGGAGGTCAAGCCGAGCTACCAGGAGCTGGTGCAGGCGGTGCTGGGGCTGGGCTGGCGGGCCAAGCGGGCGGCGGCCAAGCGGGGCGAGCAGCCGCCGCCGGCCTAGACGTCGAACACGGTGTCGTAGGGGCCGTCGTCGTCCGCCGGGGCTTGCCTGCGCGGTGGCGGCGGCGCTGCCTGCCGGGGCGGCGGTTGCCGGACGCTCGGTTTCGCCCCGGCGGCGACGGCCTCGCGGATGGCGGCGGTGATGGTCCGGCCGAGCGTGACGGCGTCGAGCCGCATGGCTTCGGGCGCGAGCCGCACCTCGCTGACGACCCCGCCGGGCCCGGCGAGCACGGTCACGCTCCGATCCGGCGAGACGACGGTCGTGTGGCCGCTGCCGGCGATTCCGGCGAGCAGGCGCTGGTTCTCGGCCTTGCGGTCTTCGATCTGCTTGAGCTGCCAGCGCATTTCCTCGATGAGCTGGGCGTTGTTCATGCGGTCTCCCCGTTCCGAAGGCTCCAGGCCACCTTCGCCGTCGCTTCGGCGACGGCGGGCCAGGCGTCCTCGGATTCCGCGACCACCGACAGGATCACCACGGACCGGCCGTCCGGCAACGGGATCTGGTATTCGGCCGTGATCTGCGCGCGAACGTCGCCGTCGGGCAGGTGGAACTCACCACCGCTGATGGCGACGATCGCCGGGCCGATCGGCAGCCGCACCGGCTGTACCACCGCGCGCTTGTGGCGGCTGCGGTACTGCTCGGCCATCGCGGCGACGAGGGCGTCCCGGCTGCCGGGCGCGGTGTCCGGCCACTGCGCCACGCCGAGCGTCAGGGTGGCGACGTCACCCTTCCGCGGGCCGACGGCGAACTTGCCGAACACGCGGATGCCGTTGGCCTGCATGGTCGGCACCAGGGCCATCAGGTAGCTGCCGAACTGTTCGACGCTCGTCCCGGAGGCCAGGTTTTCGGCCACCATCCAGGCGTGCCCGCGGTTGAGCTTGTCGTCGCTGCCCACCGGCATGCCGGCGAACCCGGGCGGCAGGTCGATTTGCAGAGGCATCAGTTCCACACCTCGTCTTCCGCCCGCGCACGCCGGCGGTCCGGCGCGTTGTCGGCCTGCATCCCGGCATCGGCCGCGTTGGTCACCGCGACCACGGCCCACGGTCCGGGCCCGGCGACGAGCGTGCCGACGACCGCCGCAGCCTGGCCCATGTCCTTGGGAACCCAGTAGTTTTTGAAGTCGTCCCACGGGCTCTCGAAATCATCTCCCTGCGCCGCTTCGCCTCCCAGCTGGCCGGCCAGCGCACCATAGGTGGCGACCTTGAGCACGCTGTCGGGCATCATGGGATTGATCCCGGCGAGCGAAGTCACCGCACCCGCCGCGTCGAAGATCAAGGTCTCGGGTGCCACGTCGGCTCCGGCTGCCTTGGCGACAGCGTGCCCACCAAGTGCACCCAAGCCGAAAGTAGTGGCGACGAGGCTCGTGAGCTCACCGGCCGGCGGCGGGAGCACGTCGCTCAGCACGCCGAGCCCGTTGCCGATGTCACCGACCACGTCCGAGACTTTGGAGAGCACCTCGGCGTGGTCTTGGACGAAGTTCCACGCCTCGTCCACGCCGTCCGCGAGGGTGTTCGACAAGTCGGCAAATGCCCCGCCCACGGCGTCGGCCAGCTTGTCGAGCAGGTCCGGTTCGTCCGGCGCCAGCTCCTTCGCCTTCCGCAGCTGCTCGGCGACCCGGCCGGCGGCGTCCGTGTGCTCCTGCTGCAGCTGCTCCGCCGCGTCCTGGATGTTCTGGCAGCCGTCGACCGCGGTCTGGAGCTGCTGACCCGCGTTGTCCAGCAAGCGCTGGGCGATCTGGAGGGACTGCTGGTCCGGGAACGTCCGGTTCGCCAGCGCGAGGTCCGGGTTCGCCCGCGCCTGCTCGGCCGCCTGGGCCGCCGCCGCTGCCCGCGCTTCCAGATCGGCCGCGCGTTTCTGCAGGTCGCCCAAGCTTTGAGCCCACTGTTCGAGCGCGTCGGCGGCTCGGCTCATCGACTTGGCCGCGTCGTCGAGGTACTCCGGCAGCGGGCCGATGCGCCGGGCGAACGCCTCGCTCGCCTCGCCCTGCCAGATGCCCTGCTTCCGGACGATCTCCCGGAGCGAGTCGTCGGCCTCGGTCAGGTCGTCGCTCACCGCGCGGTACTTGCCGGCCAGGTCGGTGATGCCGTCGAGGTCGCCGGGCGCCGGGTCGAAGCCCAGGGCCGGGAAGTCGCGGGCGCTCATCGGTCGAGGCCGTTCAGGACGTCGGTGATGCCGCCGCCGGGCACCTGACCTGGGTTCCGGGGCTCGGCCTGCTCATCGATGCCCGACACGCCGCCGGTGTACCCGCCGCCGACCGGCCCTTCGCCCAGGTCCGCGCCCGGATCAGTCCGCTCGGCCAAGTTGTCGATCCCCGGCACCCCGCCGGTATAGCCACCACCCACCGGCCCCTCGGCCGGCCGCTCGATCAGCGGGTGGTTCCCCCGCACCGCGCCCGTGCCTCCATCCGGGGGCCCGTCCCCGAGCACCGCCGAGCCGAACTTCCCCAGCTCACCGCCGAACTGGGCCTCGATCTGCTCGTACTTCTGCTTCGCCACTCGAAGCCGCTCCGTCACCCCCGAAGCCGTCTCGCCCAGCTGCCCGATGCCGAAGCTCCACGCCTCTTCGAACTCCACCCCCGCTTTGCCCAGCTCCGCCGTTCCGAGCGAGCCGAACGCCCCACCGCCGCCGAGCTTCTTGTTGGCGTCGGCCATCTTGTCCGCCGCCGTGCCGAGGTCGTCGATGAGCTTGCCCAGCTCGTCGACCTTCACCGCATACCCGTCCACGCCACCCCTCCCCTTGTGGTCCTGTCCACCGTAGGACGGCCGTCAACGCTCCGCGGTTTCGTCGTCACCCGAAGGGGTGCACAGCAGAAGGGCCACTCCCGGGCGATGCACCCGGAAGTGGCCCTTTCCGCAGGGGAACTACTTCCCGCAGAGCTGCTCGAGGTAGTCGAGCAGGTCGTTGATCCCGTCCAGGAGCACGTTGCCCGCGCTCGGCCGGAACCGGACCACCTGCGGGTCGTGGTCGCTGGCCTGGTCGGCGAACTCCGCGTTGATGTGGACGACGTCGTAATCGATCCCGCGCGGGGCCTTCGACGCCAGGATGTGGTCCAGCACCTGCGACTGGCCCTCGAAAACGTAGCTGTACCGCTCGGCTTCGGGCACCGACGCGATCAGGTCCTTCAGCGCGCCACCCGCGGTGAGCGCCTGGACCGCCGGCGAGAACGGGTAGTCGTTCAGGTCGCCCGCCACGACGATGTTGACGTTGCGGTCCGCCGCGATGAGCTGGTCGACGAACCCGCGCAGCACCGCGGCCTGCTTCGCCCGCTGCACCTCGGAACTGCGCGTGGGCGGCTGGAACCGGCCGTGCGTCGGCTGGTCACCGCCCTTCGAGTTGAAGTGGTTGGCGATGACGAACACCGTGCGGCCCTTGAACACGAACTCGCCGGCGAGCGGCTTCCGGCTGGTCGTCCACGCTTCGTTGGCGGGGTCGACGCGGCCCGGCGACGCCGTCAGGTGCACCTTGCCGTGGTCGCGCACCACGCCGACGGGGGTCGTCGGCGTCCCACCCGGACGATCCACAAAGGACACGCGGGCCGGGTTGAACAGGAACGCCACCCGGATGTTGCCGCCCGGCTGGCCACCGTCGGTGTCGTTCACCGGGTCGATCTCGCGCCACTGGTACCGCGGGCCGCCCTTCGCGACGATGGC
Source organism: Amycolatopsis sp. NPDC051045 (assembly GCF_040682955.1). NCBI lineage: Bacteria > Bacillati > Actinomycetota > Actinomycetes > Pseudonocardiales > Pseudonocardiaceae > Amycolatopsis > Amycolatopsis sp. NPDC051045. Next base: position 391,328 of record NZ_JBFBCC010000004.1, read on the forward strand.
GTCGGTGAACCGCTGCAGCGTCTGGTCGGCCGCGACGACGCCGTCGTCCGCCGGGCCCGTGTTGTCCTGGATCTCTTCCAGGTTCACGATGTCCGGCGTCGCGAGGTGCGTCACGATGGCGTCGGCGAGCCGGTCGAACTTCGCCTGGGTGTCCACCGGGGACAGGTTCTCGACGTTGTACGTCGCGACAGCGAGCTCGCCGGAACGCTGCTTGCGCGTGGTCTCGCCCTGGAGCCCGTTGTCCTTTTCGGTGCCGAGCACGCTGGCGAGCAACGTGTAACCACCGAAGTCGTCGTACTCGACCGGGCCCGACGTGGTACCGGTCAGCAGGTCACCGACGTTGAGCTTCGGGAACGGCCGCTCGGCGAACGGGATCAGCGACTGAACTTTCAGCACCCCGCTGTTCAGCTGGTCGTAGCCGAGGTAGACGGTGCCGCCGCGCACGGACTTGTGCTGGTCCGGCTTGGTCGTCACGTACAGCTCGTTGAACGAGTTCGTCGGGCCGACGACGCGGGCGTCGGTGACGCTCACGACCTCGCTCTCGTGCGCCTCCCAGAAGTCCAGTGCGTACTTCGACGGCTCCAGGGTCAGCGGCTCGATGTTCCCGCCGGGCGACGGCGCGTACGTCACCGGCACGGTGTCGGGGTTCAGCACGGTCGACGCGGGCAAGGCGTTCCCGTGCGAGTCGATCGTCCACTGTGCACTGCTCAGCTCGGTGAGCGACTGGTAGTTCGACGTCGCCGGCGCGTCCGGGTAGAACTCCCGGACGGTGCCGGTCGCGGTCACCGCGTCGCCGGCCGCGACGGCCGGGCTCGTCGAGCCGGTGAAGACGAACAGGCCCTCGCTGGTGCGCGGGTCGGTGTCCGGATTCGGATCGGTGAGCCAGAACCCGCGGATCGAGCCGAACGTCCGGGTCGCGGTGACGACACCGGTGACGCCGGAGACCTTCTTGTCCTTGAAGGGCGAAATCCGCGTGGTGCCCTGGATGTCGTGGATCTTCGCCGGGGTCGGCGCCGGGCCGGGGTCCCCGCCGGTCGACTCGCCCGCGGTGTTGGTCGGGGTCGGCTCGCCGGCGGTGAAGTCGGCGGCGTTGTCGTCGGTGTCGGCGAGCGCGGTGCCGCGCGCGACGGACGTCGTGTTCGACGGCGCCGCGGCCGGGTTGCCCTCGCGCACGGTCGCCGTGCCGAACCCGACGAGGTCCTTGACCCGGGCGTCGGCGGCGCAGTCCGCGGCGGTTTTGCAGGTCAGCGCGGCGGTACCGGAGACGAGGGCGATCGTGCCGGCAGTGGCCGACATCGCAATCGCGCCGGTCGCGTCCGGCGTGGGCAGCGCGACGGTGCCGCCGGAGCCCTTGCCCTCGGCCACCAGGTAGCGCCCACCCGGCGCGACGCTGCCGGTGAGCGGCGTCACCTGCCAGGCGCTCGACGGGCTGGCCGAGCCGGGCAGGTACTGGACGCTGAAGCCGGCGAGGCTCGCGGCCGCCGCTCCCCGGTTGGCGAGCTCGACGAAGTCGCTGGTGAGCGTCGCTCCGGCGTTGCCACCACCGCCGTAGACCTCGGCGATGACCGCGTCGGCGCTGGGTGCGGCGAGCGCGGCCGGTGCGGCCATGCCCCCGAGCACCAGGCCCGACGCGACGGCCACGGTGAAGGCCGCCTTGGATCTGTGGGTCTTGGTCACCCTGAGTCCCCTTTGTGCTTGAACAGTCGTGGCATAGTCCCCCGAACAAGTGAGGAGGAGGAAGACAAAGATGCAACGATTGGTAACAACTACTTTCGTCGTCACTCATTCGGCAGAGCAGGTTTCGTGATCACGCTCGTCCTCGGCGGAGACGTCAACATCCAGGGCCGCACCACGCCCTCGACCGCGTTCGAGCGACTGAACCCGCTGCTAGAGGGCGCTGATCTCCGGTTCGTGAACTTCGAGGGACCGCTCGACGCGGCGATGGCCGAAGCCCTGAAGTCGGCCGGCATCGACGTCGTCTCGTGCGCCAACGACGCCGCCCACCCGCCGGCCGCGGTGCTGGCCGGCCTCGCGGTCCTCGACCACGCCGGGATCGCCCACTGCGGCGCGGGCGCGAACCTCGACGCCGCGCACGCACCCGCGGTGCTCGAGCGGTCCGGCGAAAAGGTCGCATTCCTCGCATACAGCTCACTTCGCCGTCCCTACAGCCAACCCTCCCCGGGGGTAGCGCAAGCGTTTGCGACCACGGCGTACCAGCCGGATCCCCACGTCGCGGAGATCCCGGGCCGCCCGCCGCTGGTCCGCACCACGCCGGTGCCCGAGCACCTCGACCGGCTCGTCGCCGACGTGAAGCGCGCGAAGGCCGGCAACGACCACGTCGTCGTCTCCATGCATTGGGGCCTGCCGGGGCCCGATCTGACCGAGTACCAGGTCGCCTACGGGCGTGCTGCGATCGACGCCGGCGCCGACCTGGTCGCCGGGCACGGGCCGCACACCCTCCAGGCCGTCGAGGTGTACCGCGGCCGGCCGATCCTCTACAGCCTCGGCAACCTCGTGTTCGACCGGCCGGCGATGCGCGGGCGGCACGTCGACGGGCTGCTGGCCGGCTGCATGTTCGGCGACGAACCCCGGCTCGAGCTCATCCCGGTGCGGCGGAACGCCGACAACGAGTGCGAGCCACTCGCAGGAGACGAAGCGGACAAGGTGCTGCGGTACGTCGCGGAAGTCTCGGCCCTGCGCTCCACCAGGGTGACCGTCCAGAGCGGAATCGCATCGATATCTGTTGGTGTGTAACGGATTGCGCGCAATCTGTGACAGTCGGACACCGGCTTGTCACCCATCCGGCGCATCTGCCTTAAATGCAGGTCAAGGACCGGAACAACCGGCGTGAAGCGGAGGTACGGTCTGCGTGAGCCGCCGGAAAGTGGCACAGACCACTCCCGGCAGCTCTCGATCGGCACGACACGGGGGGAGGGAGAACGATCATGTGGGGGCTGATTGTTCTCAGCTGCGTGTTCGTGCTGGTGCTGGGGATAGCCGCGGTCGTGGACCTTCGGGACCACGACCGCGGCGAGCACCGGGTCTAGCGCACCGCCTGCCTCCCCTTGTAGCGGCCGAGCAGCGTGCGCGCGCCGGCCAGCGCGACCCGCCCGGCGCCCTTCGCGCTCGCGGCCAGGACCGTCGTCCAGTCGAAGTAGTCGCGCCAGAGCACGATCCGGCCCGCCTCGACCTCGAACGTGCCGCACACCCAGAACTCCGCTTCCCACGCGCCGCGGCGCAGCACGTCGGTGCGTTCGGTGAGCACGACGTTGCCGTCCGCGGCGATGTGGTGCGTCCGCGCCTCGAACCCGGAGCCGAACCGGGCGAGCATCCGCAGCTGCTTTTCGACCGCCGCGATGCCGCGGGCGGGCGGCAACGGCACGTTCTGGTACACGATGTCGCTCGCCGCGAACGTCAGCGCGCGGTCGATGTCGAGGTCTTCGAGCGCCTTGAGGAAACCGGTCACCACTGCTTGGGGGTCTTCGGTCATGCCCCCAGGCTAAGGCTCAGAACGGCCGATCGCCCGCGATGGCGACGCGCTCCGCGATCCGGACGTGCGGGTGGTAGTCGTTGACCGCGTAGTGCTGCGTCGCGCGGTTGTCCCAGAACGCGACCGAGTTCGGCCGCCAGCTGAACCGGACCTGGAATTCGGGCGTGTGAGCCTGCAGGAACAGGTACCGCAGCAGCCGGTCGCTCTCGGCCCGGTCCCATCCGACGATGTGCGTGGTGAACGCCTGGTTGACGAACAGGGTGCGCCGTCCGGTCTCCGGGTGCGTCCGGACCACCGGGTGCTCCACCGGCGGGAAGCGGTCCTGCCACTGCGCGAGCAGCGCCGGGTCGGAGAACCGGTCGAAACCGGGGAGGTAGTCGTGCACCGCGGTGAGCCCGTCGATGCGGGCGCGGACGTCTTCGGGCAGGTTGTCGTAGGCGGCGGCCATGTCGGCCCACATCGTGTCCCCGCCGACGGGCGGCACTTCGATCAGCCGCAGCACCGAGCCGAGCGCCGGGTTCGGCCGCCAGGTGACGTCGACGTGCCAGATGTTCTCGTAGCCGGGCATGGCCGCGGTGCGTTCGAAGCGCGTGACGTGGTCGTCGTCGCCCTGCGGGATGAACGGGTTGGTCTCCAGCTCGCCCCAGTTCGCGGCGAACGCGCGCTGCTGCGCCGAGGTGATCCGCTGGTCGCGGAAGAAGATCACCTTCCACTCGAGCAGGGCGCGGTTGAGCTCTTCGCGCAGTTCGGGGGTGAGCGGCTCGGCGAGGTCGACGCCGTCGATCTCGGCGCCGATCACCCGGCCGAGCGGGCGGAGGGTGAACCCTTCGAACTTTTCCTGCGGTTCCCGGAGGATTCGGGGGCCTTCGACGATGCCATCCGCGGGCGTGACGGCCTCGCGCAGCTGAATCCGGGCAGGCAGATCTACGGACATGGTTGTGCTCCAAGGGATTCGGGGAATTCGGACGCCGGGTTCGCGTCAGGCGGGCGGCGAACCCAGGCGGCCGCGGCGCAGCAGGAGCTCCACGACGCCCTCCCCGATCGACCGCTCGGTGGCCCGGATCAGCGTGCTTTCCGAGGTGGCGGGCATGTGCTCATGGTCGTCTTCTTCCCGCCTCGCGGTCAAGACGTCCACTTGGTGAAACGCTGTTCAACACTGCAGGTCACCGCGATGCGGGCGGGCAGGAGCGCATGAGGCAAGATCTTCCACGATCGGGTGAGCGCCCTTGACGACGGAGGTCCCCATGCCGGAAGGCAGAGGCTCGCGGATCCGCAGTGCCAACCCGGAGCTTCGCCCCGGGGCCCCGAAGAGGCCTGACGGGCTGCGCGCCGGAGCCGACCTGCTCGACCAGGCGGCGGCCGCCGACGACAAGGCGGCGGGCCGGTTCGCCGAAGCCCGCGTCGATTCGACGCCGTTCGGCATTTCGCCGCAGGCCCGAGAACTGGCGGCGCGCTGGTCGGCTGCCCTCGCGGCCCGCGAAGCGGAGGCGCGCGTCCTCGGCGACGCGACGTCGGACCTGGCGGGCCGGCTGCGCATGGCGGCGGAGAGCACCCGGAGCACCGGCTTCCGGGGGCGGTTAGCGGTGGCACCGTGACCTCTGTCGGCGAGGTCTTCGAGCACCCGGCCCTGACGGCGGCGGCGTCACGGCTGTCCGCGTTGCGCGCGGCGGCCGGGCGTCTGGGCGTCCAGGATCCGGTCGCGGCACTGCGGCACCTCGACTGCTCACCGGCGTCGATCAGCACGTCCGCCTCGGCGGTCGACACCGGTGCGCTGGTGGTGACCTCGGCGCAGGCGGAGTTCCGCGCCGGCGTCGACCGCGCCGAAAACGGTGGCAGCGCCGAGACGTTCGGCACGTGGGCGGACACAGTGGACGGTCAGTACAGCGCGGCGGCGCGCGCGGCCGCTTCGACGGCCGCGTTGGGTGTCCGGATCGCCGAGCGGCTGGACGAGCTGGCGGTGTCCGCGGCGGCGCAGGTGTCCGCGCTCGCTTCGGCCGCCTCGGCGTCCGTCGACGCGGTGCTGGCGGGCGACCGGTCCGCCGAAGTGGCGAGCGAGGTCAGCGCCGCGTGCACGGCGGTGGTCCGGGCCGTGCAGGAGAAGGTCGCGGCGCTGACCGGGCTGGCGGCCGAGCTGGAGCCGTTGACGACCCCGGTCGTCCAGCTCAGCTGAAGTGCTCGCGGGCCCACTCCGCGAAGGGCCGCGCGGGATGCCCGGTGACCCGGGCGAAGTCGAGGGAGACGGGTTCCGGATCCTCGACGAGCGACGCCCAGTAGTGCACCGCACTCGCCGCGAATTCGGCCCCCATGGCGGCACCCAGCTGCGCTATCGCCTCTTCCGGCGGCTGTTCTGCCCAGGCGACGGGCCGGCCGAGCGCTTCACCGATGAGCCGGACCTGCTCGGCCTGCGCAACGGATTCCGGGCCGCTGACGAGGTAGATCTGCGTCGAGTGGTCCCCGGTGAGCGCCTTGACGGCCATGTCGGCGACGTCACGTTCGTGCACGACCGACCGCTTCGCTTGCCCGTATGGTCCACGGACAACGCCGGTTCGGACTTGCTGCGCCCAGGCGAGCGCATTGGTGGCGAGCCCGGTGACGCGCAGGAAGGTCCAGTCGTCGGTGACTTTTTCGACAGCGGCCTCGACGTCTCCCCAGACGCCCCCGCTTTCCGCGGACATGGCGGAGAGGTAGACGATTTTCTTGCCTTCAAAGGGTTTTAGGGCTTTCTCGATGCCGTCGGCGGTGAAGAAGGGCCAGAGCAGGTAGACGGCATCGACCCCCTCGGCGGCGGGGGCCGGATCGGTGACGTCGCCCTGGACGACATCGACGCCTTCCGGCGCTTTCGCGGAATCCCGGACGAGAACTCTCGTTGCCACGCCGGCGGCCTTGAGCCCGGCGACGACGTGCCGTCCGGTGTGGCCGGTGGCCCCGGTGACGAGAACGGTCATGTGCGCTCCTGGTGATCAGCTTGTGCCGACCACGGTCACACTTCAAGAGGACTTCAAGTCAACCGCAGGACGCGATTCGGTATCGGCGGACGCGAACCCGCACAGGAAGCGTTCGCGACGGTGGAGCGCTACTCGCCGAACTCCGGCAGCCTGAACGCACCGGACCCCCGGCCAGCTGGGCTGACCGGGGGTCCGGTGGAGAGCGGTGGCGGTGGGATTTGAACCCACGGACGGGGATTAGCCGTCACACGATTTCGAGTTCCGAGCCTACCTGTCCGGAGTGGTCCGAACGGGTACATTCCCGCAGGTCAACGCGACCTCTGCAACACCAGCACCGCGTCCGAACGGGCACGAACTGAGACCCCATCTGAGACCCCCGGAGCTGGCCATGAGCGCTCTGCCAAGCCGCCAGTGCGCCGAGGACCGGGACCGGCTTTGCGACATCACCATCCCACGATGACCTCTCCGAGGCCGTGAGCCGTCGTCCCCCCGGCTGTCTTGTCAAGTCCTCGCCCGGCTCCAGAGCTTCAGGCACGCCACAAACGATTCTTGCGGCACCGCCTGCACCTTGACATGCCGCATCCCGACTGCGGGCGGTGTGATGCGCTCTATCCGACCCATATCTGGATGGGACCGGGCATCTGGATGTGTGTCCGGTCATCTGGATGGGAGGCCGGTTACCGACCACGGCGGCTATGGTGCCGCCCTCCTCCCCCTTCCGTGTGACACAGATACGACAGCCGCACACCATTACGACAGCCCGCACACGACGCCGCCCGCACATCCCCTAATCGGGCGAAGAATACGACCAGCCGATCGAGTGACGGAATTAACCATGCTCGGACTGAGATTTTGTCCGATATCGATTTGATCATGACGTCATTCGATCTGGTCATGACGTCATTTTTGGAAACTTCGGATTGCAGCTATGGTGCTCGCGAGGGCCTTCGGGGACAGTCCGAGCGCAACCCGCACGACTCCCCCGCCAGCCGGACGCGGCTGAACGTCCACACTTAACCTCCCAGACCCGGAGGGGAGGAACGATGGCCAGAAAGCGGTCGAACCGCGACTGCATCTGCGGTCGCACCCGCCATAAGGCGAGGAGCACAGGGGTCGCCATCCCTGCACTCCTCATCGCCTTGACGGCGTTGGTACACGAGGTGAACAGCCTCGTGCACGGTTTCTAGGCGGAAACCCGGAAGAGGGGGCCGACCCAAGAGAGTCTGCCCCCTCTTCTGCGCCTGCAGTATTGCACGGGCAACAAGCCTCCTACACGAGAAGCTGTTTTGGCTAATTAGAACGTTGGCCAGGGGCCGGGGGTCGAACCGGCGACCTTCCACTTTTCAGATCTCAGCAAGACCGTTCAGCTGGATTCGTCCGAGGAACGATGCCCTGGTCAGGGCGCTCCCTGGAACAGCAGCCACAGTCTGAACGGGCATGAACTGAGACGGAGATTGAGACGGACCCGTGGCCGAATCTGGTCACCCCAAGCGAGCAGGTCCAGGTCGTCGTGGAAGAGTCGACTGCTCGGAGAGCGGAGAGCATCATGCGTTGGCCTAAGTCACAGCTGATCAAGGGAGCAGGCTTCCTGCGCAGCCACCGAGGGTCGACTATCGCCGCGCTTTTCGTCCTGCTGGTCGCAGGTGTGTCGAGTATCTGGCTGCGTGCGGACGCGTGGGGTGCACTGGGTCAGTGGGCAGGGGCCTTCGGCACCGTGCTCGCTGTCACGGTCGCCCTGCGAATCTCGCAACGCGAAGCCGATGCAGCCGAGGAACGCCGACGCGCGGACAAGATCGAGGCCGAGCGTCTCCGGCGAGAGGACCGGAACGAGGCGGAAGAGCGCCGGCGTGCCGACGAAACCGAGCGGGAACTCGGTCAGGCTCGCCTCGTCGTCGCGGCCATCGACTATCCGTCCCCCGAACAGGTGATGAGGGCACCTCGTGAGCTCGGGCAGGATGCCTGGGATCTCGTACGGATCACCAACTACAGCGAGGCACACATCTTCAACCCCCGTGTCGAAGGTTTCGTGCACCAGAACGGCGGCACGGTCAACTGGACCATCGTCCTGTGGGACGACAGTTACTACGAGGGACCGCCCGATGTGCTGCCGACTGGCGAAGTAGAGAGGGTCCCGGTGTATCTAAAGTACGATCCCCCGGTCACCTCGGACATGTACCCAATGCGCACCAAAGTGATCTTCGGGTACACCGACGTCGCTGGGCGACGCTGGCGACGCATCGACCAGGCAACCCCGGAACGGGTCTACCCCGAGGACACGTTTCAGATCAGCGGCCCGGACTGGTACCGGGGCGATACGTAGCCGCACGTTCGCGGACAGGTCGAAGCTCTCCCTCGCGCGTCAAAGAAGCCCGGCCGACGACGAGCCCTAAGCCCGCCCATACGGCGGGTTAGGCTATGTCGGGCGGCGAAGTCGAAGCGCTAGGCTTGTGGTCATGGAGCCGCCGATGCTGAACGACCACAATCCGGAGTTCAACCAATTGGCGCCGTGCCCATGCTGCAAAGGTGATACCACATTTCGCGGCTGGGATGACGGAGAAAGTCCCGCGTCAGCCCTTCGGGAGCGGCATCACAGGAAAGAAATCGAGCGTCCGGCGTTCTGGTGCGACCACATCTACCGTGTGTGGGACGATAGCGCGGACGAGTGGGTTTACGTGGCCGAGCCGTATAATCTGCCAGACGAGGCGTTTCCCGACCTAGCGTTTCTTCGGAGCGAGGGCTGGAAGGTTCTTGTTTCCGCCCGAATGGCGCGCCATTTGCCCGGTCGGACTGTTGCCGTCTTGATCAGACGTGGTGAGTTCAGCACGGAGATTTAGCCGCGGGTACCCTCGCCTGCATGACGGACGTGTGGCAGGTTCAGGTAGCGGCCCCTTCGAAGGACGCAGCAACGGCCTTAGCTCGAAGCGCCGTCGAGGCGCGTCTGGCAGCTGGTGCTCAGGTGGTCGGGCCGGTGACGAGCGTGTTCTGGCACCAGGGCGAATTCGGTACCGGCGACGAGTGGCAGGTGCTGCTCAAGACGACCGCGGACGCCTATGCGGACCTCGAACAGCACCTGGTCGAGCACCACGAGTGGACGAACCCGGAGATCACGGCATTGCCCTTGGCGGCCGGACTAGCGCCCTACCTGGACTGGGTTCGCCGGACGACGAGCAAGCAAGTCGGCGACGCCGGCCACTGACTTGTGGTCCTCGAACCGGTCGAGCACTGCCCCGAGACGTTGCTGAGGCCGCGCCGATGCCACGTTCGAGGACAGGTCGAACGCCCTGCCGAGAGACGTAGCCGCGTGCTCGACCTCGCCCGCGTCCAAGTACGCGTCGGCCAGCCACGAGAGGTAGAGCGACTTGTCCCGTGCGTGGCTGTCGTCGTATTTCGCCATCGCCGATTCAAGCGCCGGGACGGCCCTGAGTGGGCGGCGAAGCTCCGTCCAGCAACGCCCGGCAATGATTTCCAGTTCAGTCTGGTTGTGAGCCCAGCTCGCCCAGTCCGGCGCTTCCGCTGGCGCACGAGTGTTTCCGAGGGCTTCCTCGGCCTGGCCAAGCGCGAACGCGGTCTGTTCAGCGTTCCCCGCAACCGCGTACGTCCAGGCCCCGCGCTGGTACAGCAACGACTTAACTGCGGGCTGCGCTGACCTGGCCGCGACTTCCAAGGACTTGTCCGTCAAATCCGTCGCAGCCTGCCCCAGGGAAAGGAGCTGATACGAGCGGAGGCATAGGGCGTTACCAGCCAATTCGGGGTTGCCTCCCTCGTTGGCCGCTTTGAAACTGCGCTCAAAGAGACTCTTAGCGTCGTCGTTCCAGCCAGCATCGAACGCCGCCCAGCCAGCCTGTTGCGCCTGCTCACCAAAAAGGGTCAACAGCGCACGCCGGGTCTCACCCGAGAAGTTGCCGTTCTTAAGCAGAGCGGCCGTTTTCTGAACTTCAGTCAGGTAAAGCTGGTAGGTGTCCGCGCCCCCAAGATGGTCATCTAGCCGTCGCAGGCGAACCATATTGTCGCGCAATTCGGTTACCGTGCTGGACCCAAGTCGGGTCCCACTAGTCCTGGCCGGAGTGCCAGCAATTGTGGTAGCTGCGAGTCCGACACCGAGCTTCATGAAATCGCGGCGGAGCACCGAGGAACCTCCATCTCCATTGAGAGTTTCGGTTGCGGAATCGCTCTCTCCCGAGTCGCCTTCCCAGTGCCGCGGGGCTAGGTCAAGCATCTGTCCCGGAATGCGCAGCGCGTCCGCGACCCGTTCGAAGAGTTCAACTCGTTGCGCCTGCACCCGACCGCTGATGTAGTCCTGCACCCGGGAAACGGTCAGCTCGCAGCGTCGCGCGATGTGCGATGCCGAGAAACCGACGCCACCCCACTGCTTTGCCACTTTGAAGATGCCGCCCAAGTCCCGTGCGGCACATGCCGCCTTGAAGTCCGGACGAGTGAGCACCTCCGGAGAGAGGTAGTCCGCAGGCCGTTGCCTTGGCATAACCCATCCTCCCGTAGCGGGGCTGTTCGAGACTCATGTTACCGGCGGGTTTACCCACCGTGGGTACTCAATGTGACCTTATTGCACCCCTGCGACCAGCGGTTTCCTGGATGACGTCAGCGACACCCGAACAGCGGGGCGCACCGAGGTAACACAGGAGACGCAATGGCCAAGAGTTCATTTCCCGGCCTGAAGACAAGCGGCGGCCTGCTTCCCAAGCTGATCGGAACCGGCGTCGCCATTGCACTACTGGTCCTGGTAGTGAAGCACCCCGCCGACGCCGCGACGTGGGCCAAGAACCTCGCGGGCATGGCAGGGGACGTAATCGACGGCCTGGTGTCATTCTTCCGGCAGGTCGGGAACTAGTCATGCAGCCCTACTTGCCGTTCGACGGCCGCAAGCCGTGCGCTCAAGGCCTCGATCTGCGCGAACGCGTCCTCCAGCGTCGTGGGCCGGTCCGGAACGTCAGTGGCCGGCTCGGCATGCCGCTGGCGGATGAAGGTGCCCATCCCCTGCCGGGTCGAGATCAGGCGGGCGTCCTGGAGCAGCGCGTACGCCCGCTTCACCGTGCCGACCGAGACACCGAACTCATCGGCCACCACTTGGTGCGGCGGCAGCTTGTGGCCCACCGGGTAGGTGCCGTCCTCGATTCGGGCGCGGATGGTGTCGGCGACCAGCTGGTACGACGCGCGGGGGTCGTCGGGATCGAAGTTCTCCACGTCTTTCAGGGTACGCGGACAGCCAAGCTAGGCCGTTCAGGTGATAACAGCTATGTCTGACTTGCCTAGGTATTCTGTTCTCCGTAGCGTCTCTGGTGTCGCAGGAAGCGCACACAACGCAAGCGGCCCCGGCGGTGCGGGAACACCGGCCGGGGCCTGCATCGAAACCTTGGGAGCCACGATGCGAGTTGAGGATAACGCCATGTTCCGCGTGAAAGCCGTGGCGGAACTGCTGGATGTCTCGCGGTCCACGGTCTACCGGGCCATCGAGGCCGGCGAGCTGGACGTACTGAAGATCGGCGCGGGCCGGGGTGCGATCCGGATCCCGGGCACCGCCGTGAACGTGTACCTGGACAACTGCGCGGAGCGCGGCTACGCGGACTTCGTCGAGGGCGACCAGTCCGCGGCGGACGCCGACGACCGCGAGTGCGACAAGGCCGTCACGACCGCCGGGAAGGTGGCGTGATCATGACTGCGAAGACGTTGGGCCAGGTCGGTGGCCACCAGGTCGAGTTCACCCCGGTGCACCGCGAGGACAACCCGTCCCGGGTGGTGACCACGGCGGCGCTGGGCGTGCCGCTGTCGCTGGAGGACATCACCGCAGTCCTGATGTACCTGACCGAGGGCTGTGGCCGCGACGAGCTGATCGACTGGCTGTCCGACCCGGCTGAAGTGCGGCGGCTGGTGCTGGAGTCCGCGTGGGGCCTGGGCGGGTTCGGCATCGAGCAGCAGCGGCGGCGCCTGGCGCAGATCGAGTCCGGGACCTGGGAGTCCGAGCGGCTGGACCTGGTGTGGACCTGCGCGGTTCGCGTGTTCGCCCCGGCCGGCGTGGTTCCGACCCCGCGGCGCTCCCTGGAGATGGCGCGATGAGCGGGCCGGGGTTCACCACCGTCTCGGGTGTGGCGCTGGCTCCGGCCCCACCGGAGCCCGGCCCCGACGGGGCGCCGCTGACCCGGGTGGGTCTGTGGGCGGCCGACACCGGGCGCGGCCCGGTCGTGTTGGCCGCCGACGAGATCGGGTTGGCCATCGCCCACGGCGGCCCCGTCCCGGGCCGGTACGGGCTGCTTGTCGACGAGGCCGCCCGCCAGGCACTGGCCGGCCTGGCGGGGCTGGGCCGCGCGCAGCTGCGCGAACTGGCCGCCCGCCACCGCGGCGGGGACGCCGACGTGTGGCCGGGCACCACCGCGCGGCAGGCGCTCAAGTGCGCCGCCCGCGTGACCAAGGCCGCCACCCGCACACGGGCGGGGGTGGCGTGATGTCGCTGTTCGAGGTGGTCCGCCGGTTCGGGACGTGGCGGCTGGTGCTGTTCACCGGCTCGCTGCTGGCCTTCCTGGCCCTGCACCTGATCCGCATTCCGCTGGTCCTGCTGGCCCTGGTGCTGGAAACGGCCCTCGGGCTGCTCAACGACGCCGCCACCCGGCAGGCCAGCGCCCCGCCCCGACGACCGGTCAACGACTTCTACGCCCACACCGGGCAGGCAGGAGGCGCCTGATGTCGACGCCCAAGCACAACACCCCGCCGGCCGGGACCAGGCCGGAGACCGACGCGCCGCTGACCCGCAGGGCCAGCACCGACGTGACCAGCACTGGCCCGGTCGGGCCGACCGCCACGCAGCGGGCCGCGGTGTGGTTCGGCTGCCACCTGGGCGAGGTGGTCGCCATCGCGGTCACCGGCTCGCTGACCATCACGGTCAGCGTGTGGTTCGCCGCAATCACCGTGCTGGTGGCGCTGGTCTGGATCACCCATGAGCGGCGCGCCCACCGCGCGGCCCGCACCACCACGACGACCGACGAGACCCGAGAGGCAGGTGAGCAGGCGTGAGCACCACGACGACACCGGACGGGCAGGAGCCAGACCCGGCCAACGGCTTCGCCGACCAGGTGGCGGGCTGGCTGGCCGAGACCACCGAGCCCGCTCCGGCCGGGGACGTGGTCGGTGGCGCGGATGGTGCTGTGTCGCGGCGGGTAAAGGCGATGCGGGCCGAGGTGGCCGAGGCGCGTCAGCTGGCGCCGCTGCTGGCCGAGGAAGCCCCGCTGGCGCTGGACACCGCGCGGGTGCGGCGCCGCCGCAAGCAGGGCCGCCAGGCCGCCGCGCTGCACGCCCTCGGGCAGGACCCGGCGGTGCGGGCGTGGCAGGCCGCCCGCTGGCGGCTGGTGCTCACCGTGGCCGGCGGGGTGGCGCTGGTGCTGGCGCTGGCCTGGTCCACCGCCGGAGTCCAGCGCTTCGCCGCCGAAGGCGCACCGGCGTGGTCGCCGGGGTGGGTGTTCGCGTGGCTGGTGGAGCCGTTCATGTCCCTGGCCCTGCTGACCGTGGTCGCCGCACGGGCGTTCATGGCCACCCGCGGCCGGCCACTGGACGACCGCCGTTTGGTGCGAGTCGAGCGGCTGTTCGTCGGGCTCACCCTGGGCATGAACGCCTGGCCGCACCTGCCCGGCATCGCGGACACCTTCACGGTGTCCGGGCTGGTGCTGCACATCCTCGGCCCGGTGGTCGCGGTGGCGGTGGTGACCGCGCTGCCGATCGTCTGGAACGCCTTCGCCCAGCTCGACCACACCACCACCCCGGACAGGGCGGAGACGGCCGTTACCCCCGCTACGTACAGGGGAAACGCGCCCGCACCGGCCCCCTCACTGCCCGCCGCGCCGCCCGCGCTGCTGGCCCGCGCCCGCGACCTCATCACCACCGGCACGCTGCCCGCCGCACCCTCGGCGCGGGCGCTGCGGAAGACCTTGCACTGCGGGATGGACGACGCCCGCGCCGTGCGCGACGTACTCAAGGAGCAGGCATGAACACCACCGACCACAACGACGAGCACAGCCAGCTGGCCCCAGTGCACCACCTGCCCTTGCGTTCCACCGACCAGGCGTCGGCCGACACGGCCCCGGCCGACGTGCTGGAAGGCGAGGTGCTGACCGTCGAGGAGTACACCCGCATCCAGCGAGCCAAGGCCGTCGAGCGCTACCGCGGCTACCACCAGAGCGCCGCCACTGTCGCTCAGCGCACCCGCTCGGGCGCGGGAGCGCTGGCCCGCACCACCGTCGCGGTCGTCACCCACCCCCGCACCCGCAAGACCGGCACGATCTGCGTCTACACCACCGGCGTGCTCGCCGGGCCGATCGTGGGCGTGTGGGCGACCTGGGAGCAGTTCCACAACTGGCGCACCGCCGCCGAGCACCGCGAGGGCGGCAGCCACCGCAACGACCCGATCCCCGACCGGGTCAGCACCCAGATGCGCATCCAGGAGCACCGCGAAGAACAGCTGGGCAAGATCGGCCGTGCGCTGGTCTCCCGGCCCGCGTTCGCCTTCTACACCCTGGGCGCGCTGGCCGAGGCCCCCGCGGTCATCGACTGGTACATCAACGGGTGGCCGGTGTGGGAGTACTCCCAGGCCGTGGCCACCATCGACCTGACGATCGGCGGCGCCGTCGTGGCCGCGCTGACCGTGAACGGCTGGGCCTACCTGCGCAAGGTGTTCAAGCGCCGCAACCGCAAGCGGGTCGGCACCGTCGCCGACGACGGCAACCAGCTGCCGGTGCTGCCGATCGCCGAAGCCCGCCACGACCGCGCCGCACTCGAGCTGCTGCGACGCTCGCTGCTGGCCCAGGGCGTGGAGACCAACCCGATCGCCGGACGCCGAACCGCCTGGGGCTGGGAGCTGGAACACCAGATCGTCGGCGGCTCGGGCAAGCGGCCGGCCGACGTCATCAAGAAGCTGGAGCAGATCGAAACCGACCTCGACGTGCGACAGAACGGCGTCCTGGTCCAGCCCCACACCGACCGCCGCGCCCGGTTCACCACCCGCATCATCGAGTCCGACCCCTGGGCCAAGATGCCGCCGCTTCCCGTCTACGCCAACGGTTCCCGGCGGCTGGCCGACCCGATCGAACTCGGGTTGCGGCTGGACGGGCGGACCATGTCCGCCTCGTTCCTGTCCACCCACGCGATCATCCTGGCCGCCTCCGGCGGCGGGAAGTCCGGCCTCATCCGCGCCATCGTCGACGGCCTGGCCCACACCACCGACGCGATCCTGTGGGACCTGGACCCCTCCGGCGTCGGACAGGCCCCCCAGGCCGAGGCCATGGGCCTGCGCGCCCTCTCCCCGGAGGACTGCGAACAGGCCCTCACCATCGCCCTCGGGATCGCCACCGCGCGGACCCGGATCAAGGACCGCCTCGGCATGGGCGACGAGTGGCAGCCCACCCCGGAGCACCCTGCTCTGGTGGTGCTGCTGGACGAGTTCCCGCGCCTGACCAAAGAAGCCAAGGCGCTGGCAGTGGCGCTGCTGCGGGTGGCGCGCAAGGCGGGCGTGGTGCTCATCTTCGCGTCCCAGTCGGCGAAGAAGGACGCCCTCGGCGACTCCGTGGCCGCCGAGGTGGCGTGGAAGGCCGCCGGGCCGGGCCTGGCCGACTACCAAACCCGGTTGCTGTTCGGCGACAACGCCGTGTCCGAGGGCTACACCCCGGGCAACTACCGGCCCAAGCGCGGATCGCGGCTCAACGACACCGGCACGTTCTTCCTGGAAGGCTGCGCCGAAGGCGACGAGCCGATCCCCACCCGCGCCCTGTGGTTCGACAACAAGATCGCCGAACAGCGCGCCCGCCACGCCGCCCAGGCCGGCCGCCCGCAGTGGGACACCGCCACCCTGAACGCAGCCGGGCTCACCGCCGCGCAGCTGTCCGGCTCCACCAGCCCGGAGGACGCGGCCATGGCCCAGCGGGCCGCGTTCGAGGACGAACAGCGCCGCGCCCGCCTCGGCATCCTCGGGGAGGTCGTCGACTACCTCGCCGACGACCTCGCGGCGTGGCAGGCCGGGGCCGAGGGTGCCCGCGACGCGGTGTTCTCGGCCGAGCTGGCTGAAGCGCTCGGGCGCAGCTCCGGGCGCGCCCTGGCCGGCGCCGTCGCCGACTTCGGCCTGAAGCCGGAACAGGTCCGCGGCCCCGGCGAGGACGGGGAGGACAAGCAGGCCCGTGGCTACCGCTTCGCCGACATCCTCACCGCCGTCCAGGCCGCCGAAAGCCGCACCGAGATCAACACACAGTAACCGTCGGGGTTGTGACGGCATGGCGGGCCCGGCCCGCCGCGAGCGGCGAACCGTCACAACCCGCGTGACACAACAGAACGTCACCTGACCAGCCACGACGACACTTGTGACACTTGCGGAAGTTCCCGCAGGTGACAGCCACAACCCGCCCCAGACTTCACCCCCTGGGGGTGATGCGGCAAGTGTCACAGCCCTCGCACGCCCACTCGTCACCACGCACGGTAATCAGATCTTGGGAGGCCCTCATGGCGACCGACGCCCTGACCGACCCGCGACGGCAGTTCCTCGGCGCGCTCATGCAGCTGCCCGCGCCCGCCGCCCGGGCCGCGCTGGCCGGGATGCGCGCGGACGACTTCGGCCACGGGATGGCCGCCCACGTCGCCCAGCTGGCCATCGAAACCGTGGCCGCCGGGCACGCCCCCGCACCGGTCGCCCTCTACGCCCACGCCGTCACCACCGGCCAGGCACCGGGCGAGCACCGTCGCCACTGGCTCTCCGGCTGGCTCATCGACACCTACCGCGACGCCCCGCCGGCCGCGCTCGGCCCGCACCTCAAGGCTGTCGTCCTGGAGGCCGCGTGGCGCCAGGCCGTAGCCACCCACGCCCGGCGGCTGGCCCAGGCCGCCGAAGACGCCCCCGCCGACGTGCTGCATGAGCTGACCGACGACACCACCGCCGACGAGCTGTGGACCCGCTACCAAGCCGCCTGCACCACCGAACCTGCTCCGTTGCGGAAGGCCGCCTGATGACCCGTACCCACCCACCGGCCGGACTGTCCGATCTGGACGTCCCGGCCACCCCGAGCGCGTTCGAGGCCAAGGCCGCCGCCGCGGTGGCCCGCGCCCGCGCCTGGCTGCCCGCCGTCGACGACGCGGTGTTCGGCTGCTACCTCGGGGACCTCGTAGGGCAGCTGGCCCCGACCAGCGAAGCCGACCCCATCGCCATCTACGCGTCCCTGCTGGCCTTCGCCGGAGTCCACCTCGGACAGAGCCCGCACGTGCGCGCGGGCGACGACCCGCACCCGCTGCTGGTCTGGCCGCTGATCATCGGCGACACCGCCACCGGCAAGAAAGGCACCTCGTGGTCGGCGGCCAAGCGCGTCATCGCCGACGCCGATGCCGACTTCGCCGCCGCCAACATCAAGGGCGGCCTGACCTCAGGGGAAGGGCTGGCTCAGCGCTTCGCCCTGGACAAGGACGGCGAGGCCCCGGAGGACTTGCGGCTGCTGGCGCTGGAGCCGGAGTGGGGCGGGGTCATGGCCAAGATGCGCCGTGAGGGCAACAGCCTCTCGGCCATCCTGCGCCAGGCCTGGGAAGGCGGGGACCTCTCGACCCTGACCGTCAACGCCCGCATCGCCCCGCAGTCCCACGTCGCGATCCTGGCCCACATCACCCCCGAGGAGTTCCGCTCCAAGCTCTCCGATGCCGACATGGCCGGCGGCACCTACAACCGGTTCCTCCCGCTGGCCGTGGCCTGGTCCACCGCGCTGCCCGACACCACCGGCGCGGACCCCGGCCTGGTGTGTTCGCTGGCCGCTGACCTCGCCGACCGGCTCGCCACCGGCGCCGCCCTGGGCGCGCTCGAACTCGCCGACGACGCGCGGGAGCTGTGGCGAGACCTGTACCTGGAGTTCAACACCGGCGACCACCACGCCAAGGTCGCCCAGTTCGTCTCCCGCGCCCTGCCCTACACCAAACGCGTCGCCGGGATCCACGCCGCACTCGACGGCACCCCCGTCATCCAGCCCGGCCACCTCACCGCCGCCGCCGCGCTCATCCGCTACGCCATCGACACCGCCTGCACCCTGTTCACCTCCACCGCCGCCCCCGCGAAGCTCGCCGCCTGGATCGCCGACGCGGGCGAGGCCGGCCGAACGCGCAAGGACATCACCACCGGGTTCTACGGCGGCAACACCGACCGCGCCGACATCGATGCCGTCCTGACTCAGCTCATCGACGCCGGAACCATCACCCGCAGTAGCCGACGCCCGGACAGCGGCAAGGGCCGCAGCATCGAGGTCTACACCGCCCGAGGCCACCCCACGAAGGAAACGAACTAACGAACTAACTCACTGACCAGCACAAACACCCGAACCCACGTGCTCATTAGTTCGTACCGAACGAACTAATGAGGCCAGTCCCCACCGCAAAACCGCAGGTCAGCGCATTAGTTCGTTAGTTCGTTTAGTTCGTCGCCCCGCACCCAGCCCGGCGGCTGGCCCCACCCGACTCGACCACCCACCGTCACCGCCTCCTCTGCCAGCTCACGACCCAGCCACCTCGCCACGGCTGGCAGAGAGGGCAGCAGCAACCGAGCAGGTCCACACCTCGGCGTGCGTCACCGGCTGGCCCACGCACCGCACACCCCACGACGCTCCGGCCCTCTGCCGGAGCAGAAGGAGACACCGCCATGACGACCCCGCCCGACACCACCATCAAGCAACCGCGCGAACTGCTCAAGGTCGAAGCCGCCGCGAAACGCCTCAGCGTCGGCCGCACCACCATGTTCAACCTCATCAAGGCCGGCCACATCGAAACCGTCCAAGTCGGCCGCCTCCGGCGCGTCCCCGACACCGCAATTACCGACTACATCGCCAAACTCACCGCCGCCCAGCACGCCGCCTGATCGAAAGGAAAACCGATGCCACGCAAACAACGCCCTGAAGGAACCCGTGCACCAAACGGTGCCAGCTCCATCTATCTCGGAAAGGACGGCAAGTGGCACGGCCGCGTCACCATGGGAATCCGTGACGACGGCAAGCCAGACCGACGCCACGTGAAGCGGAAGACGGAGGCGGAAGTCATCGACGCCGTGCGAAAGCTTGAGCGTCAGCGTGATTCCGGCCGCGTCCGGAAGGCCGGCCGAGGACTGACCGTTGAGCAATGGCTTACGCACTGGGTCGAGAACATCGCGGCACCCACGGTTCGCCTCACGACGATGGTCGGCTACCGCGCGTCGGTGTACAAGCACCTCATTCCGAGCATCGGTGCGCACCGGCTCGACAAGCTACAGCCTGAGCACCTCGAGGTGGCTTACCAGAAGATCCTCCGAAAAGGACTCAAGCCGTCGACCGCGCACCTCGCACACCGGACCGTCCGCGCAGCGCTCAACGAGGCGGTACGGCGGCGGCACATCACCGAGAATCCCGCGCGTATCGCGAAGGCGCCGCGCGTGGTAGAGGAAGAGATCGTGCCGTTCTCGCGCGAGGAAGCGCGGCGCCTGATCACCGCCGCCGGGGAGATCCGGAACGGCGCGCGGTTCATCATCGCGCTGTCGCTCGGGCTTCGGCGCGGGGAAGCGCTCGGGCTGAAGTGGTCCGACGTCACGATCACGTGGAAGCACGGGTGCGCGCGCGGCGAAGCCTGCCGCCGGAAGCTCACCGCGTTCGAGTGCCCGGCGCGGCGCGGTTCCGGCACGATCACCGTCCGCCGCTCGATCCAGCAACTGAACTGGCAGCACGGGTGCACCCCCGACAAGCCGTGCGGGCACGAGCACGGCGCCTACTGCCCGGAGCGGTACGGCGGCGGCCTGGTCGTCGGTGAGGTGAAGTCGCGGGCCGGGCGCCGCGTCATCGGCCTTCCTCGCCCGGTGATCGAGGCCCTAGAAGCACACCGCGTCCAGCAGGCGGAGGAACGCGAAGCGGCGGCGAACCTTTGGGAGGAAGGGGACTGGGTCTTCGCCACGCCGATCGGCCGGCCGACGCACCCGACGCCGGACAACCGGGCGTGGAAAGCCTTACTGCGCTTGGCAGGCGTGCGCAACGCGCGGCTCCACGACGCGCGGCATACGGCCGCCACGGTGCTGCTGGAGCTCAAGGTGCCGTTGCCAGCGGTGATGGAGTTGATGGGCTGGTCCAACGCGGCCGTGGCCAAGCGGTACATGCACGTCAACACCGAGCTGGTGACGTCGGTGGCGGAGCAGGTGGGCGCCCACATGTGGGCCGCTCCGGACAACGAAGACGAGGAGGACGACGGCCCGGAAGACGCGCTCGTGCCCGCCTGATCAGGGGCTAACTGAGACCCGAACTGAGACCCCTACACGAAACGCCGGACTTCCCACGAAGGGAGGTCCGGCGTTTCGCCTGTTGAGAGCGGTGGCGGTGGGATTTGAACCCACGGACGGGGATTAGCCGTCACACGATTTCGAGTCGTGCTCCTTCGGCCGCTCGGACACGCCACCGCCGAGAACAATACCCGAGCGGCCGAGAGCGCCTCACGAGGGGTCGGCCGCCCGGCCGCCACGCAGCTTGACCTGCGCCTCGCGCACCACGCGGGTCGCTCGGCGGCGGACGTCCGTTGCCGTCGAGCGGACCTGGGCCGACCTCCGCTGGGCGCGGCCCGATACCTCCAGACGGCGGTTGCCGGTCGCCGCGCCGGCCTTCTCGCGAGCACTGCCCACTGCTTGCTGGATCTTGTGCTTCATCGTCATACGGACGAAGTACCCAGCGCGGACAGCGCGAAATCAGCGCCGGGTCGCGAAGTACGTCTCCAAGAGCCCGGCGCACTCGTCCACCAGGACGCCTCCGTGGACCTCCGGCCGGTGGTTGAGCCGCCGGTCACGCACCACGTCCCACAACGACCCCACTGCGCCCGTCTTGGGCTCCCACGCCCCGAACACCAGGCGGGAGATCCGCGCCAGCACCAGCGCGCCCGCGCACATCGTGCACGGCTCCAGCGTCACCGCCAGCGTGCAGCCCTCGAGCCGCCAGCCGTCGCCGACCACTCCGGCGGCCGCACGCAGGGCCAGGATCTCCGCGTGCGCCGTCGGGTCGCCCAGCTCCACGCGCGCGTTGCGGGCCGCGGCCAGCGGGACGCCGTCGGGGCCGAACACCACCGCCCCGATCGGCACGTCCGCGCCGGGGGCGCGCGCGGCTTCCAGCGCGGCCTCCACGGCTTCGGTGTCGGACGGGCGTCTCAGAGCTCGTCCAGGAGCTTGGCGAACTCGCTGCCGAACCCGCAGCGCTGCGCGACCATCTGCAGCTGCTCGTCCGGGTAGAGGTCGACCTCGCCGATGATGACCTCCAGCTCCGGCGCGGGCAGCCCGAGATCCGCCAGGATCTCCAGGTCGCCCTCGGGCCAGACGGAGTCGTCCTCCTCGTCCGGCGGGTCGACGCGCAGGACGTCGAGGACATCCGCCGCGATGTCGTAGTCCAGCGCCGCCGCCGCGTCCGAGAGCAGCAACGACGGCCCCCGCGGGCTCGGCCGGACGATGACGAAGAACTCGTCGTCGACCGCCAGCAGCCCGAAGCTCGCGCCGGTGGAACGTAGTTTGCCCAGTTCAGTGATCGCCGCGTCCAGCTCGGTCAGCGCCCCCGGGTCGAGCGCACTGCACCGCCACCGACCGTCTTCCCGGACCACGGCTACCGCGAAGCCCGTGACCGGCTCATCCACCGCCATGCGCACACCGTATTCCGCTGCTCGGCCGAGCGCACGCACGGTGCACCCGAAGCGCCGCATGAGGCACTATCGGGACCATGACCGGCCCCACTGACCTGCCCACCCTGCCCGGCACGCCGTTCGCCGGCCTCCTCGACGACGCGCGGGCGCTGCAAGACCGCACGGTCGCGCTCCGGCGCGTCGTGCACCGCCACCCGGAGCAGGGACTCCACCTGCCGCGCACCCAGGCGGCGATCCGCGAAGCCCTCGCCGACCTGCCGCTGGAGATCACCGAAGGCAAGGCCACGACGTCGCTGACCGCCGTCCTGCGCGGCGCGCGGCCGGGCCCGGCGGTGCTGCTGCGCGGGGACATGGACGCGCTGCCCCTGACCGAGGAGACCGGCCTGGACTTCGCGTCCGAAGACCCGGAGTCGATGCACGCGTGCGGGCACGACACCCACGTCGCGATGCTGGCCTCGGCCGCGCGGCTGCTCGCCGGGCGCACGGACCAGCTGGCCGGGTCGGTCGTCTTCATGTTCCAGCCCGGCGAGGAGGGTTACCACGGCGCCCGGTTCATGATCCACGAAGGCGTGCTCGACGCGGCCGGGACGCGGGTCGAGCGCGCGTTCGGCGTCCACATCCTCGCCAACGCGCGTAGCGGGCTGCTGCAGCTGCGGCCCGGCCCGCTGATGGCCTCGGCGGACTCGTTCCACGTGCGCGTCACCGGCAAGGGCGGCCACGGCTCCGCGCCGCAGCACACGATCGACCCCGTGCCGGCGGCCGCGGCGATGGTCGGGGCGCTGCACACGATGATCACGCGCCGGGTCAGCGTCTTCGACCCCGCGGTGCTCTCGGTGACCCGGCTCCAGGCCGGCACGACGACCAACATCATCCCGGAGACCGCCGAGCTCGAAGGCACGATCCGCACGCTGTCCGAGCAGACGCGCACGCTGGTCCGCACGGAGCTGCCCAAGGTGTGCGAGCAGGTCGGCGCGGCCTACGGCTGCCGCGTGGTCGCCGACGTCGAGCCCGGCTACCCGGTGACGGTCAACGACGACCGGATCGCCGCCGAGGTGCTGCAGCTCGGCGCGGCCGTGCTGGGGCCGGACAACGTCGAGCTGCTCGCCGACCCGCTGA
This sequence comes from Amycolatopsis sp. NPDC051045, assembly GCF_040682955.1. NCBI lineage: Bacteria > Bacillati > Actinomycetota > Actinomycetes > Pseudonocardiales > Pseudonocardiaceae > Amycolatopsis > Amycolatopsis sp. NPDC051045. The sequence goes on from NZ_JBFBCC010000004.1 coordinate 414,515, forward strand.
TGGGCGCCGAGGACTTTTCCTACGTCCTGCAACGCGTTCCCGGCGCCTACGCGTTCCTCGGCGCGTGCCCGCCCGGCGTCGACCCCGCCGAGGCGGCGGCGAACCACTCCAACCGCGTGCTGTTCGACGAGGACGCGATGCCGAGCGGTGTCGCGATGCTCGCGGCCTTCGCGCTGGACGCCCTGCGTCAGGGGCCGGTCCGCGACGGGCGGCCGTCTTCCAGGTGACCGGCGAAGCGGCGGCGCCAGCCCGGCGTCTCGAACGTGACGTCGTACCAGCCGTTCCGCGCCGGCACCGGGAAGTCGTGCGAGCCGCCCGGCGGGATGGTGACGTCGTTCAGCGCGACCGGTGACGGGCCGCTGTTGGTCACCGTCACCCGCAGTGCGGGCGTGCTCACGAAGGTGACGGCGGCGTCGAGGCCCACGCCGCCCGAGGCCTCGACGATGAAGCCGTTCGGGCCGTGGACGGCGACGTCGTACGTCCCGCCGTGCGCGACTTCGCCCGTCGTCGAGCCGCCGGGCCCGACGTCGAAGCGTTGCGACGTCCCGCCCGCGTGGTAGGCGTACGCGGCCAGCTGCAACGCCTGCCTCCCGTGGTTGGCCAGGTGCAGCTTCAAGACTTCCGGCTCGGCCGAAACCCAGGCGACCGGCTGGTACGGCAGCGGACGCGCCTTCGCCGTACCCGGGTCCTGCACCAGCGCGTCCGGCCCGAGCCCGGGCTTCGGCAGCCGTGACTGCGTCCGGTCGGCTTCGGCGCGCAACGCGTCCGCGTCCGGCAGCAGCGGGATGGTCGTGTCGGGCGCGCGGAAGTCGAAACAGCTGGTCAGGTCGCCGCAGATGGCCCGGCGCCACGCCGAGATGTTCGGCTCGCGCACGCCGGTCCACGTCTCGAGGAAGCGCAGCACCGACGTGTGGTCGAAGACCTGCGAATTCACCCAGCCGCCGCGGCTCCACGGCGAAACGACGGTCATCGGCACGCGCGGGCCCAGCCCGATCGGCACGGGCGGCCCGGACGGCTCGCCCTTCTCCGGCCGGTTCCCCGGCAGGTACTCGCCGGGGGTGCCGGGTGGCGGGGTCGGCGGGACGACGTGGTCGAAGAAGCCGTCGTTTTCGTCGTAGTTGATGAAGACGACGGTCGATTCCCACAGGTCCGGCTTGTCCCACAACGCTTTCAGCATGCGCTGGACGTAGGCGGCGCCGTCGACCGGCCGCGCGGCGGGGTGCTCGCAGTAGCCGTACGGGGCCACGACCCACGAGACCGCGGGGAGCGTCCCGGCCGCGCAGTCGGCGATGAACTCGGCCAGCACGTGGTCGAGGTCCTTCCCCTTCCCCGAGTCGGGTTTGAGCTTCTTGCGCAGGTTCCCGCGTTCGGCCAGCCGGCGTTTCACCGGGTCCATCGAGTACAGCGCGTCGTGGAAGTTCTGGAAGAGCCAGAGCGGGTTGTCGCCGTAGTCGCCGACGAAGTGCTCGGGGACGCCGCGCTCCTCGTCGTTCGCGTAGATCCGCCACGAGATACCCGCCGCCTCCAGCCGCTCCGGGTACGTCGTCCAGCGGAAGGAAGGCTCGTAGTCCGGCGCGTTGCGCGTCGCGGGGCCGCCGGCGACGCCGTCCGGGTCGATCGTGCCGGTCCAGTGGTACAGCCGGTTCGGGTGCGTGGGGCCCTGGATCGAGCAGAAGTAGTGGTCGCACAGGGTGAACGCGCTCGCCAGGGCGTGCTGGAACGGGAGGTCGTCGCGGGTGAAGTACCCCATCGTCATGGGGCTCTTCGCCGCGATCCAGCGGTCGTACGCGCCGCCGTTCCACGCGCGGTGGGTGCTGTTCCAGTCGTGCGGCAGCTCGCCGAGGTCCTGACCGTCCACAACGGACGTGTCGATCCGGAACGGCAGCACCGGGCCGCCGTTCGCGCGCTGGCGGAAGACGTCGCGCAGGGCCGCGCGGTCGCCGAAGCCGCGTACGCCGGCCATGGTGCCGTAGTAGTGGTCGAACGACCGGTTCTCCTGCATCAGCACGACGACGTGGCGGACGTCGTCGATCGTGCCCGTCCGCGGCACCGGGGCGCAGGCCACGGGCAGCGCACCGGCGACCGTGGCCGCGGCCGCGCCACCGAGCACCGTGCGGCGCCGGATCCGGCCCATGCACCTCCTCCTCACGCAGCTTTCCCCACGTCAGCGCCCCGGAACGAGGGGCACCTTCCCCGCTGGGAGGTGGTACCCATGCTCGGCTCCGCGGATCTGGTCGCCTTCGCACCGTCGACCGACCTCGAGCGCTCACGTGCCTTCTACACGGATGTCGCCGGGCTCGAGTTCATCGAGCAGACCCCCTTCGCGTGCGTGTTCCCCAGTGGCGCCACCATGCTGCGCGTCACCGCCGTCGCCGAGTTCACTGGCCATTAAACAACAGTGTTGATTTAATACGTCCATGACTGAAGCCGATCGCCTCGCCCAGCTCGCCGAGCAGGAGGAACGCCTCCAGTTCACGAAGTTCGACAACGAGACCGCCCTCGCCCTCGGCCGGCAGATGCTCACGGCCGCCTCGGACCGCGGGCTGCCGGTGACGATCTCGATCCGGCGCAACGGCCAGCGGCTCTTCCACGCCGCGCTGCCCGGCACCTCGGCCGACAACGACGCCTGGATCGACCGCAAGAGCCGCGTCGTCGACCGCTACGGGCACAGCTCCTTCCTGATCGGCACGCAGTTCCGCGCGAAGGGCGGCTCGTTCGAGGAGCACTCCCGCCTCGACCTGGACCGCTACGCCGCCCACGGCGGCGTGTTCCCGGTGCTGGTGCGCGGGGTCGGGCCGATCGGCACGGTCGGGGTGTCCGGCCTCCCGCAGGCCGACGACCACGCGTTCGTCGTCGAGCAGCTGGAGCTGTTCCTGTCCTCCTGAAAACTGCCGGCCGGTTTGTCGAACCGAGGCGGCCCCGTCCGACGGGACAGCGTTGATCGAGCACGACCTGGTGGACGGCCCCCGGAGAACTGAAAACGAGTGGCCGGGGGCTGCTACCGTCGATCCCATGAAGCGCGCTGGACAGACGACGACGCCGGAGAGTGTCCCGGCGCGCTGAACGATGGCTCGAGCCCGGGGCGGTTGCCCCGGGCTTCGTCTTGTGGTCACCCGCCTCGCCGTCCACGAGGGAGTCCACAATGCACGACCACCGCAAGCTCGGCCGCGAGCTCGGCCTGTTCGGCACCGACCCGCTGATCGGCGCCGGCCTGCCCTACTGGCTGCCCGACGGCGCACTCGTCCGCCACGCACTGGAGGAGTACGTCCGCGATCTCGAACGGCGCGCGGGGTACCGGCACGTCCATTCGCCGATCCTGGGCAAACGCGAGCTGTACGAGATCTCCGGGCACTGGTCGCACTACCGCGACGACATGTACCCGCCCATGGACGTCGGTGGCGAGCAGCTCGTGCTGCGGCCGAGCCTGTGCCCGCACCACGCGTTGATCTACCGCTCGCGCGGCCGCAGCCACCGCGAACTGCCGCTGCGGATCGCCGAGCTCGGCGGGATGTACCGGGCCGAGCTCTCCGGCGTGCTCAGCGGGCTGAGCCGCGTGCGCGCGATCCAGCTCAACGACGCGCACGTCTTCTGCACCCTCGACCAGGCCGAAGACGAGGCCGTCGCCGCACTGGCCCTGATCCGGCGGGCTTACGACGCGCTGGGCATCAGTGTGGCGCGCTACCGCCTTTCCCTGCCCGGCGACGGCGGGAAGTACGTCGCCGGGGAGTGGGACCGCGCCGTGGACATCCTGCGTTCGGTCCTCGACCGCAGCGGGCTCGCCTACGACGCGGTCGAGGGCGAAGCGGCGTTCTACGGACCGAAGATCGACGTCCAGATCGCCGATGGGGCAGGCCGTGAGTCGACCCTGTCCACCGTCCAGGTCGACTTCCACCAGCCCGCGCAGTTCGGTCTCGAATACGTCGGCCCGGACGGGGCGAAGCACCGGCCGGTCATGGTGCACCGGAGCATCATCGGCAGTGTCGAACGTGCCGTGGCCCAGCTGATCGAGGTCCACGGCGGCGCGTTCCCGGCCTGGCTGGCGCCCGTGCAGCTCCGGCTGTTGCCGGTGTCCGCCGCCGAACTGCCCTGCGCGCGGGAAATCCTGGACCGGTGCGACGACCTGCGGGCGGAGATCGCGTCGGACGGCAGCCTCGGCGCGCGGATCCGGGACGGACGGCTGGTGCCCTACCAGGCCGTGCTCGGGCCGCAGGAGGTCGCCGCGGGGCAGCTTTCCGTGCGGCTGCGCGACGGCAGCCGTCTCGACGCCGCTCCCGCGGACGCCGTGCTGGCGCGGATCGGCGCGGAGGTCAGGAAGCCGTAGCCGCGGTCAGCCAGTCGAGCGTGGGCGTCAGGCTCTCCGGGGCCGCCCAGCCGTTGATCACCGCGAGCAGTTCCAGGTAACGCTCGCGGCGGGGATCGTGGACGACTCCGAGCCAGGCCCGCAGCTCGCCGGGGTCGCGGCCGAGGCCGTCGACGATCGCCGCCGCTTGCGGCGAGTCCGGGGCGACTCCGGCCGCCAGGGCCGGCGTGACGGCGTCGCGCACCTCGGCGGCCAAGTCGCGGCGCAGACCGCCTTCGTGCTGGTCCGCGAGGCGGCGCAGAGCGGCGCGGAAGTCCGCGTCCTGGGTCAGTCCGGCCAGCTCGATCCAGGCGTCGAGCTGGCCGGGACTCGGGTCTTCGGGCAGTTCCGGGGTCAACGTGCGGGCGAGCCCGGCGAGGTCGGGTCGGTCACCCAGGGCTTCGGCGAGGAAGTCGCCGATCAGGCGACGGCGTTCTACTTCGGACAGTCGGGCCAGCTGGTGCACGAGTCTCGTCTCCTCGGTGGTCGAGCCGCGGTCGGCGATCGCCGACCACACCGCGCGCCGCAGGTGGAGCACGCGGATCTCCACGGCCAGGGCCTCGGCGTGCCTCGCCGCGATGTCGGCGACGGTTGCTTCGCCGTCGACGATCCGGCGGATCGACGCCAGGTCCAGCCCCAGGTCGCGGAGCGTGCGGACGAGGTCGAGCCGGGCGAGCGCGGCGTCGTCGTACCGGCGGTGACCTGCGGCGTTGCGTCCGGACGGTGGCACGAGGCCGCGGTCGGAGTAGAACCGGACGGCCTTGATCGTCAACCCGGTGCGGCGGGCCAGGTCGCCGATCGAATAGCGCATGCCGTCAGCGTGGCACCTCCCCTCGGGGGAGGCACAAGGGTCCGGATTCGCCCGATCGTGTCGATCACCTGTTCGACTTTCCGCGGTAAAGTCGATCACATGAGCGAACGGGCTAGGTCTCCTCCCGGATCCGGGTCACCAGCTGGGTCGGGTTCACGAACCGCAACGCGACGAGAAGGAGCACGAGCATGGACGCGGTGTAGATGGTCGCCATGGCGTCGACCGACTGGTTGGCGCGGATGCCCGCGGCGAACACGGAGTTGTACAGCGCCACCACGAGGGTCGTCGAGTCCGGCCCGGCGGTGAGGAACGTCAGCTCGAACATGCCGACCGTGCGCACCAGCACCAGGATCGACGCGGCCAGGATGCCCGGCAGCAGCAGCGGGCCGAGGATGCGGGTGAACACCGAGACGGTCCGCGCGCCGGACATGCGGGCCGCGGCCTCGATCTTCGGGTCGATCTGCTCGATGAACGGCGTCATGGTCAGCACGACGAACGGTACCGACGGCACGAGGTTGGCCAGGATGACCCCGGTGATCGTGCCGGCCAGGTGGAACTTGTACAGCACGGTGGCCAGCGGGATGCCGTAGGTGATGGGAGGGATCAGGATCGGCAGCACGAACAGCAGCATCACCAGGCGCTTGCCGGGGAACGAGCGGCGGGCCAGCGCGTAGGCGGCCGGGACGCCGACCGCCACCGACACCGCGATCACCACCAGCGCGACGATCGCCGTCGTGAGGAGGACGTCCGGCAGGCCGAACTCGTGCCAGGCGTCGGCGTACCAGTGGGTGGTGAAGCCGTCCGGGAGCCAGCTGCCGAACCACTGCGTGCCGAACGAGTCGACCACCACCGAGAGCACCACGCCCGCGAGGTTGACGAAGAAGAACACGACCACGGCCCAGACGACCCAACGTCCGGGACGCGCGATCCAACCGGTCATCCCTTGCCTCCGGTCGCTCCGCGGTACAGCGTGCCACGCCACGCCATGACCAGGCCGATCACGATCAGCATGACCACCGCCATGAGCATCGCGACGGCCGAGCCCATCGAGTAGTCGTACTCCTCGAACGCGGCGTGGTAGGCCGCGATCGAGATGACGCGGGTCTCGTTCGCCGGGTCGCCGACGAGCTGGGCCGAGGGAAACACCGAAAACGCCATGACGAACGAAAGGCAGAAGGTGATCGCCAGGCCCGGCGCCAGCAGGGGCAGCGTGATCCGCCGGAAGCGCTGAACGCCGTTCGCGCCGAGCGTCGCGGCGGCCTTTTCCAGGGAGGGGTCGATGCCCGAGAGGTAGGACAACGTCAGCAGGAAGGAGAACGGGAAGCCGGTGATCACCAGCGACAGCAGCACACCGGTGTAGTTGTGGATCAGCGGCAGTGGCTGGTCGGTGACGCCGAGGACGGTGAGCACCTTGTTCAGCCAGCCCGCCGGCCCGCCGTACATGATCAGGCCCTGCGCGGTGAGGACCGTGCCGAGCGTGATCGGCACGACGAGGATCGTCGTCAGGAGGCGTTTGCCGCGGACGCGGCCGCGCATCACGTACGCGATCGGGATGCTGGCGAGGACGTTGATGAACGTCGCGGGCAGCGCGATGCCCAGCGTCGTCCAGACGGTGTTGCGCAGGTACGGGTCGCCGAAGAACCGCGCGTAGTTCGCGAAGACGCCGCCCTTGCGCGGCGCGAACGACAGTTGGAGGCCGTAGAGGAAGGGGTACAGGAACAGGCAGGCAGTGACCAGCAAGCCGGGCACCAGGAGCAGCAGGGTGCGGTCGATGCCGCGTTCGGCCAGGCGGTGCCGCAGCGCCGGGCGGGCGGTCGCCACGGCGGTCACGGCGCGGCTCCCGGGTCGCCCGCGGCCGGGACACCGGGCCTCGCGGCGGCCAGCGCGGGTGCGGTCACGGCAGGGAGCGCGGGCGCGGTCAGCGCGGTCACGGCAGGCAGCGCGGGCGCGGCGGTCAGCGCGGTCATGGCGCGAACACCAGAACCCGCTCGGCCGGGACGCCGATCTTTGCGGCGTCGCCGGGGGCGAGGCGCTTGTCCGTGCGGAAGTACACCGGCACCCCGGTCGCCAGCCGGGCCGAGACTGACAGCTCGCGGCCGTGGTACTCGACGATCTCGACCGTGACGTCGAGGGCGTTCTCGGTGCCGTCGCCGACGACGAAGTCCTCCGGGCGGATGGCCACCTTCGCCGGGCCCTCCGTGAGCGAGCCGCGGTTGGCACCGGTCAGCCGGATGCCGTCGCCCTCGACCGTGGCCGAGGGGCCCGCGGCTGCGGTGACCTGCACGTCGAGGAGGTTGCGGTAGCCCATGAAGGACGCGACGTAGCTGTTCACCGGCTGGGCGTAGACCTCCTCGGGTGTGCCGACCTGCTGGACCGCGCCCTCGCGCAGCACCACCAGGCGGTCGGCCAGCGACAGGGCCTCCTCCTGGTCGTGGGTGACGTACACCGTGGTCAGCCCGAGCGTCTGGTGGAGGCGGCGGATCTCCATCCGCATCTCCAGCCGGAGCTTGGCGTCGAGGTTGGACAGGGGCTCGTCCATCAGCACCACCGGCGGCTCCAGCACCACGGCGCGGGCGATGGCCACGCGCTGCTGCTGTCCCCCGGACAGCTGCGCGGGGAACTTCGCCGCGTGCTCGGTGAGCTGCACCAGGCGCAGCGCCTCGTCGACGCGCCGGCGGGCCTCGACCCGGCCGACCTTGCGCATCTTGAGGCCGAACCCGACGTTGGCGCGGACGGACATGTGCGGGAACAGCGCGTAGTTCTGGAACACCATCCCGAACCCGCGCTGCTCCGGCGGCTGCCCGTCGATCCGGGTGTCGTCGAGCCAGATGCTGCCCGCGGTCAGGGGCAGCAAGCCGGCCAGGCAGTTCAGCGCGGTCGACTTGCCGCAGCCGGACGGGCCGAGCAGGGCCACGAACTCGCCCCTGGCGATGGCGAGGTCGAGGCCGCGCAGGGCGTTCGCGGTGCCGAAGCTGCGCGAGACGCCGTCCAGCCGCAGCTGCTCGAACGTCACTTCTTGCCGACCTTCGAGCCGCCGACCAGCTGGTTCCACTTGTCGAACGCCTTGACCTGCTGCTCGGTCGGCAGCGAGGTCTCCTTGGGGTACTGCGCGATCCACTGCTCGTACTCCGGGCGCCCGAACCGCTGGATCGTGTCCTGGCTCTTCTGGGGCGCCATCTGCAGGGTGACGTCCTTGACCGCGGGGCCGGGGTAGAAGTAACCGTCGTCGTAGGCGATCGCCTGCTGGTCCGGCTTGAGCATCCACGCGATCAGCTGCAGGATCGCCGACTCCTGGTCGGGCGAGAGACCCTTGGGGATCAGGGCGTACTGGGCGTCGGTGACCCAGTGCATCGGCTGCATGATCGCGGTCTTGACCGTGTTGGGCACGGTGCCGAGCTTGCGCGGGTTGATGTCCCAGCCGGTGGTCGACGTGATCATGTCCACCGCCCCGGACGCGAGGTTCTTCATCGTCTCCGTGGTGCCCGACGGGTAGTACTTCACGTACTTGCCGAGCTCCTGCAGGAACGCCCAGGTCTTGTCCCAGCCCTTGTCCGGGTCCTTCGGGTCCTTGTCCCCGAGCAGGTACGGCAGGCCCATCAGGAAGGTCCGGCCCGGGCCGGAGTTCGACGGCTGGGCGTACTGGAACTTCTCCGGGTGCGCCTTCGCCCAGTCGAGCAGCTGCTGCGGGGACGCGGGGGCGGCAGGTACCGCGCCGGGGTTGAACTCCAGGAGCGGACCCGACGGGTAGTACACGACCTCGATGCCGTAGCCGTTGGCCAGTTCCTGCATCTTGGCCGCGGGCTCGAGGTAGTTCTGCATCAGGTTCGGGAACCGGCCGGCGAAGTCGGGGAGGACCTTCGCGAGGGTGCCGTTCGCGATGCCGGCGGAGAGACCGTCGGTACCGCTGAGGACCAGGTGGGTCTGGGCGACGCCGCCGTCCTGCTCGGCCTTCAGCTTGCCCGCCATGCTCGGCGCGGGCGCCGTCGAATAGGTGACCTTCGAGAGCACTTCCGGGTGGGCGGCCTTGAAGTTCTCGATCATCTGCTTGGTGAGCTGCAGGTTGCCCGCCACGTCGAGGATGTTCAGCTCGACCGGCTTGCCCGGTTTTTCGGGCACGGCTTGGGGATCCGCCGCTTGGCCGCCGTCGCCGCCGGGGGCGCCGCAGGCCGCGAGACCGGCGGCGAGGCTCACCGCCAGCAACACTCGTCGGAATCGGAAGCCGGTGCAACGCTGCATGGCTGCTCCCTAGGTCCGTGATAATGTTGTATGTCGCATCGTATATCAGATCGGACATGCCAGTGGCGAGCACTTCTTCGGCCCGGAGGCCGCCGCCGCCCGTTTCGCGCACGGATTTCGTGCGCGACGCGATCAAGGAAGCGATCTTGAGCGGCGAGTTCGGGCCGGGCGAAACGCTCGTCGAGGCCGAGGTCGGCGCCCTGCTCGGGGTGTCGAAGACGCCGGTGCGCGAGGCCCTGCGGATCCTGGCCGGTTCCGGTTTGGTCACGATGAGCACGTACAAGGGGGCGGCGGTCCGGGTCATGGACGCCGAGACCGCGTACGCGGTGTACGACCTGCGCGCGCTGCTCGAACCCGAAGCCGTCCGGCGCGCGGTCGAGCGCGGCGCGGATTTCGGGGAAGCGCGCCAGGTGCTGGCCGGGGTCGAGACCGGCACGGCGGCCGGCGACCGCGCGAAGGCCAGCGTGGCCAACCGGCTGTTCCACCGCGCGCTCTACGCCGGGTGCGGGAACCCGCTGCTGGTCGAGGTCCTGGACGGCCTGCGCGACCAGGCCGCGCTGATCACCGTCACCGGCTGGGGCATCAGCCCGACCTGGCAGGGCGAAGCGGCCGAGCACCGGGCGATCCTGAACGCCGCCGAGAGCGGCAACGCCCGGCAGACCGAACACCTGCTGCGCAAGCACATCACCGATTTCATCGATCGGGTCGCCCTCGGGCTCCCCGGCGAACGCACCACCGAGACCGGCGATCCGAAGGGGGCCCGATGACGTTCGAGGAGCAGAGGCGACGGCTGTCCGGGGTGGTGGCCATCCCGGTCACGCCGTTCGACGCGGAAGGCGCCGTCGACGGCCAGACGTACGCGAAGCTGGTGGACCGGCTGATCACCGGCGGCATCGAGGTCGTGACGCCGAACGGGAACACAGGCGAGTTCTACGCACTCGACGCGAGCGAGGCCCGGCAAAGCCTGGAGGTCACCGTCGAGGCGACGGCCGGCCGGGCGAGCGTGCTCGCCGGGATCGGCCACGACGTCGCGACGGCGACGCGGGCCGCGGCGCACGCGCGGGACGCCGGTGCCGACATGATCATGGTCCACCAGCCGGTGCACCCGTACATCTCCGGCGACGGCTGGGTCGACTACCACGCGGCGATCGCGGCCGCGGTGCCGGAACTCGGCGTCGTGCTCTACGTCCGCAACCCGGCGATCGCCGGCGAACAGCTGCGCGCTCTCGGGGAGGCGGCACCGAACGTCATCGGCGTGAAGTACGCGGTACCGGATCCGGTGCGGTTCGGCTCGGTCGCCCGCGACGCCGGCTTCGACCGGTTCGTGTGGGTCGCGGGGCTGGCGGAGCTCTCGGCGCCCGGTTACTTCGCCGTCGGCGCCACCGGCTTCACTTCGGGGCTGGTGAACGTCGATCCGGCGATCTCGCTGGAGATGTTCCACGCACTGTCCACCGGGGACTATCCGGCGGCGATGACCGTCTGGGAGCGGATCCGGCCGTTCGAGGAACTGCGGGCCGCCAACGGGAACGCCAACAACGTCAGTGTGGTCAAGGATGCGCTCGCCCAGCTCGGGCTGTGCCGCCCCGACGTCCGGCCGCCCAGCCGGCTGCTGACGATCGCCGAGCGGGAACGGGTGGCCGAGGTGCTCTCGTCCTGGGGGGCCTGACGGCGATCCGTCGGCGAGCTGCGGTGCGCCTCACGGCGAACCGCAAGCTCGCCGACGGATCGTCGGTTGGCAAGGGCTTGATCGAAGCGCACCATCGACACAACCCTGTTGGGCGCCTCGGGCTGTCGCTCTACGCGACTGCGGGCGGCTGCTCGCCGGCCATCGGCCGGCCTGGCTGCGGTTCGAAGGGCACTCGGACTGGACTCCTGCCCGGTCGGGGATTGACCCGGCCCGTTGTCAGCGGGGCTGAACCGGCTTCGGACCGGTCGTCCCGTGGTGCCGACTGTACACCCCTTTCACCTCTCCCAGCGGAATTGCCATTCCGCCGGTGGGATGGGAGGCTGGGCCCAGGACGCGGTACCACCGCGACCAGGCCCCAGTGCCCTTTCCCGAACCGGACCCAGACCCCGTCAGGGCTGGAAACCGTTGCTGGACAAGCCTTTACGACTTACCCAGAGCGGTGCGTTGATGACTTCCACGCAAATTTCGGATACTCCCGCGATGCCCGGCAGCGATTTCGCCGAGCTGTCGCGGATGATCAAGGAGGCGGGGCTCCTGCGTCGGCGACGCCGCTACTACGCCGCGCGGATCGGGCTCAACCTCGCCGCGTTCGGCGGCGGCTGGGTCGCCTTCGTCTACCTCGGCGACTCGTGGTGGCAGCTGTTCATCGCCGCGTTCTTCGCGATGGTGTTCGCGCAGCTGGCGTTCATCGGCCACGACGCCGGGCACAAGCAGATCTTCAGCAGCCGCAAGGCGAACGACGCCACCGGGTTGGTCCACGGTGGACTCACCGGGCTGAGCTACGGCTGGTGGATCGGCACGCACGCGCGCCACCACGCCAATCCCAACCACGAGGACGAGGACCCGGACGTCGACATCGCCGCGCTCGCGTTCAGCAAGGCGCAGAGCTCGCAGAAGCGTGGTTTCCTGCGCTGGATGGCGAAGTACCAGGCGTTCCTGTTCTTCCCGCTGCTGCTGCTCGAAGGCTTGAACCTGCACGTCTCGAGCGTCAAGGCGGTGTGGGCCGGGAACGTCCGCAAGCACAAGCTGGAATCCGCGCTGCTGATCGCGCACCTGGTGGCCTACCTCGCCGCGGTGTTCATCGTGCTCTCGCCCCTGACGGGCATCATCTTCATCCTGGTGCACCAGTTCCTGTGGGGGCTGTACATGGGCTGCTCGTTCGCGCCCAACCACAAGGGCATGGAGATGCTGACGGCCGGGCACAAGCTCGACTTCCTGCGCAAGCAGGTGCTGACCTCGCGCAACATCCGCGGCGGCCCGGTGACCGACTTCGCCCTCGGCGGGCTGAACTACCAGATCGAACACCACCTGTTCCCGAGCATGCCCCGGCCGAACCTCAAGCACGCGCAGGTGATCGTCCGGGAGTTCTGCGCCCGGCACGACATTTCCTACGCCCAGTGCGGCTGGGCCCGTTCGTACGGGTACGTGCTGCAGCACCTGCACTCGGTGAGCGAACCCCTGCGGACGGCGAAGGTGGCAGCGTGACGGCCCCGGTGCCCGACGCGCCGGAGGTGCCGCGCTCCGGCACCCAATGCCCGAGCTGCCCGCACCCGCTCGGCACGCACGACGCCATCGCGCGCCGCTACTGCGCCGCGACGAGGGCCGGCCAGGCGGCCGACCGGGGCTGTGTGTGCGGGGCCACTCCCGGCAAGAGCGGCTGACCTGCGCGGATGTGCGCTAAGTTACTCGCGCGTTAAGGATGAGTAAGCGGGTGCGGGCCACTCGTAAGGACGGCATTCACGGGTGGCCTCCCGCGCGGCCCGCAGGGGTGTCCTGACGGAGTCCGATCCGCAGTGATGCCCGGAGGCCCCCGTGACGCTCAGCGAGCTCCTTCCCAGCCTCGGCTGCGAAGCCGCCGACCACCTCGAGCCAGGAGTCTGGCCGCGAAGCACCCGACTCGGCGAAGACGGCGAACTGCTCTTCGCCGGCGCACGGGTCAGTCACCTCGCTGCCCGCTTCGGGACGCCGTCGTACCTCATCGACGAACAGCAGGTCCGCGAAACCGCGCGCGAGTATCGTCGCGCGCTGCCGGACGTCGAAGTCGCGTACGCGAGCAAGGCGTTGTGCACGCGGGCCGTACTGCGTTGGGTCGCCGAAGAGGGGTTGTCGCTCGACACCTGCTCCGCCGGTGAGATCGCCGTCGCGCGCTCGGTCGACTTCCCCGCGGAGCGCATGCTGCTGCACGGCAACGCGAAGACGCCCGAGGACCTCAAGGCCGCGCTCGGCTACGGCGTCCGGCGAATCGTGGTCGACTCCCTCGACGAGATCGAACAGCTCGGCGCGCTCACCCACGGCGCGCAGCAGGTGATGATCCGGGTGACACCGGGCGTCGCGGCCGGGGCGCACGCGGCCATCAGCACCGGCACCGAGGGCCAGAAGTTCGGCTTCTCGCTGCTCGCCGGGGTGCCCGACAACGTCGACGCGGCGGCCACGGCCGTCCTCGCCCAGCCCGGGCTGCGGCTGGCCGGGCTGCACTGCCACATCGGCTCGCAGGTGACGCGGGTCGACCGGTACGAGGCGGCCGCGCGGCGGATGGCCGAGGTGCTCGTCCGGATCCGCGACACCCACGGCGTCACGCTGCGGGAGCTCGATCTCGGCGGCGGGCACGCGGTGCGGTACGTCGGCGGCGAGCCCGCGTTCGACCTCGGCGGCTACTCGCGACGCCTGCGGGTGGCGCTCGCCTACGAATGCGCGGTGCACGGCTTCCCGATGCCCCGCCTCACGATCGAGCCGGGCCGGGCGATCGTCGGGCCGGCCGGGATCACGGTGTACCGCGTGTGCGCGGTCAAGCGCGGCAGCCGCACGTTCGTCGCGGTCGACGGCGGCATGAGCGACAACGCGCGACCGGCCCTCTACGGCGCGCGGTACACGACCCGGCTCGTCGGGCGGCGCTCGAAGGCCGCACGCACGCCGATGACGATCGTCGGCCGGCACTGCGAATCCGGCGACGTCCTCGCCGACGGCATCGCGCTCCCCGGCGACCTCCACGCCGGTGACCTCCTGGCCGTACCGTGCACCGGTGCCTACCACCACTCGCTGGCCTCGAACTACAACCAGGTCGGCCGGCCGCCGCTGATCGGCGTCAAGGACGGCGTCGCGACGCTGCTGGTGCGCCGCGAGACCGAGGAAGACCTCAGCCGCCGCGACCTCGGCTAGACCGGCTCGATGCGGTCGCCACCACGGGGGACGAAGCCCCGCGGCAGGCGGCGGCCGGCGAAGAAGTCGCGGCAGGCGCGGTGGACCGCGAACATCAACGGCACTCCGAGCACGATCGACACCACGCCGATCACCGCGACGCCGCCGATGCCGAACACCGTCGTCTCGCCCGCGTCCGGCCGCGCGTACTCGATCAGCGCGAACACCAGCACCGCGAGGAAGAACACGCCGCCGGTGAACGGCAACAGCCCGCGCAGCACGAAGTTGCGCACGCTCGCGAAGAGCGTCCGGCGGAACACCCAGACGCAGGCCAGCGCCGTCATCGTGTACTCGATGGCGATGGTCAGCCCGACGGCGTCGACCGAGTCCGCCAGCACGTTGCCGCTGACCAGCGCGAGGAGCACGTACAGGGCCAGCGAGACCAGCCCGAACGCCCAGGTGGCCACCGAAGGCGTCCGGAACCGGGGGTGCACCCGCCTGAAGACGCGCGGCAGGGCGCCGTAGCTGGCCATGGACAACGTCGTGCGTGCCGCCGGCATGATCGTCGCCTGGCTGGTGGCTGCGCCGCTGGTGAGCACCGAAACGATCAGCAGCACGCCCAGCACCTTGCCGCCGGTGCCGTCGCCGAACACCGCGCCGCCCAGGCCGGCCAGGACGTCCTCGGAGTTGGCCTCGTTGGCCAGGCCGATCCCTTCGGTGCCGACCCCCGCGAAGGCGAGCGCGGCGACCGTCACGAGCAGGTAGTTCAGCACCAGCAACACGGTCGAAAGCACCGCGGCCCGCCCGGGCGCGCGGCGCGGGTCGGCGGACTCCTCGTTGACCGACAGCGAGCTTTCCCAGCCCCAGTAGATGAACACGGCCAGCAGCACCGCCGAAACCGCCGTCCCGGTGGAAACCCCGCCCGGCCACAACCAGCCGAGCTGCGGCACCGACGCCTGCGGACCGGCTGTGCCGTCGAAGACGCGGACCAGCGCGACGGCCGAGAAGAGCACCAGGACGGCGAGTTCCACGCCGAGCAGGATCCACTGCGCCCGCGCGGACACCTCGATCCCGCGGTAGCAGAGCCAGCACAGCACCAGCAGCCAGCCGGCGCCGATCGCCGTCGTCACCCACCGGTTGTCCGCCGCGCCGGACGCACCGAACAGCAGCAGCGTGTACCGCCCGGTGAGCGCCGACTGGCTGCTCATCACCAGCAGCTGCGCGACCGTGACGACCCAGCCGGTGAACCACCCGGCGTGCGGGCCGAACGCGCGGGCCGCCCAGGTGAAGTTGGTGCCGCAGTCGGGTTCCGCGGTGTTCAGCTCGCGGAAGGCGACGGCGACGAACAGCACCGGCACGAACGACAGCAGGACGAACGCGGCCGCCTGGAACCCGGTGCCGGCCAGCACGATCAGCCCGAGCGTGGCCGCGATGGAGTACGCCGGCGCGGTCGACGACATCCCGATGACCATCGACGACACCATGCCCAGCGCGCCGCCACGCAGCCCCTTCGCGGGAACGGCGGGGGCGACGCCGAGCGCCACGGCCTCCGACATGCGTGGGTCCTCCTGGGGTTGCCGGTACGAGAGAGCCGCCAGACGGTACCCGGCGCCGGGCGGTGAGCGCGGCCAGCTGTGCGCGGGCGCACAAAACCGCCTCGGAAAGCCTTGTCAGTTTCGCCTCTGGCCACCGATTCCTCGGCTGAGCACGGCGTGCACGTCGAATCGCGCGAAGCTGGCGCGGAGGGCTCGCTTTCTCCGCAGGTCTCGATACGCTGCGCACTTGACAAATCACATGCCGAAACACAGGGAGGGACGGCATGGGTGACGAAACACGTGCGCGCGCACTGGACAATACGGACAGATCTCTGATCGCCCTGCTCCAGCAGGACGGCCGGGCTTCGTTCACCGCGCTCGCCAAGGCGGTCGGGCTTTCGGAGGGAGCGGTCCGCCAGCGCGTGCAGCGGCTGCTGCGCGACGACCTGATGCAGATCGTCGCGGTGACCGACCCCGCCAACGTGGATCTGACGCGGCAGGCCATGGTCGGCATCAGCGTCGACGGCGTCGATCCCCGTGAAGTCGCGGACAAGCTGTCCGAGCTGACGCACGTGCACTACGTCGTGCTGTGCGCCGGTCGCTACGACCTGCTGGCCGAGCTGGTCTGCCGGGACGACGACCACCTGCTCGACGTGCTCGGCGAAGAGATCCGGAAGATCCCGGGCGTGTCCGGGACGGAGCTGTTCGTGTACCTGAAGCTGGCCAAGCAGAACTACTCCTGGGGCCGGCTCACGGCCTAGGGGCCGGGGATGACGGGCGTCGCCGCCCGCCACCCCCGTCCGCTACTGGAATCGCCGGTGCCCGGACCGCGCGGGCACCCCGGCCTCGGCGAGGCCGGTCAGCTCCGCCGGGAGCGGATCCCGGTGCAGCACCCCGAGGCGCTGCGTGGCGCGCGTGAGCGCGACGTAGAGCTCGGCCGCGCCGCGGGGCCCCGCGGCCAGGATCCGCTCCGGCTCGACGACGAGGACGGCGTCGAACTCCAGGCCCTTGGTGGCCGACGGCGGGATCGTGCCCGGCACGCCCGGCGGACCGATCACGACGCTGGTGCCTTCGCGGCCGGCCTCGTCGCGGACGAAGTCCTCGATGGCGTCCGGCAGCTCGTCGTCCGTCACTCGTCTGGACCACGGCCGGACCCCGGCCGCACGCACCGATTCCGGCGGCCGCGCGTCCGGCGCGAACCGCGTCAGCAGCGTGCCCGCGACGGTCATGATCTCCGCCGGGGTCCGGTAGTTCACGGTCAGCTCGCGGTACAGCCAGCGGTCGCCGACGTAGGGTGCGAGAACCGGAGCCCACGCCGTCGCCCCGGCCGCCGAGCGGCGCTGCGCGAGGTCGCCGACGATCGTGAACGAGCGGCTGGGGCACCGCCGCATCAGCACCCGCCAGTCCATTTCGGACAGTTCCTGGGCCTCGTCGACGACGACGTGCCCGTACGTCCAGTCGCGGTCCGCGGCCGCCCGCTCGGCGAGGTCGCGGGTGTCGCGCTCGGCGAACCGGCCGGCCAGGTCTTCGGCGTCGAGCAGGTTCTCCGCGACCAGCTGGACGTCCTCGTCCAGCTCCTCGCGGTCCAGTTTCATCAGCTCCATGACGCCGGAGGCGTACTCGGCTTCCTCCTCCGCCCGCCGGCGCGCGGCGGCGCGCTCGGCGGCGTCGTCCCGGCCGAGCAGGTCGACCAGCTCGTCGAGCAACGGCACGTCCGACACGGTCCAGGCGGTGCCGTCCGCGCGCAACAACGCCGGATCGGCCCCGGCGGCCGCGAGCCGCCGCCGGGACGTGTACAGCGGCGCCAGCACGGTCTCCGGTGTCAGGTACGGCCACAGCGCATCGAGTGCGGCGTCGAGCGCCTCGTGCTCCGCGAGCTCGTCGAGGACGTCGGCGCGGAGGTCCGCCCACAGCCCGCGGTCCTCCCGCGCCAGCCAGCCTTCGCCGATCTTCGCCACGACCCGCTCGGCGACGAGCGCGACGGCGTGCTCGCGGAAGACCGCGCGGACTTCGTTGTGCGGCCGCCCGGACCGGCGCGCTTCGAGCCGGGCCTCGGCCGCGAGGTCCGCGTCGAGCGCCACCGTGACGTCGCCCAGCTCGACCGGCACCGGTTCGCCGGGCACCTGCTGGCGGTCGGCGACCGCGGCGGCGAGGACGTCCAGGATCTTCGGCGATCCCTTGATCCGCGCCACCTCCGGTGCGTCCTCGGCGGTGACGCGCAGCCCCGGCACGAGGTCGCCGGTGGTCAGGAAGACGACGTCCGACTCGCCGAGCGACGGCAGCACGCGGCCGATGTGCTCGAGGAACAACGGGCTCGGCCCGACCACGAGGACGCCGCTGCGCGCCATCCGCTCGCGCCGGGTGTAGAGCAGGTACGCCACCCGGTGCAAAGCGACGGCCGTCTTGCCCGTGCCGGGCCCGCCCTCGACCACCAGCACCCCCGCGTGGCCGAGGCGGATGATCTCGTCCTGCTCGGCCTGGATCGTCGCGACGATGTCCCGCATGCCCTCGCCCCGGGGCGCGTTGACGGCCGCGAGGAGGGCCGCGTCCCCGCGTTCGGTACCTCCTGGCCGTCCCAGGACTTCATCGCTGAAATCGAGGACCCGCCGGCCCATCGTGTGGAACTGACGGCGGCGGCGCATGTTTTCCGGCGTCGCCGCGGTGGCGACGTAGAACGGCCGCGCCGCCG
Organism: Amycolatopsis sp. NPDC051045; assembly: GCF_040682955.1. Classification (NCBI taxonomy): domain Bacteria; kingdom Bacillati; phylum Actinomycetota; class Actinomycetes; order Pseudonocardiales; family Pseudonocardiaceae; genus Amycolatopsis; species Amycolatopsis sp. NPDC051045. The sequence goes on from NZ_JBFBCC010000004.1 coordinate 432,947, forward strand.
GCGCCCGCCAATCCAGCAGGAATGGTTCGTAGTCGTTTTCCGCGTCGAAGAGCCCGACCCGGCCGATGTAGCTGGTTTCGCCGGAAACGGCGTCCAACCGGCCGAAACAAAGCCCGTTGTCGGCGACGTCCAGCCGGGCCGCCTCCCGCGACCGGCACCGGACGTCGATCTCCCGTTCCCCCGGCGTCAGCCCGGTTTGCCCGAGAGCGCCGTGGTACCGGGCCTGCGCCGCCGCGCGCTCCCGATCGAGCCGCTCGTACAGCGCGGCGACGTAGGCCCGTTCTTCCCGCAATTCCTCGTCGTACCCCTGGTTTGACAAGTTCCCCTCACAGCGGTTAGACTCTTATCAGGTTCGGCGAGTTCTCCTCTTTATTCTGGAGAGCACGCCGATTTTTTATTGTCCACCCGCTGTCAAGGGCCTCAGGCCAGCATGAACTCGCGCGGGTTCAGCGGCCGGTCGACCACCCGCACGTCACCCAGCAGCCCGGCGAAACTCCGGTCGACCTTCCCCGCGTAGGACGACGCACCGACCAGCCACGGCCCGCCCGGATCGGCGAGCCCGACGGCGGGCGTGGCCGGGTTCCGCACCACCGGGCAGCCGTCGACGTACATGGTCGTGCGCCGGCCGTCGTTGACCACGGCGACGTGCCACCACTTCTCCACCGGCAGCTCGTGCCCCCAGTTCGTCGAGGTCCGGTTCTGGTTGAGCGGGTACACCGCCCACTGCAGCTCGCCACCGTCCGAAAGGGACAGTGTGGCCGCGGACTCCTGCGGGTCGTCGCCGGTCTTGCCGGCGGCGGCCCCGCTGCCCTGCCGGGCGAACAGCCCGCACCAGCCGTGGTGGCCGTCCTTGAAGTTCGCGGGCAGCCGGAAGAACGCCTCGACGGTGTACCCGCGCTCGAACTCCAGCCGGTTCATCGGCGCCGCGTCGACCGTGCGCAGGTAGGCACCGCGGCTGGGGTCCCGGCTGCCGTCGAACCGCAGGCTCGCCCGCGACGGCTGCCGTGGCGAGAACTCGCTCGAGTACTTCAACGCGTCCGGCCCGCTCCCGGGCGCGGTGACGCGGGTGAGGTCGTTGCCGTGGCCGGTCTGGTCTAGCACGACGACGGCGTCCGGCACCGGCTTGCCGTCCTGGCCGCCTTCGAAGCGCCAGTAGGCGACGGTGCCCGGCACCAGCAGCTGCTTGGCCGGCCGCCCGGGCGGCACCGGCACCGGCGCGAAGCCCTTGAACCGCTCGGCGAAGTCGATCTCCAGGCTGAAGTAGTCGTCGGAGCCGCTTCGCTCGACCTCGACCTGCTGCAGCTCGCTCAGGTGGTCCTGCGCGGCGAGCCACGGCGAGAACGTCCGGACGTCGATCACACCCCGGGCGAGGTCGAACTGGTAGAGCCGGACCATTGCGCTGCCGCCGTAGTAGCGGTCCTGGTAATTGGCGAGGTGGACGTGCACGTCGTGGCCGGCGGCGTTCTTCCGGACGGTGCGCCCGGTCGGCCAGTAGTGCCCGTTGAGCGTGAGGAAGATCTGGTCGTTGCCCTGCACCAGTTCCTGCCAGACGTGCTCGCCGAACGTCGAGAACTGGGCCTGACCGGCGTCGTCGGCCCAGACCAGCTCGTGGATGGCGAGGATCGCCGGCAGCGTCGGGTGCTGCGCGAGAACCTGCTTCGCCCAGTGCAAGCCACCCGCCGAGGGCCGCCAGTCGAGGGCGAGCAGCAGCCACTCCCGGCCGCCGCCGCGGAAGACGTGGTAGCTGTTGTAGCCGTCCTTCGACGCGCCGCGGAACGTCGGCGAGGTGCGCCGGCGCTGCGGACCGAACGCGTCGAGGTACGGCGAGGGGCCGCGCTGGTCGTCCTTCGAACCGTCGATGTCGTGGTTGCCCGCGAGGGTGCTGTACGGGAACCGGCGGCGGTCGAGCGCCTGGAACGACCGGCTGATGCGGGCGAACTCGTCCGCCCGGCCGTTCTGGGTGAGATCACCGAGGTGGGCGAGGAAGACAACGTTGTCGTCCGCTTCGTCCAGGACGTACCGCAGCGAGGCGTCCACCGGGGCCGCGTCGCCGCGGTCCTCGTCGAACAGGTACTGCGTGTCCGGCATGACCACGAGCGTGAAACGCGGATCTTCCGGGTCGGGGCGGTGGTGGCCCCGCGCTTCGGCGGCCGGCGCGCCGAGGACGGTGGGCAGGGTCGCCGCGGCGGCGACCGCCGGTGCGCCGAGGAGGAATCTCCGGCGAGAAGTATCAGTCACGAGCCGGAAGCTACGGGCGGCTTCCGACCGTCCCGGCAACTGCTGCCGAACGGGAAATGAACAGCGGTACTGTGCCCGCATGAGCGGCCCGCGGGTCTTCCGGCTGATCCAGCCCGTCGACGACATCGAAACGGCGGTCGCGTTCTACGGGCACGTCCTCGGCCACCCCGGCGAACGGATCGCGGTCAACCGGCACTACTTCACCTGCGGCGGCGTGGTGCTGGCCTGCGTCGAAGCCCCGCTCGACCACCGGGAGCCGCGGCCGCAGCGGGACCCGCGGATCGTCTACCTCGCGGTCGACGACGTCGACGAGACCTTCGAGCGGGTCCGCGCCGCCGGGCCGCGCTGGGTCGACGACGCCATCGAGACCCAGTTCTGGGGCGAACGCTCCTTCTACGCCGACGACCCCTTCGGCAACCCGCTCTGCTTCGTCCAGGAAGACACCCGCTACTTGGGCGGCCCCGTCGGCTGAGTGCCGTTGGCCGGGTGCAGCCGCATCGGCATGACGAACCAGAGGATCCCGAAGATCAGCAGGCACAGCACGGCCATGATGACCATGGCGATCCAGCCGTAGACGACCTTCGCGATCAGCGCGACCGTCGAGGTGATCGCCAGCGCCAGGCAGACCAGCCCGACCAGCACGAGCCGGTTGCCGGCGGTCAGGATCCGCTCCCGGCTGCCCGTGCGGAAGAGCAGCCGGTGCCACGCCGCGGGCGCGGTCAGCAGCGCCGTGGCCGCCACCGCGAGCGCCACCGCGGACAGGTGCAGCGACTTCTCGAACCCGCTGGCGTCGTGGAACCGGTCGGTGAACACGACCGACAGCAGGAAGCCGAAGAGGATCTGCACGCCGGCCTGCGCGACACGCAGCTCTTGCAGCAGCTCGCCGACGTTGCGCGTGAGCTGTTCGTTGCGGGTTTCGCCGGTGTGTTCGGGCACGAATGCACAATAACGGGCGAATGGACCGGCTACCGGCTGGGAGATCCGTGACTTTCCCACGAACTTCGGTCAGCTACTGTCCGAAGTGGACTGGACCGTCCGCGTCAGAACCCCCACGAGCGCTCGGGCACCACGCGGATGCGGACGGAGTACTTGGCGTCGAACTCTTCCGAGGTCAAGCCGATCCCCGCGTAGTGGGAGCCGTACTTGTCCAGGTACCCGGGCGCCTCCGAGGGCTTACCCGCCTCTACGTGCGCTTTTCCGTTGACGACGAGGATCGAGCCGCCGTGCTCGTCGCTGTTGAAGTGCAAGCTCACGTCGGGGTTCGCCTCGATGTGCCGGAGCTTCGCGGTGCCGGGCTCGCTGAACAGCACGATGTCGTCGCCGTCGAGGACGAACCACACGGGCCGCGGTGCGGGCCGCCCCTTCGGCGTGACGGTGGTCAGCCACGCGATCGATTCGCCGGCTCGGTCGGCGAGCTTCGGTGCGGCCATGTCGGTGCCCCCTGGTCGTCGGACTGGTGATCCAGGTAACCACGGGGCACCGGCAATTTCTTCCCTCGCTAGCGCGACGCCACCCGTCGCGCGTACCGCGTCCCGGCCGCCAGCAGCACCAGGCCCGCGCCGAGGAACGCGCCGACCCTGGCCAGTCCGTCGAGCGCCGCCAGGTCGAACAGCACCAGCTTGAGCACCGCGGCACCGACCAGGATCAGCCCGGTCACCCGCAGCGCGACGACGTCGATCCCGCGCAGGAGCAGCACGAGCGCCGCGATCGTCCAGGACACCGTGATCAGCGCGTGGCCGACGAGGAAGCCCGACCGGCCGGGGACCGCCAGCAGCGCCCCGCACAGCACGACCCCGGCGGCGCCGTACAGCGCCGAAACCCCGGCTAGGAGCCAGATCGGCAGGTCGTCGGCCGGGCCGCGGAACACGGCCAGCCGGGCCGCGGCCCACGGCAGCGCGACCGACACGGCGAGGATCAGCGCGGCGACCGCGAGCGCGCCGGCCAGGTCGGCGGCCGAGCGGGTGCGGGGCACGATCAGCAGCGCGGGCGTGACGTCGAAGACCACGCCGATCAGGCCGCCGATCGCGGCGAACCCGAGCGAGGCGCCGAGCGCGACCCGGTTGCGGCCGCCCACCGCGGCCACGACCAGCAGCAGCGCCTCGCCGAGCAGCACCCCGGCGCGCGCCGGGCCGTCGAACTGGGTGACCGTCGCCTGCAGGACCGCCAGCAACCCGGCCAGCCCGGCCACGTGCCCGGCGAACCCCAGCCACCAGCGGCGCGCCGCCCAGACGGCGAGCAGCAGCGCGCCCGCCCCGGCCGTGATCGGCACCGCCTGCGCCTTCGGCAGCAGCGCCGCCGCGACGAGCGTCGGCAGCACGGCGGTCGCCAGCACCGACAGCGCCGCGGGGTCGTTCTCACGGCGGCGCAGGACGATCAGCGCGAGCGCGACGCCCGCGATCCCGGCGCCGCCGGCCGCGGCGGTGTTCGCCCAGCTGCCGCCCCCGCCGAGCACCGCCGTGCTGATCACGGAAGCGAGCAGCGGCGGGACACCGGCGGCGAGCGTCAGCGACGACCAGTCGCGGCGCAGCTGCACCGGCGCCGCCGCGAGCTGCACCATCAGCAGGAAGGTGACCAGTTCGGGGGTGAACCCGCGGACGGTCATCGGCGCGCAGACGACGCAGCCGACGACGACGGCTGTGGCCAGCAGCGGCGACTCCCAGCGCACGGCCACGAGCAGCCCGCCGACGGCGACCGCCAGCCCGGCGGCGAGCCCGGCGAGCACCGGCAGGAATTCGTACAGCGTGGTCGCGGCGACGACGTCCAGGTAGAGCGTCGCGATGCCGGTGGCGGCCAGCGCGAACGCCCCGGTGCGGCCGGCGGGCTTGCGGTGCAGCCACACGCCGGTGCCGGTCAGCGCCAGCCCGAACCCGGCGCCGACGAGCACCCGCGGCAGCGGCCCGAGCCAGCCCCGCTGCACGGCCAGCACGAGCAGCAGGACGACGCCGAGCAGCGTCACGGCCCCGCCGACCCAGGCGAGCACGCGGCTGCCGGCGCCTTCCTTGCCGAGCTTCTGGCCCAACGTCTGCCGCGGAACCGGCAGGTAAGGCGCCGGGGCGTACGGCTGCTGCTGCGGGACGTACTGTCCCGGGGGCGGCGGCTGCCACTGGTACTGCGGCCACGGGATCGACTCCGGCCGCATCGGCCGGGGCTGCGGTTGGGGTTGGGGCTGGGGTTGGGGTTGGGGCTGCGGTTGGGGCTGCGGCTGCGGCTGCGGCTGCGCTTGGGGTGGCGGCTCAGGGGCCGGTTGAGGTGCCTGCTTCGGCTGTTCTGCCTGCTCGGGCTGCTCGGGCTGCTCGTCCCGGACGGTCCGCAGTTCGGAACCCACCAGCGCGAGACGACGCCCCAGGTCGTCGATCTCGCCGGCGAGCCGGAGGAGCACATCTGCTTCGGTGGTCATACCGGACAGGGTCACGCACCGGCGTCCACCTGCGGATCCGTAGCACTACTCAATCCCGGGTCACGTCCTGGTCGCGGCGGAGGGGCTCGTTCGTGATACGCCGAACCCCCTATCTGTCTAGAGTGTCGAAGCGGTCACCGTGCGGAGGGGAAGTGGGATGGCGGACGGGAAGAAGGCCGGGTGCGTAGCGGGAGCCGTCGCGCTGATGGGCGCGCTCGGCGCGCTGCTGACCGGGATCGCCGACTTCGGGGGGCTGTTCAAGGGCGACGATCCGCCGGCCGGCAGCTCCACCTCGGCCTCCAGCGCGCCGCAGTCTCCGGCCGCGGCCACCACGGCAGCCGCCGCGGCGACCGTGTACTTCCAGGGCCACCTCGAGTTCGGCCGCTTCAACCTGGACTTGAACCCGCCGAAGCGCACGGGCGACACGTACATCGTGGGCGGCACCGGAGGCGTGTTCGAGAGCTACCACGACGCCGGAAAGCTGGCGGCGTGGACGAGCAGCGGCACCCCGGACCGCACGGGCTGCACCTCGGCGGTCGACGAGCGGGGCGCCGAGTACCTCAGCGGCATCGAGAAGGGCACCCACGTGTGCGGCCGGACACCGGAGGGCCGGGTGTTCCGGATCGACGTCACCGGGGTGAGCGACCGCATCGACGGAGGCGTCACGGGAGACGTCACGGTCTGGGACAAGTGAGCCCGAGCGGGCGTGATCGACACCACAGGCGACAATGGAGGACGTGACCGCCACGCTGAGCAAGCCCGCCCTGAAGATCGGCCCCTACGAGGTCGATCCCCCGGTCGTGCTCGCCCCCATGGCCGGCATCACCAACGTCGCCTTCCGGCAGCTGTGCGCCGAGTACGGCGCCGGCATCTACGTGTGCGAAATGATCACCGCCCGCGCCGTCGTCGAACGGCACCCCGGCACCATGCACATGATGACCTTCGGCGAGCACGAAAAGCCCAGGTCCATGCAGCTCTACGGCGTCGACCCCAAGACCATGGCCGAAGCCGTCCGGATCATCGTCGGCGAAGGCCTCGCCGACCACATCGACTCCAACTTCGGCTGCCCGGTCGCGAAGGTGACGCGCAAGGGCGGCGGGGCGGCACTGCCGTTCAAGCGGAAGCTGTTCGAAGCCATCGTGCGCGAGTCCGCGAAGGCCGCCGGGGACACGCCGTTCACGGTGAAGTTCCGGATCGGCATCGACGACGACCACCGCACCTTCCTCGACGCCGGCCGGATCGCCGAAGCCGAGGGCGCCGCCGCGGTCAGCCTGCACGCCCGGACCGCCGCCCAGCGCTACTCCGGCCAGGCCGACTGGACCAAGATCGCTGAGCTGAAACAAGCCGTCACCAGCATCCCGGTGCTCGGCAACGGCGACATCTTCAGCGCCGACGACGCCCTGCGCATGGTCGCCGAGACCGGTTGCGACGGCGTCGTGGTCGGCCGCGGCTGCCTCGGCCGGCCCTGGCTGTTCGGCGAGCTCGAAGCCGCCTTCAAGGGGACCGAAATCCCCACCCCGCCCACCCTCGGCGAGGTCGCGAAGGTCCTGCGCCGCCACACCGAACTGCTCATCGAGCACGACGGCCACGACAAGGCCATGCGCGACATCCGCAAGCACATGGCCTGGTACCTGATGGGCTTCCCGGTCGGCTCCGAACTCCGCCGCGGCTTCGCGATGCTCTCGTCGATGGACCAGCTCGACGACCTGATCGCCCAGCTCGACCACGACGCGCCCTTCCCGGAGGCGGCGACGGGCCCGCGCGGCCGCCAGGGCTCCCCGGGCAAGGTCACGCTGCCACACGGCTGGCTCGACGACCCGGACGACGACTGCGTCCCCGAGGCGGAAGACATGCATTCGGGCGGCTGAGCACGGAGATCAGCACGCGGGTGGACAGTCGGCTGGCTCCGGCGGACGGCACCCAACGTACTGGTACTACCGCAGAATCGTGGTTTCCTCGATGTTGCTCTTGAGCGTCCGCCATTCCACCACCTTGGTTCCGCGGCCGCCCAGGCGCTTGACGATGTAGTGGTCACCCCGGTGCCACACCGCCAGCTTTCGACCGGTACTCGAGTCGAGCTTGCGCGACACTTCCACAGTCGACTCGAAGTTCTTGCCCTCCTCGCTGACCGTGGTGACGCCGATCTCTTTTTCGAAGGTACTCTTGAGACTGGCCGAAAACCCATTCAACGCGAATCCGCATTCAGCTGTCACCGATATTCCGGTCTTCTCACTGACCTGCCGGGAGTTCTTGGTGGTCAGGCCGAAGGTAACCTTGCTCACGCGTTCCTGGCTCGTTGGCGCACCGACGTAAAGGGAAAGCTTCCAGTACCCCCATCGCTCCAGCACATAGTATGGGCAATTCTCGGCTTGCCATTCTCGGCTGTTGTCGTCCTGGACCGCCATCAGCGGCAGCAGAGCGCTGGCGACGAGCACCTCCGTGGTACTTTCCGGCGTTTGCGCAGTGTCGCTCGGCTTAGGCGGCGAGCCGATTTCGGGAGGTTTTCCGCCATAGCCGTCCGGCATCTTGAAATCGGACACCTCGCGGTATTTGACGAGTCGCCACAGACGGTGGTCCTTCGAATTGGTGGAGTTCTCGAACCCCCACTGCTGGATGTTGTCGTCGTACGCCTTGGTGGTGAGACACTTCCTGCTACCCACGCTCTGGACGATCACGTGGTCGTCGGAATACGGGATGAATTCCCATTGCGAGTTGAGGGTGTAGCGCTGCCCCTGTTCGATATCGCCATCGTTGGCGCTACCGTCGTATGGAGACACCGGCAGCCCGGACCGGGCCCCGACGATCCAATAGGCCGTGTCGGTGTCGCCGGGACTGACCGGCATGATGTGCCATCGACTGTTCGGGGCGCGGTCATCGGGCCACTGTATCAACCGGCTTGAACCCGTCACGCCACCCGGCACGTGCAGATATTTTTCGGACGCCTTGTTCTGGAGCAACCAGATTACACCCGGCTTGACCCGGCGTCGTTCCTGCATGTCGATCTCCCTCGACAATTGAAGTCCGGCTCGACAAGAGCCAGGAGTCGGGTAATTTCACCCGGACACATTTCGACTGAAATCTCCTGCATCTCGATCTTGGGCCTGATCCCCCTCGAGACGCAAGAGCGTTCCCGGAAGTTACACTTTTACGTGAAGCAGGGTGGACGTGCTTGTGGCTGATGTGCTCAGTGCGCGCGAGGCCGCAGCGCCGACCGGCGACGGTGGACACAGAGGCGGCGGCCTGCCGAGACGACCTTCGACCACCACCGCCCCGACGGTGGGGTGATCATCCCGGCGGACCGCCGCCTACCCCGAACGGGCGTTACCCCGCTATCGGGTGACTTACCCACCAGGCGGGTGTGCTCAACCGTTTGCGTCCGACCTTCCTCGAAATCCGGACATCGCGAACTGTTCCGGCGCGAATCCGAGCAGCTCCGCGGATTCCCAGCGCCACCTGCGCCGACACGAGCCCGAGGAACACCACGGCGTAAAGGATCGGCCGGGCCGCCACCCGGGTGCCACGCCAGTACCGCCGCCACGACCTGGACCATCGCCACGACGAACACTGTGTACGCCGAGGCGCTCTGCAGGACGTTCCCGTTCAGCGGCGCGGATCGTGAGGCCGACCGTGACATCTGTCAGCCCGAAGTCGTGGCGGACGGCATCCTCCCCGAGCCCTCCGCCGCGACAAGCTCTTCCCATGACGACGAACCAGCCCGCAAGCGCCCCGCTCAAGTCCCTCGCCATCGACATCGCCGTGCCGATCGGGGTCTACTACGGACTCCACTCGCTCGGCGCGAGCGACTTCACCGCGCTCGCCCTCGCCGGGGTGTTCCCGCTCGCCCGGACCCTCTACCAGTTCGCCAAGAACCGGACGATCAACGGCCTCGCCCTCGTCGTCCTCGTGACCAACGTCGTCGGCATGCTGCTGACCTTCGTCTCCGGCGACGCCCGGATGATGATCGCCAAGGACTCGCTCGGCAGCGGCATCACCGGGCTCGTCATCCTGATCTCCGCGTTCACCGCCCAGCCGATCATGACCAAGGCCCTGCGCCCGTTCCTCACCCACGGCCAAGCCGACCACGAAGAGGCCTGGGAACGCCTGCAGGGCAACCGCCGGTTCGGCACCGTCGTCCGCCGCACCAGCTACATCTGGGGTGTCGGGTTCGTGCTGGAGAGCGCGGCCCGCGTGATCGGGGCCTTCACCCTGCCGGTGGCCACGATGGTGTGGCTGAGCACGGTCATCTTCGTGGGCTCGTTCGCGGTGATCATGCTGGTCGCCGGCGTGAGCGCCAAGGAAGCGGGCATGATGGTCGCCGAAGAAGCCCGGCCGCGGGAGCTCGTCGCCGCTTGACCGGCCCGGACCCAACGCGTACAGGTGTGTACATGTACAGCAAACGGGAGCAGCTGGTCGGCGACCTGACCGACCTGATCCGCTCCGGGCGGCTCGCCCACGGCGAACGCCTCCCCGGCGAGAACCAGCTCGCCCTGCAGTACCAGGTCAGCCGCGGCACCGTCCGCAGCGCGCTGTCCGAGCTCCAGCAGCTCGAGCTCATCTCCACCCAGGCCGGCGTCGGTTCGTTCGTCACCTTCGACGGCGTCCAGCTCGACCAGCGGATCGGCTGGGCCCGGGCCCTCGCCGACGCCGGCGCGCCGGTCACCACCGAACTGCTCGGCATCGAGGCCGTCGAAGACCGCGCCTTGGAAGAAGAATTCGGCGAGCAGGCCTACATCGCCGTGCGGCGGCTGCGGCGGGAGCGCGACCGCGGGATCTCGCTCGAAACCGCCACCGTGCCGGCCACCGGGCCGCTCGCCGACCTCCCCGCGAACGGACTGCTGGACGGCTCCCTGACCAAGACCCTCGAAGCCGCCGGGCGGATCTCCGTCGGCGGCGACCAGTGGATCAGCACCGAACGCCTCGACGCCTGCGCCGCCGGACTCCTCGGCCGCTCGATCGGCGAGCTCTTCCTCCGCGCCGAGCGCACCTCGGTCGACGTCGAAGGCCGGCTCGTCGAGCGCGTCGTCAGCCTGCTGGACCCGGACCGGTTCCAGTTCCACCTCACCTTCGGACACCGGTGAACGCGCGGGACCGGGCGCTCGGCGCGTTCACCGGGCTCGCCGTCGGCGACGCGCTCGGCATGCCGACGCAGTCGATGTCCCGCGCCGCCATCGCCGCCACCTACGGGCCGGTCACCGGCCTGCTCACCGCCGTCGCCGAGCAGCCGGTCGCGCCGTCGATGCCCGCCGGCTCGGTCACCGACGACACCGAGCAGGCCGTCCTGCTGGCCCGGCTGCTCATCGACGGCCGTGGCACGGTGGAGCCGCACGTCTTCGCCGACGCCCTGCTGATCTGGGAGGCGGACATGGTCCGCCGCGGCTCCGCGGACCTGCTCGGGCCGTCCACCAAACGCGCGCTCGCCCGGCTCCAGGACGGCGTCCCGGCGGACGAAGCCGGCCGCACCGGGACCACCAACGGTGCCGCGATGCGGGTCACGCCGGTCGGCATCGCCACGCCGTCCGACGACCTGCACAGGCTGGTCGACGCCGTCGTCGCGACCGCACGGGTCACGCACAACACCAGCCTGGGCATCGCGTCCGCCGCCGCGGTCGCGGCCGCCGTCTCCGCCGGGGTCGATGGCGCGAGCCTGGCCGAAGCGCTCGACGCGGGCGAGCGCGCCGCCGTCGTCGGCGGGGAACGCGGGCACTGGGCACCCGGCGGGGAGATCGCCGCCCGGATCCGCTGGGCCCGCGACTGGGTGCGGGGCATGGCCCCGGCCGCCGTCGCCGACGCGGTCGCGCGGGTGATCGGCACGTCGGTCGCGTCGCAGGAGTCCGTCGTCGCCGCGTTCGCGCTGGCCGAAGCCATGGGCGACGACCCGCCGGCGGCGTTGCGCCTGGCCGCCGGGCTCGGCGGCGACACCGACACCGTCGCCGCGATCTGCGGGGCGATGCTCGGCGCGGCGCACGGCGTCGGCGCCTTCCGCCCCGACGTCGTCGAGACCGTCCTCGCCGTCAACCGGCTCGAATTCGGGCCGCTCGTCGACGAACTCCTCAAGCTGCGCCGGCGATGACCGGGCGGCTGGTGCACACCGGACAGGTCGTCCTCGACCTGGTCATGGCGGTGCCCGCGCTGCCACCACCGGGCGGTGACGTCCTGGCGTCGTCGACGAACCTGGTGCCCGGCGGCGGGTTCACCGTCATGGCCGCGGCCGCGCGGTCCGGCGCCCGCGTGCTCTACGCGGGCAGCCACGGCACCGGCGGCTTCGGCGACCTCGCCCGCGCCGCCCTCGCGGCCGAAGGTGTGGAACTGGCGCACGAGCCGACGTCCGAAATGGACACCGGCATCGTGGTCGTGCTGGTCGACGCGACCGGCGAACGCACCTTCGCGACCGGCACCGGCGCCGAGGGACAGCTGCGGTCCGCGGCGCTCGACCGGGTCCTACCAAAGAATGACGACGTGGTGTACGTGACCGGATACAGTCTGTTGCATGAGAGCAATCGCGCGGCACTCCGCGAGTGGCTACCCCGGCTGGCCGGCTCGAAGGTGCTGTTCGATCCCGGCCCGCTCGTCGCATCGATCAATCCGGAGGCCCTTCGAACGATACTGTCCACAGTAGACATACTGAGCTGCAATGCCCGAGAAGCCGACGTGCTCGGCGAGCTGCCTGCGGTCGCCGTCGTCCGCGACGGCGCGAAGGGCTGCCGCGTCCACGAGCACGGCCGGATCACCGACGTTCCCGGCTTCCCGGTCGACGCGGTGGACACCACCGGCGCGGGCGACACGCACTGCGGCGTGCTGGCTGCGGAGCTGCTGCGCGGCAGTACCCTCCTCGACGCCGCCGTGCGCGCCAACGCGGCGGCCGCGCTTTCGGTGACCCGGCGCGGCCCGGCGACCGCGCCGGGCCGGGACGAGATCGACCAGCTGGTGGAGGGCACGCGATGACCGGTTCCCGCAAGCTCGAGGTGGAGACCAACGGCCTCGACGTGATCGACGACGCCGAGCGTCGCGGACGGCCCCGGCAGCTGTTCTGGCCGTGGTTCGGCGCGAACGTGTCGGTGCTGGGACTGAGCTACGGCTCGTTCACCCTCGGCTTCGGCATCTCGTTCGGGCAGGCGCTGGCCGCCGGGGTCGTCGGCATCCTGTTCTCGTTCCTGCTGTGCGGGTTCGTCGCGATCGCGGGCAAACGCGGGTCGGCACCGACGATGCTGCTCTCGCGCGCGGCGTTCGGCGTGCGCGGCAACCGGCTGCCGTCGGCGATCTCGTGGCTGCTGACGGTCGGCTGGGAAACCGTGCTGGCCGCCCTGGCGACGCTGGCCACGGCGACCGTGTTCGAGCGCCTCGGCTGGGGCGGCGGGACACCGACGAAGGTGGTCGCGCTCGTCGTGGTGGCGGCGCTGACCGTCGCCGCCGGGGTGCTCGGCTTCGACGCGATCATGAAGCTGCAGACGTGGATCACCTGGATCACCGGCGTGCTCACCGTCGTGTACGTGGTCCTCGTGGCCGGGGACGTGCACTGGGAGGCGGTCAGCGCGCTGCCGTCCGGCTCGGCACAGCAGTGGGTCGGCGCGCTGGTGTTCCTGATGACCGGCTTCGGCCTCGGCTGGGTCAACGCGGCCGCGGACTACTCGCGCTACCTGCCGCGGTCTTCGTCGAGCCGCGGCGTGGTCGGCTGGACGACGTTCGGCGCGTCGGTGGCGCCGGTGGTGCTGCTGGCGTTCGGGCTGCTGCTGGCCGGCTCGTCGCCGGACCTGAACAAGGCGATCGCGGCGGACCCGATCGGCGCGCTGACGACGTTGCTGCCTCTGTGGTTCCTGGTGCCGTTCGCGATCGTCGCGGTGCTCGGCCTGGTCGGCGGCGCGGTGCTGGACATCTACTCGTCGGGGCTGGCGCTGCTCTCGGCGGGCCTGCGCATCCCACGGCCGGCGGCGGCGCTCGTCGACGGCGTGCTCATGATCCTCGGCACGATCTACATCGTGTTCTTCGGCGGCGAGTTCCTCGGCCAGTTCCAGGGTTTCCTGGTGACGCTGGGCGTACCGGTCGCGGCCTGGTGCGGCGTGATGCTCGCGGACATCCTGCTGCGGCGGGGCGACTACGCCGAGCGGGAGCTGTTCGACCCGGCCGGCCGGTACGGCGACGTCCGGGTCGGCCCGATCGCGCTGGTGCTGGTGGCGACGGCCCTCGGCTGGGGCCTGGTGACGAACACGTCCGCGGACTGGCTGAAGTGGCAGGGGTACCTGCTCGAGCCGTTCGGGCTCGGCGGCCGCGAAGGCGCGTGGGCCTTCGCGAACCTCGGCGTGCTGCTGGCGCTGGCGCTGGGCTTCCTGGTGACCCTGCTGACGAGGCGGCGAGTCCGCGCGCAGGAGGCGGTGTGAAGTCGATCCTGGCGGTCATCGACCTGCAGAACGTGTTCGCCGACCGGGCGAGCCCCTGGTTCACCCCGCGCTTCGCCGAGGTCGTCCCGCCGATCCGGCGGTTGGTGACGGCTTTCGGCGACGACGTCGTGTTCACGCGGTTCGTCGCGCCGGCACGTCCGGAAGGGGCGTGGAAGCAGTACTACGAGCAGTGGCCGTTCGCCTTGCAACCGCCGGATGCGCCGCTGTACCAGGTGGTCGACGCGTTCCAGCCATCCTCCACTGTGGACACGACCACGTTCGGCAAGTGGCACCCCCGGATGGCGACCCGCGTCGGCGGCGCCGGGCTGGTGCTGGCGGGCGTCTCGACGGACTGCTGCGTGTTGTCGACGGCACTGGCCGCGGCGGACGCGGGCGTCTCGGTGACCGTGGTGTCCGACGCGTGCGCGGGCGTGGACGACGAGAGCCACGCGAAGGCGCTGGACATCATGAGGCTGTACGGGCCGCTGGTGAAGGTGGCCACCACCGCCGAGGTGCTCGGCTAGGCTTGTCGCGGTGAGCCTCGAAGCCTCAGCGATCGCGTTGACGACTGCGGTGGTGAAGGCGGCTGCGAAGGTTTGGCTGGGAGACCGGACCATCGCCGTAGACGCCACGGCCAAGGTCTTCGATCTCCTGGAAAAGCAGGTCACCGGCCTCAACGACCGCCGCAAGCTCCGGCTGCTGTTCACGAACCTCGAATCCCGGGTCGCCGACCGGCTGCTGCCGTTCCTCGACGTCGAGTTCCGCGCGCTGCCGGAGAACGAGCGAGCCGCCGCGGTGGAGGCGGTGCGCGAGACGTTCGAGCACGCCGCGTTGACCGACGACGACCTGTTCGCCGCCGACCTCGACGCCGCCTACCTGTACCGCTACCTGCTCCGGACCGTCCCCGGCGTCACCAGGCTCCTTTCGGCGGACGCGACCGAGCTGTACCAGCGGGTGCTGCGGGAATGCTGCGCGTACCTGGTGCAGGTGACGAGCACCCTGCCCCGCTTCCAGCCCGGCGCGCTCGTCGAGGTCCTCCGGCGCGAGACGGAAATCCTCGAGGCGGTCCGGAACGTGCTCGCCGCGTTGCCGGAACGCCGTCACCCGGACGACTTCGCCGCGGACTTCCGCCGCCAAGTCGTGACGGCCCTCGACCGGATGGCCCTGTTCGGAGCGGGCCTGACGGACGCCACCCGGCTTTACCCCCTGTCGGTGGCGTACCTGAGCCTGAGCGTCAGCACCGACCACGACGGCGCGCCGGCAGACCGAATTGAGCACGTCCTGCCGCGGTCTTCGCGGATCCTGCTGCGCGGTGAGGCGGGATCGGGCAAGACGACGCTGCTGCAGTGGCTGGCCGTCCAGTGCGCGAGCCGGCAATTCCAAGACGTCGACGGCTGGGCCGATCTGGAGCCGTTCCTGGTGCGGCTGCGGCGGTTCAGCCGGTCGCCCCTGCCGACGCCGGAACGCTTCCTGGACGAGGTCGGCCGGCACATCACCGACGAGATGCCGACCGGGTGGGTGCAGCAGCGACTGCGCCGCGGGCAGGCCGTCCTGCTCGTCGACGGCCTCGACGAGCTCCCGGACGAGCGCCGCCGTGAGGTCCGCGAGTGGCTTCGCGAACTCGTCGGCGCGTTCCCGCGGGCCCGGTTCGTCGTGACCACCCGCCCGTCCGCGGTGGCTCCCGACTGGCTGCGCCGCGACGGGTTCACCGAGGTCCGGCTGCAACCGATGACGCCTCGCGACGTCCGCACGTTCGTCAAGCGGTGGCACCGGGCGATGCCGGCCGCCGAAGACCGCGGCGACGCACTGGTCGAAGCCATCGGCGCACGGAGCGCGTTGCGGCGACTGGCCGAGAACCCGTTGATGTGCGCGCTGCTCTGCGCGCTCCACCACGAAGGCAACGGGCGGCTGCCGGACAACCGCATGGAGCTCTACGAAGTCGCGTTGCGGATGCTGCTCGACAGCCGGGACATCGAGCGCCGGATCGAAGCAGCCGTCCGGCTTTCCCTGACCGAGAAACAGGTGCTGCTGCGGAACCTGGCGTACTGGCTGGTCCGCAACGGCCACACGGACGTCCCGGCCGTCGACGCCGAAGCCCGCATCGCGGCGAAGCTGCGTTCGATGGGGCAGATCGACGTCACCCCGCGAACGGTGTTCCGGCACCTGCTGGACCGCGGTGGCGTGCTGCGCGAGCCGGTTCCGGGCCGGATCGACTTCGTGCACCGCACGTTCCAGGAGTACCTGGCCGCGCAGGCGGCGGTCGAAGAAGACGACATCGGCATCCTGACGGCGAACGCGCACCTGGACGAGTGGCGTGAAGTGGTCGTGCTGGCGGCCGGTCACGCGCATCCGGCGCAGCGCGAACGCTTGCTGGACGGGATCCTCGGCTGGGACGCGGAAGAGCCGCAGCGGCTGAAGCTGGACCTGGTGGCGTTGGCCTGCCTCGAGACTTCGCCCGAGCTGAGCGAACGGCTGCGGAACGAGATCGAGGACCGCGCCAGCACCCTGATCCCGCCGTCCGGCTCCGATGTGGCCGCGGCGTTGGCGGCGGCGGGTGAGTTCGTACTGGACCTGCTGATCGACTGCGAACCGGAGCCACCGCAGGTTCCGTTCCTCATCCGCGCGGCCGCCCTCATCGGCGGCCCGGCGGCGCTCGACCTGATCGCCCGGCATCGCAGAAGTGACGACCCTCAAGTCGTCAGCGAACTCCTCACGGCTGAAGCACAGTTCGAACCCGGGGAGTACGCGGAACGAGTGCTGGCTGATTCGCCTCTGTTCGACGGATACGTCAGCTTGTACGACCCGGCGAAGCTGGTGATGTTGCCCCACCTCCGTCATCTCGAAGGGCTGCGGTGCCGGTTCACGGACGGCTACGGGCGGCTCGACTTCGTGCGCGATCTGCCTCGGCTCCATTCGCTCGTGGTCGAAGACACCGCAGGCTACGACCTGCCCTCGCTGTCGGGCACCGGACTGACCCACCTGACACTGGCCGGTCCCCCGTTGCGGGAGTCGGCGGACCTCAGCCCGCTGGCCGAAGTCCGCGGGTTGCGCTCGATCGAGGCTCGGGTCGCCACCCACGGCTGGCGGGCGCTGGCCGAGCTACCCGCCTTGAAGCACCTGCAGCTGAGCTGGATCCCCGACCCCGTCGAGCTGGCCGACCTGGTGCCGCTGACCGGCCTGCGGTCGTTGTCACTGAGCCACGTCTTCCGGCTCGGTGACCTCACGCCTCGCGTTCCTGGCGGCCCCGACCTCCCTCGCTTTCCTGGGCTGCAAGGCACTCGAAGACGTGTCGCTGCTCACCCGGTGGGCGGCCGGCCTCCGGTGGTTGCGCCTCGTCGCGTGCCCGCCCGTGGATCCGGCGCCGATCGCCGAGCTGACCAAGCTGCGGCTGCTCGACCTGACCGCGACCGACCTGCCGGACCTGGCGCTGCTGTCCGGGCTCCGGCAGCTGGAGGACCTGCGGTTGCGGGATCTGCGCGGCATGCCCGAGTTGACCCCGCTCGCCGATCTCGGCCGGCTCGAAAAGCTGACCGTGACGGGGATGGGCCGGCTCGATCTGCGGCCGCTCGCCGGGCGCTCGAAGCTCGACATCCGGATCAGCGATCTGGTCGAGCCGGTCGGGGTGGAGCTGCTCGGGCCGGACAGCACCGTCGTGACCGTCCAGGACCGCTGACACCGGACGTCCGGCCGGGCGAAGTAGATTCGCGTGCGTGATCGACCACATCAGCATCCCCACCGAGGCCGGTTCCTTCGACGCCATCGCCGCCGGCCCCGAAGACGGGCGGCCCGTCCTCCTGCTGCACGGCTTTCCCGAAGCGGCGGTCGAGTGGGAGCACCAGGTTGCCACTCTCGGGGTGCTCGGGTTCCGGGCCGTCGCGCCGGATCAGCGTGGCTACTCGCCCGATGTGCGGCCCGAACCGGCCGGCGACTACTCGATCGATCACCTCGTCGGGGACGTCGTCGCGATCACGGAAGCGCTGGGCTGGCCGAAGTTCGACCTCGTCGGGCACGACTGGGGTGGCGCCGTCGCCTGGTGGACCGCCGATGGGCACCCCGAGCGGCTGCGCAGCCTCACCGTTGTCTCGACACCGCACCCGGCCGCGCTCGCCGAGGCCATGAAGACCGACGAGGACCAGTACCTGCGCAGCCGCTACATGACCGAGTGGCGGCAGACCCGCATCACCGAACGGCGGATGCTGGAGAACGACGCCCGCGCGCTGCGCGACATGTTCGAGCGGCGCGTCCCGCCGTCCAAGGTCGACGACTACGTGCGGCGGCTGTCCGAGCCGGGTGCGCTCACCGCCGCCCTCAACTGGTACCGGGGCGGACGGCCGGGCGGGAAGATCGGCAAGATCGCCGTGCCGACGCTGTACCTCTGGAGCACCGAGGACGTCTCGTTCGGCTCCACCGCGGCGCTCGACACCGCCAACTGGGTCACCGGGCCCTACCGCTTCGAGATGCTCGAAGACGTCACGCACTGGGTGCCCGAGGAGGCGCCGGAAGTCGTCACCTCGTTGCTCGTCGAACACCTCAACGCGCGGTAACCACGCGTCACCCCGCCGGGCGGAAGGCGTTAACCCACCCTCCTCGCGGTACGGCTCGCAGGGGCCCGTCGTGTTCACTGGGGCACGTGGATATCGCGACCGAAACCGAAATCGAGCAGGTCGTCTTCGTCACCGAGGACGGCGTGCCCACCGGCGAGACCGGCCCGAAGCTGGCCAGCCACCACGAGCACACCCGGTTGCACCTGGCCTTCTCGTGCTACGTCCTGCGGCGCAGCGACAACGCCCTGCTGATCACCCAGCGGGCGCTCCACAAGAAGGTCTGGCCAGGGGTGTGGACCAACAGCGTCTGCGGCCACCCCGCGCCCGGCGAACCCCTCGAGGACGCCGTCCGGCGCCGCGCCGCCTACGAGCTCGGCCTGCCGTCGCTGTCCGGACTGCACTGCGTGCTGCCGAACTACCGCTACCGGACACCGCCGTTCCAGGGGATCGTCGAGAACGAGTTCTGCCCGGTGTTCGCCGCGTGGGCCGACGCCGAACCGGCGCCGAACCCCGAAGAGGTCGGCGACTGGCGCTGGGTCGCCTGGGCCGACTACACGGAGCTACTGAGCGACACGACCGCTGAGATGAGTTACTGGGCCAAGGACCAGTTCTCCCAGCTCAAGGGGATCGAGCCGTTCTCCGGACTCTGAGCCGTCTACTGCGCACGGTAGTCGCACCACTCTCGTTTGAGCGAAACTCACCTTCGCCCACCCCGGCGTCTCAAGCGCGGCTTCCGCCACGACGACAACCAAGGGGTGGTGGAAGTGGGCATGGTCGCCGAGGGTGAAAGCGCGCTGGAACGGACAGTCAGCCCGCAGCCGCCCGACCTGCTCCACCTGCACGAGGCCGTCGCCGGCCTCTTCGCCACCCAGGGCGATTGGCGGCGCGCCTACCAGCACCTGCGGTCCGCGCTGGCCATCGCCCGTGATGGGAGTCTCCGCGACGCGCTGACGTCGAGCTACAACCGCCGTTACCTCGACGAGCGGCTGTACGGACCGTTCACCGACCGTCCACCGCTGGGGCTCGCGCTGATCGATCTCGACCACTTCAAGAGCGTCAACGACACGTACGGTCACCTCGTCGGCGATCGCGTCCTGTGCGGCGTCGCCGATCTCCTCCAGCAGGGCCTGCCGCCGGACGGCTTCTGCGCCCGCTACGGCGGCGAGGAGTTCGTGCTGTGGCTGCCGGGGATCGACGCGCGGCACGCCTTCCGCATCGTCGAGGATGCGCGCCTCCGCGTCGCCGGTCATCCCTGGTCAGCCCTGCAGCCGGGACTGCGGGTGACCATCAGCGCGGGCCTGGCGCACGCGGCGCCGAAGTCCGTGGCGCCGGAGCGCCAGCTGCGCCACGCGGACGCTCTGCTTTATGCCGCGAAACGCGCGGGCCGCAACAAAGTGGTCTATCACGACGCGCAAACGACACAGTTAATAACCCACTCTGAGTAACACGAACGCGGCAATACTCCGTTCGCCAACCAGGGCCATCACCCGTTTGTCGACGCGCACCGGCCGTTCGTCGACTCAAGGTGAAGAAAATTCCGGGAGGGTGTCGTCACGAACAGGGGGTATCCGTACGATAACGAAAACCTCCGCGGGAACGATCACCTCCTGCGGGGGAAGACGGCCAAGTCGAAGCCACCCTGCGATCCCCGCGAAAGGAGACCGAGTGCCGGACGAGCACGACAGCCCGGGAACCGGTCGCCACTCCGGCAGTCCCGCGCGGCCCCGGCCCGGACGGCGCCGGTCGATGGAGGACCAGGGCGGGATCAGCGTCTCCGACGTCGTCGCCAAGACCACCGGCGTCCGTCCCCTGCCGGCCCGCGAGCAGCAGGACCGCTCCGACCAGCCGGGACATCGGGCCCGCCCCGCCGAACCACCGGTCCCGCCGGCCCCGGCCCGGGCGGCGCAGCCGCGGCCTGCGCAGGCTCCTGCAGAAGACCCAGTACCCACGGACGCCACTCGTCAACCGCGCACACCGCGACCGCGCCAGCCGCGCCGCACGACGGCCGCCGCCCCGCTGCCGGAGGCCCCGCTCCAGCGCCGCCCGCCGGCCGCGAACCCGGGCGCGCAGCAGACGTCGGCGGCACCGCAGCCACCCCGGCGGCTCCGCCGCCCGATGTCCGAGGGCACCGCATCCCAGGCCGACAGCGCCCCGCCGCGCCGCCCGGGGGCCGACGCGGACCGAGCTGCGCCCCCACGTCCGGCCCCGGACCACGCCGCGCCTCGCCGTTCCGCAGGCGCCCCCGAAGGACGCGCGGCAGGCACCGAGGCCGCTGGGCTCCAGCGCCCGACCCCGGACAGCCCGGCACCCCGCCGCACCACCGGCGCCGCTGAAGAGCGCACACAGCGCCGCCCCGCAGCGCCCCACGAGGCCGCTGGGCTCCAGCGCCCCACTCCCGACAGCCCGGCACCGCGCCGCGCCGCCGAAAGGCGCCCGTCCCGCCCCGCGACCGGCACCGAGGCCGCAGCGCCCCAGCGCCCGACCCCCGACAGCCCGGCACCCCGCCGCACCACCGGCGCCGCTGCCGAAGGACCGACCTCCCAGCGCCCCGCCGCCGACGGCCCCGCACCCCGCCACACCGCAGGCACCGCAGGCACCGCCGAAAGACGCCCGTCCCGCCCCGCGAACGGCACCGAGGCCGCAGCACCCCAACGCCCCACTCCTGACAGCCCGGCACCCCGCCGCACCACCGGCACCGCCGCCGACGGCCCCACCTCCCAACGCCCCGACGGCCCCGCACCCCGCCGCGCCGAAGGAGCGCCCCCGCGCGCTGCGGCCGGCCCCGATGGTCCGGCCCCCCAGCGTTCCTCGGCCGCGGTACCGCCGCGGGCCGCGCTTGATCCGCTGACCATGACCGACGAGATGGAAGCGATCGACGAGGCGACGCAGTACCGCCGCAAGATCGACCACACCCTCGCCCGGTTCTCCGCCGCGCACGACGAGATGGAAGCCGAGGAGGCCAAGCGGCGCGAACGCCGTGAACGCCTCTCGCCCGCCTCGCTGCTCGAGAGCACCCGCACCGCCCTTCACCGCGTCGTCACCACTGCGCCTTCGCCCGAAGAAGAGGCCGCCGAGCTGGCCGCGCAGACCCGGCTGCAGGAGAAGAAGCAGCGGAAGATCGACCAGTCGGCGCGGTTCGGGCGGATCGCCGCCGCCGTCGTCGCCGGGCTGGTGTTCCTCGGCATCGGGGGCGCGTGGGGCGCCCAGACCTACTTCGACGCCAAGTTCACCCAGGTCTCCGCCCTCGACGAGAACTCGGCCGACATCCAGGACGCCGAAGCGCAGGCCAACGACGAGAACTTCCTGATGGTCGGCTCCGACACCCGTGACGGCGCCTCCGCCGAAGAAGGCGTCGGTACCGCGGACAGCACGCCGGGGGCGCGCTCCGACACCGTGATGGTGGCGCACATCCCCGCGGACCGGAAGCGGGTCGTCGTCACGTCGTTCCCGCGCGACCTCGAGATCAACCGCCCCGAGTGCCAGCGCTGGGACCCGGCGCAGAGCAAGACGACCGACGAGAAGGTCCCCGCCCAGAAGATCGCGAAGCTCAACACCGCGTACGCGATCGGCGGACCGCCCTGCACCACCAAGGTGATCCAGCAGATCACCGGCCTGCGGATCAACCACTTCGTCGGCATCGACTTCAACGGCTTCAAGGAAATGGTCGACGCCGTGCACGGGGTGACCGTGCACAACGAGACCCCGATCGACGACACGATCCTCGGCAAGGTGCTGCTGGAGACCGGCGACGTCACGATCTCCGGCGACCAGGCGCTGAACTTCGTGCGCGCCCGGCACGTCAAGGGCGACCCGACCTCCGACTACGGCCGGATCAAGCGGCAGCAGGAGTTCATCGGCGCGCTGCTGCGGAAGGTCATGTCGTCGGACGTCGTGCTCGACCCCGGCAAGCTCAGCGACTTCATCACGGCGTTCGCGAAGGCCACCTTCGGCGACAACCTCGGCGTCAAGCAGATGATGACGCTGGCGCAGTCGATGAAGGGCCTCGACCCGTCGAAGATCACCTTCCTGACCGTGCCGACGGTCGGGTTGCCCAACAACCGCGGCAACGAGGTCCTCGTCGTCAGCAAGACGAAGACCCTCTTCGACGCGCTGCGCAACAACACCCCGCTGCCCGACCCGAACGCGCCGATCCCGGTGAGCGAGCAGGCTCCGCCGACCAGCACGTCGAAGTCGAAGGCGGGCTCGTCCAAGTCGACGACCACCAGCAAGAAGAGCGGCACCACGGGCTGATCCGCGACGATCGTTAGGCCGGGTTCACGTGCGGTTCACCCGGCGATGCGGTATCAGACCACGGTTGGCCGTAGGGTTGGGCCATGCGTGAGGCTTACCATGTCGAACTCGAACAGCTCGCCGACCACCTGGCCGCGATGTCGGTCCAGGTCGCCGAAGCGATGGAGCGGGCCACGCGGGCACTGCTGGAGGCCGATCTGAGCCTCGCCGAGCAGGTGATCAGCGACGACGCGAAGGTCGACAACGCCCGCGCCCAGTGCGAGGAGCAGGCGTACGCCCTGCTGGCCCTGCAGGCGCCGGTGGCGACCGACCTGCGCACGGTGCTCGCGGCGATCCACGCCGCCGAAAGCCTGGAACGGATGGGCGACCTGGCGCTGCACGTGGCGAAGACCGCGCGGCGCCGTCACCCCGAGCCGGTGCTGCCGGAGTCGGTGCGGCCGTACTTCGCCGAGATGGGCGAGGTCGCGGTCAAGCTGGCCCGCCAGACCGAGCAGGTCATCAAGTCCAAGGACGTCGAAGCGGCGAAGACGCTCGAGTCCGACGACGACCAGGTGGACGACATCCACCGCCACCTGTTCACGGTGATCATGGACCGCGAGTGGCCGCACGGCGTGGCCGCGGCGGTCGATGTCACCCTCCTCGGCCGCTTCTACGAGCGCTACGCCGACCACGCGGTTTCGGTTGCGAAGCGGATGATCTTCGTCGTCACCGGCAAGATGCCGGGCTACGGCTCCGACGACGACATGTGAGCCCTGACCACGAGAAAGCCCCCGGCCGGCGCCGGGGGCTTTCTCATTGCTCCACTTAGGACGAACCGGCAGGCTCAGCCGAAGCGGCCGGAAATGTAGTCTTCCGTGGCCTTTTCGTCCGGGTTGGAGAAGATCTTCTCCGTGTCGTTCAGCTCCACCAGCCGGCCCGGCTGCCCGACACCGGCGAGGTTGAAGAACGCCGTCTGGTCGGAAACCCGCGCCGCCTGCTGCATGTTGTGCGTGACGATGACGATCGTGTAGTCCTTCTTCAGCTCGCCGATCAGGTCCTCGATCGCCAGCGTCGAAATCGGGTCCAGGGCCGAGCACGGTTCGTCCATCAGCAGCACGTCCGGCTGGACCGCGATCGCGCGGGCGATGCACAGCCGCTGCTGCTGACCGCCCGAGAGCCCGCCGCCCGGCTTGTTGAGGCGGTCCTTGACCTCGTTCCACAGGTTCGCGCCGCGCAGGGCGCGCTCGGCGATCTCGTCGAGGGTCTTCTTTCCCTTGGCGCCGCCCAGCTTCAGGCCGGCGACGACGTTGTCCCGGATGGACATCGTCGGGAAGGGGTTGGGGCGCTGGAAAACCATGCCGATCGTGCGGCGCACCTGGACCGGGTCGACCGCCGAGGCGTAGATGTCCTCGCCGTCGAGCAGCACCTGGCCGTCCACGCGGGCGCCGGGAATCACCTCGTGCATGCGGTTGAGCGTGCGCAGCACCGTCGACTTGCCACAGCCCGACGGGCCGATGAACGCGGTGACGTTGCGCGGCGGCACGGAGAGGGTGACGCCGTCCACGGCGTGGAACTTGCCGTAGTAGATGTCCACGTCCTTGACGTCGATTCGCTTGGCCATCAGAAACAGCTCACTTCTTCTTCGGCGCGACCAGGCGCGCGAACACGGTGGCGAGGAGGTTGATCAGGGCGATGATGAGCACCAGGGTCAGTGCCGCGCCCCAGATCCGGTCGAAGCCGACCGAGCCCGGCTCCATCGGGTTGCTGACGCGTTCGTTGTTCATCAGCAGGGGCAGCGCGGCCTGCTCGCCGCTGAAGATGTCCCAGTTCGTGTAGGCCGAGTAGCCGACGAGGACCAGCAGCGGCGCGGTTTCGCCCATCACGCGGGCCAGCGCCATCATGACGCCGCCGATGATGCCGGACATCGCCGTCGGGAGCACGATCTTCATGATCGTCTTCCACTTCGGCACGCCCAGCGCGTACGACGCCTCGCGCAGGTCGTCCGGGACGATCCGCAGCATCTCTTCCGACGAGCGGACGACCACCGGGATCATCAGCAGCACCAGGGAGAGCGAGACGGCGAAGCCGCTGCGCGGCAGGCCGAACGTCGTGATCCACAGCGCGTAGATGAACAGCGCGGCCACGATGGACGGCACCCCGGAGAGGATGTCCACCATGAACGTGATGGCCTTGGCGAGCTTGCCGCGGCCGTATTCGACGAGGTAGATCGCGACGAGCATGCCGATCGGCACCGCGATGATCGCGCAGACGAGGCCCTGCAGCAGGCTGCCGATGATGGCGTGCAGCACGCCGCCGCCGACCTCGTCGGACAGCACGTCCCCGAAGTCCTGGCCCCACCAGTTGCTGTACGGGATGCGCTTGATGCCGTTCACGACCACCGTGTACAGCACCCACACCAGCGGGACGACGGCGATCAGGAACGACAGCCAGACCAGCGTGGTCGCCACGCCGTTCTTGACCTTGCGAGCCAGGCTGACCTGCTGGAACGCCGGAGTCGATGCGGGCGCTTCGAGCGAGGTGGTGGACACGCTCAGTCCCCCTTCTTGCCGATGACGGACCGCGCGGCGAAGTTCACCACGAAGGTGAGCACGAACAGCACCAGGCCGGCCGCGATGTACGCGCCCGCCGAGACCTCGTTGTTGAACTCGCTGTAGTTCGCGGCGATCTTCGACGCGAAGGTGGCGCCACCGTCGAAGAGGCTCCAGTCGAAGTTCTTGCCCTGCGGGATCAGCAGGATGACGGCCAGCGCGATCGTCTCGCCCAGCGCGCGGCCGAGGCCGAGCATGGACGCGCCGACGTACCCGGCCTTGCCGAACGGCAGCACGGTGGTGCGGATGACTTCCCAGCGCGTGGCGCCGAGCGCGAGCGCGCCCTCGATGTGCGGGGTCGGCGTCCGCTCGAACACCTCGCGCGAGAGCGAGGTGATGATCGGCAGGATCATCACGGCCAGGACGATGCCGGCGGTGAAGATCGTGCCGCGCACGCTCGGCGCGACGTTGCCGGGCGCGAGCAGCGGGAACCACGAGAACGCGTCGTTGATCCACTGCGCGAACGGCTCGATCGCCGGGGCGAACACCAGGATGCCCCAGAGGCCGAAGATGATCGACGGCACCGCGGCGAGCAGGTCGATGACGTAGGCGAACGGGCGCGCGAGGCGCGGCGGCGCGTACTGGGTCAGGAACAGCGCGATGCCCAGCGACACCGGCATCGCGATGATCAGGGCCACGAGCGACGTCGCCACCGTCACCTCGAGCAGGTCGAGGATGCCGAAGGACATGTTCGCGGGGTCGCTGGTCGACCAGCCGTGGTTGGTCAGGAAGTTGACCTTGTCGGCTTTCAGCGCCGGGATGGCCTGGATGAGCAGGAAGAGCCCGATCAGGCCGATCAGGCCGACGACGAAGATCCCGGCCCCGGTGGTCAGGTTCTCGAAGATGCGGTCACCGGGCCGCACCTTCTTCGGCTTCTCGCTCGGGGGCGGCTCGGGCGCCGCCGTCGAGGTGGGTTGCTCCGAAATCGGGTCCTCCGGGGGCGTGAGTGCGGACGACGAACGCCCACCGGGGTCGCCGGTGGGCGTTCGCGTCGAGGGTGACTCGCTCATCAGTTACTTCCGACCAGCCTCTATCACTCGTCGATCAGTCGCAACGCCGGTCAGGAGATCGCCTTGACCGCGGTCAGGACCTTGGTCTGCAGCGACTGCGGGATCGGCACGTAACCCTTCGCGGACAGCGGCTTCTGACCTTCGGTCGCGGCCACCGTCAGGAACGCCTTGACGGCCTTGGCAACGTCCGGGTTCGCGTACTTCGAGCAGACGATCTCGTAGGTCGTCAGCAGCAGCGGGTAGGCACCCGGGGTGTTGCCGGCGTAGATGCCGTTGAGGTCGAGCGCGAGGTCGTTGGTGCCGTCCTTGAGGAACTTGGCCGCGTCGAGGGACTTCGCCACGTTCTCCGAGGTCAGCTCGACGCCGCCGGAGCCGCTGTCGATCAGGGCCGGGGTCAGGCCCTCCTTGGCGAACGCGCCCTCGACGTAGGTGATGCCGCCGTCGGAGGCCTTCACCGCGGTCGCGACGCCGTTGGAGCCCTGCGCACCGTTGCCGACGCCACCGTTGAACTTCTTGCCGGCACCCTTGGTCCAGTCCGCCTTCGCGGCCGCCGCCAGGTACTTCTGGAAGTTGTCGGTGGTGCCCGACTCGTCGGAGCGGGAGACGACCTGGATGGCCTTGTCCGGCAGGTTCAGGCTCTCGTTGCCCTTGACCGCCTTGATGGCCGGGTCGTTCCACTTGGTGATGGCACCGCTGAAGATCTTGGCGGTGACCGACGGGGACAGCGTCAGCTTGTCCACGCCGGACAGCTTGTAGGCGACCGCGATCGGGCCGACGACGAGCGGGATGTTCCAGGCGTCGCTGGCGCAGCGGGCCTTGGCGGCGGCCGCGTCGGCGTCCTTGATCGGCGAGTCCGAGCCGCCGAAGTCGATCTGGTTGGCGTTGAACTGCTTGACGCCCGCGCCCGAACCGCTCGGGTTGTAGTTGACCTGCTGGCCCGAGCACTTCTTGCCGTACTGCTGCGTGAAGATGTCGATCGCGTTCTTCTGCGCCGACGAGCCTTCCGCGGACAGCGGGCTCTTGCCGCCGCACTCCACGTCGGCGGTGCCGGTCGCGGCGGGCGCCGAAGCCGAGTTCGAGCCGCTGCTGTTGGACGCCGCGGGGTCGGTGCCACAGGCGGCGAGCACCAGAGCGGCGCTCGCCACGATGCCGACCGCGCTCAGGGGCCGCATGATCTTCACTGCTGTTTCCTCCATCAGGAGCTTCGCCGGTTCGGTCGCGGCGGAGGTCGCCGTGCCCGGATCCGGACATTAGGCAGCGCTGATGGACGGTCGGCCGGGATCACATGAACGCAAAGTGAACAAGGCGCCCGATGTGAGGAGTGCTACTCCGTCGCAAGGGCGCCGTGTCCGGGCCGTGACCTGCGTGTTTGCCGTCAGTGACGACGTGCTCGCACGGCGTCGACCGTGCTCACCGACCGTACTGGACGTCGGTTTCGTGACGCGTGAACCCGAGCTTGGTGTAGACCGCCAGCGCCGGCGCGTTGTCGCCCTCGACGTACAGGATGATCTGCCGCAGCCCGCGGCCCGCGAGGTACCGCAGCCCGGCGAGCGTGAGCGCCCGGCCGAGGCCGCCGCCCTGCGCAGCCGGGTCGACGCCGACGACGTAGACCTCGCCGACGCGCTCGCCGCCGAACCGGCCCGGGGCCGGCTCGTGGACCTTCGTCCAGTGGAACCCGATCACCTCGCCGTCTTCTTCGGCGAGAAAGAAGCCGTCCGCGTCGAACCACGGCCGCCGCTCGTCGGCGCGGACGTCTTCGACGGTCAAGGCGCCCTGCTCGGGGTGCCAGTCGAAGGCCCGCGCGTTGACCCGGACGACGGCGTCCTCGTCTTGCCCCGGCACGAACGTCCGCAGCGAGACGCCGTCGCGCAGCACCGGCTCCGGCCAGTCCGCGTTTTCGACGGCCACGTGCAGGATCAGCAGCTCGCGCTTGCGCTCCAGGCCGCTCTTCCGGGCCAGGCGCCGCGCGCCGGGGTGGTCACCGTGCGCCCAGACGCGGAACCCGACCGCGGCACGCTCGTCGAGCGCCTGAAGCAGCTTCGCGCCGTACCCGCGGTTGCGGTGGGCGGGGTGCACGAACAGCTCGGCGACCTGGTGCCCGAACGAGTTACCGGTGGTGTTGAGGTGGGCGTAGCCGACGACGTCGTCCTCGACGCAGGCGACGAGGTGCTCACCGCCGTCGAACTCGCCGGGCAACGGCCCCGCGGGCTCGACCTCGGGCCGCCCGTCCGCTTCGCGCACGGCCAGCAGCAGCCGCCGCACGTCCTCGAGCTGCTGTTCGTCCAGTTCCTGGCGCCACTCGCCGTCTCCGCTCACCCTGCGACCGTACCCGCGCCGGACGCAACGCGACGGCTGTGCGGGACGTCTTCCGTGCGCGGAAGGGGGATCAGTGGGCGAGTTCGGGAGTACTGATCCGGCCAAAAGCAGGCCGACCCCCACACGGCACGTAACCGTGGCTAGGAAGTCATTCGGCCGTGACTGTGGTCGGATTGGTACTGATCAGCACAGTGTCGGCGGGGGCCTCGGCGGCGGCCTGCGCGGGCACGCCCGGACGCGACGCACCGCTCTTGGCCGGCCGCTCGAACTTGTAGCCGACGTTGCGGACGGTCCCGATCATCTGCTCGTGCTCGGGGCCGAGCTTGGCGCGCAGCCGCCGGACGTGCACGTCGACCGTGCGGGTGCCGCCGAAGAAGTCGTAGCCCCACACCTCCTGCAGCAGCTGGGCCCGGGTGAACACCCGGCCCGCGTGCTGCGCGAGGTACTTGAGCAGCTCGAACTCCTTGTAGGTGAGCTCGAGGGTGCGCTTGCGGAGGCGGGCGGTGTAGGTCGCCTCGTCGATCACCAGCTCGCCGACCCGCAGCTCGGCGTCGACCTGCGCGGAACCGCCGTCGCGGGTGGTGACCAGCCGCAGCCGGGCGTCGACCTCGGCCGGGCCCGCGGTGGGGAGCAGGATGTCGTCGGTGCGCCATTCGGCGCTGACCGCGACCAGGCCGCCTTCGCCGACGACCGCGATGATCGGGGTGGCCGCCTCGTCCTCGCCGGTGCCCTTGAGCAGCCGGCAGAGGCTCTTCGCCGAGGCCAGGTCGCTGCGGGCGTCGAGGAGGATCACGTCGCGGTGGCCCGCGTCGAGCAGGGCCGTCACCTCGGGAGCGCGGACGCGTACGGTGTGCGGCAGCAGGTCCAGCGCGGGAAGCACCGAGGTGGCGTCGGCCTCCGCAGTCAGTACCAGAAGGTCCAGGCTCATCAGCCGCACCGCCTTCTCGAGTCGTCGCCGCACAGCGGCTTTGGTCGGTGCTAAGTGAGAATAGCGGCTGAACGGCCGGGCACCTAACCCTTGCTGGATCGATCACACCTGGAGGAATCCGGGTGTCCCCGACGAACAGGAGTACGGACGCGATGGTGAGCAGGCCCGTGACCCGGGACGACCGACCCGCACCGAGGCCGGACGCACGACGCCGCGGGCGCCGCGCCCGGCGCTGGGTGATCGCGCTGGTCGTCCTGGTGCTGCTGCTGGTCGGCGCCGATTTCGGGGCCGCCGCGTACGCCGAGCACATGATCTCGCAGAAGACGCGCACGCAGCTGCAGCTGAGCGACGACCCGTCGGTGACGATCCACGGCTTCCCGTTCCTCACGCAGGCCCTCGGCGGTGACTACCGTCACATCAGCGTGTCCGCCGCCGGCATCCCGGTCGCCGGCAAGCTGCAGGACGTCGCGGTGAACGCCGAGCTGGAGAACGTCACGGCGCCGCTGTCGGACCTCACCGCGGGCAACACGAAGGCGATCACCATCGGCGAGCTGACCGGCTCGGTCACCATCAAGGCCGCCGACCTGGCCCGCCTCTCGCCGCTCGACAAGATCAAGGACCTGCGGATCGAGCCGTCGACCACCGAGTACGTCCAAAACGGCGACAGCGGGCAGAGCGAGCCGACGCCGACCACGACGAAGACCACCGAGGGTCAGCCCGAGCAGGACGAGTCGAGCACCGGTGTCCGCATTTCGGGACACCTTCAGTTCGCGGGCAAGGATCTGGAAATCTTCTGCTTCGCGATGATCGAGGCCGACGCGGCCAAGGGCACGATCAACTTCCTGCCCAAGCGTCTGCAGTTCGGGAACGACCAGGAGACCACCGTCGTCCCCGCGGCGGTGCAGAAGGTGCTGATGCCGAACTTCAACGCGTCGATCAGCACGAAGGACCTGCCGCTGTCGGTCACCCCGACCGGCGTGCAGGTGCACAGCGGATCGGTGACGATCAAGGGCAAGGCGGCGAACGTGTCCTTCGCGGACCTGAGCAAGTAGGGAGCGGCCGGTGACGGGGCTGTGGGTGCTCGTGGCGACGCTGGTGGCCGCCGGGGCCGTCGGCGTGCTGCTTCGAGTGCGCAACGGACGCGTACGTGCCGCGAAACCCGTGCGTGAGCTGCCCGCCCCCGTCACCGCCGCGCTCGACCCGGCGTCGGCGGTGACGCTGGTCCAGATCTCCACCACCTTCTGCGCGCCCTGCCGGCACGCGAAAGCCGTGCTCGCGCCGCTGGCCGCGCGGACCGACGGCCTGCACCACGTCGAGCTCGACGTGACGGACCGGCCGGAGGTCGCGCAGTCGCTGTCCGTGCTGCGGACGCCGACCACGATCGCGCTGACCCCGGACGGCCGGGAGCTCCTGCGCGTCGGCGGCGTCCCCAAGGGCCCGGAACTGCTGGACGCCCTGCGGCCGTATCTCACGACTCGGACGCCCTGACCAGGGCGTTGTCCCAGAAAACGGGAATCGTCCCAAGGTATGAACGTGGTTCCCACTCTGAGGGAGCTCTGGGTACCCTCGCACCCGTGACCGGGCTGACCACCTTCTTGACGCAGCGACGCGCAGTCGACCTCTGCCGCGTCCGCAGCAGCCTGTGTCGCGCTCGCTCCGACCGGCGCTGAACGACGCCCGGTCCCCGCCAGCCCCGAAGCCGCTGAAGCGTGCCGTTCGCACGTACCCGCTGGAGCTCCACCTGGAGGAACGATGTCCGCCGGACCGGCCGTCGACCCGCGAGGCCCGCGGTTCGCCGCCATCCTGACCACGATCGTGCTCGCGGTCGTGCTGGTCACCGAGTGGTGGCCGCTGCTGGCGGTCCAGACCGTCGTGTTCGCGATCGGCGCGTTCGTAGGGCTGAAGCCGGCGCCTTACTCGATCGTGTACCGCGCGCTCGTGGCCCCGCGCCTCGGCCCGACCGACCAGCGGGAGGACGCGGCACCGCTGCGGTTCGCCCAGGCCGTCGGGTTCGTGTTCGCCCTGGTCGGCACGATCGGGTTCGCTCTGGGAATCGACCCGCTCGGCATCGTCGCGACGGCGTTCGCGCTGTTCGCCGCCTTCCTCAACGCGGCCTTCAACTTCTGCCTGGGCTGCGAAGTGTTCTTGCTGATCAAACGCTTCAGCCCCACCCGCGCTTCTTCTTGAGAACCAACCCCAGAAAGAGAGTCCAGTTCATGAGCCGTGAAGACGTCCTGGTCACCACCCAGTGGGCCGAAGAGAACCTGGACACCCCCGGCGTCGTGTTCGCCGAGGTCGACGAGGACACCACCGCCTACGACGCCGGCCACATCCGGGGCGCGGTGAAGTTCGACTGGCGGAACGACCTGCAGGACGGGGTGCGCCGCGACTTCGTCTCCAAGGAGGGCTTCGAGAAGCTCCTCTCGGAGAAGGGCATCTCCAACGACGACCTCGTGATCCTCTACGGCGGCAACAACAACTGGTTCGCCGCGTACGCGTACTGGTACTTCAAGCTGTACGGCCACGAGAAGGTCAAGCTGCTCGACGGCGGCCGCAAGAAGTGGGAGCTCGACGGCCGTGAGCTGAACTCCGACGAGGTCAAGCGCGACCGCACCGAGTACCGGGCGCAGGACCAGGACCTGTCCCTGCGCGCGTTCCGCGACGAGGTCGTCCAGTCGATCGGGTCGAAGAACTTCGTCGACGTGCGCTCGCCCGACGAGTTCTCCGGCAAGCTGCTCGCCCCGGCGCACCTGCCGCAGGAGCAGTCCCAGGTGCCCGGCCACATCCCCGGCGCGCTGAACGTGCCGTGGGCGAAGGTCGCCAACGAAGACGGCACCTTCAAGACCGAAGACGAGATCCGGGAGCTCTACAAGGACGAGGGCATCGACGAGGGCAAGGGCACCATCGCCTACTGCCGCATCGGCGAGCGCTCCTCGATCGCGTGGTTCGCGCTCCACGAGCTGCTGGGCTACCAGGACGTGAAGAACTACGACGGTTCATGGACGGAATACGGCTCGCTCGTGGGCGTGCCGGTCGAGTTGGGAGCCAAGTGATGGCGGTTGACGACAGCTGCGGCGCACCGGTCCAGGAGGCCACGCCGGCGGACTTCGACACGCGCGGGCAGGTTGTGCTCGCCGGCAAGGTGACCGGCGCGGACGGGCCGGTCGGCGGCGCGTTCGTCCGGCTGCTGGACGGCGGCGGCGACTTCACCGGCGAGGTCGTTTCGTCGGCCGACGGCGACTTCCGCTTCTACGCGGCGCCGGGCGAGTGGACGGTCCGCGCCCTCCACCGCACCGGCAACGGCGAAGCTTCGGTCACGGCCGAGGGCCCCGGCCTGCACCAGCTGGCCATCTCGGTCGCCTGAGCCCCCAGCCGTGAATGCCACCTTCAGGGACGTTGAGTCCGTGAAGGTGGCATTCACGGTTTTCCGGCCGGGTGACCGTGCTCACCGCGGCGACCCTGCGCCGGGCCACCCGAGGGGCAGCGGACTATTCTGCGAGGCGTGGAAGCCATCTTTACGACTCTGCTGGTCCTCGCCGGCATCGCGATCACCTGGTTCGCCGTGTACGTCGTCTACCGGCTGTACGCGGACCAGCGCTGACCCATGACCGCCAGCGGCGACGAAGCCATCGTGGCAGCGGAGAGGCGTGCGGAGAGCACTCGCGCGCGCAACCTCCCGCTGTGGGACGACCTGCCCATCCCCAACGACACCGCGAACCTGCGCGAGGGGCCGAACCTCAACGACGCCTGCCTCGCGCTGCTGCCGCTCGTCGGCGTCTGGCGCGGTGAAGGCGAGGTCGACTATCCGACCATCGACGGCCCGCGCAAGTTCGCGCAGCAGCTGACGATCTCGCACGACGGCCGCCCGTTCCTCGTCCACGAGGCCCGCGCGTGGCTGCTGGACGACGAGGGCAACGTCATCCGCCCCGCCGCCCGCGAGTCCGGGTTCTGGCGGCCGCAGCCGGACGACACGATCGAGCTGCTGCTCACGCACAACACCGGCATCGTCGAGCTGTACTACGGCAAGCCGCGCAACCAGACGTCGTGGGAGCTCGGCACCGACGCGGTGATCCGCACGGCCACGGCCAAGGACGTCACCGCGGCCCAGCGCCTGTACGGCCTGATCGAAGGGTCGCTCGGCTACGTCGAGGAGCGGGCGATGGCGGGCCAGGAGATGCAGCCGCACACCTCGGCCCTGCTGCACCGCGTCGTCGGCTGACGCGGTGCGCTGGCGGCGGTGTGGCGAGGACGCCGCCCTGCTCGACTGCGACTCGCTCGACCAGATGCGGGCGGCGCACGCGACCGTGCTCGCCGCCCGTCCGGAAGGTGTGGTCGACCTCGTGCCCGGCGCCCGCAGTCTGCTCGTCGTCGGGGGCGTGGCCGCCGTGCGAGCGGTGCTGGACGACGCCGACCTCACCCACCCGCCTGCGGGCGAGCCCCGCGAAGTGACGCTCGACGTCCGCTACGACGGCGAAGACCTGTCCCTCGTCGCTTCGGATGCCGGGCTGTCCGCGGAAGCCGTCGTCTCACTGCACACCGGGGCGGTCTACACGGTGGCCTTCACCGGGTTCGCGCCCGGCTTCGGCTACCTGACCGGGCTTCCGGAGCCGTTGCGGCAACCACGGCTGGCCTCCCCGCGGACCCGCGTCCCGGCCGGGTCGGTGGGGCTGGCGGGCGAGTTCACCGGCGTCTACCCGCGCGAGTCGCCGGGTGGCTGGCGGCTGCTCGGGCACACGACGGCGACGCTGTTCGACCCGCACGCGGATCCGCCCGCGCTGTTCGCGCCGGGCGACCGCGTCCGGTTCCGGAGCGTCGGATGAGGGCACTCGAGGTGCTCGATCCGGGGCGGTACGCGCTGGTGGAGGACCTGGGGCGGCCCGGTTACGCCCACCTCGGCGTCGCGCCTTCGGGGGCACTCGACGCGGCGTCGCTGCGGCTGGCGAACCGCCTGGCCGGCAACGACGAAGCCGCGGCGGGTATCGAAGCCCTGCTCGGTGGTTTGGCGGTGCGTTTCACGGCGGCGGCGACGGCCGCGGTGACCGGGCCGTCGGTCCCGGTCACCGTCGACGGCCGGTCCGTCGGCTCCCACGCGCCGGTGCCGGTGCGAGCCGGGCAGACGCTGTCCGTCGGCACCCCGGCCGCCGGGCTGCGCTGCTACCTCGCCGTGTCCGGCGGCATCGCCGTCGAACCGGTGCTGGGCAGCCGGTCGCGGGACGTCCTGTCCGGCATCGGCCCGGCGCCGTTGCGGGTGGGCGACGTGCTCCCGCTCGGCGCTCCGGCGGGGATCCCGGCGGGCGCGGACGTCGTCCTCCCCGCCGCCGCCCCGGCGGACCTGGTGGTCCCGGTGACCCTCGGCCCCCGAGACGACTGGCTCGACGACCCGGCGCGCGGTCTTTCGGCGTGGTGGACGGTGACGGCCGAGTCGAACCGCGTCGGCCTCCGCCTCGACGGGACGCCGTTGCACCGGTCCACCGACCGCGAGCTGCCCAGCGAAGGTGTCGTCACCGGCGCGATCCAGGTGCCGCCGAGCGGGCTGCCGGTGGTGTTCCTCGCCGACCACCCGACCACCGGCGGCTATCCCGTCGCGGCCGTCGTGCGGACGGCCGCGTTGAGCGCGCTCGCGCAGGCACGGCCGGGTACCCGAATCCGGTTCCGGCCGTCCTGAGCAAGGCGTACCCCCACGCGGGTGAGACCCCGATCACGCCCTGCACCCGTCCGGGTAGGGCCTGGAACCATGTCGCGCCGTCGCCCGTCCTGATAGGCGTGGAACAGGTGACGATCAGCGGTGGCACGGGTTTCCTCGACGTGAACACGCGAGCGCGGGCCGAACTGCCGCAGTCGCTGCGGATCGCCTTGGCCACCGGGCAGCTGCGCCGTCCCCTGGCCACCACGCTCGGGCCGGTCCTCGACCTGCTCGTCGACGGCGACTACCGGGTGAGCGGCCCGGAACGGCTGCCGGACGAGCGGGAACTCACCCCGACCGACGCCTGGCCGCCGTCGGACGAGTCCCGCGTCGGCTACTACCGGACCGCCATCCGCACCGGGCACCGGCCGGTCGCGGTGGTGCTGGCCGACGGCGAACGCGAGCTGATCATCGACGGCCACCACAAGATCGCCGCCTACCGCGCCGAAGAGGTCGCCCCCGCCGTCGTCCGGATCAGCCAGCGTCAGGCGTATTCGCCTTCGTAGGCCCCGACCAGCTCGGCGTACACCGCCGAGGAGTCCGGCAGCCGCTCGCCGTCCAGCGTGTGCACCCGGGTCAGCTTGCGCACGCTCGACGCCATGAAGACGCCGTCGCCCTCGACGAGGTCGCGGACGGTCAGCGGCTCCACCTTGACCGCCCAGCCCGCCTTCTCGGCGCCGCGGAACAGCGCGGCCTGGGTAGTGCCCGGCAGGATGCCGATGCCCGGCGGCGGCGTGTAGAGCGTCCGCCCCTTCGCGAGCACCACGGTCGACGTCGGGCCTTCGAACACCGAACCGTCGGCGGCGGTGAAAATCACATCTTCGGCGCCGCGACGGCGTGCCTCGCGCAGCGCGGCCATGTTCACGCCGTAGGACAGCGGCTTCGCGCCGAGCAGCAGCCACGGCGCGCGCTCGGCGAGGTCCGGCGGGAAACCGCGTTCGAGGGTGATCGCGGCGACGCCTTCGGCGCGGGCTTTGAGGATGGTCGGCGCGACCTCCGAACCGAGCGCGAAGGCGGTCGGCACCGCGGCCGGATCGCCGTCGGATCCCCTGGTGTACAACAGTTTCAGCACCATTTCGGCGCTGCCGGCCCACCTTTCGAGCACCTGCGAAACGACCCGTTCCCAGGCCGCGAGGTCGGGTTCGGGCAGGTCGAGCATGGCCGCCGAGCGGGCCAGCCGCTCCAGGTGCGGACGCAGCTCACGGGGCCGGCCGTCGACGACGAGGATCGTCTCGAAGACGCCGTCGCCGCGCATCAGCCCGAGGTCGTCGACCTTGATCTGGGCCACTTCCGGGTCGGCCGGGGTTCCGTCGAGGAAGACGAGCACGCGCATGCCGACACGGTACTCACCTAGGCTGGGCGGTATGCCGTACCGCTCGCCGCTGCTGGACGTGCCCGGATCGATCCCTCCGCCCGACGACCACCCCGAAGCCGGTGTCCCCTGGCACTGGGGAGACCCGTTCGCGGAGCAGCGCACGGCCTCGCGAAGCGTCGTCGTGATCGACCGTTCGCACCGCGAATTCCTCGCCGTCACCGGCGAAGACCGGCTGTCGTGGCTGCACCTGGTCATCTCGCAGCACGTGACCGGGCTGGCCGAGGGTTCCGGCACCGAGGCGCTCGTCCTCGACAGCCAGGGCCGCGTCGAGACGCACATGGTGGTGGCCCACCTCGACGGCACGGTGTACCTCGACACCGACGCGGGCCCGAGCGTGACCAGCGCGCTGCCCAAGGGCGGCCCCCAGACGCTGCGCGAGTACCTCGAGGCGATGAAGTTCTGGTCCAAGGTGGACATCCGCGACGCGACCGGCGAGCTCGCGCTGCTCACCGTGCTCGGCCCGGACGCCGAGCGCGTGCTGAGCGCGGCCGGCGCCGAGGTCGGCCCGGAACCCTACGCCGTGGCGGCGCTGCCGGGTGGCGGCTTCGCGCGGCGGATGCCGTGGCCCGGCCGGTCCAGCGTGGACCTGGCGGTGCCGCGCGACGCGCTGGCGGACTGGTGGAAGCGGCTCACCGACGCGGGCGCCCGCGCGGCGGGCAGCTGGGTGTTCGACGCTTTGCGCGTCGAGTCGGTGCGGCCGCGGCTGGGCGTCGACACCGACGAGCGCACGATCCCGCACGAAGTGGGCTGGGTCGGCTCGGCCGCGCACGTCGCGAAGGGCTGCTACCGCGGCCAGGAAACCGTGTCGAAAGTCCACAACGTGGGACGACCACCGCGGAACCTGCTCCTGCTGCACCTCGACGGCTCGCCCGAGATCACCCCGGAGACCGGCGACCCGGTGCTGCTGGACGGCCGGACGGTCGGCCGGATCGGCACCGTGATCCAGCACCACGAGCTCGGCCCGATCGCGTTGGCCCTGGTCAAGCGGTCGACGCCGGTGGGTGCGGAGCTGCTGGCGGGCGCCGAGGACAACCTCGTCCAGGCGGCGATCGATCCCGACTCCGTGCCTTCGGAGCAGCCCGCACCGGGGCGGGCGGCCGCGGCGCAACTTCGTGGCTGAACGAAAGCCCCTGACAGCGAGATCACGCTCAACCGGGATAAACTGCGCTGTGATCGAAGTGCGGCCCGGCGGCAGGCGGCGGATCGACCGCGTGCTCGGCCCGGGGTACCTCAGCGGCCTGGGTGATCTGCCGCTGAAGGTGCTGCGCGAGCGGCGCGACGAAGCCGCGCAGGAAGAGACCGATCTGTCCTACCTGCGCCGTCTCCTGCACGCCCGGATCGACATCGTGCGCGCGGAGCAGGCGCGGCGCAGCTCCGGCGGGGAAGCCAGCATCGTCGACCAGCTGGCCACGATCCTGGCCGACAACGCGCTGGGCCCGGCGGCGGGTTCGGGACGGCACCAGCAGCTGGAGCCGTCGCGGGCCGGCGAGCACCGGCGGCACGCCGAGGCCCTGATCGGTGACACCGACCTGACCGACGTCGGGTCGCTGTCGGACGAGAAGCTGGCCTCCGCTTTGGACACCTACGCGCGCGAAGAGCTGTCGGTGTCGTCCTTCCGCCGCGAGGTCCAGGGCGTGATGGACACGCTCAACGCGGAGATCGCGAAGCGCTACCAGCAGGGTTCGGCCACTGTGGACGAGCTGCTGGAGAACGAAGGCGGCCGCGCCGAGTGACCGACCCCGTCCTCGCCGAAGTCGTCCGATCCGGTTTCGTCGAAAGCGTCCACCGCGGCGCGCTGGTGATCACCGGCCCCGAAGGCGACGCCCGCCTGGCCCTCGGCGACGTG
The DNA here is from genome assembly GCF_040682955.1 of Amycolatopsis sp. NPDC051045. Taxonomy (NCBI): domain Bacteria; kingdom Bacillati; phylum Actinomycetota; class Actinomycetes; order Pseudonocardiales; family Pseudonocardiaceae; genus Amycolatopsis; species Amycolatopsis sp. NPDC051045. The sequence goes on from NZ_JBFBCC010000004.1 coordinate 471,495, forward strand.
GTGTCCCCGGTCTTCCCGCGTTCGTCGAACAAACCGCTGCAGGCGGTCGGCATGCTGCGCGCGGGGCTGGGCTTCACCGGCGAGGACCTGGCGCTGGCGTGCGCGTCGCATTCGGGCGAGCCCGGGCACGTCAAGCGAGTGCTGGAGCTGCTCGAGGCGGCCGGCCTGCACGAAGACCACCTGGCCTGCCCGCCCGACTTCCCGCTCCACGTGCCGAGCATGCGCGACGCCGCCGAGCCGCGGCGGGTGACGATGAACTGCTCGGGCAAGCACACGGCGATGCTCACGACGTGTGTCCGGGTGGGCTGGCCGGTGTCCGGCTACGAAAAGCCGGAGCACCCGCTGCAGCAGGCGATCGCCACGGCGGTGGCGGAGCTGACCGGCGAGCCGATCGCCCACACGGGAGTGGACGGTTGCGGCGCACCCCTCTTCGCGTTCTCCCTGACGGCGCTGGCCCGCGCGTTCGGCCGCATCGCTCGCGCGGCGGAAGGCCCGGCGCAGGCGGTCGCTTCGGCGATGCGAACCCACCCGTGGCTGGTCGCGGGGACGGGACGCGAGGACACCGAGCTGATGTCCGCTGTGGAGGGTCTGATCGCGAAGGCCGGCGCGGAAGGGGTCCAGGCGTTCGCGCTGCCGGACGGCTTCGCGGTGGCGATGAAGGTGGACGACGGCGCGAAGCGGGCCTGCGCACCGCTGGCGGTGGAAGCGCTGCGGTACCTGGGCGCGGACGTGTCCGGCCTGGCGGAGCTGGCCCGCCCGGCGGTGTTCGGCGGCGGGCGTCCGGTGGGCGAAATCCGGGTCCCGCACCTGCGCGGCTGATTCCGCGCGGCCCCTGCGTGGCTGATCCCGCGCGGCCCCTGCGCAGCTGATCCCGCGCGGCCCCTGCGCAGCTGATCCCGCGCGGCCCCTGCGTGGCTGATCCCGCGCGGCCCCTGCGCAGCTGATCCTGCGCGGCCTGAGGTGCCGAAACTCCAGGTCCGGCCGGTGCACCCACCTGCACCTCTGACCGCGCTGGTCGCGGCTCAGTTGGCGCGTTCGCGGGCGGCCACGTCGCCCCAGAACTCCCGGAGGTCGGAGAACAGCTCGGCCAGCTCCTCGACGTTGCCCGAGCGCAGTGCGTCCAGGATGTCGTGCACCTCGTCGGCGGTGTTGTCGGCTTCCAGCACCGGGTCCGTGAACAGCTGCACCAGGCCGCCGTAGTCGAGCTCGACCACCGAGTCCGCGTGGAAGTTGTCCAGCCACCGCCGCGTCTCGAACAGCACGCGGCCCGGCCCGGAGTCGCCGAAGGTCTGCTCCAGCAGCTCGCCGGCCTCGCGTGCCCGGTGCTGCGCGTCGGCGAGGGTGGCCCGCCAGGACAGCTCGCGGCGCGGGTCGGCGCGGCCGCTGCCGAGCACCAGCCGTCGCTCGTCCGGCTCGATCAGCACGAACCACGGCAGCGGGACGGTCCAGGTGGTCGACAACGTGTGCGCCGCCGACGTGCTGAGGTCCGCCATCGCCGACTTGGTCCGGGCGCGGATCGTCTCCTGGGTGAAGCCGCCCTCGCCGAGGACGACGTTCTTCAGCGCCGGGTGCGCGTCACCGAGGAAGGTGACCAGCGCGGCGGCCGAACGGGCCCGTAGCTCGAGCGGGCAGACCAGCGGGCCGTGCTCGGCCTTGCCGCCCGGGACCTCTTCGGGGTCGAGCACCAGGACGTCGGTCAGCAGGCTCGGCGCGGGACGGCCGTCGGCGAGCTCGGCCGGCAGCAGCCGCCGTGGCGCGGCCACCTGTGACTTGAGCCACATGGCCTGCTCGCGCGTCCCTGCGTCCGTCCGCTGCAGCTTGGCCGCCGCGACGGCCGCCCGCAGCCGTTCGTCCGGCGGCTCGCCCAGGGCGAGCAGGGGTTCGTACACCCGCAGGTAAGCCACGAAGGGACGGAGCACGGATAGATCGTGGCACGTCTACCTGCACGGATCGCCACCGACCGGCCGGTAACCGGTGTTCGGCGGACACTGTCACCACCGGCACACCGTGCCACGTCGCATCGAACCCCCCGGACACGGTACGGTGTGAGCAGGAAAGAATTGTCGAGACGATGCGGGGCCGCCGATTCCCCCGGCCGCCCCGCCCCTGTGCGAGGGGGTCGAGCCATGGGGCGCGGCCGGGCTAAGGCCAAGCAGACGAAGGTGGCGCGTGAGCTCAAGTACAGCTCGCACGAGACTGACTTCGATGCTTTGCAGCGCGAGCTGTCGAGTAACTCCTCCAGTAGTCATTACGAGGAGTCCGACAGCGATGATCAAGACCCGTACGACGACGGGTACGGCGAGTACCGTCGTTGAGCACGCGTAGACGCGCGAGGGTGGAGCCGGAACACATCCGGTAACCGCCCTCGCGCGTCGCGTGCTGCCCAAGTGCTGTCCACAGTGTTGACCAAAAAGCACGTCGGGCCTGCGAAGCGATGAAGGAGTGAGCCGGTGGTAAGTCGGGTTGGAGTCGTCGGGGCGGGCCTGATGGGGTCCGGCATCGCCGAGGTGCACGCGCGGTCCGGATTGGACGTCGTGGTCACCGAGGTGAACCAGCCGGCGCTCGACGCGGGCAAGGCGCGCATCGAGAAGTCGCTGCAACGCGGCCTCAAGAACGGCAAGCTGACCGCCGAGGACGTCGACGCGGCGCTCGGCAGGCTCCGGTTCACCACCGACATCGCCGAGTTCGCCGACCGCGAACTGGTCATCGAGGCGATCCTCGAGCAGGAACAGGCGAAGGTCGAGGTCTTCCGCCAGCTGGACAAGATCGTCGAGGCGGAGGACGCGCTGTTCGCGTCCAACACGTCGTCGATCCCGATCATGAAGCTGGGCATGGCGACGAGCCGGCCGCAGCAGGTGGTCGGCATCCACTTCTTCAACCCGGTGCCGGTGCTGCCGCTGGTCGAGCTGGTGCCCTCGCTGCTGACCAGCGAGGAAACCGCCCGCCGCGCGGAGGAGCACGCGACGACGGCGCTGGGCAAGACCGTGATCCGCTCGCAGGACCGTGCCGGGTTCATCGTGAACTCGCTGCTGGTGCCGTACCTGCTTTCGGCGATCCGGATGATCGAGTCGGGCTTCGCCTCGGCCGAGGACATCGACCGCGGCATGGAGCTGGGCACCGCCCACCCGATGGGTCCGCTGCGGCTGTCCGACCTGATCGGGCTGGACACCATCAAGGCCATCGCGGACTCGATGTACGCGGAGTTCAAGGAGCCGCTGTACTCGTCGCCGCCGCTGCTGCTGCGCATGGTGGACGCGGGCCTGCTCGGCAAGAAGACGGGCCGCGGCTTCTACTCCTACAGCTGACTCTTCTCGAACGTGACGGGCGCGTCGAAGGCCGCCCGTCGCGAGGCGCGCCGCAACACCGCCAGGACGCCGGGTCCCAGCAGGACGATCGCGGCAGCGTTGGTGACGGCGCGCCCGGTGTCCCAGCCGAGGGTCGACGTCAGGACGGTGTACACCGCGAACCGGTGCAGGTTGTCGGCCAGCGGCGCGCCGGGCACGAAGCCGAGCTGCGTGGAGTCGCCGGCGAGGAACGGCCACGACCACAGGCTCATGAGCAGCCCGAAGAAGTAGGCCGCGAAGACGCCGTACGCGACGAGCAGGGCAATCTCCGCTTTGCCACGCGGTTTCCGCGGTAGCAGCCCGGCACCCAGCCCGATCAGCGACGACGCGAGCATCTGGAACGGCAGCCACGGCCCGACGCCGGCGGTGAGCAGGGCGCTCGTGAACAGCGAAGTCGAGCCGAGCACGAAGCCGAACCCCGGCCCGAACACCCGCCCGGCGAGCACGAGCAGGAAGAACACCAGCTCGATCCCCCCGGTCCCGGCCCCGAGCGGCCGCAGGCCGGCGTTGACGGCCGAGAGGACGCCGAGCAGCGCGAGCGCCTTGGCGTCGATGCCACCGCGGGACAGTTCGGCGAGCACGACCAGGATGAGGACCGGCAGGGTCGCCATGAACACGAACGGGGCATCCAAGGCGTGCGCGGCCCCGCCCGGCCGGGGGTGCGCGAAGAGGGGCCAGCAGAACATGGCCAGCCCGAGGAGGCTGGCGACGCCGAGGACCAGCGCGGGCCGGAGGGTCAGGCGGACGACGCGGGGCGGTGGGCCGAGGAAGTCGGTCATGCCGGGACCTCAGCCGCTGCGCCCGTGCCGACGGCTGACGCTCGCCGAGCTGGGCCGGGGTGCCGCGCCACCAGCGGCCGCGGGAGAGCGCCGACCAGCGGAAACCCGCGGCGTGCGGCGAGGCAGCCGGTCATGCCGGAACCTCCGCCGCCGCGCGGGCGCCGACAGCCGACGCTCGCCGAGCTCCCCGCCCCTTCCGCGTCCTCATGCCAGCGCTTCCGCTACCTCGTCGACCGTCAGCCAGCGCTGCGGTGCCAGGATCTTCGCCACCTGCGGGGCGAACGCCGGCGAGGCGACGATCACCTCCTTCGTCGGGCCGTCCGCCACCACCTCGCCCTCGGCCATGACCACCACGCGGTGGGCCACCGTCGCCACGAACTCGACGTCGTGGGTGGCGAGCACCACCGCCCGGCCCTGCGAGGCCAGCTCTCGCAGGATCGCGGCGAAGCGCCGTTTCGCGTGGTAGTCCAGGCCGCGGGTGGGCTCGTCGAGCAGCACGACCGGCGGGGCCGCCGCCAGCTGGACGGCCAGCACCAGCGCCAGCCGCTGCCCTTCGGACAGGTCGCCGGGGTGCGCTTCACCGGCGATCCCGGGGGCCAGCCGGTCCAGCAGGGCACGGGCCGTCCCTGCCGGTACCTCCGATTCCGCGTCCGCCTGTGCGCACTCGGCGTTCACCGAATCGAGGTACAGCAGGTCGGCCGGTGTCTGCGGGACCAGCCCCACGCGCCGACGGGCCACCCGTGGCTTGAGCGACGCAGGATCCGCGCCGCCGACGTCGACCTTCCCCGCCGACCTCGGCCCGCTGCCCTGCACCGCCCAGAGAAGCGACGACTTGCCGGAGCCGTTGCGTCCCATCAGCGCGACCACTTCCCCCGGACCGACACGCAGGTCGACCCCGCGCACCGCCAGGACATCTCCGTATCGGACCACCACCCCTCTCACATCCAGTGCTCGACCGGTCACCGACAGAGTAGAACCCACCACCGACAATTCTGAGAGCCGAGCGCGGAGCGGCCCCGCGACCCGCCGCGCGTCCCGGACCGACAGCGGCAGCGGCGACCAGCCCGCCAGCCGCCCCAGCTCGGCGATCGGCGGCGCGATCTCGGCCGTCTCGAAGATCTCGGCCGGCGGCCCGGACCGCACCGAGCCGTCGCCCGGCAGGTACAGCAGCCGGTCCGCGTACTGCGCCACCCGCTCCATCCGGTGCTCGGCGACGATCACCGTCGTCCCGAGGTCGTGCACCAGGCGCGTGATCGCCGCGAGCACGTCCTCGGCCGCCGTCGGGTCCAGCGCCGACGTCGGTTCGTCGAGCACGACGACCGAGGGGTGCGCCGTCAGCACCGAGCCGATCGCGACGCGCTGCTGCTGCCCGCCCGACAGCGTCCGGAGTGGACGGTTGCGCAGTTCCGCGATACCCAGCAGGTCCAGGGTTTCTTCAACGCGCTTGCGCATGACGTCCGGCGGCACCGCCAGCTGCTCCATCGCGTACGCGAGTTCCTCCTCGACGGTGTCGGTCACGAACCCGGCCAGCGGGTCCTGCCCGACGACGCCGACAACCGAAGCCAGCTCCCGGGGCGGGAACCGGGCCGTGTCCCGCCCGTCGACCAGCACCCGGCCGGAAAGCCGCCCGCCGGTGAAGTGCGGGACGTGCCCGTTGATCGCGCCGAGGAACGTCGACTTGCCGGCGCCGGTCGGGCCGGCGACCAGGCACAGCTCACCCTCCTCGACCAGCAGCGACACGTCGACGAGCACCGGCCGCGCAGCGTCCGGGTAGGTCACCGTGACCCGCGAGAACTCGATCACCGAATGACCTCCGACGACGACGGCGGCGGGGGTGCGACGAACGCCGGGAGCACCCCGACCAGCAGGGACAACGCGTGCACCGGGGAGACCTCCGGCCAGCGCAGCGGGCTCAGCGACGGGTAGAGGTTCCCCGGGTCGACGCGGGCGGTCACGAACAGCAGCACGCACGCCCCGGCTCCGGCCGCGACGACCAGCGTCTCCGGCCACCGCCACGGATCCGGCCGGTACGCCGTCCGCCGCACCCGCCGTCCGCCGAGGACGAAGCCCACGACGGCCACGGCCAGCCCGGCCGCCAGCAACGGCACCCCGAGCCAGGAGGACGTCCCGTCGAGCACGCCGTAGACGCCGACGCACGCGCCGGCCAGCCCGGCCAGCACACAGCCGCCGATCAGCAGCCGCAGCCGGCGGCTCAGCTCACCCCGGCGGCCGTAGCCCCGGGAGTCCATCCCGGCCGCCAGCCGCAGGGACCGGTCCATCGCGTCCTCCAGCACCGGGACCACGATGCCCTTGACCGCCCGCAGCCCGCGAGTCCGGCCGGCCCGCAGCCGGCGGGCCCGCCGCACGCGCTGCACGCTCTCGACCAGCTGCGGGGCGACCGTCAACGCCACCGTCACCGCCGTGCCCACCTCGTACAGCGCCCCCGGGACCGCCTTGAGCAGCCGTTTCGGGTTGGCCAGGGCGTTCGCCGCGCCGACGCATACGACCATCGTCGCCAGCCGCAAGCCGTCGTAGAGGCCGCCGAGCAGCTCCTCCGCCGACGTCGGCCCGAGCACGGACAACCCGGCGACGAGGGGGATCCGTGGCAGCGTGAACAGCACGTGGCCGCCGTCTTCGCCGCCGATCAGGATCCGGAACAGCACCCGCGAGACGACGATCAGCGCGCCGACGTAGACGTACAACCGGAACGCCAGCGCCCAGGGCGCGTCACTCCGCCGGTTCGCGACGACGAACCCGGCCACCGCGATGATCAGGCCGAGCAGCAGCGGATTCGTCGTGCGGCTGGCGGCGACGGCCAGCGCGAGCGCCCAGGCCCACCAGGCGCCGGGGTGCAGCGCCCTACTGCGCACGCCGGCGACGGGCGACGACGATCCCCGCGCCGCCGACCACCACGATCACGACGGCTCCGGCCACCAAGCCCCACGGGAACGAACTGCCCTGCTCAGCGGGCGCGGAAGCCGGCGCGGCCGGCTGACGCACCGGCGGCACGCGGGGCGGCGCCGGCAGGTCGTTCGCGGACTTCGGCCGCGCGAACGCCCAGCCCTCGAAGCCACCGGCGACCGGCTTCGCGGTCTGGGCACCCTCCTGGCTCGACGTCCAGCTGCCCCCGGCGGAAGCGTGCCAGTAGCTCCAGTACGCCGTGGCCGACGGCATCCCCGCGCAGGACTCGACGTCGGGGCCGGGCTTGCCGTTGATCCGGCAGGCCACGGCGAGGCCGTACTTCTGCGAACCGGCCACCTCGATCCCGGCGTCCTTCAGGGCGGCGATGCCGGTCGCGGGCGTGCCGGGGGCGCAGCGGATCAGTGACTCGGGGGCCAGGTCGCCGAAGTCGACGACCACCGTCACGCCGCCGCCCTCGGGGCAGGCCCCCTCGGTGTCCGTCGCCGAAGCGGGCGCGGCGCCGATGAGACCGGCGCCGAGCAACACGGCGAAGACGGTGGCGAGACGGGACAGGCGGGCGGCGATCATGCAGGCACTTTAACCACGTCGGCGCCCGCCGAAGGTGCGGTTCCGGCGCGACGCGGGACACACCTAGACTGCGGACCGTGGGACAGCTCATCGCGGACGGACAGCTGCGCGTCGGCCTGATCGGCGCCGGCCCGTGGGCGACGACGGTGCACGCGCCCGGCCTGGCGGACCACCCCGGCACGGCGCTGACCGCGGTCTGGGCCCGGCGGCCAGAGGCGGCGCAAGCGCTTGCGGAGACGCACTGCGCGGCCACCGCCGCCAGCGTCGAAGAGCTGTTCGCGCAGGTCGACGCGGTGGCGTTCGCCGTGCCGCCGTCGGTCCAGGCGGAGCTGGGCGTGCGCGCGGCCGAAGCCGGGAAGCACCTGATCCTGGAGAAGCCGATCGCCGCCGATCTCGACGGCGCGCGCCGGCTGGCCGACGCCGTCGCCGCCGCCGACGTGGCCGCGCTGGTCATGCTGACCCTCCGGTACTCGGCGCAGACCCAGGAGTGGCTCGCCGGCCTCGCCCAGGCCGGCGGCTGGGCGGGCGGCGGAGCGCGCTGGCTGTCCGGTGCCCTGCTCGGCGGCCAGTACGCCACCTCGGAGTGGCGGCAGGACGACGGCGGCGCGTTGTCCGACATCGGCCCGCACGCCCTCGACATGCTGGACGCCGCGCTCGGTCCGATCACCGAGGTCGTGGCGGCCCGGCAGAGCCCGGGCGACCTCTGGCACCTGATGCTGGCGCACGAGGGCGGCGTGGTCAGCACGGCCACCCTCTCGTTGCGGCTGCCGGTGCAGCCGACCGTCGTCGAGGTCGCGGTCTGGGGCCGGCACGGCTACCGGACGCTCGGGGGCAAATCGGGCTCGGCGCAGGAGTCCTACACCGCACTGCTGGACGACTTCGCGGCGATGATCGCGAGCGGCACGACGGCGCACCCCTGCGATGTCCGGCGCGGTCTCCACCTGCAAGGTTTGCTCGAGCAGGCGCGGGAATCGGCCGCGAAGTAGTACACAGGCACGCTTCGCCCGGTTCCCTTGCGCGACAAGGGTTTTCCGCTTTTCGCGCGAATTCATCCACAGGGTTGTCCACAGGGTTCCACTGTGGACGACGCACTCCCTTGACCGAACCACGGAAAGATAACCGGCGCCACCGGAAAGATCACCGCATAGTGCGGTCCCCGGGGTGGAAGGTGCGCGATATCTGATCCACCCCATGGCCCATCGCGCAGCCGGAACGCCGGTAATCCGGTTGCCGGCCGTGCGATGATGGCCGGGAAGAGCCCGTTCGAGTTCAAGGAATGACTGCCTATGCCTGGCGCCGTCTCCGGCGTCGGCCCCCGCTAGGCCCGACGCCCAGCGCCCTGCCCGCACGCCGCTCGGCGGCTGCGGTTCCTTGACATGCTCTCGAAAGGCTCCAACCCAGCAATGTCTGCTATCCAGACCTATGTCCGAAAGACGGCGCCGCGCGGCCGCGAGACCGAGCAGGTCGGCCCGTTCCTCGCCACCTACTCGCCGGGCACGGCCCACCCGATGCTCAACTACGCGATCCCGGACGACGGCGCGAAGCCGACGCCGGCCGAGATCGACGCGCTGACCGAGGCGTACCGGCGGCGGGACCTGCTCCCGCGGCTGGAGTACTTCACCGACGTCGCCCCCGACCTGGAGAACTTGCTGGTCGAAGCGGGGTACGAGCTCGAACGGCGGGTGCCGCTCATGACGTGCGCACCGGCTCAGCGGGTCGGCAAGCCGGCCCCGGCGGGCATCCGGCTGCGCGTGCCGGAGTCCGCCGGGGACTTCCGGCGCATGCGGGAAGCGCAGAACACCGCGTTCGGCGCACCCGCCGAGATCGGCGACGAAGAGGTCGAGCAGCTGAAGTCCGGTGCCGAAACCGGGGTCCGGCACCTCCTGGCGGAGGACGTCGGCTCCGGAGCGGTCGTCGGCGGCGGGCTCGCGCTCGAAATCGTCGACGGCACCACCGAGGTCGCCGGGATCGCCGTGCTCGAGCCGTACCGCGGCCGCGGGATCGCCGCGGCGCTCACCGCGCACCTCACCCGCGAGGTCCACGAGGCCGGGGCCCACACGGCGTTCCTCACCCCCGGTGACCTGGGGATCGGCAACGTCTACGCCCGCGTCGGTTACCGGCCGGCGGGCGAGTGCGTGCACCTCTCGCTGCCTTAGTCGTCGAAGCGGCCGGAGCGGCCTCGTTTCACGTCGCTCCGGCGCTTCTTCGACGCCAGGCGGCGCTCCTTCGAACCGCGAGACGGTCTCGTGGGGCGCCGCTTGGCGGGCGGCGGGGCCGACGCGTCGAGCAGGAGGTTCGCCAGCCGGCCGCGCGCGGCCTCGCGGTTCTGCAGCTGGGAGCGCTGTTCGCTGGCCGCGATCGTCAGGACGCCGTCGACCAGCCGGGACGCGAGCCCGGCCAGGACCCGGTCACGCAGGTGCTCGGGAATCGACGGCGACGCGGCGACGTCGAAGGACAGCTCCACCCGCGAGTCGGTGGTGTTCACACCCTGCCCGCCCGGGCCGGACGACCGCGAAAAGCGCTCGCTCAACTCGGCTCCCGGGATCACGAACCGGGAGCCGACCACCACGTCTTCGGCTGCCACCCCTCAAGTGTGACAGCCGCGAGCAAGGCGCTTTTCGAAAACGCCGTCAGAACCGCGGGTGGTCGCCCGAGAGCACCGCGCGCGGGCCGTCGACGTCGTCGGCGGGCTGGACGTCGCCCAGCACCCACGCCGGGACGTGCCGCGCGGTGAGCATGGCCAGCGCCCGGTCGACGTCCTCCTCGCCGACGATCGCGACCATGCCGACGCCCATGTTGAACGTCTTCTCCAGCTCGGCGCGCTCGACCTTGCCGCGGTGGCCGATCAGCGCGAACACCGCCGACGGCGTCCAGGTGCCACGGTCGAGCCGGGCGACCAGGCCGCGCGGCATGACCCGGGCCAGGTTCGCCTCCAGACCGCCACCGGTGATGTGCGCGAACGTCCGGACCTCGGTCTCGGCGGCGAGCGCCAGGCAGTCCTTCGCGTAGATCCGCGTCGGCTCCAGCATCTCTTCACCGAGGGTGCGGCCGAACTCCTCGACGTGCCCGCCGAGCGGCATCCGGGCGATGTCCAGCAGCACGTGCCGGGCCAGCGAGTAGCCGTTCGAATGCAGGCCCGACGAGCCGAGGGCCAGCACGACGTCACCCGGGCGGACCTTCTCCGGCGAGAGCAGCTGCGACGCCTCGACCACGCCGACGCCGGTGGCCGACATGTCGTAGTCGTGCTCGCCCATCAGCCCGGGGTGCTCCGCGGTCTCGCCGCCGAGCAGCGCGCAGCCGGCCCGGACGCAGCCCTCGGCGATGCCGCCGACCAGCGCGGCGATCTTCTCCGGGTGCACCTTGCCGACGGCGATGTAGTCCTGGAGGAACAGCGGCTCGGCACCGGTCACGACCAGGTCGTCGACCACCATCGCGACCAGGTCGATGCCGACGGTGTCGTGCTTGTCGAGCGCCTGGGCGACCGCGATCTTGGTGCCGACGCCGTCGGTCGAGGACGCGAGCACCGGCTCCTTCCACTTGTCCAGCTTCAGGGAGAAGAGCCCGGCGAAACCGCCGACACCGCCCATGACCTCGGGCCGCGTCGCCCGCTCGGCGTGCGGCTTGAGCAGCTCGACGGCTCGGTCGCCGGCGTCGATGCTGACGCCGGCGGCGGCGTACGTGGCGCTCGTGGACTCGCTCACGGTGGAAGGACTCCCTACTGGAAGGAACTGTTAGGGACGCCGGACGGCGTCTTCGGCACCGTACCCGGCGGGGCTGACAGGGCTCGCCGCGCCATTGACGGCGTCGAGGCTTTCGAGCAGGTGTTTCCCGATCAGCGCGTCCTCCGGCAGAGCGATCGGGTACTCGCCCGAGAAGCACGCCATGCACAGCCGCGACTTCGGCTGTTCCGTCGCCGCGACCAGGCCGTCCAGGGAAATGTAGCCCAGGGAGTCGGCGCCGATCGAGCGTCGGATGCCGTCGAGGTCGACGCCGTTGGCGACCAGCTCGGCCCGCGAAGCGAAGTCGATGCCGTAGAAGCACGGCCAGCGGACCGGCGGCGACGCGATCCGGACGTGCACCTCGAGCGCGCCGGCCTCCCGCAGCATCCGGACCAGTGCGCGCTGGGTGTTGCCGCGGACGATCGAGTCGTCCACCACGACCAGGCGCTTGCCGCGGATGACGTCGCGCAGCGGGTTCAGCTTGAGCCGGATACCCAGCTGGCGGATGGTCTGGGACGGCTGGATGAAGGTGCGCCCGACGTAGGCGTTCTTCACCAGGCCGGTGCCGTACGGGATGCCGGAGCCCTGCGCGTAGCCGATCGCGGCCGGGGTGCCCGACTCCGGCACCGGCATGACCAGGTCGGCCTCGACCGGCTGCTCGGTGGCCAGGCGGCGGCCGATCTCGACGCGGGTGGCGTGGACGCCGCGGCCGGCGATCGTCGTGTCGGGGCGGGCCAGGTAGACGTACTCGAAGACGCAGCCCTTGGGGTCCGGGTTCGCGAATCGCGAGGAGCGCAGGCCCGCGGCGTCGATCGCGATCAGCTCGCCCGGCTCGACCTCGCGGACGAACGACGCGCCGACGATGTCGAGGCCCGCCGTCTCGCTCGAGACGACCCAGCCGCGCTCGAGCCTGCCGAGCACCAGCGGGTGCACGCCGTGCGGGTCCCGCGCCGCGTAGAGGGTGTTCTCGTCGGCGAACACCAGGCAGAAGGCGCCCTTCAGGGTGGGCAGCAGCTCCATGGCGGCGGCCTCGATGCCCCTGTCGGCGGCGTTCGCGGCGAGCAGACCGCAGATCAGGTCGGAGTCGCTGGACGAGCCGGTCAGGCCCGCGTGCGGCTTGAGGCCTGCCTCGATGGTGCGTTCACGCAGCTCGGCTGTGTTGACGAGGTTGCCGTTGTGGGCGAAGGAGAGGCCACTGCCGGTCGCGGTGGTGCGGAAGATGGGCTGCGCGTTCTCCCAGATGGTCGCGCCGGTGGTCGAGTACCGGCAGTGCCCGACGGCGATGTGCCCCTGCAGCGACTGCAGGGTCTGTTCGTCGAAGACCTGGCTGACCAGGCCGAGATCCTTGAAGACCACGATCTGCGAGCCGTCCGAAACGGAGATGCCGGCGGCTTCCTGCCCCCGGTGCTGCAGGGCGTACAGGCCGTAGTAGGTCAGCTTCGCGACTTCTTCCCCGGGAGCCCAGACGCCGAAGACGCCACACTCCTCGCGGGGTTCCGGGTCGGGCTGGTCGGACACGAGCTGCGGGTCGGAAACCACCGAGGTGCTCCCAGGAAGACGTGATCAGGCCGCCTTCAGTGTAGACGGTGCGAACATGAGCCAGGCCCCGCCCGACGTGGTTCTGACCACTTCGGACAGGGCCTGCAAGCCTGGGTGCCTAGCACGCATCCGGCAGCGAAAGGATCTCCGTGAGCACCTGTGCGCCGTCCCCGCGGCGGCGCCACAACCACCGCTCGGGCTCGAAGATGTTGTCTTCCGTTCCGGGCATCCGCGTCGCCACGACGTCGTCCTCGGCGTTGAGCCGGACCACGTCCACCACGTCGTCGTGCACCCGCACACCGACGACGGCGAGAACCTCGCCGCGCTCGTCGGCCGGGTGGACGAACTGGTAGCCGCGAGCCACCAGTTCCTGCAGGCCGGTTTCGATGTCGAAGACGGGGGCGACGGCCTCAGCCGAGGACATCGTCGAATTCACCGTCCTTGGCGCCCGCCAGGAACGCCGCCATCTCGGCGCGCGTGTACACGAGCGCGGGCCCGGTGGGGAACCGCGAGTTGCGCATCGCGATCTCGCCGCTTGCCAGCGGTGCGACCTCGACGCAGTTGCCGTAGGCACCGCTGTAGCTCGCCTTGCGCCACTCGGCTCCGGACAGCCGATCGGCCGGGATGCCGTTTTCGAATCGCTCAGCCATGGTCCCACCTCTCGATGCGGAAAACCTTCCGGGGCTATGCATATGCATGTGCATTTGCCCGCGTATCGGAGGCTAGCACGTGTGCTTGCAACGGTAAATGCACGTGCAGAATTTCTTGCAAAGTTCTCGGACGGTAAACAATTACCACCTCGGCGCTAACCAATCGGGTGACGATTACCCGCTCGATCGGCGGCATCACTACTGACGGTTACCGTTTCTAGATCTCCTGGCGGCGCTTCGCGAGCATCGAGCGGCTCCGCTCCGGCGTCTCCGCGTCGACGGCCAGCATGTCGAGCGCGCGGCTGTACTTTTCGATCTCTTCGCGCTTCTCGATGTAGTGCGCGCCGGTCAGGTATTCGACGTACGCGATGTTGGGCAGTTCCGGCTCGCCGAACCGCAGCAGCGAAAACGCGTGCTCCGCGGACAGCCCGCTGCGCGAGTACGGCAGCACCTGGACCGATACGTGCGGCAGCGCGCTCATCTCCAGCAGGTATTCGATCTGCTGCTTGAGGACCTTCATCCCCCCGATCGGCCGATAGAGCACCGACTCGTCGAGCACCATCCACACCCGAGGCGCGTCCGGCCTGCTGAACATCTTCTGCCGCCGCATCCGCAGCGCGACCAGCTGGTCGACCCGCTCGTCGGCCATCTCCGTCCGGCCGTGGCTGAAGATCGCCCGCGCGTACGGCTCGATCTGCAGGAGCCCCGACACGTAGATCGGCTCCCAGATCTGGATTCGCGCGGCGGCTTCTTCGAGGCCCACGAGGTCGGTGAACCAGTTCGGCATGGTTTCGCCGAAGCGCCGCCACCAGCCCGGCTCGTTCGACTGCTTGACCATGTCGAGGAACGTCCGGCGCTCCGTCGGGTCGTCGACGCCGTACATCGTCAGCAGGTCGGTGACGTCGCGTTCCTTGAACCCGACCCGGCCCAGCTCCAGCCGGCTGATTTTCGACTCGGACCCACGGATGTTGTAACCGGCCTGCTGGCGGGTGATGCCGGCCTCTTCGCGGAGTCGGCGAAGCTGCGAGCCGAGGATCATGCGGCGCGCCGTGGGGCCGATGTTCTGTTCACCTGCGGACGCGTTCACCGCGTTCATTCCCGAACCTTCCGCGCTCACGTCACCAGGGGGTTCTAGCCCGACTACCGAAAGTACACGTTGAGCCCTCCTGCGCAAAGAGGTGACCCGGTTTACCGCGTGCGTGTGGAGTCCTACTCTACGTAGAGTAGGAGACTTTCGACACAGAACTTGCGAGGTTCACCATGCCCGACGCCGCGACCCGGACCGAGCGAGTTCCCGTGGGGGTCGACCCGACCCGAGCGAGCATCGCGCGGGTGTACGACGCCTTCCTGCTCGGGAAGGACAACTACGAGATCGACCGGGAGGTTCTGCACAAGGTGCAGAAGGCCGCCCCGGAAGCGCAGGACCTCGCGTTCGAAAACCGCGGCTTCCTGATCCGCGCCTGCCGCTTCCTCGCCAGCCAGACAGGCATCACCCAGTTCCTCGACTGCGGCTCCGGCCTGCCCACCGCCGAGAACACCCACCAGGTCGTCCAGCGGATCAACCCGGACATCCAGGTCGTCTACATCGACAACGACCCGGTCGTGCTCGCCCACGGCCGCGCGCTGCTCGAAGAGAACGAGAACACCCACTTCGTCGCCGAGGACATCTTCGAGCCGCAACGGATCCTCGAGCACGAGGTCGTCCGGCAGTACATCGACTTCACGCAGCCGGTCGCCCTCCTCCAGATGGGCACGCTGCACCACTACAACGGCGCCCGGGAGCGGCCGGCGGAGATCATGAAGGAGTACGTCGACGCCCTGCCGTCGGGCTCGTTCGTGGCGATCTCGCACTTCTTCGACCCCGAGGACGAGGACTCCGAGACCGCCCGCCGGATGGAGGACTTCTTCCTGCACAGCCCCATGGGCTCGGGCTCCTTCCGCACCCAGAAGGAGATCGAGGAGCTGTTCCCCGGCCTCGAAATGGTGCCCCCGGGCGTCGTCCGGTGCGCCGACTGGTGGCCGGACGGCCCGCGGCTCAAGGAGCTCAACGTGGCGCAGCGGACCATCGCCGGCGGGATCGGCCGCAAGCTTTGACCACGGCCCCCGCCCGTCACAGACGGAGCAGGGGGAGCCAGTGGGAAAGGTCGGCCCGGGCGCCCGACGCGGACACCCGGCCGTCCGCCACGGCCGTGGTCCAGTCCAGTTGCCCGGTGGCCAGTTCGAGCCACGTGCGCGGGTCGGTCTCGATCACGTTCGGCGGGGTGCCCCGGGTGTGCCGCGGCCCCTCCACGCACTGCACCGCGGCGAACGGCGGCACGCGCACCTCGACCGTCCGGCCCGGCGCGTCCGCCGCCAGGGCGCGCAGGCTGAGCCGGACCGCCGCGGCCAGTTCCGGGCGGGCCGGAGCGGGCGCATCGCCCTGCAACCACGGGGAAATCGCCAGCACCGCCGCACGTAACTGTCCGGGGTCGACCGAACGCGAAGAGGCCATGGGCAAACAGTAGAGTGGCGCACCAAGACTTGGCAGGCACACCCGAGAACGTGGGGATGACGATGGCGCAGCGGGACGAGGCGGATCGGATGGTTTCGCAGCAGCCCACCGGAAGCGGAGCCGATCACCCCGGCGGGCACGGCAAGCCCAACCGCGCCGCGCGGCGCGACGGCCGGCAGGCGCGGCGCTCCGGCAAGCACGGTACGCCCGAGATCACCGCGGAGATGCGCGCGAACGCCCGCGCCAACCCCAACAGCTGGCTCTACGTCATCGACGAGGCCTTCGACCCGAACGGCCCGGTGCCGTCGTGGGCGGTCGTCGGCGCCTACCCGGTGAACGCCGCCGGCGACGTCGTCGCCGACTTCCACGCCAACGACCGCTACCGGCCCTCGCCCAAGGCGCTCGGCTTCCCGGACCCGGCGAACGACCTCGAGCACCTGCTGCAGCTCGTCCGGACCGAGCACCGCCCGCCGTCGGACCTGCCGAAGGCCGTCCTCGACGCGACGCTGTTCGTCTACGCGATGTCGCCGGTGCAGCGGACCGTCATCGGCTTCCACAACGCCGACGGCCGGGTCATGGTGCCCGCCTACACCCGCAAGGCGCTGGTGCCGCGCGAGTGGCCGCACGCGCGCGCCGTGCTCGGCCGCGACATCGTCGGCCTGCTCGGCGGGCACCCCGTCGCGATCAACCCGCACGACCTGATCACGGCTGTCGTGCCGGCCGAGCACCTCATGAAGGCCATCGTCGACGAGCGGCGCTGACCTGCGGTTTCCACCCCATCGAGTGAGCACCGGGTGGCCGAGTCGCCGATCCGGCGATGCCGGTGCATCGTGAGACTGAAGAAGTCTCACGAGACCGGTGGGGAGCAAGAGGGTGAACCGACAGCCGCTGCCCTTCGCCGCCGTCCTCGCCGTCGCGCTCCTCGTGGCCGGGTAGGCGCCGGCGACGGCCGACGATGTCTACGCCGGCGCCGAGGACCACCACGCGGGTTCGCAGATCGCCGAGGTCGAGGGCGTCGGGGAGAGCCCCGACGTGCTGTACGGAGGCGACGACCGGCAGCTCGGGCACGACGTCAGCGGGCACCAAGGCCCGGTCGATTGGCCCGGCGCGGCGCGGTCGGGCGCCAAGTTCGTCTACGTCAAGGCGACCGAGGGCACCGGCTTCGTCAACCCGCAGTTCGCGCAGCAGTACAACGGTTCCTACAACGTCGGCCTCATCCGCGGCGCCTACCACTTCGCGCGGCCGGACATCTCCGACGGCGCGTCGCAGGCCCGGTACTTCCTCGCCCACGGCGGCGGCTGGTCGGCCGACGGCAAGACGCTGCCGGGCGCGCTCGACGCGGAGTACAACCCGTACGGCGAAACCTGTTACGGCAAGGACGCCGCCGGCATGGTCGCCTGGATCCAGGCCTTCTCCGACACCTACCGCGCGGCGACCGGCCGGTTCCCGACGATCTACACGTCGACGAACTGGTGGAAGCGGTGCACCGCGAACAACGGCGGGTTCGGCGACAGCCCGCTCTGGATCGCCCGCTACAACACCTTCATCGGTGAGCTCCCGGCCGGCTGGAGCGTGCACACGATCTGGCAGTTCGCCGACCGCGGCACCCTGCCCGGCGACCAGAACTGGTTCAACGGCGCGGCGGACCGGCTGTTCGCGCTCGCGCTGGGCTGAACGGCCCAACGTTTTAATAATAGGTGTTAACCGGTAACCAATTAAAGATCAACTTCCCGGGAAAATCACCCACACGTATACCCAATTTCACGGAACTGAGTGACAAACGCCACTTCGTCCTCAACAATCGTGCACGGGCGGCTACCTGCAGTAAGCCGCCCTCAGCGAGGGTATCTGTGAAGGGATTCAACGATGTCCACTTCCCGAAGAAGGCGGCTGTTCGCTGCCCTGGTCGTCCCGGCCACGCTGCTCCTGCTCGGCAGCACGGCCCAGGCGACGACCTTCTCCCCCGAAGTCGACCCCGTGGCCGCGATCAACGCGGACATCGCCGAGCACAACCACGAACTGGGCTCGCAGATCCGGCGCGTCGAAGGCGACAAGTCGACCCCGGACACGCAGAAGGCGGCGCAGCAGCCGCAGCCCGGCCAGGCCATCCCCGGCCAGGTGCTGGCCACGGTGGCCGGCATGGACGTCGCCGGCTACCAGGGCAACGTCGACTGGGCGAGCTGGTGGAACCAGGGCAAGCGGTTCGTCTGGACCAAGGCCACGGAAAGCACCAGCTACACCAACCCGTACTTCGCGCAGCAGTACAACGGCTCCTACAACCAGGGCTTCATCCGCGGCGCCTACCACTTCGCCACGCCGAACACGTCGAGCGGCGCGGCGCAGGCCCGGTACTTCGTCGCCCACGGCGGCGGCTGGTCGAAGGACGGCAAGACGCTGCCCGGCGCGCTGGACATGGAGTACAACCCGTACGGCGCGACCTGCTACGGGCTGAGCAAGGCGGGGATGACGTCGTGGATCCTCGACTTCCACGACACGTACCACTCCCTGACCGGCCGCTACCCGGTGATCTACACGTCGACGACCTGGTGGGGCAGCTGCGTGAGCGGTGACTTCTCCAGCACGGCCCCGCTCTGGGTCGCGCGGTACTCGTCGTCGGTCGGCACCCTGCCCTACAACTGGGGCTTCCACACTGTCTGGCAGTACACCTCGAGCCCGCTCGACCAGGACACCTTCAACGGTGCCTACGACCGGCTCCAGGCCCTCGCCACCGGCTGATCCACCCGGCCCGGCTCCCGGATCGTGACGGCTTCGCGTCGCCACGACCGGGAGCCGGTTCCATGCCGTACCGTCCGAGCTTGCAGAAAGCTGCAGCTACGTTCTGGGGAACCGCACGCGTCCACCGGACGTCGGAAGCGCACGAACCCCCAGCGCTCGGAAGGCATGGAAAGATGACCTACCCGCCTCAGCCGGGCCAGCCCGGTCAGCCCGACCCGTACGGCCAGCCGCAGTCCGGCGGCGTCCCGCAGCAGCCGTATCCGCAGCAGGGCGGGTGGGACCCCAACCAGCAGCAGCCGTACCCGACGCAGCAGTACCCGCAGGGCTGGGACCCGAACCAGCAACAGGGCTACCCGCCGGCCTCGGGCGGTTTCCCGGCGAACCCGCAGCCGGGGTGGGGGGACCCGTACGCGCAGCAACAGCAGCAGTCGGCGTGGGCGGACCCGAACGCGCAGCAGTACGGCCAGCAGGCCTGGGACCCGAACGCGGCCGGCCAGGTGTCCGGCTGGGACCCGGCGACCGGGGGCTACTCGCAGGGCTTCGGCGGGCCGCCCGCGCCGCCGAAGAAGAGCAAGACCGGGATGTGGGTCGCGATCGGCGCCGCCGTGGTCGTCGTGCTCGCCCTGGTGGGCATCACGGGGTTCGTCGCGCCCGGGTTCTTCCTGTCGAAGGACGACACCAACACCGCCGCGGCCCCGAGCTCGAGCACGTCCGCCAAGCCGACGGCGCCGAAGACGACGGCCAAGAGGCCGACGACACCGTCCACAAAGCCCTCGACGTCCGGCGGCGGGGGCAGCTCGGACGCCAAGGCCGTGCTGCAGGGCTTCATCGACAAGCTGAACGCGGGCGACAACAACGGGGCCGTCGCGCTGGGCTGCGCCGACTCGAAGGAGCTGCTCAGCTCGTGGCTCGAGACGTTCCTCAAGCCGCCGCTGCAGCTGCAGCTGGGCGACGTGCCTGCCGACAAGTACCTGGTCGAGGGCCAGGTCACCGGCACGGCCGCCGGCAAGCCGGTCAAGGGCACGCTGAGCGCCACGAACTTCGACAAAAAGGGCTTCTGCGTCAGCACCATGCTGGTGTCCTGAGCCGGTGAAGCTGTGGCGATCGCCGCTGGCGTGGACGTTCTTCGCGTCGGTCGTGCTGCTGCTCGGGGTCGGCGGCTGGCTGCTGACCGACCCCGCCACCAGCCGCAGTGACGCGCTGAAGACCGGCGGCCTCGCCGGCGGCGCGATCGTGGCGCTGTACGCGCTGTGGCTGAACGACCGGCGGCGCCGGGTCGAGGAGCGGCGCCAGGACATCGAGCGGCAACGGCACGAACTCGAGGCGCAGCGCGCGGAACAGGACCGCGAGCGGGTCGCCGACGAGCGGTTCGCGAAGGCGGTCGAGCTGCTCGGGCACGCGGCCGACCAGGTGCGGGTGGGGGCCCTGCACGCGCTGGCGGGACTGGCGCGCAGCCGGCCGGAATACACGCAGACGGTGCTGGACGTGCTGTGCTCGTACCTGCGGCGGCCGTTCACGTATTCACGGGCGGACAAAAACCGGGATCCGGAGCAGGAACGCGAGCTCACGGTCCGGCTCACGGCGCAACGGCTGGTCACCGACCTGCTGCCGGGGCGCGACGACGACGCCCCGGCGTACGACCTCGACCTGACCGGCGCAAGGCTGGAGTACTTCGACCTTTCGGGCAAGCTGATCGGCGGCTTGCTGCTGCGGTACGCGGCGCTGTACAGCAGCACGAACTTCAGCGGCTGCCGCTTCAAGGGCCGGGTGTACCTCACCGCGGCGGGCACCGAGTCCGGCCGCCTGCTGGGCTACTTCCGGTGCCGCGGCGCGGTTTTCGAGAGCCACGCGTGGTTCAGCGGAACGGCGTTCGCCGAGGCGGCGGACTTCACGGAGACGACCTTCGCGGGGCCGACGACGTTCAAGGACGCGACGTTCGCCCAGGACGCGGAGTTCACCGCGGCGCGCGCGACGGACTCCCTGGAACTGCGCCGGACCCGGTTCAAGGGCCAGACCGATCTGCGGTTCGCTGAGCTGCCGGCGTCCGTCTCGCTGTACAACACGCTGGTGCGGACGGAGAAGGACGTGCAGCTGCCGGAAGCCTGGGGGCTCGAGGAGTTGCGTGACGGGGATGCGCGGATCGTCGCCAAGGTGGGCTGAGCTCCCCCGCCCTTCCCTTGGGGGGCGTCCCCAGGTCCAGTCTATCGGCAGGGTGCGACGAAACCCGGGGAACAGCTCGACGAGACCCGACCTGTCCACAACCGAGCCCGGCTGTGGACAGGTCGGACCAGCGTCAGTTGAACAGCGCGGGAAGCGTGCTCTCCCAGGCCTCGCGCAGCTCGTCGAGCGTGAACTCCGTGATGTCCTGCAGCTCCAGTGCGCCCGACTCCGGGTCCACCACGCCCGTCTTGCGCCAGGGGAGGCCGCGCGCGGTGCACATCTCCGTGAAACGCAGCTCCTCCGTGCGCGGGACCGCCACCAGGACCCGGCCCGCCGACTCGGAGAACAGCTGGACGAACGGGTCCTGGTCGGCGTCGAGGAACACCCGGGCGCCGCACTGTCCGATCAGCACCGTCTCGACCAGCGTCTGAATGAGACCGCCGTCCGACAGGTCGTGGGCCGCCGAGATCATGCCGTCGCGGGAACCCGCCACCAGGATCTCCGCCAGGAGCTTTTCGCGGGCTAGGTCCACGCGCGGGGGCACGCCGCCGAGGTGGCCGTGCAGCTCGCGGGCCCACGCCGAACCGTCCAGCTCGTCGTGCGTCTCGCCCAGCAGCAGCAGCGTTTCGCCCGCCTCCGCGCCGATGCCGGTCGGGATGCGGCGGGTGACGTCGTCGATCACGCCGAGGACGCCGATCACCGGCGTCGGCAGGATCGCCGTGGCGCCCGTCTGGTTGAAGAAGCTGACGTTGCCGCCGGTCACCGGGATGCCGAGCTCGACGCAGCCGTCCGCCAGGCCGTGCACGGCCTGCTCGAACTGCCACATCACCCCCGGATCGGTGGGGGCGCCGAAGTTCAGGCAGTCCGACACCGCCACCGGCGTCGCGCCGCCCGTCGCCACGTTGCGGTACGCCTCCGCCAGCGCCAGCTGCGCGCCGCGGTACGGGTCGAGGTAGACGAACTTGCTGTTGCAGTCCGTCGCCACCGAGACGCCGCGACCGCTCGACTCGTCGATCCGGATCATGCCCGAGTCCGACGGCTGGGCCAGCACGGAGTTCCCGCGCACGTACCGGTCGTACTGCGACGTCACCCATTCCTTCGACGCCTGGTTGGGCGAGGAGATCAGCTTCAGCACGTCCGCGCGCAGTTCGTCCGGAGTGGACGGACGCGGCAGGGAAGCCGAGGTGTCCGCGATCAGAGCGTCCTGAAAGGACGGTCGCTCGATCGGCCGGTCGTACACCGGGCCCTGGTGGGCCACCGTGTGCGCCGGGACGTCGACGACGACCTCGTCGTGCCAGGTGATGACCAGGTGCTCGCCGTCGGTGACCTCGCCGATGTCGGTGGCGATGACGTCCCACTTGCGGCAGACCGCCATGAACGCCTCGACGTTCTCCGGCGCGACGACCGCGCACATGCGCTCCTGCGACTCGCTGGAGAGCACCTCGGCCGGCGTCATCCCGGTGGCGCGCAAGGGAACCCGGTCGAGGTAGATGTGCATGCCGCCGTCGCCGGCCGCTGCCAGCTCCGACGTCGCGCAGGACAGCCCGGCGCCGCCGAGGTCCTGGATGCCGACCACGAGGTCCTGGGCGAACAGCTCGAGGCAGCACTCGATGAGCACCTTCTCGGTGAACGGGTCGCCGACCTGGACGCTCGGCAGCTTCTTGCGGCCCGCCGCCGACTCGTCACCCGAAAAGGTGTCACTCGCCAGGACGGAAACGCCGCCGATGCCGTCGAGGCCGGTGCGCGCGCCGAACAGGATGATCTTGTTGCCGGTGCCGGACGCGAACGCCAGGTGCAGGTCCTCGACGCGCATCGCGCCGACGCACAGCGCGTTCACCAGCGGGTTGCCCGAGTAGGACGGGTCGAACACCAGCTCGCCGCCGATGTTCGGCAGGCCGAGGCAGTTGCCGTAGCCGCCGACGCCGGCGACCACGCCGGGCAGCACGCGCTTGGTGTCGGGGGCGTCGGCCGGGCCGAAGCGCAGCGCGTCGGCGACCGCCAGCGGCCGCGCGCCCATCGCCATGATGTCGCGGACGATGCCGCCGACGCCGGTCGCGGCGCCCTGGTACGGCTCCACATAGGACGGGTGGTTGTGGCTCTCCACCTTGAAGGTGACCGCCCAGCCCTCGCCGATGTCGACGACGCCCGCGTTCTCGCCGATGCCGGCCAGCATCTTGGCCTTCATCTCGTCGGTGGCGGTCTCCCCGAAGTACCGCAGGTGCTTCTTCGACGACTTGTACGAGCAGTGCTCGCTCCACATGACCGAGTACATCGCCAGCTCGGCGTCGGTGGGCCGGCGGCCGAGGATTTCCCGGATGCGGGCGTACTCGTCGTCGGCGAGCCCGAGCTCGCGATAGGGCTGGGTGTGGTCCGGGGTCGCCCCGGCACGCTCGGTGGTGTCAACGGTGCTGGTCACGGTGTCCGTGTCAGGGTTCGCCACGGCCGCCAGGATACGGGGCGCTCCTGGTTGCCCCGGACGGTGGGCCGCGGAAATCGGGCGACCCGCCGCCGGTGTGAGCGAGCCGACACCGCGAGGCCCGAACGCCCCTGTGGACAACCCGGGTGCGCGGGCCCGGAACTGTCGGTCCCCGCGAGTAACGTTGAAACCGGGGGTCCCCCGAGCCGCCGGGCGCCGGAAAATCGGTCGCCTTCCGCTGGGCGTCGGCTTACCGTCGGGAATCGTGCTTTCCGCCACATATCCCTTTCCGCCGCTGCGGCTGCCCGCACGGCCGACCGCGAGCCGCTTCCTGCTCGCCGTGTTCCGTGCCCGGCTGGGCGCGGTGCTCGGCGCGGCCGCGATCGGGGTCGTCTGGGCGCTGCCGGGCGCGCTCGTGCCGCTGGTGATCGGCCAGGGCATCGGCGCCGTCAGCGCGCACGACGGCGCCGCCGTCTGGCGCTGGGCGCTGGCCGCGGCCGCGCTCGGCGTCGTGCAGACGCTGTCCGGGACCTGGCTGCACTTCCTCAACTACGGCCTGTGGCTGCACGGCGCGGGCTCGACGCAGCGGGCCGTTTCGGCGCACACCACGCGCGTCGGCGCCGCGCTGCGGGAGCAGACGACCACCGGAAACCTCGTCGCGATCAGCACCACGGACATCAACCACATCGGCAACACCGTCGAGATGAGCGGGCGGGCGTTCGGCTCGCTGCTGGCGTTCGTCGCGGTGGCGGTGTGGCTGATCTCGACGTCGCCGTTGCTGGGCGTGGTCGCACTGGTCGGCGTGCCGGTCGCGGTGCTGGGCATCGGGCCGCTGCTGGCGCCGCTGCAGAAGCGCAAGGCGAAGCAGCGCGAGAAGCGCGGAGACGTCAACGCACTCGGCGCGGACATCGTCTCCGGCCTGCGGATCCTGCGTGGCATCGGTGGCGAACGGCGGTTCTTCGCCCGCTTCCGGGACACGAGCCAGCGGGTGCGGCGGGCCGGCATCGAGGTCGGGAAGGCCGAGGCGTGGCTGGCCGCGGCGGAGATCGCGCTGCCCGGCCTGGTCACCGTGGTGATCACCTGGCTGGGCGCGCGGCTGGCCGTGGCCGGCGAGATCGGCATCGGGCAGCTGGTGGCGTTCTACGGCGTTTCGGCGTTCCTCATCTGGCCGGTCAACGCCGCGACGGAGGCGGTCGGCTCGATCACGTCCGGCCTGGTCGCGGCGCGGAAGGTGGTGACGCTGCTGGCGCTGCGCCCGAAGCTGGCGGACCCGGAGACGCCGGTGCCGTTGCCCGAGGGGCCGCTGGAGCTGGTGGACACCGAGTCCGGCATCCGGGCCGCCGCCGGGCAGCTGACGGTCGTCGACCTCGGCGCCGGCGGCGAAGCGGTGGCCGACCGGCTGGCCCGGTTCGCCGATCCGGCCGATGGCGAAGAGGTGCTGGTCGGCGGGGTCCGGGCGGACCAAGTCGCGCTCACGGAGCTGCGGCGGCGGATCGTCTACGCGCACAACCAGGACATCTGGTTCTCGGGCGTGCTGCGCGAACAGCTGGCGCCGGCGCGGCCGGGCGAGGTCGGCATCACCGAAGCGCTGTCCGCGGCCGACGCCGACGACATCGTCGACGCGCTGCCCGACGGCGTCGAGGAGGTGATCGGCGAACGCGGCCGCGAGGTGTCCGGCGGCCAGCGGCAACGGCTGAACCTGGCCCGCGCGCTGGCCACCGACGCCGACGTCCTGGTGCTCGACGAGCCGACGTCGGCGGTCGACGCGCACACGGAGGCCCGCATCACCGAACGCGTCGCCGCGCTGCGGCGGGGCAAGACGACGGTGGTGTTCAGCCAGAGTCCCTTGTGGACACACGTGGCCGACGAAGTTTTCACGGCGAAGGTAGTGACGGTATGAAACGGCTCCCCACGGCGTCCCGGCAGGACGTCCGGCGCTGGGCGCTGAAGACGGCGGCGAACCACAAACGCGAGTTCGGCCTGCTGCTGGGCTCGCTGGCCGCGGCCACGCTGATCGGACTGGCCGGGCCGCAGCTGCTCGGCGCACTCGTCGACGACGTCGCGGGCGGCACCACGACCGGGCACGTCGACGTGCTGGCGATGGTGTTCGTCGCGATCCTCCTGCTCCAGGCGCTGGCGCGGAAGGTCGCGCGGCTGCGCGGCGCGATGTTCGGCGAACTGGTGCTGGCCGAAACGCGCGAGGAGTTCGTCGGGACGGCGCTGCAGCTGCCGCTCGGCACGGTCGAGGCGGCCGGGACGGGCGATCTGCTCAGCCGGGCCACCACCGACCTCGGCCGGATCGACCACGCGGCGCGGTTCGCGGCGCCGGAGATCCTGGTCGCGGCGGTGACCGTGGTGTTCACGGTCACCGCGATGGTGCTGACGTCACCGCTGTTGTCGCTGGGTCTGCTGGTCGCGCTGCCGCTGCTGGTCCCCGTGAACGTCTGGTACCAGCGGCGGATCCCGGCGGTCATGCAGTGGATGCTCGACCGCTGGGCGGACCTGACCACCAGCGTCCACGAGACCGCGGAGGGCGCCCGCACGATCGAGGCGCTCGGGCTGACCGACCGGCGGATCGACGCCGCGCACCACGCGCTGGACCGGAGCATCTTCGGGGAGCGCCGGATGCGGGCGCTGCAGCTGCGCTGGCTGCCGTCGCTGGAGATCAGCTACGTGCTGCCGCTGGCGGTCATGCTGCCGCTCGGGTTGCTCGCGTACACGCAGGGCTGGGCCGGGCTCGGCGAGATCACCACGATGCTGCTGTACATGCAGGCGATGGCGGCGCCGCTCAACGAGGCGCTGTTCTGGCTGGAGGACCTGCAGGTCGCGGCGGCCGCGGCGCGCCGGATCCTCGGCGTCCGGACGGTGGCCGACGATTCCGCGCGCGTGACCGAGGTGCCGCGCGGGCGGGACATCGACGTCCACGGCGTCCGGTTCGGCTACACCGCCGACCGCGAAGTGCTGCACGGCATCGACCTGCGGGTCCCGCGCGGCGAACGGCTGGCGATCGTCGGGCCGTCCGGCGCGGGCAAGTCGACGCTCGGCCGGCTGCTGGCCGGCATCGCGGCGCCGTCGTCGGGCTCGGTGCGGATCGGCGGGCAGGACGTTTCGGCGCTGGCCGACGACGTGCTGCGCGGCGAGGTGCTGCTGCTGACCCAGGAGCACCACGTGTTCTCCGGGACGCTGCGGCAGAACCTGGCGCTGCCGGCCCGTCGTGCGGGTGGCGACTGGACGGACGACGAGCTGACGGCGGCGCTGGCGTCGGCGGGCGCGTCGGACTGGGTCGCGACACTGCCGGACGGGCTCGACACGAAGCTGGGTTCGGGCGAGCACCCGGTGCCGGCGGCAATCGCTCAGCAGCTGGCGCTGGCCCGGGTGGTGCTGGCGGACCCGCACACGCTGGTGCTCGACGAAGCGACGTCGCTGCTGGACACCGGCTCGGCGCGGGACCTGGAGCGGTCGCTGAACAGCGTGCTGGCTGGCCGCACGGTGATCGCGATCGCCCACCGGCTGCACACGGCCGCGGCGGCCGACCGGGTCGCGGTGGTCGAGGGCGGCCGCATCACCGAGCTGGGACCGCACGACCAGCTGCTTTCCGCGGGCGGGTCGTACGCCCGGCTGGTGGCGGCGGCCAGTTAGTCCGGAATGTCCGGAGTTCTTCCGCTGTTGCTCCCCAGGTAGCCGATCTTCTACCTGGGGAGTGACATGTCGTCGTTCGTGATGACCGCCGCGGAGCGGGAAGAGTTCCTGAGCGGGGTGCACGTCGGGGTCCTGGCGGTGGAGCGGGCCGGACGGGCCCCGCTGGCGGTCCCGGTTTGGTACGACTACTCGCCGGGCGGCGAGCTGCTGATCTGGATGGAACGCGACACGGTCAAGGACCGCTCGATCCGCGCGGCGGGCCGCCTGAGCCTGGTGGCCCAGGACGAGAACCCGCCGTACAAGTACGTGACGGTCGAGGGGCCGGTGATCGCGAACGACTCGCCGCCGACCCGCGAGCAGGCGCTGCGGATCGCGGGACGGTACTGGCCGGAGGACCAGGCAACGGCCTACGTCGACTCGGCCCTGGGCGAGAAGTCGATCCTGGTGCGGGTGCGGCCGGAGAAGTGGCTGTCGAACGACCAGAGCAAGGGCTGACGGGTTCCGGGGTTGTGGACAACTCCGGTCCGCAACCCCGGGACTGTCGGTACCCCCCGGTAAACTGGCTACCGGGGGGCGAGGCCCGCTCTCAGGCCTTCACGAGCGCGTCCACCGCGCTGAAGAACATGCCCAGCCCGTCGTCCGACGGGCCGGTCAGCGCGTCGATCGCGTGCTCCGGGTGCGGCATGAGCCCGACGACCCGGCCGTTTTCGCTGCGGATCCCGGCGATGTCGTTGCGCGACCCGTTCGGATTGCCCCCGACGTACCGGAACACGACGCGCCCCTCGCCCTCGAGCTCGTCCAAAGTGGACTGCTCGGCCACGTAGCAGCCGTCGATGTTCTTCATCGGAATGAGGATCTCGGCGCCGGTTTCGTACCTCGTGGTCCACGCGGTGTCACTGTTCTCCACCCGCAGCCACTGGTCGCGGCAGATGAAGTGCAGGCCCTGGTTGCGGATCATGGCGCCCGGCAGCAGGCCGGCCTCGCACAGGATCTGGAACCCGTTGCAGATGCCGAGCACCGGCATGCCCGCGCGCGCCGCCTCGATCACCGGCGTCATGACCGGCGCGAACCGAGCGATCACGCCCGCGCGCAGGTAGTCGCCGTAGGAGAAGCCGCCCGGGACGACCACCGCGTCGACCTCGCGCAGGTCTTCGTCGGCGTGCCACAGCGGCACGGCCTCGCCGCCGGCGTAGCGGACCGCGCGGGCCGCGTCACCGTCGTCCAGCGTGCCCGGAAAAGTGATGACCCCGATGCGCGCGCTCACGCGTCCACCCGCTTGATGGTCCACTGCTCGATGACCGGGTTCGCCAGGAAGCCTTCGGCGATCTTCTCCAGCGTCGCGTCGTCGACCGTGTCGTCGACCTCGATCTCGAAGTGCTTGCCCTGGCGGATCTCGGTGATCCCGGTGAACCCCAGGCGGCCGGCGGCGCCGAGCGCGGCCTGTCCCTGCGGGTCGAGGATTTCGGGCTTCGGCATGACGTCGACGACAACTCGGGCCACGGCAGGCTGCTCCTTATTCACGCAGGTCGTGGGTACCCCGCGAGCATAGTTCACCCGCTCGCCCACCCGGCGGGGCCCACCGGGAAACCTAGACTGGCCGATGGCGTGGCGCTGCGCCATGATGAGTCGTTGACCTCTCGCCAACAGGAGGCACCGTGGCCGTCCAAGACTCCTACGACTACATCATCGTCGGCGCCGGGAGCGCGGGCTGCGTGCTGGCGAACCGGCTGACCGAAGACCCGTCGGCCCAGGTCCTGCTGCTCGAAGCGGGCGCCGAGGACACCGCGGACGAAATCCACATCCCGGCCGCGTTCGCGTCGCTGTTCAAGACCAAGTGGGACTGGAACTACGAGACCGTCGAGCAGAAGCACACCGGCAAGACGTCGTACTGGCCGCGCGGGAAGATGCTCGGCGGCTGCTCGTCGATCAACGCGATGATCTACATCCGCGGCAACCGCGCCGACTACGACGGCTGGCGCGATTCCCACGGCGCCGAAGGCTGGGGCTGGGACGACGTCCTCCCGTACTTCAAGCGCGCCGAAGCCAACCAGCGGCTCGGCGGCCCGCTGCACGGCACCGACGGCCCGCTGCACGTCGAGGACCGCCGGTTCACTCACGAGCTGTCGCACGCCTGGGTCGACTCGGCCGTCACCTGGGGACTCAAGCGCACCGACGACTTCAACGGTGAGAGCCAGGAAGGCGCCGGCGTCTACCAGGTCACCTGCAAGAAGGGCCGCCGGTGGTCCACCGCCGACGCCTACCTGCGCCCCGCGCTCGAGCGGCCGAACCTCACCGTGAAGACGTGCACGCCCGCGACCCGCGTCGTCTTCGAGGGCACCCGCGCGGTCGGCGTGTCCTATTTGGACAAGGGGGTCGAGCGCACCGCGCGCGCGTCGGCGGAGGTGGTGCTGAGCGGAGGCGCGGTGAACTCGCCGCAGCTGCTGATGGTTTCGGGCGTGGGCCCGGCCGAGCACCTGCGCGAGTACGGCATCGACGTCGTCGCCGCGCTGCCCGGCGTCGGCGAAAACCTGCACGACCACCCGGCCTGCGGGATCATCTGGTCCACGCGCGGCACCACCGACCTGATCGACGCCGCCACGCCGCGCGGCCTGGTCCGCTACCAGCTGACCAAGCGCGGGCCGCTGACGTCCAACGTCGGCGAAGCGGGCGCGTTCTACCCGACCACGGACGGCCTGCCGGCGCCGGACATGCAGATCCACGTGGCGCCGACGTTGTTCTACGACAACGCGATGCGCGAGCCGACCGTCCCGGGCTTCACGTCGGCGGCGACGCTGGTGGACGTCGCGAGCCGCGGACGGCTGCGGCTCAAGTCGGCCAACCCGTTGTGGAAGCCGGAAATCGACCCGGCTTATTACGCGGAGCCTCGCGATATGGAGACGATGATCGCGGGGTTGCGGGCGCTGATCGAAATCGGTCGCGGCGGCCCGTTGAAGCGGTTCCTGGACAAGCCGTTCCTGCCTTCGCGCCACGACCTGAGCGACTCCGAGCTGGCCGAGCACGTCCGGGAGAACACGCAGACCCTTTACCACCCGGTCGGGACGTGCGCGATCGGTTCCGTGGTCGATCCGCAGCTGCGGGTGCAGGGGGTGGAGGGGTTGCGGGTGGTGGACGCGTCCGTGATGCCGGTGGTGCCGCGGGGCAACACCAATGCGCCGACGATCATGGTGGCGGAGAAGGCGGCGGATCTGATCCGGGGGCGGTGAAGGCGGGTCCGCGGGGCTTCGGCTGCGCCGCTGGGGGACGAATTCACGCGGCCGGACACCGGTTCGCGCCGCAGGTCATCGGTTCGGGTGGTGCGGCCGCCGGTTCGGGTGACGGGGCTGGCCGATTCCTGCGGCGCGACCGGTTGGGGTGCCGAGCCTGCTGCACCGTCGCCGCGTAAATTCACCGCCGCGGGCTCAGTTGGCGTGATCGCCGAGGCTTCGGTCACCGCCGACCGCACCCGCCGTCGGGGACGACTCCGCTGGTCGGGCGGTCGCGACATCGAGGCGATCGAGACAAAGGGCGGCCCTCGGCCCCCGGTCTCCAGTTTACCGGCGCGCACCGACAGTTCCGGGGCTGCGGACGTCGGTTGTCCACAGCCCCGGGCCGATCAGCGCTTGCCGTGGAGGATGGTCACCAGCTTGGCCACCAGGGCGTCCGTCGATTCCTTGCGGGTGAACGAGGTCAACGTCAACGGGGCCGTGAAGCGCTGGCGGGCGATTGCCTTCGTGCGGGCGAACTCGCGCAGGCCCTCCGGGCCGTGGATGCGGCCGAAACCCGAGTCGCCGACGCCGCCGAAGGGCAACGATGCGATGCCCGCGAACGACAGCGGTGCGTTGATCGCCGTCATGCCCGTGCGCAGCTTCTCCGCCAGCTCCACGCCGCGGGACTTCGAAAACACCGTCGAACCCAGGCCGTACTTCGTGTTGTTCGCGCGCTCGACCGCTTCGTCCATGTCGCGGACCTTGGCGATCGTCACCGTCGGGCCGAACGTCTCCTCCTTGACCGCCTCGGAGTCCTCCGGGACGTCCACGAGCACCGTCGGCTGCGCGTACCGGTCACCGACCGCGTCCTCGCCGCCGAGGACCGCCTTGCCGCCGCGGGCCAGCGCGTCGTGGATGTGGCGCTTGATCACCGCCAGCTGGGACGGCATCGTCACCGGGCCGTACTGGGCCGCCTCGTCCGAGCCCGCGCGCACGTCCTTCGCCTTCTCGACGACCTTCGCGACGAACTCGTCGTGGACCTTCTCGTGGACGTACACCCGCTCGACGCCGATGCAGGTCTGGCCGGAGTTGGAGAACGCGCCCCACACCGTGGCGTCCGCGGCGGCGTCGAGGTCGGCGTCCGCGTCGACGAGCACCGGGTCCTTGCCGCCCGCTTCGATGACGACCGGCGTCAGCGTCTCGGCGGCCGCGGCCATGATGCGCTTGCCGGTGCCGGTCGAGCCGGTGAAGGCGATCTTGTCCACGCCCGCGCCGACCAGCGCCGCGCCCGTCTCGCCGAAGCCCGTGATCAGCTGCAGCACCGGCTGTTCCGGCACGATCTCGGCGAACGCGTCGACCAGCCACTTCCCGACGCCGGGTGTGTACTCGCTGGGCTTGAACACCACGGCGTTGCCCGCCGCGAGCGCGTACGCGATCGAACCGAGTGGCGTGAACACCGGGTAGTTCCACGGGCCGATCACGCCGACCACGCCCAGCGGCTGGTACTCGACGGTCGCCGCCTGGTTGGACATCAGCAGCCCGGCCGAGCGCTTCTGCTTGCCGAGGATCTTCTTCGCGTGCTTGCCCGCCCAGGCGATGTGCTCGATGGCCAGGATGCTCTCGAGCTGCGCGTCGGCGATCGGCTTGCCGGTCTCGTCGCGGACCACCTGGCACAGCTGCGGCAGCCGCCGCGTCAGCACGCCCTTCCAGCGCTTGAGCCGCTCGGCGCGCCCGGCGAAGCCCAGGTCCGCCCACCACCCCGCCGCGACACGCGCCCGCGCGACGGCGGCCTGCACGTCTTCGGCGCTGTGCACGGGGTAGGTTCCGACCACCTCGTCGGTCGCCGGGCTGAGCGAGTCGAAGGTCTCGCCGACCGACGTGGGCTTCGGCTGGACGGCAGTCATCGGCGTCTCCCGTAGGTCGAGGTTCAGCCCAGGTTACGACGTTACTGACACCGTGCCAATAGCTCGTGCGGGCTTCACCACCAGCATTCCACCGGCGATCGCCGCGGCAAAGACACCGAACAGCGGGGCGAGCCACAACGGCAGCACGCCGACCGCCAGCGAGCCGAGCCCGAAGCCACACGCCTGCACGGTGAAGCTCAGCGAAAACCCTGCTGACCTGCGGTTCTTCGGCAGCAGACGCTGCAGGTTGACCGACGTCGCGGCCACCAGCGGCCCGGTGCAGCCGCCGATCACGGCCACCGACCCGATCAACCCCGGCCAGCCGAGGTCGGCGGCGAGCAGGAGCCCGCCGACGACGAACCCGGCGAGGAACAGCCGCGGGTCGCCGGTCTTCCCCCGCCACGCGTAGAGCGCACTGCCCGCGATGCTCGCCCCGCTCAGCACGGCGATCACCACCGGCGCCGCGGTCCCGGGCGCGCCGAGACGTTCGACCAGCGGCAGCGGGGCGACCTCGATCGTCGACAGCAGCAGCCCGACGGTGAACGCGCAGCACAGCCACGGCAGGTAGGCCACGAGCCGCGCGGGCGGGCCGTCGTCGCCGGATTCCGTCCGTTCGTGTGCACCCGAGCGGCGCGGCGCGAGCAAGGCCGCGGCCACGCAGGCGACGGCCATGGCGGCGACCGGGACGAACGTGCCGGCGAGGTCGAGCAGCGCGACCAGCGCCGGGCCGCCGATCAGCACGCCTTCGAGGAGCATCGCGTCGACGGAGAGCGCGCGGGGCAGCAGTTCGTCGTCCACCGTGTCGGCCAGCAGCGTCCGGAAACCGCCCGACAACGCCCCGCCCGCGATGCCGGGCAGCAGGACGGCCGCGAGCAGGACGCCCGTGGGCGCGCCCGCCGCGGCGGCCACGGCCAGGACGCCGAACCCGGCCGCGGTGAGCACGAGCAGCGCGGGCAGACCACGCGCGGGGCCGATGCGGTCCAGCAGGCGCCCGACCGGCACCGCGCCCACCATCTCGGCGGCGACGTAGACCGACACCAGCACGCCGCCGAGCCGGTAGGAACCGGTCGTCGCGGTGGTCAGCAGGGTGAACGCGAGCGGCGCCATGGTCGCCGGGAGCCGGGCGAACTGGACGCCCGCCGACCAGCGCCAGTAGGCGCGATGGGTGAACAACGACATGCGGGAACCTTCGCTCGGCCCCCTCCTGCGGCACACTGATTCGGGTGAGGACGAATCACCAATGATCGAACTGGCGCTGACCGCGGCCGGGAGCCAGCGCGTCCGCTTCGCGATCTCGCCGCTGGAGGAGGTGCTGGGCGCCGTCCAGACGCTGCTCGGCGTCCGCGGGCACCCGGCACACCTGCCGTGGGTGTCCGACGCGCCCGTCCTCGACGTCCCCGAGCTGGCCGCGGTCCTGAGCGCGCGGCACTACATCACCGAATTCCTGAGCCCGCCGCCCGACGGTCCGGAAACGACGCCGGAGGCGCAGCTGCGCGCGGTCCGGGCGACACCGCCGCACCAGGTGGCGCTGGAGCTGGCGATGGTCGACGCCGACCTTTCGCTGCTGCCGCACGACCCGGCGACCGCACGCGACCTGCTGGCCGACCAGCTCGAGACGGTGTGGGAAACCCTGCTCGCGCCGGAGTGGCCCCGCCTGCGCGAACTGCTGGCGGCGGACATCGCGTTCCGGACGCGGCAGCTGGGTTCCGGCGGGATCGCGTCGATGCTGGCCGGGCTGCACCCGCGCGTGCGCCTGTCGGACACGTCGGTCCTGGTGGACGTCCGGGCGCGCGAACGGCTGGAGATCGATTCGCGCGGGCTGCTGCTGATCCCGGCGGTGTTCGCGTGGCCGAACGTCGGCGTGGTGACGGTGCCGCCGTGGCAGATCTCGCTGCTGTACCCGGCCCGCGGAGTCGCTTCGCTGTGGGCTTCGGCGTCCCGGCCGCCCGAACCGCTGGCGGAGGTGCTCGGCCGGACCCGGGCGCTGCTGCTGGCCACCCTCGACCGGCCGGCGGCGACGACCGAGCTGGCCCGGCGGCACGAGCTGGCGCCGGCGACGGTTTCGGCGCACCTCACGGCGTTGCGGGGGGCCGGGCTGCTGGCTTCGGAGCGCCGTGGGCACCGCGTGCTCTACCGGCGGACGGAGCTGGGCGACGCGTTGCTCACCGGGAAGCTCTGAGCGGGACTAGGCTGGAATCGACCACCCGTGAAGGAGAACCATCGATGCGTATCGTCCATTTCGGACACGCCTGCCTGTTGCTGGAGACCGGCTCCGAGCGGATCCTGATCGACCCCGGCACCTTCTCCACCGGCTTCGAGGGTGAGCGGGAACTGTCCGCCGTGCTGATCACGCACCAGCACTTCGACCACCTCGACGTCGAGCGGCTGCCCAAGGTCCTCGAAGCCAACCCGGCCGCCAAGCTGATCGTCGATCCCGGGTCGGCTCCCGAAGTCGAAAAGCTGGGCCTGGAATTCGAGGTCGCCGACGTCGGGGCCGCCTTCGCGATCGGGGACACCTCGGTCAAGGCGGTCGGCGGCCAGCACGCCGTCATCCACGCCGACCTCCCCGTCATCCCGAACATCGGGTACGTCTTCGACGACGGTGCCTTCTTCCACCCCGGCGACTCGTTCTTCGTGCCCGAACAGAAGATCGACGTACTGGGGCTGCCCACCGGGGCGCCGTGGCTCAAGGCCGGGGAGGCCGTCGACTACCTGCGGGCCGTCGCGCCGCGGGTCGCCGTGCCCATCCACGAAGCCGTGCTCGCCAACCCGGCCATGCACTACGGCCTGTTCGGCAACCTCGCGCCCGAAGGCACCGAGGTCAAGGTGCTCGACCGGGGCGAACCGGCGAAGTTCTAGACACCCACGCCTCGAGGCCGTCGAGGAAGCGGTCCACGCCGAACCCGAGTTCCGCCGGTAGCCCTTTCTGTTCGTACCCGGGGCCGCCGGCGGCTTCGGCCTCGTGGACCGCCGTCAGCGCCGGGTATTCCTTCGGGTCCAGGACGCCGGCGAGTGCCCGCGCCAGCTCGCCGTCGCTGCGTGGGCCGGCCATGTCGAGGCTGATCTGAGCTGTGCCGCGGACGACCGCGGTCAGGTGCAGCGCCGCCGCCCGGGCCTCGGCGCCCGCCAGTCCGGCCGCGAGCAGGGGGCGCAGCAGGCGGTCGAGCCAGGCGAGCTGGTTGGGACCGAGCGGCGTGTGGTCGAGCGGGACGCGCAGGATCCACGGCCGGGCCTGGAAGCCCGCCCACAGCGCGCCCGCCCACGCCCGGATCGCCTGCCGGAAGTCACCGTCGAGCTCCGGGGGCCTTCCGGCCCCGACATCCGCCGCCACCTCCAGCAGCAGGTCCTTGCTCGGGATGTGCTTGTAGATCGCCATCGTCGAGTAGCCGAGTTCAGCGGCGATCCGCTGCATCGACAGGGCCGCCAGGCCGTCCGCGTCCGCGATCCGGACGGCGGCGTCCGCGATCTGCGCCACGGTGAGCTGCGGCCGGGGTCCGCGCCGTCCCCTCGACCGCCCCGCCCAGAGCAATTCGAGGCTGCGCTCCAGATCGGCACCCGTGCTGTCTTGCGTCACCATCCGTCCATCCTAAAACTGTTTATGACATACACTCGGGTGTATGACATACACAGTTTCTTGGTGGCGCCGTCCTTGGATCGTGCCGCTGCTGCTGGTGGCCGCGGCCTTCCTGGCCTTCTCCGTGCCGCCGTACCTGACCTTCGACCCGGCCCAGTCCCGCTTGAGACCGCCGGAGCCCACCCCGGGCTACTACCCCGCGCTCGTCGCGCACGTCCTGTTCGGCACGGTCGCGATGGTGACCGCCTGCTTCCAGATCTGGCCCGCGTTCCGCGCCCGCTACCGGCGCGGGCACCGGATCACCGGCCGGATCTACGTCTTCTGCGGTGCACTTCCCGCCGGCTTGCTCGGGCTGTACATCGGCTGGCACACCGCGGCCGGCCCGTCGGTGCGGGTGGCCAACCTCGTGGGTTCGGCCCTGTGGCTCACGGTCACGATCGCCGGCCTGCGGGCGGCCCGGCAGCGCCGGTACGGCGAACACCGCAAGTGGATGTCACGGAGCTTCGCGCTCAGCATGTCGATCGTGCTGAGCCGGGTCGTCAACGTCGTCGCCACGATCGCGCTCACGCCCGAAGTGAGCACGACCTTCGGCGGCAGCGACGAACTCATGCGCTACAGCGCGGCCAGCATCGGGGTGTGGCTCAGCCCGCTGTTGCTGCTCCTGGTCACGGACTGGCTGCTCGAACGCCGCAAACCCGCGAAGCGTCAGGCCGCCACGGCGCGCAGCGAACCGTAGGTCGCTCCGGACGCGTGGTTCTCGAGCGCGACGTCCACCGCGTCGAGCAGGGCCTGGCGGAGGCCGGGCCGGGTGAGGTTCGTGGCATCCACCGCCAGCCGGACCAGCCCGCCCCGGCGAGCCGACCGCGCCGCCGCCAGCACCAGCGCGAAGCAGCGGACCGTCTCCGTGCGGTGCGACTGGCTCGTGAACTCCTGGACCCGCGCCCGGCGCACTTCGCCGGTGACGAGGTCCCGCACCGCGCCGAGGTCCGCGCACAGCCGGAAGCCGTGCTCGGCCAGTGCCTGCAGCGTGCCACGGGACACGATCCACCGCGGCGGCGCGAAGCCGTCGACCACGAGACCGGCGTTGTCCAGTGCGGCCTTCGCGGCGATCAGCCGCAGCCGCGCCTCGTGCGCGGGCAAGGTCGCGAACTCCGCCTTCTTGCCCAGGTACACCGCGCGGTGCGGGGGCGTGACCGTGTGGTCGTAGCCGTGCAGCAGCACGGAATCACCGCCGCGGGCGCGGGTGCGCACCCACTCCGTCACCGGGCCTTCGCCGGTGCGGGCGGCGTACAGCACCGACAACGGCACCTTGCGGCGGTCGAGCTCGGCCGCGAGGTCGGCGCACCGGTGCAGCGTGCGCGGGGTCGTTCCCGACAGCGAAACCAGCAAGCGAGCGTCCACGCCTCCATTGGGAGGGACGTGGCTGAAACTCCCGTGAACGGCGCAGAACGGGCGAACGTCCGTTGCCGGAAGGATCAGACGCCCTCACGCAGGCGCTGCACGGCCACGGCGATCCGGCCCCGCAGGTCAGGATCGGCGACCTGCCCGTCGGCGACGTCCGCCCGCGAGACCGGGATCCGCGCGCACGCCTCCTCGACGATCCGCGCGCCCGCGTAGGTCAGGACTTTGCGCAACGAGTCGTGCGCGTCCCGGCCGCCGGTCGGCGCCGCGATCGACGACGCGTTGATCCACGCCACCGGCTTGCCGTACAGCTCGCCGCCGCCCACGGTC
Source organism: Amycolatopsis sp. NPDC051045 (assembly GCF_040682955.1). Classification (NCBI taxonomy): domain Bacteria; kingdom Bacillati; phylum Actinomycetota; class Actinomycetes; order Pseudonocardiales; family Pseudonocardiaceae; genus Amycolatopsis; species Amycolatopsis sp. NPDC051045. Next base: position 508,872 of record NZ_JBFBCC010000004.1, read on the forward strand.
CAGTCCAGCAGGTTCTTGAACGAGCCCGGCAGCCCGCCCGCGTACTCCGGCGTGCAGATCAGGACCGCGGCCGCCTCCTTGAGCGCGGCGCGCAGGCCGGCGACCGCGGGGTGCAGCGGGTCGCGGTCGTCATCGGGGTTGAAGTGCGGCAGCTCGCCGAGGCCGGTGTACGTCTTGCTCGCGGTGAGGGTCGCGACGGTCCCCAGCACCGCCGCATTGCCCGAGCCGGCCCGGAGGCTGCCGCAGATCAGCAGGATCACGCGGCCAGTCTGCCAGGGAAAGCCCGGTGATGCGGTGGTACGCCTCGAGGTAGCGCTCGCGCGTGGCCGTCACCACCTCCGGTGGCAGCGGCGGCAGCGTGGACACGCAGTCCCACCCGGACGCCGGGTCGACCAGCCAGTCACGCACGTGCTGCTTGTCGAACGACGGCCGGCCGACGCCGGGCTGGTGGCCCTCGGCGAGCCAGTAGCGCGCCGAATCCGGCGTCAGCAGCTCGTCCGCGAGCACGAGCCCGCCGCCGGCCCCGATGCCGAACTCGAACTTCGTGTCGGCCAGCAGCACGCCCTGCTCGGCGGCCCGCACGGCCCCCCGGCGGTACAGCTCCAGCGACGCCTCCCGGACCTCTTCGGCGAGCGCGCGGCCCAGCACCGATACGCACGTGCCGAAGTCGATGTTCTCGTCCTTTTCGCCGGGACACGCCTTGGTGGACGGTGTGAAGATCGGCTCGGGCAGCCGCGCCGACTCGGGCAGCCCGGGCGGCAGCGCCAGCCCGCACACCGCGCCGGACCGGCGGTAGTCCGCGTACCCGCGGCCGGTCAGGTAGCCGCGGACGACCGCCTCCACCGGCAGCATGTCGAGCCGCTCGACCAGCAGCGCGCGGCCGCGGACGGACTCGGGGATGAGCGGCCCGTCGCAGGTCACGAGGTGGTTGGGGAGGACGTCGGCGAGCTCGCGGAACCAGAAGACGCTCATCGCGGTGAGCACCCGGCCCTTGTCGGGGACCGAGGTGGGGAAGACGCGCTCGAAGGCGGAGATGCGATCGGAGGCGACGATCAGCAGGTGGTCGTCGCCCACGGCGTACAGGTCGCGGACCTTGCCGGTGGCGAGCGGGGGGAGGGGTGTCACGCGCTGAACCCTAACGGGCACCCTCTGCCACCATGGATGATGCTGGCATGGCGTACGACTGGATCTCGGTGACCACCGACTACGGCCTGCGCGACGGCTTCGTGGCGGCCTGCCACGGCGTGATCGCGCGGCTGGCACCCGCGGTGCGGGTGATCGACGTGACCCACGAAGTGCCACCCCAGAACATCCGGCACGGGGCGATGGCGCTGGCCCAGACGGTCCCCTTCCTGCCGGAATCGGTGCACGTCGCCGTGGTCGACCCGGGGGTCGGCACGGCCCGGCTCGGCGTGGTCGTCGTCGCGGGAGACGGCCTGTTGGTCGGGCCGGACAACGGCCTCCTGCTGCCGGCCGCGCAGGCGCTGGGCGGGGTCCGGGCGGCGTACGAGCTGGCGGAGCCGTCGCTGCGGCTGCCGGCCACGTCGGCGACGTTCCACGGGCGGGACGTCTTCGCGCCCGCGGCCGCGCACCTCGCGCTCGGAGTGTCACCGGCCGACTTCGGCGACCCGGTGGCCGACCTGGTCACGATGCCGGAGCCGTTCGTGGCCGCGTTCCCCGGGAAGCTGGTGTCGGAGGTGCTGACGGTCGACCACTTCGGCAACGTCCAGCTGGCCGCGACGCCGGCGGACCTCGAGCTCTCGGGCCTGTCCGGCGCGGTTTCCGTGCACAGCGAGCGGGTCGCGGTGACCACCGTGCTCGGGCGGACCTTCGCCGACGTGCCCGCCGGCGCGTCGGTGCTCTACACCGATTCGGCGGGACGGCTCGCCGTCGCCGTCAACGGCGGTTCCGCGGCGGCCGTGCTCGGGCTCGGACCGGCCCAGGAGTGCACGATCACCGCGTCGCCGACCGCGACCTGACCCGGCCGCAGCACGGCGGCCTTCATGCCGAAGACGACGCCGCCCCGCGGGTCACGCCGGTAGGTCGCGAGGGTGCGGATCGGCTCGGGGCCGGCCTTCTCGCCGGTCTCCTGGTCGACCATCGGGACCTGGCAGCGGACGCAGCGCTCGGCGTAGCCGAACTTCGCGGTGCCCGCGGCCAGCTCGCGGGCTTCGTCCTCGCGGTGCGGTTCGGCCCAGCCGGAGATGACGATGTTGGGGCGGAAGCGGTCCATCGGCACGGGTTCGCCCTGGCCGGCGGCGATCCGTTCGTTCAATGTGTCCAACGAGGACTCGGAGGCCACGAGCAGCGCGTGCCCGTCGGCGAACGCGGCCGTGCCCGGGGTCCGGCCACCGGTGACGCGCTCGTGGCCGGGCGCGACGCCGACCAGCTCCGCCGGCCGGCCGAGCAGGTCCGAAAACCACTCGGCGGCCTCGGCGCCCTGGTGGATGCCTTCGCCGTGCCAGGTGAACGTCGACACCGGGCGCCGCGGGCCGTCCCGCCGGATGTCGAGGACGAGGTCTTCCCGGCCGGGGGCGGACAGCGCGAGCCGGTCGCCGAGCACCCGCGGCCGGACCGACGCCAGCACCGGGTGCGGCCGCTGGGTGAGGACGTCCCCCTCCGGCGTGATGACTTGGAAGACTCGGTCGTGCGCCAGCCCGGCCGGGGTGACCTCGGCGGACGGCACGTCGGTGCCGCCGCAGGCCTTGACCGGGTAGTACGTCAGCCGAGCGACTCTCGCCATCTCCGCAGATTACCCGGGCCGCGGCCGCCGAAGCGTCTTCATTTCAGAGCACCTGTGACAGGAACCGCTGCAACCGCGGGCTCTGCGGCTCGTCGAAGATCTGCGCCGGCGGGCCCTGCTCCACGATCTTCCCCGCGTCCATGAACGCCACCTCGTCGGCGACGCTCCGGGCGAAACCCATCTCGTGGGTGACCACGATCAGGGTGAGCCCCCGCGAAGCCAGCCCCGCCATCAGCTTCAGCACGCCCTTGACCAGTTCCGGGTCGAGCGCGCTGGTGGCCTCGTCGAAGAGCATCACCTCGGGGTCCATCGCCAGCGCCCGCGCGATCGCGACGCGCTGCTGCTGGCCGCCGGACAACGCACTCGGCCGGTACGGCGCCTTGTCCGCGAGACCGACGTCCGCCAGGCGAGCCCGGGCGATCGCCGATGCCTCCTCCTTGCTCAGCTTCTTCACGCTGCGCAGCGGCAGCACGATGTTGTCCAGCACGCTTCGGTGGCCGAAGAGGTTGAAGTGCTGGAACACCATGCCGACGCGCTGGCGCAGCGCGTCCGGGTCGGACCTGATCACCGATTCGCCGTCGAGCAGCAAGTCGCCGGAATCGGGCTCCTGCAAGCGGTTCACGCACCGCAGGAGCGTCGACTTGCCCGAACCGGACGGCCCGATCACGCAGGTCGTCTTCCCGCTCGGCACCTCGAGGTCGACCCCGCGGAGAACCTCCAGCGTGCCGAAGCTGACGTGGATGTCCCGCAGTTCCACACTGGACGAACGCACCGCCGTCGTCACGAGCTGACCTTCCCGCTGGCGACCAGGTCCAGCTCGTCTCCGTCGCCCGGGTCGTCCACGCGCACCTTGCGCCCGGTCCGGAGCTTCTTGTCGATGTAGTTGACCAGGTGCGTCAGCGGCACGGTGATCACCAGGAAGAACACGCCCGCCGCGACCAGCGGCGACAGGTTGCCGGTGTTGGCCGCGAGGTCCTGGCCGATCCGGAACAGCTCGCGCTGCCCGGACAGCAGCCCGAGCACGTAGACGAGACTGGAGTCCTTGACCAGCGCGATGAACTGGTTCACCAGCGCCGGCAGCACCCGCCGCACGCCCTGCGGGATGATCACCAGCAGCATGGACTTGGTGTAGCTCATCCCGAGCGCCCGGCTGGCTTCCAGCTGTCCCTTGTCGACGCTCTGGATGCCGGACCGGAAGATCTCGCCGATGTAGGCGGCGGCGATCAGGGACAGCGCCAGGATGCCCATCGGGTACGGGTTGGTGCCGACGACGTCCCGCGCGAGCGTGCCGAGCCCCTGGCCGATCAGCAGGATCGTCAGGATGGCCGGCAGCCCGCGGAAGACGTCGGTGTAGATCCGGGCGGGCCAGCGCAGCCACCACTTGGTGGACAGGCCCATCACCGCCAGCAGCATGCCGAGCACGGTGCCGATCAGCGCCGAGGAGACCGACAGGATGAGCGTGTTCAGCAGGCCGGTCTTCAGCAGGTCCGGCAGGACCTGGGAGATGTAGTCCCAGTCCAGGAAGGTGTTGACGAAGTCTCCCACCCGTCACCCACCCCCACCCTCAACGGAAGCGCTTCGCGCTACTGACTTGTTCACAGTGGACTACTGCCCCGCCTTGAACTCCGCCGGCACGGGTGCGGTGGGCTCGAACTGGTCGTGCACCTTGACCCACGTGCCGTCCGCGATGACCTTCTTCAGGCCGTCGTTGATCTTGTTGATCAGGTCCGTGTTGCCCTTCTTGAAGGCGAACCCGTGCGGGATGGTCGTCGTGATCGCCTTGGTCACCTTGAGCTTCGCGTCGGCGTTGTTCTTCGCGTAGTCCTCGGCGGTGGCCTGGTCGAACACTGCGCCGTCGATCGCGCCGGTCTTGAGGGCGTTGAGCGCGGCGGCGTCGTTCGGGAAGCGGACGGCCTGCGCGGTCGGCGCGTTCGAGCCGAGCCAGGTGTCCGAGACCGTGCCCTGGACGACGCCGATCCGCTTGCCCGCCAGGGAGTTCTCGTCGGTGATGCCGGCGGTCTCCTTGGCTTCGATGCCGAGGGACTGGTAGTTGTACGGCGCCGAGAAGTCGACGGTCTTCTTGCGGGCGTCGGTCTGGGAGATCGCCGAGCTGCCGATGTCGAACGTGCCGTTCGCGACCTGGCCGAGCAGGGCCGAGAACTCCGTCGCGGCGAACTCCAGCTTCAGGCCTTCCTTGGCCGCGATGGCCTTCAGGAGCTCGTTGTCGAACCCGGTGTAGTTGCCGTTCTCCTGGTAGGCGTTCGGCTTCGAGTCGCTCAGCGTGCCGACGCGCAGGGTCTTGCCTTCGCCGCTGTCCGAGCCGCCGCACGCCGTGAGCGCGGCCAGCAAGGTCGCGGTGAGCGCCGTGACCAGTGTCTTCTTCATGCTTCTCCTAACCCTGGAACCCGGCCGGCACCGGAGCGGTCGGCAGGAACTGCTGGTGCAGCTTAAGCCAGGTCCCGTCGGAGATCACCTGCTTGAGCCCGGCGTCGATCTTGCCGAGCAGCTCGGTGTTGCCCTTCTTCACCGCGAAGCCGTGCGGCACATCGGTGGTGAAGCTCTTCACGACGACGAGCTTGGCGTCCGGGTTGTCCGTGACGTTCTTCTCGGCGATGCTCTGGTCCAGGATGTACGCGTCGACGGCGCCGCTCTTCAACGCGGTCAGCGCGGCGGCGTAGTCGGGGAACCGCACGGCCTGCGCGGTGGGCACCGTGCTGGTCAGCCAGTGGTCGCCGACGGTCGCCTGGATGACGGCGACGCGCTTGCCGGCCAGGCCTTTCTCATCGGTGACCGGCGTGCCCTGCGTGGCCTGGATGCTCATCGTTTCGAAGTCGTAGGCCGCCGAGAAGTCGACCGTCTTCTTGCGCTCGTCGGTCTGCGCGATCGCCGAGCTGGCGATGTCGTAGCGGCCCGACGCGACCTGCCCGAGCAGCGCGGAGAAGTCGGTCGCGGCGAACTCCAGCTTCAGGTTCTGCTTGGCCGCGATGGCCTTGAGCAGCTCGTTGTCGAAGCCGGTGTAGTTGCCGTCCTTCAGGAAGATGTTCGGCGGCGCGTCGCTGAGGGTGCCGACACGCAGCGCCGGGGAAGCGCTGCCGGAACCACCGCCGCACGCGGTGAGCGTGAGGGCGGCGGCCAGCACGGTGACGATCAGCTTCTTCACGTCACACACCCACGTTCTTCACCGGGAGGCCGGGGCCGCCCTGCCGGAGTTCCTTCGACAGCGGCGTGTTCTTGTAGAACTGCGCGTAGATGCGGGCGACCGTGCCGTCCGCGACGGCCTTCGCGAGGCCGTCGTTCAGCTTGTTCAGCAGGTCCGTGTTCTTCTTGGCCACCGCGAACGCCGAGGGCGTGTCCTTGTCCTCGACGGTGTACCCGAGTTCCAGCGGAACACCCGGGTTCTGGTCGAGGTACTTCTGGCCGATGTCCTGCGGGACGACCCAGCCGTCGAGCGTGCCGTTCTTGAGCTGCGCGAACCCGGCGTTGTAGTCCGGGAAGCGGACGACCTGGGCGCCGGCGACCTTGCCCGCGAACTCGTCCTGCACCGAGCCCTGGACCACGCCGAGCCGCTTCCCGCCCAGCGCAGCGACGTCCTTGAGGTTGGCGCCCTTCGCCGTGACGACCGTGGTGAAGCCGGTGTTGTAGCCGTTGGAGAACGCGACCGTCTTCTTGCGCGCCTCGGTGCTGGAAATCGTCGAGCTGCCGATGTCGAACTTGCCGGTCGCGACGCCGGCCAGCAGGCTGGAGAACTCCGTGCCGACGAACTCGACCTCGAAGCCCTCACGCTTGGCGATGTCGCGCAGCAGCTCGTTGTCGTAGCCGGTGAAGCGGCCGTTCTCCAGGTAGATCGACGGCGGGGCGTCGCTCAGCGTCCCGACGCGCAGGGTCTGCCCCGCGGCCGGGGTGCTCGAGCCACCGCACGCGGCCAGGGTCAGCGTCAACGCGCCCGCGGTGACGACCGCGGCGATTTTCGACAGCGTGGATCTCATCGCTTCTTCCGTGGTTGAGCGCGCGTGAGGCGCGATGGAAGCACGCCGGGCCGCTGGGTGGGCGGCTCGGCGCTCCGGGTTCAGCGATCGAGACTAGGGATTTCGCCCGTTCGAGTGGATTCGTTCCACTTCGTGGACAGGTGCGTCAGCTCACAGGATCGGCTGCGGCACGTACCCGGCGGCCTCGGGGTACCGCTCGAGGACCTGCGCGACGCGCTCGGCCACCTGCGCGACCTGCCGCCCGGCCGTGCCGGTGAACGAAATCCGGTCGGCGAGGAGTTTGTCCAGCTCACCGCGGTCGAGCGGGATGCGGGCATCGGCGGCGAACCGGTCGAGCAGGTCGTTCTCGGCGCGGCCTTCGCGCATCTCGAGCGCGACGGCGACGGAGTGCTCCTTGATCGCTTCGTGGGCCGTTTCACGCCCGACGCCGGCGCGGACCGACGCCATCAGCACCTTCGTCGTGGTGAGGAACGGCAGGTAGCGATCCAGCTCACGTTCGATCACCGCCGGGAAGGCGCCGAACTCGGCCAGCACCGTGAGGAACGTCTCCAGCAGGCCGTCGAGCGCGAAGAACGCGTCCGGCAGCGCGACGCGGCGGACGACCGAGTCGGAGACGTCACCCTCGTTCCACTGGTCGCCGGCCAGCTCGCCGATCATCGACAGGTAGCCGCGCAGCACGACGGCGAGACCGTTGACGCGCTCGCACGAGCGGGTGTTCATCTTGTGCGGCATGGCGGACGAGCCCACCTGGCCGGGCTTGAAGCCCTCGGTGACCAGCTCGTGGCCGGCCATCAGCCGGATCGTCTTGGCCAGGCTGGACGGCGCCGCGGCGAGCTGGACCACGGCGGACAGCACGTCGAAGTCGAGCGAGCGCGGGTACACCTGGCCGACGCTGACGAACCGCCGGTTGAAGCCGAGGTGCTGCATCACGCGGTCTTCCAGCTGGTCCAAAGTGGACTCGTCGCCGAGCAGGTCGAGCATGTCCTGCGCGGTGCCGACCGGGCCCTTGATGCCCCGCAGCGGGTACCGCTCGATGAGGTTGTCGAGCCGCTCGAAGGCGACCAGCAGCTCGTCGGCCGCCGTGGCGAACCGCTTGCCGAGGGTGGTGGCCTGCGCGGCGACGTTGTGCGAGCGCCCGGCCATGACGGTGTCGGCGTGCTCCACGGCGAGGGCGGCCAGCCGCGCCAGCACGGCGGCGACGCGGGTCCGCACGAGTTCGAGGGAACGGAGCAGCTGCAGCTGTTCGACGTTCTCGGTGAGGTCGCGCGAGGTCATGCCCTTGTGGACGTGCTCCTGCCCGGCGAGCTCGCTGAACTCCTCGATCCGCGCCTTGACGTCGTGGCGGGTGACGCGCTCGCGAGCGGCGATCGATTCGAGGTCGACCTGCCCGAGGACGCGCTCGTAAGCCTCGACAACGCCGTCCGGCACCTCGACGCCGAGGTCCTTCTGCGCCTTGAGGACGGCGAGCCAGAGCTGCCGCTCCAGGACGACCTTCTGCTCCGGCGACCAGAGCGAGACCAGCTCCGCCGAGGCGTAGCGGGCGGCGAGCACGTTCGGAATACGGGGCTTGTCCGTCACGCACCTCACCCTACCTGCGCAGGTCAGCGCGGTGGCGGCCCGGGTTGCGGGCCGCCACCGCACCGGTCAGGACTCGTAGGGCAGCGCCTTGACGTCGGACGCCTTCACGTACACGACCCGGTGGTTGTAGGAGAGCTGGAAGTACGTGGTGCCGCCGGTGACGAGCGTGTGGTTGGCCGGCACGCCCGCCGGGTCGAACCGGGCGTAGTAGTTCTCCGCCCGGAAGCTGCCGGTCGCCACGTAGTTCTGACCCGTGGGCAGCGTCCACGGGATCGGCGCGACGGTCCAGATGGGGTCGAACGGGATCGCGGCCGGGTACTCGGACTGCTCGGGGAACGCCCGCCCGTACAGCGGCACCGACGCGACGCCGTCGGGAGCGGTCAGCAGCAAGCCGCGGCCGGGCACGGTCGCGCGGTGGCCGGGGTTGGCGAACCACGCCTTCTGCCCGCCGTACCAGATCGCCGTCCAGTCGCCCTGCTCACCGGCGAGTGCGTAGGAACGGCCCGCGACCGCTTTGTCGCTCCAGTCGTCGATCGCGGTCGTGCCGGGCGAGCCGTCCGGGTGCACCACGGGGTCGGTGATCAGCGGCGCGGTCTCGTCCGGCGCGGTGCGCAGGTGGACGAAGTTCGCGCCGTGCGCCGGCAGCGGCGTGCAGGTGCCCGCGGTGCAGGTGGTCATCGGCGGCTGGTTCGTCGCGTAGTCCGGGTTGATCGTGACGACCTGGCTGTCCGCGGAACCGGTGGCCTTGATCGGCGCACCGAGCAGGTCCATGTAGTGCGCCCAGTCCCAGTAGGGGCCCGGGTCCCAGTGCGCCGCCGCGAAGTTCTTGGTGCGCTCGCGGGAAACGTCTTCGTGGCCGATGATGTGCTGCCGGTCCAGCGGGATGTGGTACTTCGCCGCGAGGTACTTCACCAGGTCCGCGGACGCGCGGTACATCTCCTCGGTGTACCAGGTACCGCCCTGGGCCGCGATGCCCTCGTGCTCGATGCCGATCGAGTGCTCGTTCATCGTCCAGTTGCCGGCGTGCCAGGCGACGTCCTCGGTCGGCACCATCTGCGTGACCTGGCCGTCGGACGAACGGATCACGTAGTGCGCGCTGGAACCGCTTTCGGGCTTCTGAAAGGTGGCGATGGCCTGGTCGTACGGACTGACGCCGCTGCCGGGCGCGCTTTCGGTGTCGTGGATGACGATGTACTGGATCTTCTGGCCGTCGGCCGGCCGGTTCGCGGGGTCGTAGTTGCCGTAGTTGTTGGGGTCGCTGTGGTCGGCGCTGGACCAGTCGTACCCCGCCGGCACGAACCGGCAGTCCAAGTTGGCGGGGCACTCCGGCGACGGGGTCTCCTGCGCCTGCGCGGTCGCAGGCAGCAGGGCGGCGATGGTCAGCGCGAGGACCGTGGCGGTCAGGCTGCGCCGTTGGGTGGCGGTGGAGGTCACGCCGCATGTTCTCAGAAAACCCATCGCCGGCGGTGAAGCGCTTTCACCATTCGGCGAGGCTCCCATCGTCGTGGCGCCAGACCGGCGAGCGCCAGGTGTGGCCCACCTCGTCCGCGCGGCGGACGGCCGCTTCGTCGACCTCGATGCCGAGGCCGGGCTTGAGCGGACGGGCCGCGTAGCCGTCTTGGAAGGCGAAGATCGACGGATCGACGAGGTACCCGTGCTCCCGGCCCTCGTGGTAGTGCATGCCCACGCTCTGTTCCTGGATCAGGAAGTTCGGCGTCGCGAAGGCGACCTGCAGCGACGCAGCCAGCGAGATCGGCCCGAGCGGGCAGTGGGGGGCCAGCGAAGCGCCGTAGATTTCGGCCAGCGCGCCGATCCGCCGCAGCTCGGAGATGCCGCCGGCGTGCGACGGGTCGGGCTGGACCACCGCGACCCCGGCGTCGAGCACCGGCTTGAACTCCCAGCGCGAGTAGAGCCGCTCGCCGACCGCGATCGGCACCGTGGACGCCTCGACGACCGCGCGCAGCGCGTCGCCCTGCGTCTCCGGCAGCACCGGCTCCTCGACGAACATCGGCTGGACGTCTTCGAGCAGCTTGACCAGCCGGCGCGCCATCGCGGGCGAGACGCGGCCGTGGAAGTCGATCGCGAGGTCGCGGTGCGGGCCGAGCACCTCCCGCGCCTCCCACGCGCGCGCCACGGCGGCGGTGACTTCGGCGGGCGACGCGATCGCGGTCAGCGGGCCGGCGACGTTCATCTTCACCGCGGTGAAGCCCGCTTCGACCTGCGCGGCCACGGCTTCGCGGATGTCGGCGGGGCGGTCGCCGCCGACCCAGCTGTAGACGCGGACGCGGTCGCGGACCGGGCCGCCGAGCAGCTCGTGCACCGGCGCGTCGCGGACCTTGCCGGCGATGTCCCACAACGCCTGGTCGAACCCGGCGAGCGCGCTGGAGAGCACCGGGCCGCCGCGGTAGAACCCGCCGCGGCGCAGCACCTGCCAGTGGTCCTCGATGCGCAGCGGGTCCTGGCCGATCAGCAGCTCCGACAGCTCCTGCACGGCCGCGCGCACGGTCTCCGCCCGGCCCTCGACCACGGGCTCGCCCCAGCCGCTGATCCCCTCGTCGGTGCTGAGCTTGAGGAACAGCCAGCGCGGCGCGACCAGGAACGTCTCAATCGCGGTGATCTTCACCGGTCTCCCCCATCTACGCGGAATCCTTGGCGGCGGACCAGCCGCCGTCGACGGTCAGCTCGGCCCCGGTGACGAACGACGCGGCGTCCGAGAGCAGGAACGCGATCACGTTCGCGACTTCGTCCGGCCGCCCGAGCCGGCCGGCCGGCGTCGCCCGCGCGCTGCGCTCGCGGTCCTCCGGCGCGATGCCGTTCCAGGCCTCGGTGAGCACCGGCCCCGGCAGCACCGAGTTGACCCGCACGCCGGGGGCGTATTCGACGGCCAGCTGCCGGGCCAGCGCGACCAGCGCGCCCTTGCTCGCGGCGTACGCGGGGTGGCCCGGCAGGCCGAAGTGCGCGTGCACCGACGAGACCAGCACGACCGCGCCGCGCCGGGCCCGCAGCGACGGCAGGCAGGCCCGGACGGCGAGGTACGCGCCGGTCAGGTTGACGTCGAGCTGGCGCTGCCACTCGGCGCGGCCGATCTCGTGCAGCGGCCCGGTGCTGGGCACGTAGGCGTTGCTGACCAGGGCGTCGACCTCGCCGATGGCCGCCCAGGTCGCGTCGTCCCGGACGTCGCCGCGGACCGGGACGACGCCGTCGGGGAGTTCGGCGATGTCGACGCCCAGCACGCGGTAGCCGTCGCCGAGCAGTCTCCGTGCCGTCGCAGCGCCGATCCCGGATGCCGCTCCGGTCACCACCGCCGTGCGTGTGGACATCGCCGTCTCCCTCTCCGGAACCACCGTCGACAATAAATACTAAATTACGATTCCACCGTCTACCGAAGGTATGCGACCCGGACACGTGCCACGCTGACCTCCGGATCGAGACGTTGCTGAGGAGCATGCATGGCTGAGCTGGTCTTCGTCGGGTGCTACACCGGCGACGCGGGGAACGGCACCGGGATCACGACGTTCTCGCGGTCGCCTTCGGGTGCGCTCGAGGAAGTCGGTTCCCTGCCGCTGGAGTCGCCGTCGTGGCTGGTGCGCCACCCGTCGTTGCCGGTGCTGTACGCGGCGAACGAGACCTCTGCCGGGGCCGTGACGGCGCTGTCTTGGGATGCTTCCGGCGCGTTGTCGGTGCTGGGGACGGCCGAGACGGGCGGCGCGCACCCGTGCCACCTGGCGGTGACGCCGGACGGCCGCTTCCTGCTGTGCGCCAACTACACCGGTGGCAGCCTGGCGGTGTTCTCCTTGTCCGCGTCCGGTTCAGTCGAGTCGCGGACGGCTCTGGTCCAGCACAGCGGCCGCGGCCCGGACCCGGATCGTCAGGAGGCCGCGCACGTCCACATGGCAGTCCCCGGCCCCTCCATCGTGAGCGCGGTCGACCTGGGCACGGACGAGATCCGCAGCTACACGCTGACGTCGTCGGGCGGGCTGGCGCCACTGGCGGTGTCTTCGCTGCCACCGGGCACGGGACCGCGTCAGCTGGTGCGGCGGCCGGGCACGGACCTGGCGTACGTCGTCGGCGAGCTGGCCGGGACGCTGGTGACGGTCCGAGAAACGTCGCCGGGTGCCTTCTCGGTGGTGTCGACGACGTCGTCGACGTTCTCGCCGCCTTCCGAGCCGAACCTGGTGGCACACCTGGAGCTGACCGGCTCACGCATGTACGTGTCGAACCGCGGGCCCGACTGCGTGACGGAGTTCGCCCTCGACGACGCGGCCGCGGTGGCCGACCAGCCCTGCGGAGCGAACCCGCGGCACTTCGCACTGGTGGACGGAACTTGTTACGTGGCCGCACAGTCGGAGGACGCGATCACGGCGTTCACGCTGACCGCGTCCGGCGAGGCGGAGCTGCGGTACTACCCGACGGGGTCACCGACGTTCGTGCTGCCGGTTTCGTCCACATAGGACGAAGGCAGCGTCGGGATTCCGTAATTCATGACGACTTCGTTTGCGGCGTAGGATGCGGCCGTCACGAACTGCCAGCTGAGAGGCCCTCCATTGACCGAACACCGGCCACGCGGGCTGCACGGCCAGACCGTGGAGACCCTGGCCAGGCGGATCCTCTCCGACGAGTGGGGCGACGGCACCGTCCTGGACCTGCCCGCGCTGCGCCAAGAGCTCGACATCAGCCTGACCGCACTGCGTGAAGCGCTGAAGGTGCTGGCCGCCAAGGGCATGATCGACGCCCGGCAGAAGCGCGGCACGTTCGTCCAGCCGCGCGAGAAGTGGAACCTGCTCGACGCCGACGTCATGCGCTGGCAGACCGCGGCCGCCGACGACCCGGGACTGCTCGAGGAGCTCAGCGAGGTCCGAGCGGTCGTCGAGCCCGCCGCCGCCCGGATCGCCGCCGGGCGCGCGTCGGAGGAGGACATCGAGTCACTGCGGGAGGCGCTGGCCGACATGGCCGCGGCGGGCGACGACCCCGAGGCGAGCGTCCAGGCCGATCTCGCCTTCCACCGGCGGCTGATGACCGCCACCCACAACAACTTCCTGATGCGGATGGAACGGATCATCGCGATCGGGCTGGCCGAGCGCGACAAGCTGGTGCACAGCGCGTCGCCGGCGGAGGACCCGGTGCCCAGCCACCGGAAGGTGTTCGACGCGATCGTCGCGGGCGACCCGGCCGCGGCCGAGCAGGCGATGCTCGCCCTGGTCACAAAAGCCCACGACGACCTCGAGAAAGCCCAACGCACCGCCACCGCCCCCACGCCGTGAAGGTGGCATTCACGGAACTTCGAGGGCCGCTTGCAGCATGCGGGAGGCGGCGGCGCGGGGTTCCGGGTCGACCGCGATCAGGGCGTTGACGACCGCGCCGTCGACCAGCGCGACCAGCCGCTCCAGCTCGGTGTCGGTGACCGGGGTGCCGGAGCGGGCGAAGATCTCCGTCAGCAGCTCGTTGAGCTGGGCCGACAGCGTCCGCATCAGCGGCCGCAGGTACGGGCGGCGGCCGGTCGCGACCAGCCGCTCGTACCGCAGGAGGACCGCTTCGGCGTCGGCCACCGGGTCCCCGCTCTCCGGCCCGAGCAGCAGGTCCAGCACCAGGTCGACGGTCGCCTGCACCCCGCGGTTGCGGGTCGCGAGCTCCTCCAGCCGGCGGCGGCCGGTCGCGAGCTCGGCGTTCCCGTGGTGCTCGACGGCCGCCGTGACCAGATCTTCCAGGGAGTCGAAGTAGTACGTCGTGGACGCGAGCGGCAGGCCGGCCCGCTCGGCCACCGCCCGGTGCCGCACGGCGTCGAACCCGCCCTCGACGAGCAGTTTCGCGGCGGCCTCGACGAGCGCGGCGCGCCGTCGCTCCCCCTTGGGGGTGGTCGCAGCGGTCATGGCCGGTCATTCTGCCAACCGGGCGGACCCGGGCTCAGAAGCGGGGCGCGAGATCGTGCGCGAACTGGCCCACCTGGGCCGCGTACGGCGCTTTCGCCCCGACGGAAGGCGCGCTGAGCAGCACCAGCACGCCACCGGACGCGGTGCCCACCTGGGCCGTGACCGTGCCGGGGGGCTGGGACTTGACGGCCACCGGGATGCCCTTCGGGTACACCGCCGCGGCGACTTCGCCACCCGGAACCCGGAACCCGGCGGACCGCGACGCCGTCGAACAGGCGCCGCCCGGGACGGCCTGGGTGGCGGCGAAGTGGCCGGGGAGCTCGCCAGCGAGGGCAATGGCGAGCTCCCCGTCCACCTGTTCGCACCCGGAGGCGCCTTCGGCCAGCTGGCCGGTCTTCCCGTCCCCAGCACCCCCCTGCTGAGGTGGCTGGGACGAGAAGTTCGGTGACTCCCCACCGACTTGGGGACGCATCGAGCCGTCGCCCGGTTGCCCGGAGCCGGGTCCCGATTGCGCGGGCGCGGCGTTGTCCTTCGCCGCGGTCAGTGATTGCGGGGTACCCCCGGAAAGCACCCCGTACGCACCGAACCCGACGACGACCAGCGCGGCCGCGCTCACGCCGGCGGTGATCCGGTTGCGCAGGCGCACGGTCTGGCGGCGGGATTCGCGGACGACGTCGTCCTGGGTGAACGTCGGCGACGGCGCCTCCGGGGGCGCGGCGGAGAACAACGAGCGCAGCTCCTGCTCATCCATTGCTCTCCACCTCCCGTTCGAGGACCTGCCTCAGGTTCGCCAGCCCGCGGGCGGTCTGGCTCTTCACGTTGCCTTCGCTGCAGCCCAGCGCCTTCGCCGCGCCGGTCACGTCGAGTCCTTCGAAGAACCGCATGACCAGCACCGCCCGCTGCTTGGGCGGCACTTCCTTCAGCGCCGCGAGCAGGTCTTCCCTGGTCGCGACCAGATCGTCGAGACCGGGCGTGTCGTCGGACGGCTCCGGCAGCGTCTCGGTCTGCCACTCGCGCCGCCACGGACGCCGCGATTCGTCGATCGACGCCCGGACGAGCGTCGTGCGGACGTACGCGTCGGTCGCCGCGCGATCCCTGATCTTCTTCCACCTCCGGTGCAGTGCGACGAACGCCGTCTGCGCGAGGTCGTCCGCCCGGTGCCAGTCGCCGCAGAGCATGTACGCGGTCCGGCGCACGGCGTCCCGCCTGGCGGCGAAGTACTCCGCGAACTCCTGCTCGTCGCGCTGGTCCACGCGCAGTCGTGCTCCGCTCTGTTGTCGGTCGCCCGGGAGGACGGAATCAGGGGCGTCCACGGTTGCACGGACCGAGTGGGTTCGACCACTCCAAGGCTCGTTGATCCCCGGGAGGTGGGTGTGATGTGATCGCTCCGTGACCTTCACGCCGTCCCTGCTGGACTTCCGCTCCGACACCGTCACCCGGCCGGATGACACGATGCGGGCCGCGATGGCCTCCGCCGAGGTCGGGGACAACGTCCTCGAGCGCGACCCCACGGTCGCGGCGCTGGAGGAGCGGGCGGCGCACGTCCTGGGCATGCCGGCCGCCCTCTGGGTGCCGAGCGGGACCATGGCCAACCTGATCGCGCTGAGCCTGCACCTGCAGCGCGGCGACCGGTTCCTCGCCACCCGGGGCGCGCACGTGCTGGTCAACGAGCTGGGCTCGGCGGCGTGGCTGGCCGGCGGCATGCCGGACATCCTGGAGCACGACGGCGGCCCGGGCCGCCCATCGCCCGACGCCCTCGCGGCCGCGATCGGACAACCCGGGCCGTACTTCACATTACGGACAACCCTGCTCTGCCTCGAGAACACCCATAACGCGGCCGGTGGCGCGGTGACGCCGCCCGACGAGCACGCCCAGCTGCTGTCCGTCGCCAAGGAAGCCGGCCTGACCGTGCACCTCGACGGCGCCCGGCTCTGGCAGGCCGCGGTCGCGCTCGAAGTGCCGCCCGCCGCGCTGACCGTCGGCGTCGACACCGTGTCGGCCTGCTTCAGCAAGGGTCTCGGCGCACCGGTCGGCTCGGTCGTCGCGGGCAGCACGGCGTTCGTCGAGCGGGCCCGCCGGATGCGGCAGATGCTCGGCGGCGGCGTCCGGCAGGGCGGCGTCCTGGCCGCAGCCTGCCTGATCGCCTTGGACCGCGTCCCGGAGCTGGCCGAGTCGCACGAGAACGCCCAGCGGCTCGCCGGCGGCCTGCGCGAGCACGGCTGGCCGACCAACGACCCCGACACCAACATCGTGCTCGCCGAGGTACCCGACATCCCGACCGCACTGGCCTGGCTCGACTCGCTCGGGATCCGCGCGGTGCCGATGGCCGGCAAGGTCCGGTTCGTCACCCACCGGGACCTGAGCGCGACCGACGTCGAAGAAGCCCTGCGCCGGATCAAGACCGGCGCCTGAAGAGTCTGGGGACCCGATGAACTGGATCGTGTTCGACTACGGCGACGTGCTCAGCAAGCCGAGTGCCGCCCTCCCCGACCTGGCTGCGGCGATGCGTGCGCCGCTGCCGGAGTTCCTGAAGGCGTATTGGGAGTACCGGATCCCGTACGACACCGGCAGCACCCCGCTCGAGTACTGGCAGGCCGTCGGCGACGCGGTGGGCGTCCCCGTCGACGAGGCGCTGTCGGCCGAGCTGACCCGCATCGACGTCGAGGGCTGGGGTCACCTGGAGCCGTCGTCGGCGGCGCTGCTCGAAGCACTCTCCGACGCAGGCGCGAACCTGGCGCTGCTCTCGAACGCGCCGGTCGCGTTCGGCGAATGGGTCCGCGCGCAGGACTGGGCGCGGCACTTCCGCGTCACGCTGTTCTCGGGCGACGTCCGCTGCGCCAAGCCGGACGCGAAGATCTTCCGCATCCTGCTCGACGAGCTCGGCGCCGAACCGGCCGACTGCCTGTTCTTCGACGACCGCGAGTCCAATGTGGAGGGAGCGCGGGCGGTCGGGATCCGGGCGCACGTGTGGAACGGCGCCGACGCGGCCCGCGCCTGGCTGGACTGAAACTCACCCACGCCGCACGGCCGCCTACCCGCCGTGATCTCCGTGTTCTAGGCTGGGCGTCCCACACTCCCCCGGTAGGTGCCCATGGCGATGAGCGAACGACCGTCGGCCCGCGTCGACTTCGAACGGCCGAGCGTCGCGCGCGTCACCGACGCGCTGATGGGCGGGCAGAACCACTACGAGCCCGACCGCGCCGTCCTGCGGCAGCTGACGGCGATCGCGCCGGAAGCCCCGGCCATGGCGCGGGAAGTGCGGCAGTGGCTGGTGCGCGCCGTCCGCTACCTGACCGAGCGGCTGGACGTCGACCAGTTCCTCGACCTCGCTTCCGGTTTCCCGACCGCGGAGAACACCCACCAGGTGGCGCAGAAGTACAACCCGGAGGCGCACGTCGTCTACGTCGGCGACGACCCGGTGGTGGAGGCGCACGGCCGCGCCCTGCTCGTCGACAACGACTTCACGCACATTTGCGGCACCGACCCGCTGAACCCCGGCGAGACGCTCGCCGGGGTCGCCCGGTTCATCGACTTCGACCGGCCCGCCGGGCTCGTGCTCTGCGGCGTCGTCGACCACATCGCCGACCTCCAGCAGGCGCAGCAGGTGGTCAAGTCCTACGTCGGCGCGCTGGCGCCGGGCTCGTACCTGATCCTGCTGCACCAGCACAACCCGGACGACGGCTCCGACGCGGCCGCCGTCGCGACGTCCCTGCAGGACCGCTTCGGCCGCATCGGGCTCGACACGCGCTACCGCACACGGGCCGAGATCACGTCGTTCTTCGACGGCCTCGACCTGCTCGAGCCCGGGCTGACCGCGCCACACCTGTGGTGGCCGGACGGGCCGCGCCTGGCGCCGCTGACGCCGGTCAACTGGACGGCACTGGGCGGCGTGGCGCGGATTCCTTGAGGCTCAGTAGCGGTTGATGCGCCGGGGGTCCTTCTTGCCGCCGGTGATGGCCTTGTAGCCGGCCGCGCCGAGGAAGGCGATGCCGCCGATGATGGCGATCCACAGGACGGCCTTGAACACGAAGCCGATCACGGCGCCCAGCACCATGAACGCCACCCAAGCGACGACCAGGGCGCCGACGATCTTCCAGAACATGGTTCCTCCGATGCTTCCCCGTGGCCTCACCGGCCCGATGGCTACACAGTGCCACCTGCGGCGGTGAAACTCCCCTCGCACGGCCAACGTTCGGGGTTTATTCAGGGTTCCCCCTGGCCAGCCAGGCACCCAGGCGGCGGACCCCTTCGTCGATGTCCTCGGCGCTGCCGGCGAAGGAGAACCGGACGTACTTGCCGCCGTCGACCGGGTCGAAGTCGACGCCGGGGGTGATGGCGAGCCCGGTGTCGGCGAGCAGCCGCTGGCACCAGCTCAGGCTGTCTTCGGTGTAGGCGCTGACGTCGGCGTAGGCGTAGAAGGCGCCGTCGGCCGGCGCGAGCTTGTCGAGGCCGATGTTCTTCAGGCCGGCGAAGAGGCGGTCGCGGTTGGCGCGGTACCGCTCGACGTGCGCGTCGGCTTCCGCGTACGCCTCGGGCGTGAAGGCGGCGAGGGCCGCGTACTGCGAAACCGCGGGCGGGCAGATGGTGAAGTTGCCGGTCAGGACGTCGACCGCGCGGTGCAGGCGCTGCGGCACCAGCATCCAGCCGAGCCGCCAGCCGGTCATCGCGAAGTACTTCGAGAAGCTGCCGAGCACGATCGGCTCACGGCCGTACTGCCAGGCACAGTCGAGCTCGGCACCGTAGGAGATGCCGTGGTAGATCTCGTCGCTGATCAGCTGGACGCCGTGCGACGCGCACCAGCCGGTGATCGCGGCGAGCTCCCCGGGCGGCAGCACGGTCCCGGTCGGGTTGCTCGGGCTGGCGACGATCAGGCCGTCGATCGGCCCGAGCTCGTCGAGCAGGGCCACGGTGGGCTGGAAGTTCGTCTCGGCGGTGGCGGCGAACTCGACGACCTCGCAGCCGAGGACGGAGAGCAGGTTGCGGTAGGCCGGGTAGCCGGGCCGCGCCATCGCGACCTTGGCCCCGGGGTCGAAGGCACTGAGGAAGGCGAGCAGGAAGCCCCCGGACGACCCGGTGGTCAGGACGACGTCGTGCGCCTGGACGTCGACGTCGTACCGCTTCCGGTAGTGCCCGGCGACTGCCTCGCGCAGCTCCGGGAGGCCGAGTTGCTCGGTGTAGCCGAGGGTGTGTTCGTTCAGCGCGGCTTGGGCGGCCTCGAGAACGGGCTTCGGCGCGGGCGCGGACGGCTGCCCGGCCGCGAGCGAGACGAGGTCGCCGTGGCTGCGCTGCCGGGCGCCGGCCGCGGACAGGACGTCCATGACGTGGAAGGGCGGAACGCCGGCCCGCAGCGCTGGCCCGGCGAAGGCTCCGAGGTCGACCATGCGGCCAGGCTACTGTGCCGATCGTGACCGATCCGGGAGCTCCCGCCCGGCTTCGTGATCAATAACCGCGGTAGGCGCCACCGTGGGCCATGGCCTTGATGCCCGGCACGTTGTCGAGGCCGCCGTACCGGTCGAAGGAGTACCGGACACCGGCGATGATGTTGTCGACCGGGTTGTAGATGTTGTCGTGCCCGGGCAGCTTGTGGGCGTTGAACGTCGAGTCGATGCACTGCATGAGCCCCTTGGACGGGTGCCCGGCGGCCGCATTGGAATTGCCGGTCAAGAAGATGTGGTCACCTTCCTGGGCCGTCCACGTGCCCAGCTCCGTGGTCACGCACCACACGTCGCCGCGGCCGGCGGCTTCCTTCCGCAGGAAGGCACCCGTGATGATCGGGTTGTTCAGGTGCACGGAGAATTCTTGACGCCAGGTTTCCGGCTGGTTCTTCCGTGCCACGGGGAGCACCCGAGGCCGTGCTCCGGACAGGTAACCGGCCAGCGCGATCGCGTCGAGGACGGCACCGGGTCCCTGGTAGAGGACCACCTGAGGTCGCGAGTACCCGGGCCGCACGTATCGGGTGCCCTCGGCGTCGGTGATCGCTTCGAGCCACGCCTCGCGCTGTCCGGTGGACATCGCCAGGACCTGAGCGACCGCATCGGACTTGGGGTTCCCGGCGCGCGCCAGCAGATCCCGGGCGTAGTCGTGGTCCAGCCGGAACTGGTGCCGGGGTCCGCACCCGCCGCGGTCGTCGACGTACACCGCGTGCGGCACGCCGTCGAGGAGCCGGCGGAGCTTCGCCACCATTTCGGGCTTCGACTGCGCGATGGACATGGTCGGGCGGTGCTGCCGGGTCTCGATGTGACCGTCACCGGCGATCCACCCGAGAATCGCCGCTTCCGGCACGCTGATGTCCAGCGACGATGCGGTCGCGGCGGGCGCCGCCAGGAGGATCCGGTCGCGCGAGCGGACGTCCTCGGTCGTGACGAAGCCAGGTTCGGTCGCGTACCGGTGCTCCTGCTTCGGCGAAACGAAGCCGTGCGTCTTTCGCCGGTGCACCGCGACGCCGTTCTCCGGCTGCGCCGCCGCACGCGGCTCCCAGCCACCCTCCGGGCAGACGGCCGGCAGGTCCGGGCGCCTGACGCTGACCCGCGGGAGGGTGAGCCAGCGGTGGTTCGGCGTCGTGGTCGCCTGCCAGCGCGAGTTGACCATCCGGACCAGCTCGGCGTCTTCGTGGTGGACGACCCGGGTGATCCGCGTCCACTCGCTGCGCCCGGTGGCCGGGTTGAAGCCGATCGTCTCGTCGCCGACCTCGACCGCGTCGTGCTTCAGGAGGCCACGCCTGGTCACGATCTGCGTGTCCAGTGGCACGCAGTCCCAGTTGTTGATGGCGTTGGGATTCCCGCCCGACTCGTGCTGGATGATCGCCCAAATCTTGGGGATATCCGCGTCCGTAACCGGAATTCCCGCGGCCTGAAGCGCCTTCATCGCTTCCTGGATCCACTGCTGGACATTGCCCGGAGGCGGCGAAGAGGGCGGCCCGCCACTGGGCCCGAGACCACCGCCACCGCCGCCACCACCGCCGCCACCACCGCCGTGGGACGAGCCGTTGCTGTGGATGCCGCCGGTGCTCTTGGGGGCCGAGGCGGAACTGCTCGGCAGGGGGACCTGGTCGTAGCCGCCCTCGATCTGCTGGGACATCAGCTTCTGCGACGCCTTGACCGCCGTGTCCGCCTGGGTCTGCAGTCCGGTGACGTCGCCGTCGAAGCCCGCCGTGATGGTGTGGATGTCGGTCTTGGCGGTGGCCAGGATCTGGTCGGCGCTGGGGCTGGGCCCCGGCTTGCCTTCGTCGTGGGCCTTCTTCGCGGCGGCCAAGGCGTTGTTGATCTGCGTTTCGGCCGTGGCGTTGCGCTCGTTGACCGCCTTTTCCGCGGCGAGCTGCTTGTCCCCGACGTTCTTCTTGATCTGCTCGAGGGTCTTCGCGAGGTCGTCGAGGTCCTTGGCGACGTCCTCGAGGTGGGTCTGCACCTTGGTCCCGGCGTCGCGGACCTGCCGGACGTACCTGAAGAACTCGTCGGCCGCGGGACCGGCCCACACCTTCCCGTCGAGCGCGTCGGTGGAGCCCTTCAGCGAAGCGTTGTGGTCACCGGCGTTCTTGCTCGCGTCGCGGAATTGCGCGGCCGCCGCGGTGATTTTTCCCAGGTCGACCTTTTCGACCTGGTCGACCTTCTTCATGAAGGCGTCCCAATTGTCCGGCGTTCCGGCGCCGACCCCGTTCAAGCCCACTCTGGTGCCCCCTGCTCAGCTCGGTGTCTTACGGGGCTTCGCCCCGGCCGGGGGCTTCGCCACCCGGACCCCCCGGTTCACTGGTCGACGTGCAGTTTGAGGTCGCTCGCCCCGACCTGGTCGGTCTCGGCGATCAGTCCCGCGGCCTTGCGCATGGCGAACCCCAGCGCCTCCATGTGCCGGCCCGCGGCGTCGAACTGGCTGTGCACGCCGTCCTTGAACTTGCCGACCGCGCCGTGCGCGTCACCCGTCTCGTCCATGCCGCCGAAGGGGCTTTCCTTCTCGTGGTCCAGGCCGGTGACCTTCTGCTTGGACTTTTCGAACTCGTCCTTCAGCTTCTCCACCTGGCCGGCCGCGATGGCCATCGAGTCCGGGTCGTAGACAGGCACGGTTCGTCATCCCCTTCGGAAATCTTGTCTCCGCCCGGTCAGACGTCGCCATGACCAGGACGGTTCCCGCGCTTACTTTATGACTTCACCCGGGGTGCGGGTACGGATCTCCGCCAACTTCCACCCGGCGGGGCTCAGGCCTCCGCCACCAGTTCGCGGATCCTGGTCGCCAGCAGGGCGTTGTCCGCCGGGGTCACCGTGGCCCAGTCCCGCCCGTCGCGGTCGCGGCCCACCTGGAACAGGTACCGGCCCGAGTCCGTGTCGAAGAACGCCACCACCCGGTCCGCCCGGTGCACCATTCCGTCGCGGGAGGTGCGTTCCGCGCCGAACTGCCCGCGCGCCTCCTGGCCCAGCAGCATGCCCGACAGCTCCTGGGCCTGGAACAGCGGCACCCCCCGGTCTTCCAACGCCGTGACCAGCGCCTTCGGGTCGCCCTTCGCCGCCGCGTCGGCGGACGTCAGCGTCTCGTACGGGATGCTCACCGTCTGGCCGACGCCCGGGCCCAGGTCGCCCGCCACCGAGACCGCCGCTTCGGGCAGGCCGTCCTCGGTGGCCGGGATCAGCCAGACCTCGCCGTGGTCGACCACGGCCAGCACCGCCTGGCTGCGCAGGCTGACCGCGCGGCCGCGGATCTCGCGTTCCGCCCACACCCACACGTCGATCCCGAACCGGGGACGCGCCAGCAGGTGCAGCATGTCGGCCAGT
The DNA here is from genome assembly GCF_040682955.1 of Amycolatopsis sp. NPDC051045. Lineage (NCBI taxonomy): Bacteria > Bacillati > Actinomycetota > Actinomycetes > Pseudonocardiales > Pseudonocardiaceae > Amycolatopsis > Amycolatopsis sp. NPDC051045. The sequence goes on from NZ_JBFBCC010000004.1 coordinate 531,802, forward strand.
TCGCCGGCCGCCCGCCGGTTGCGGGCCAGGCGCCGCTCGGTCAGCGACGCCCACGCCGACTCGACCAGCTCGAGCCGTTCGCCGCGGGTGGTTCCGGCGCTCGGCACGTCGAGCGCGGCGTGCCGCCGGGGCAGTTCGAAGGACTCCCAGAGCACGTCGAACTCGAGGGCCGACAGCACGAGCGACACGGTCAGCGCACATCCCCGCCGTGGTCACCGAGCACGTCGGGGGAAACCATCCGCTGGTCGGCGAAGAGGTCCTGGTCGTCGACGCCGTAGCGGCGGACGTGCTCGGCGTCCTCCTCCTGGGGCGCCGCCTCCGAGAGGAACTTCGTCTCGCCGGGCCGCTGCTTCGGGCTGATCTGCTCCGACTTCCGCAGGGCGACGGCTTCCTCCTCGGGCAGCTCGCCGACCGGCAACGGCCGCACCGGGCCCTTGGACTGGCCCTTCTCCCGCCGCTGCCGCTCCTTGTCGCCGCTCAACGCGCCGCCGGCCGCGCCCGCGCCGATCGCCGCCGCACCCGCGCCGATTTCGCCGGGGGTCGCGCCGGGCTTGCCCGCGAAACCGCGTTCGGCCGTGTACTGGCCGGGCGGGAGTGGGGCCTGCGGCATCGCGCCGACCGTGCGGCCTTTGGCCAGCAGTCCGTCCGGGGTGCGGCCGGTCGAACTGTCGATCCCGGTCGAGCCACCGGTCGAACCACCGGACGTGCTCCCGCCACCGAGTGCCTTGATCGGCGCCGTTGCCGGGGCCGAGCCGGGCGGCAGCGCACCGGGCGCGCCCGGTGGGACGAACGGTTCGCCGTGGCCACCGGCCGCCGGACCGGGGGTGAAGCGGCCGGAAGGATCACCGGAGGTGGCGCGGCCCGGGGTGTGGACCCAGCCCGGCCCGGGCGACGACGTCGGCGCCTTCGCACCCGACGGCGTCGTCGACGAGCTGGGTGTCGTGTGCTGGGCGGGCGGGGCGCCTGCCGCCCCGGTCCCGGTCTGCCGCGGCTGCTGCGCGGGCCGGGACGGCTGCTGCGCCGCGACGCCGTAGAACGGGGTCGGCGGGTCGGCGTGGACGGTGTGGGCCACCGGCTGCACCACCGGCGGGTCGACGTGCACCGACCGGACCTTGTCCGAGGCCGGTTTCACGCCGCCGTCCGGCGTCACCGCGACCGCGGCGCCGGCGACGTCGAGCACCCCCGGCGTGACGCCCGGGGCGGCCAGCTTCAGCGACTCCGGGTCGGACAGCGCCTGCGTCGAGAGCAGGTTCGTGCCGCTTTCCTGCGCGTACTCGTTCAACGCCTGCTGCGCTTGGGCCTTGGCGTTGTTCGCGGCCTCGACCTGCCGGGCGTGGTCGGTCTCGAAGCCGATCAGGCTCATGAGCACGCCGTCGGTGAGGGTGTAGCCGCCCGCGCCCTTCCGGACCGTCTCGGCGTCCGGCAGCTTGTACTTGGTCCGGTTGAACGCCTCGCCCTGCGCGAACACCATTTCCGCGGCGTGCGCGACCTTCGTCGTGGCGTCCTGGGAGAAGCCGGCTTGCTCGGTGAACACCTGGCTGGCCGCACCTCCGGCCTGGCTCTGCCACTCGACGCCGAGCTTGAGCAGCTGCGCGCGCAGCGTCTGGTCGGTGTGGGCGAGCGCGGTCGCGACGGCCTTCAGCGCGTCGACGGCGGTACCGATGCTGCCGGTGCCGTCGCCGTTGATCATCCGCGTGATCTGGTCGGCGATCGCGGTGTTGGTCCAGCCGTCGAACCGGTGGTTCTGGATCCCGGCCGCGAGCTCGGAGAATTCCACGCGCCCTCCCTAGTTGCGTGCTTTCAAGGACTGCAGCGCCAGGTCGGCGGCGTGCGCCGACATGTCGCACAGCTGCGGCTGCGTGAGCTTGCCGCGGGTGATGGCGAAGGTCTGGACGGCCAGCGTCTGGCCCCTCGCCACGCCGACGAGCGTCTCGCAGTCGGCCGGGTCGCCGGCCGCGCGGTGGTTCGTCAGCGCCGGGTAGCCACCGATGGTCTTCGGCTCGGTGGTCATGCTGTTCTTCTTGCGGGCGCCGGTGATCCACTGGTCGAGGTCCGCGGACACCGCCCGCACGTGGTAGGAGTGCACCGGCTCGGCGCCGTCGGCGTCGAACACGCAGGTGGGGCCGTCGTTGGAGGCGGTGGCTTCTCGAGGCGCGCTGGTGATCTTCAGCGCGTCGAGCTGCACCTGGGGGAAGACTTCGCACAGGTTGACGCCCTGCAGCGGCAGGTCGGCCGGCCGCTGCGGCAGCTGGGCCGCCTTGGCACTCTGCGACGCGGCCGTCGCGGCTGTCTCGACCGGGTACGGGGTGCCGTCGGTGCCCGCGGAGCAGCCGGCGAGCGCCACCGTCGCGAGCACGCCCCCGGTGATTCGCACCCTTCGGCTACACACCGTGCTTGCCGCGGTCACCGAACACCGCCGCCTTTTCCTCTTCGCTGATCTTGTAGTCCTTCGCGGCTTCGCGCAGCTGCGAGACGAGGCGCTTGAGCCCGGCGACGTATTCGCGGACCTGCCCGGCGTAGGACCGGTCGCCGTCGGCGATCAGGGAGTTCCAGGCTTCGATCGACTGGGTGCTGATCACGTCGGCGGACGGCGCGTCGATCCGCAGCTGGCCGAGCCGGGTCAGCAGCTGGTCCTCGAGGGCGTTGGCCTGCTCTTCGACGATCCGGGCGACGTCGAGGAGCTTGTCCGGGTGGACCAGGACGTCCGCGGCCGCCGGTACCACCGGGACCGCCGAGCTGAGGTCTTGCGGGGGTCCGGGTGGCGGAGCCCCCGGCCCGGGGCGAAGCCCCGGAACAACGCTGTCGTACGAGGGTCCTGACATGCGCTCCCCTGACGTCATACGGACAGTGACCGGCCGGTTCCCGTCGAGGCTACCAACGTGGATGTGGCATCAGCCTGAGTTTGGACGAAGAGTCGGCCCGGCCGGTTCCCCCGATCCGTGGAATCAGGCCCGCTGTTTCGCTGTGGGGGCGCCGACCTCGCCGTTCGCCGCCTTCAGCGCGATGTCCGTGCGGTGGTGGGAGCCCGCGAGGTGGACCTTCTCGACGACCTCGTACGCGTGCTTGCGCGCCGACTTGAGCGTCTTGCCGGTGCCGACGACCGACAGCACGCGGCCGCCGGAGGAGACGATGGCGCCGTCGTCGCGGCGGCGGGTGCCCGCGTGCAGGACGCCTTCCAGCTCGGCGCCGGTGATGACGTCGCCGGTGCGGGGCTTGCCCGGGTAGCCGTCGGCGGCGATCACGACGGTGACCGCGGCCCCGCCGGACCACTCGAGCGGCGGGTGCTCGGCGAGCTTGCCGGTGGCGGTGGCGTGCATCAGCCCGGCGATCGGGGTGCGCAGCAGCGCCAGCACGACCTGGGTCTCCGGGTCGCCGAAGCGGCAGTTGAACTCGATGACCTGCGGGCCGTCGGAGGTCAGCGCGAGACCGGCGTAGAGCAGGCCGGAGAACGGCGCCCCGCGGGCGACCAGTTCGTCGGCGACCGGCTGGACGACCTTCTCCACCAGGTCGTCGACCAGGTTCCCGGGCGCCCACGGCAGCGGCGCGTACGCGCCCATGCCGCCGGTGTTCGGGCCCGCGTCGTCGTCGCCGACGCGCTTGAAGTCCTGCGCGGGCAGCAGCGGCACGACGGTGTGGCCGTCGACGAAGCAGAACAGCGACGCCTCCGGGCCGTCCAAATAGGACTCCAGGAGGACGGGGTGGCCGCCGTCGAGGAGCATGATCGCGTGCTTGCGCGCGACGTCGTAGTCGGTCGTGACGACGACGCCCTTGCCGGCGGCGAGGCCGTCGTCCTTGACCACCCAGGTCGGGCCGAAGCGGGCGAGCGCGGCGTCGAGGCGGGCCGGGTTGTCGACCACCTCGCAGCGCGCGGTCGGCACGTTCGCCGCCGCCATGACGTCCTTCGCGAACGCCTTCGAGCCTTCGATGCGGGCCGCCGCGGCCGACGGGCCGAAACAGGCGATGCCCGCCTTGCGGACGGCGTCGGCGACGCCGGCCACGAGCGGCACCTCCGGCCCGATCACCACCAGGTCGGCCTGCCAGCTCTTCGCGAGCGCCGCGACCGCTTCGGGGTCGGACGCCTCGACGCCGAGCTGCTCGGCCACCGCGGCCGTCCCGGCGTTGCCGGGCGCGCAGGCCAGAGCCGTGACGGCGGGGTCGCCGGACGCCGCGAGGCAGAGAGCATGCTCACGGGCGCCGGAGCCGATTACCAGTACGCGCACGCCGCACAGCGTATCCGCCCCGGTTCCGCCCGGACATCTCGCCGTCCCCGGCACCGGCCCCGAAGAGGAGTCCACGCGCCGTTTACCGCGCTGACCGCCCGAGTACCGCCGCGAGACGCTTGCGGCACCGAAGGTGACGCGAGTAGTGAGAGAACACCCTGTGTGAAAAGAGGTCACCAGATGAAGCGCAAACGTGTCGGTGTACTGGCGTTGGCCGGGCTGGCGTTGCTGAGTGTCACCGGAGTCGCGGTCGGGGCGGCGAGCGCGGCCACAGCGTCCGACCCAAGCGGGGGGTCCGCCGGTGCCGCCGCGCGCGGACGGGGCCACGATGACCCGGTGATCATCGGACACCGCGGCGCGCCCGGGTACCGGCCGGAGCACACCCTCGCCTCGTACGAACTCGCCTACCGGATGGGCGTGGACTGGGTCGACGTCGACCTCGTGCCGACGAAGGACGGCCGGCTCGTCGCCCGCCACGAACCCGAGATCGGCGGCACGACCGACGTCGCGAAGCACCCTGAGTTCGCTTCGCGGAAGAAGACCGCCGTGCTCGACGGCGTCACCACGACCGGCTGGTTCACCCAGGACTTCACGCTGGCCGAGCTGAAGACGCTGCGCGCGGTCGAGCGGATCCCGCAGAACCGGCCGCACAACACGCTGTACAACGGCCGCTACCAGATCGCCACCTACCAGGAAGTGCTCGACCTGACCAAGCGGCTGAGCCGGGAGCTGCACCGGACGCTGGGCACCTACCCCGAGGTCAAGCACTCGACGTTCTTCCGGTCCATCGGCAACCCGACCGAGCCGAAGCTGGTGTCGATCCTGAAGCGCAACGGCCTCGACCGGCCGGACGCGCCGGCGATCATCCAGTCGTTCGAGGTGTCGAACCTGATCGCGCTGCACCAGCAGGTCCGGACGCCGCTGTTGCAGCTGACGTCGGCGACCGGCGCCCCGGCGGACTTCGTCGCGAAGGGCGACAAGCGGACGTACGCCGACCTCGTGACGCCGCAGGGGCTGCGTGACATCGCGAAGTACGCGAAGTACCTCGGGCCGGAGAAGGGGCAGATCATCCCGCTGGACGCGGCCGGGAACCTGACCCAGCCGACCGCGCTCGTCGCCGACGCGCACAAAGCGGGCCTGAAGGTGCAGCCGTACACGTTCCGGAACGAGAACCCGTTCCTGCCGGCGAACCTGCGCTCGTCGGCCGAGCCGGACGCCTACGGTGACGTTTTCACCGAGGAAGCGGCGTTCCTCAAGGCCGGTGTCGACGGCTTCTTCGCCGATCAGCCGGACACCGCGCTGGAGTCGCTGCACGCGTTCCTGGGCCGGTAATCCCGTTGCCGTGAGGGGCACCTTCAGGGACGCTGAGTCCATGGAGGTGCCCCTCACGGCGTTGGCGGAGGAATACGGCTTCTCCGGCGTCGTGCTGGTGACCTGCGGCGAGGAGACGCTCGTCGAACGGGCCTTCGGGTACGCGCACATCGGTTACGGCGTCGAGAACACCGTCGACACCCGGTTCGCGATCGCCAGTGGCGTCAAGGGGTTCACCGCGCTCGTCGTCGTCGGCCTGGTCGCCGAAGGACGGCTGGCGCTGGAGACCACCGCTCGCGAAGTACTCGGCGACGACCTGCCGCTGATCGACGACCGCGTCACCGTCGAGCACCTGCTGACGCACACCTCCGGCATCGGCGACTACTGCGACAAGGAGGCCGACCCGACGGTCGCCACCTCGGCGGACTACCTCGCCGCGCTCGACGGGTTCCCGCAGCGGTTTCCGCCCGGGACCCGGTTCCACTACAACGACGGCGCGTTCGCCGTCCTGGGCGTGCTCGCCGAACGGATCGCGGGCATACCTTTCGCCGAACTCGTCCGGGCCCGCGTGACCGAGCCCGCGGGGATGACCGACACGGCGTTCCTCCGCTCGGACGCGCTGCCCGCCCGGACGGCCACCGGCTACCTCGAAGACGGCCGCACCAACGTGTTCAGCCTGCCGGTCGTGGGTTACGGCGACGGCGGCATCTACAGCTCCGCGCCGGACTTCCGGAAGTTCTGGCCCGCGCTGCTCGACGGCCGGATCCTGCCGCGCGAGTGGGTCGACCGGATGCTGCGCCCGCACGCGGACTCCTACGGGCTGGGCTTCTGGCTGCCGCGCCCGGGCGCGGTGCGCTCGGAGGGCGGCGACGCCGGTGTCACGTTCCGGAGCACGCACGAGCCGTCGTCCGGGTTCACCGCGACCCTGATCTCGAACAACCACCGAGGTGGCGGGCCGCTGCTGGGGTGGCTGGACGAGTTCTTGACGAAGGCTTGACACCCCCGGGCACCAGGGCTACTTTCGGCGAATTCAATGGTCTGGCCGCATACCTTTCAAGAGGTGCCCGATGGATGTCTCCGACCAGCAGACCGCCCCCGACGACGACAGCGCCCGGCTGCACCAGCTGGGGTACGCGCAAGAGCTGAAACGGACGATGTCGGCGTTCTCGAACTTCGCCGTCTCGTTCACGATCATCTCGATCCTCTCCGGCTGCCTCACGCTCTACAAGTTCGGGATGCAGACCGGCGGACCGGCCGCGATGATCTGGGGCTGGCCGCTGGTCGGGCTGTTCGTGGTCCTGGTCGGGCTGGGCATGGCCGAGGTCTGCTCGAGCTACCCGACCGCGGGCGGGCTGTACTACTGGGCGGCCAAGCTCGCACCGAGCAAGTCCGCACCGGCTTGGTCGTGGTTCACCGGCTGGTTCAACCTGATCGGGCAGATCGCGGTCACCGCGGGCATCGACTTCGGCGCGGCGCTGTTCCTCAACGCGTTCCTCGACCTGCAGTTCGGCTTCGCGGCGACGCCGGGGCACACGATTCTGCTGCTGGCGATCATCCTCGTGGTGCACGGCCTGCTGAACACCTTCGGCGTCCGGATCGTGGCGATCCTCAACAACGTCAGCGTGTGGTGGCACCTCATCGGCGTGCTGGTGATCGTCGGCGTGCTGATCTTCGTGCCGGCCAAGCACCAGGACGCGTCCTTCGTCTTCGGCAGCTTCGTGAACCAGACGGGCTGGGGTTCTTCGTTGTACGTCTTCGCGATCGGGTTGCTGGTCGCGCAGTACACGCTGACCGGGTACGACGCCTCCGCGCACATGACCGAGGAGACGAAGAGCGCCGCGAAGGCGGGACCGCGCGGGATCGTGATGTCGATCGTCGTCTCGCTCGTCGCGGGCTGGATCCTGCTGATCGGGTTGACCTTCGCCATCCAGGACTACGACGGCGCGGTCAACTCGAGCACCGGCGTGCCGCCCGCGCAGATCTTCATCGACGCCACCGGCGCGGTCACCGGCAAATTCCTCCTGCTGATCTGCATCGGCGCCCAGCTGTTCTGCGGCATGGCGTCGGTGACGGCCAATTCGCGGATGATCTACGCCTTCGCCCGCGACGGCGCGATCCCCGGATCGGGCTTCTGGCACAAGATCAACAAGCGGACGCAGACCCCGACCAACGCCGTGTGGCTCGCCGCGGGCGGCGCGCTGGTCCTGGCGCTTCCGTACTTGTGGAGCTACACGGCCTACGCGGCGGTGACGTCGATCGCCGTCGTCGGGCTCTACGTGGCGTACGTGATCCCGGTCTTCCTGCGCGTCCGCCGCGGCGACTCGTTCGAACCCGGGCCGTGGACGCTCGGCCGCTGGGGCAAGCCGGTGGGTATCGTCGCGACCGCGTGGGTCGTGTTGATCTTCTTCCTGTTCATGCTCCCGCAGGCGTCGCCGGTGACGGTGGACTCCTTCAACTACACCCCGATCGCGTTCCTGGTCGTGCTCGGCGGCGCAGGGCTGTGGTGGGTGCTTTCGGCGCGGAAGTGGTTCACGGGCCCGAAGGTCCAGGGGTCCGAGGCGGAACTGGCTGCGGTGGAACAGGAACTGAAGGAGCTGGGCTGACGTCCGGCGCCGGGCTGCGGCGGCCGGGACGGACCACGGTCACGGCCGCCGCGCCCAGGGCGCCGACGACGGCGAACGCGTAGAAGCCCCACGGGTACGCGATGCCCGCCGTCAGCAGCGCGCCGCCGAGGATGGGGCCCGAGATCGCGCCGGTCCGGCCGATGCCGGCGGACCAGCCGAGGCCGGTCGCGCGGATCGCGTCCGGGTAGATCCGGCCGATGTAGGCGTACACCAGCACCTGGGCGCTGAACACGAAGCAGCCGGTGAGGAACACCGCCGCGTACAGCCCGGCCGCGGGCAGCTTCACGCTCAGCAGCGCCAGGAACACCGCACCGGCGCAGAACCAGACGATGGCCGACGGGCGGATGCCGACGCGGTCGGCGACCCGGCCCGCGACGAGCAGGCCGGCGATGCCGCCGACGTTCAGGGTCAGCAGCAGGCTCAGCGCGGCACCCAGCGGGTACCCGGCTTGGCGCATGATCTCCGGCAGCCACGTGTTGAGCCCGTAGACCAGCAGCAGGCCCATGAACGAGGTGACCCAGAACGCGATCGTCGCGCGCAGCAGGCCGCCGCGGAACAGCCCGGCGACGGCGTGCCCGGCCGACCGCTCGGTCTCGCGGACCTGCTGGAACGTCTCGGACTCCGGCAGGAACTTCAGCATCAGCGGGACCAGGACCAGGGCGGGCAACGCGCCGGCGACGAACATCGCGCGCCAGCCCAGGGGCGAGATCAGCACGATGCCCAGCAGCGCGGTGAGCACGGCACCGACGTGGTAGCCGGTCATCACCGTGGTCGTCGCGCTGCCGGCCTTGCCGTGGCGCGCGTGCTCGGTGACGAGGGTGATCGCCGTCGGCAGGCAGCCGCCGAGGCCGAGCCCGGCGACGAACCGCAGCAGGCCGAAGACGAACGTCGACGGCGCGAAGGCGCACAGCAGCGTGCACAGCGAGAACAGCGTCACGGAGATGATCAGCGACTTCCGGCGGCCGATGACGTCGGTGACCGTGCCGATCGCCAGCCCGCCCAGCATCATCCCGGCGAGCCCCACAGTCGACACGACCGACGCCGTGCCGGGCGTCAGGCCCCAGACGTGATCGCGCAGCAGCACGGGCAGCACGGTGCCGAGCACGACCAGGTCGAACCCGTCGAGCAGGACGGCGGTCCAGGCCAGGGGCACGACCCAGGAGCGGGGGCCAGGGGACATCGGGAACCTCCGGATGTGCATCGGTGCACGTCTTCCGCACAGGTGTGCGTATTGCGCACAAGTATGCCCCGGGTCCGCGCGGTAAGCCAGCTCACTTCCATTGAACGGAAGCCGAGCAGGGGCTCGTCACCTGCGGAAAGATCAGGCGCGTGGAGACACTGACGCTGATGGGCGTGCTCGCGGGTTCGTTGGCGCTGACCGCCCTCGCCCGGCGGTACAACCTGTCCGCGCCGTTGCTGGTGGTGGTCGTCGCGCTCGGCGTCGCGCTGATCCCCGGCGTGCCGCGGTTCGAACTGGAGCCCGAGCTGGTGCTCACCGTCGTGCTGCCGCCGCTGCTCTACTCGACGTCGCTGGAGAGCTCGCTGACGCACTTCAAGCGGGCTCTGCGGCCGATCGTCGCGCTCGGCGTGGTGCTGGTCGCCCTGACCGCCGTGGTCGTCGCCCTCGTCGTGCACCTGCTGCTGCCGGACGTGCCGTTCGCGTCGGCGCTGGTCCTCGGCGCGGTCGTGGCGCCCCCGGACGCGGTGACGGCGGTGGCGATCGGCCGCAAGCTCGGCCTGCCCCGGCGGGTGATGACCGTGCTGACCGGGGAAAGCCTGGTCAACGACGCCGCCGCGCTGACGCTCTACAAGGTCGCGCTCGCCGCCGTCGCGGGGACCGCGGGCTCGGCCGGGCACGGTTTCGCGGTGTTCGGCGTCGCGACCGTGCTGGGCATCGGGGTCGGCCTGGCCATCGGCGCGGTCGTCGTGCTGATCCGCCGTCAGCTCGACGACCCGCTGATGGAGTCGGCGTTCGGGATCATCGTGCCGTTCGCCGCGTACGTCACCGCCGAGCACCTGCACCCCTTCGGCGACGACTTCAGCGGCTCCGGCGTGCTCGCCGTCGTCGCGGCGGGTCTCCTCTTGGGCCACCGCGCGCTGTACGCCTCACCCGCGACCCGCATGCAGGACAGATCCGTGTGGGCGTCGATCGACGTCCTGCTGGAAGCCCTGGTGTTCGCCCTCATGGGGCTGCAGCTGCCGTTCGTGCTCGAGGGCGCGCGACACGCCTCCCGCGACAACGGCACGCTCGCGCTGGTCGCGGTGGCCGTGCTCGTGGTGACGATGCTCGTGCGGATCCCGGCGGTGTTCGTTTCCGCGTACCTGCCGCAGACGGTGCGGCTCTTCGGCCGTGACCGCGCGGCGCCGTCGTGGCGGACCCTGACGGTGGTGTCGTGGACCGGCATGCGCGGGGTGGTCACGCTCGCCGCCGCGGCCGGCGTCCCGGCGGACACCCCGGGCCGCGCGGAAATCCAGCTGTTCGCGTTCACGGTGGCCATCGGCACGGTGCTGATCCAGGGCCTGACGCTGCCGCCGCTGATCCGGGCGTTGCAGGTCGAGGACCCGACGGAGGAATCGCGCGACGAAGCGGAGGAGCTCGCGGCACGCGAAGTCGCGAAGCAGGCCGCGCACGAACGGTTGCGCGAGATCAGCCACGAGCGGCTGGCTTCCCTCGACCTGCCCCCGGAGCGGGTCACCCGGCTCAAGGAGCGGCTGGAACGGCTGATCGACATGCGCTACCGCTTCGCCAAGGCGGCGATCACGTTGTCCGGCGAGGAACACTCCGGCAGCCCGCAGGCGCAGTTCGCGAAGGCCCGGCGCGAACTGCTGATCACGCAGCGCAAGGCGATGATCGAGGAGAACCGCGCGGGCCGGCTCGACGACGAGGTCCTGCGGAAGGTGCTGCGGGAGCTGGATCTGGAGGAGCTGTCGGTGTCGGCGACCCTCACGAACCGGCTGGGCTGAGCGCCGCCCAGGTCCGCAGGCGTTCTTCGGCCGAGCGGATCCCGGTCTGGGTCAGGACGACGACGTCGGTGGCGCCGGGACTCCGCGGACGGCGCGCCGGCGCCGCTTTGCGGCTCAGGTCGCCGTCGCCCGCGAGTGCTGAACCGGGTGGCGGATATCGCCCACCCGCACGGCGTGGCAAGCGCTTCCGCATCGCGGACACCCCAGCTCCCAGCGCGTGAGAACCCGTGCGAGCCCCAGCGGCATCGCCCACCCTGGGCGAGATCCCGATCACGATCCCAGGAGAACCCATGTCGCTGACCGAAGTCATCGAAGGCACCCGCCGGGCCGTCGACGCCGATCCGCACAACGCCGCCGTTTCCTTCAGTGTCGACAACGCCCTGAAGCCCGGCACCAAGACCGAAGTCGAAGTCAAGGTGCGCGACCACAGCTTCACCGTCGACGAACCCGCCGCGCTCGGCGGGACGGACCACGCCGCCAACCCCGTCGAGTTCGCGCTCGCCGCCCTCGGTTCCTGCCAGGTCATCACCTACCAGTTCTGGGCGGCGAAGCGCGGGATCCCGCTCGACTCCGTCAAGGTCACCGTCGACGGCGACCTCGACCTGCACGGCTTCTTCGGCTTCTCCTTCAACACCCGGCCCGGCTTCGGGGACGTCCGCGTGTCCGTCGAACTCGAGGGGCCGGCGAGCCGGGAGCGCTACGAAGACCTCAAGCGCGAGGTCGACGAGCACTGCCCGGTGCTCGACCTGTTCCGGAACGAGACGCCGGTGTCCACCAAACTGACCTAGACGAACGTGTGCCGCACGATGGTCTGTTCGCGGCCCGGGCCGACGCCGATCGCCGAGATCCGGGCGCCCGACAGCTCTTCCAGGCGCTCGACGTACGCGCGCGCGTTCGCCGGGAGCTCCTCGAACGTGCGGCACGCCGAGATGTCCTCGAACCAGCCCGGGTGCTCTTCGTAGATCGGGATCGCGTGGTGCACGTCGGTCTGCGTCATCGGCATGTCCTGCGTGCGGAATCCGTCGACTTCGTAGCCGACGCACACCGGCACCTTCTCCAGGCCGGACAGCACGTCCAGCTTCGTGAGGAAGTAGTCGGTGATGCCGTTGACGCGCACCGCGTACCGCGCGATCACCGCGTCGAACCAGCCGGTGCGCCGCGAGCGGCCCGTCGTCACGCCGAACTCGCCGCCCTGCTTGCGCAGGTACTCGCCGGACTCGTCGTGCAGCTCGGTCGGGAACGGGCCGGAGCCGACGCGCGTGGTGTAGGCCTTCAGGATGCCCAGCACCGTCGTGATGCGGCCCGGTCCGATGCCCGAGCCCGCGCTCGCGCCGCCGGACGTCGGGTTCGAGGACGTCACGAACGGGTAGGTGCCGTGGTCGACGTCGAGCAGCGTGCCCTGTGACCCCTCCAGCAGCACGGTTTCGCCGCGCTCCAGCGCCTGGTTGAGCTGCAGCCGCGTGTCGGCGATGCGGTGCGCGAACTTCTCGCCCGCGGCCAGCACCTCGTCGGCGACCTGGTTCGCGTCGAGGGCCTTGCGGTTGTAGACCTTCACCAGCACCTGGTTCTTGAACTCCAGCGCGGCTTCGACCTTCTGGCGGAAGATCTTCTCGTCGAGCAGGTCCTGCACGCGGACGCCGACGCGGGCGATCTTGTCCTGGTAGCACGGCCCGATGCCGCGGCCGGTGGTGCCGATCTTGCGGCTGCCGAGGTACCGCTCGGTGACTTTGTCGATGGCCACGTGGTACGGCATGATCAGGTGCGCGTCGGCCGAGATCAGCAGCTTGGACGTGTCGACGTCCCGCGCTTCGAGGCCGGACAGCTCGTCGAGCAGCACACCCGGGTCCACCACCACGCCGTTGCCGATGACGTTGGTCACGCCCGGCGTCAGGATGCCCGACGGGATGAGGTGCAGGGCGAAGTTCTCGCCGTTCGGCAGGACGACCGTGTGGCCGGCGTTGTTGCCACCCTGGTAGCGGACGACCCACTGGACGCGGTCACCCATCAGGTCGGTGGCCTTGCCCTTGCCTTCGTCCCCCCATTGGGCACCGATGAGCACGATGGCCGGCATGTGACACTCCAAGGTGTTCGACGACGTGAGGTTTAGTGTCCCGGACGGACACCGGTGGCGCTGGTAAATGCCGGTGCATGACTGTAACGGAGGACCCGCGGGTGCGCGGAATAGTGGTGGCCTGTGGCGACGACGCGGCCGGCTTCGAAGAGGTCGACGACGTCGAGTCGATCCGCGTGCCGAGCCGTCCCGGCAAGGCGGAAATCGATCCCTTGCTGGGGGAACACGATCACCTGGTGGTGTCGGGCACGGACGCGGACCTCGCCGCGGTCGTGCTGCGCCTGCTCCGGAAGGACGCGATCTCCGGCGTGTCGGTCGGGTTCGTGCCGTCGTCGCCGGACTCGGTCGTCGGCGCGCTCTGGGACCTGCCGAAGACGCCGCTGCGGGCGCTCGCGCTGGCGTTGCGCGGCGAGGTCGACCCGGTGCCGCTGATCCGCGACGACGTCGGCGGTGTGCTCGTCGGGCGCGGGCAGCTCCGGCTCGTCCGCGGCGTGGCCTACGCCGACGAGCAGGTGGCGTTGCGCGGACCGGCCGCGTCGATCGAGGTGACGCCGGACCCGGGCGGCCCGGGCCTGGCCGTCCGGGTCGTGAAGGGCACGATCTTCAAGCGACCGACGACGCTGTATTCGCGGGCGTTCCAGATCGGCTGCATCCCGACGCGGCCGGTGCTCGACGACGTCGTGTACGAGCGCGCGGTGAACAAGTGGACCTGGTACCGGCACACCGAAGACCTGCGGCTGGTCCGCGGCGCCGGCTGAGCATCACGGATGCGTGGGCCGCTGGTAACGGGGTGTTCATTGACGGGCAGCAACATGTCACCTATACGTGTTGTACTCGCCACTCCGATGAATCAGGGTTAGCTGTCCCCGCCCTGACTCGGAGGCAGCAAAATGCCAACCAGGCGTTATGTTCGTCACTCGTTCACTGTCCTGGCCGTTACCGCCGTGCTGTCCGGCACCTTGGCCGGCGTCGCGGACGCGACCCCGCCGGGCATCCCGTCGGCCACCACGGCGAAGTCCGAGCTCGCGACGCTGACCGTCAAGGCCGACGGCTCGCAGACCGGCTACAGCCGCGACAAGTTCCCGCATTGGATCGACCAGGGCGGCAGCTGCAACACCCGCGAAGTGGTGCTGAAGCGCGACGGCACGAACGTGGTGACCGACTCCGCCTGCGCCGCCACCTCCGGCAAGTGGTTCAGCCCCTACGACGGCGCGACCTGGACCGCGGCGTCCGATGTGGACATCGACCACGTCGTGCCGCTGGCCGACGCGTGGCGCACCGGCGCGTCGTCGTGGACCACCGCGCAACGCCAGGCGTACGCGAACGACTTGTCGGATCCGCAGCTGATCGCCGTGACGGACAACGTCAACCAGGAGAAGGGCGACAAGTCGCCGGACCAGTGGAAGCCGCCGCTCGTCGGCTACTGGTGCACCTACGCGAAGATGTGGGTCGCGGTGAAGTACAAGTTCAAGCTGACGATCAACTCCGCCGAGAAGACCGCGCTGACGGACATGCTCAACCGCTGCTGATCGCCTTTGCCGCAAAGTCAAGGAGAAATCCTTGCGGTGCCAGGGAATGGGACCGCAGTTCGCAGAATGGGACGGCCTCCAGCGCGTGGCTAGCGTCGCGCTTGAAGACGCAACCACTCCCGCTGGAGGCTGCCCGGTGTCCCTGCTTCCCCGCGCCCGCACTGCCGCGGCCCTGCTCGCCCTGCCCGTGCTCCTGACCGCGTGCTCCACCGCGGTCGGCGATTCCGCCGCCGACGCCGGGCCGCCGAAGCCGGGCGGCACGCTCCGGCTCGGCATCTCGTCCGCGCCCGACTGCATCGACCCGCAGCAGACGTCCACGAACGCCTCGATCAACGTCTCCCGCCAGCTGGCGGACTCCCTCACCGACCAGGACCCGAAGACCGGCGAGATCAAGCCGTGGCTGGCCACCAAGTGGGAGAGCAACGCCGATTCGACGGCGTTCACCTTCCACCTGCGCCCCGGCGCGACCTTCTCCGACGGCAGCCCGGTCGACGCCGCTGCCGTCAAGACCAGCTTCGACGGCGTCAAGGCGCTGGGCACCAAGGCGCCGCTCGGGTACGGCTACCTCGCCGGCTACCGGGGCACCACCGTGGTGGACCCGCAGACCGCCCGCATCGAGTTCTCCGGGCCCAGCGCCCAGTTCCTGCAGGCCAGCTCGACGGTATCGCTGGCCGTGCTGGCCCCGGCGGCGTTCAAGAAGACGGCGGAGCAGCGCTGCCAGGGCGACGGCCTGATCGCCTCCGGGCCGTTCGTCTTCGAGAGCCTCAAGCAGAACCAGGAGATCGTCCTGGCCAAGCGCACGGGCTACGCCTGGGGCTCCTCGCTGTTCAAGCACCAGGGCGAGGCGTACCTCGACAAGATCGACTACAAGATCGTGCCGGAGCCCGGCGTCCGCACCGGCAGCCTCGCGTCCGGCCAGCTCGACGCGATCACCGACGTCCAGCCGGTCGACGAGCCGCAGTTCACCGGCAACGGCTTCAGCGAGAACATCCGATCGAACCCCGGAGTCGTGTTCAACCTGCACGCGAACACCACCCGCGGGGTGCTCACCGACGAGAAGGTGCGCCAGGCCGCGCTCAAGGGCGTCGACCGCGCCGAGGTCGTGAGCACCGTGCTGACGCCGAACTACAAGCCGGCCACGAGCATCCTCGGCTCGGCGACGCCGCTGGTCAGCGACCTGTCCGCGCAGCTCGCGTACGACCCGAAGGGCGCGGCCGCGCTCCTGGACGGCGACGGCTGGGTGCCCGGCGCCGACGGGATCCGCACGAAGAACGGGCAGCGGCTGAGCGCGTCCGTGGTGTTCTCGCCGGTGTTCAACCAGAACCGCAGCGCGCTGGAGCTGATCCAGCAGCAGCTGCGCAAGATCGGCTTCGACCTGAAGATCGAGCAGCACACCACCGCCGAGACCACGCAGCTCCAGCTGGCCGGCAACTACGACTTCCTCTGGTACAACGTCACCCGCGCCGACCCGGACATCCTGCGCGGCCAGTTCTCGACGAAGGCCGGCAACCGCAGCAAGCTCGCACCCGGCAACCCGCTCGACGCCGCCCTCGACGCCCAGTCGTCCACTGTAGACACTGCCAAGCGCAAGCCGCCGGCCGACGAAGCCCAGAAGCTGATCATCGAGCACGCCTACGCGATCCCGGTGTTCGAGCTGACCCAGGTCGTCGCGCTGAGCTCGAAGGCGCACGCCGTCGACTTCGAGGCGTCGTCGCGGCTGCAGCTCTTCGACGCGTGGCTGTCGTGAGGCGCTACCTGCTCCGCCGCGTCGGGCAGGCGGTGTTCGTGCTGTGGGCGGCGTTCACGCTGTCGTTCCTGATCCTCTACCTGCTGCCGGGGGACGCCGTCTCGGCGAAGCTGGCCGGCGGGGAAGCCGGGGCGTCGATGACGTCGGAGCAGGTCGCCGCCGCCCGCGCGGAGTACGGCCTCGACTCGCCGCTGCCGGTGCAGTACCTGAAACGGCTGGTCTCGGCGCTGCACGGGGACTTCGGACGCAGCGTCGCCACCGGTGACGACGCCACGCACATGGTCGTCACGGCCCTGCCGCCGACGCTCGCGGTGACCGGGTTGGCGCTGGTGTTCGCGGTGCTGTTCGGCGGCGGCTCGGCGTTCCTCGGCACGTTCACGCGGTTCCGCTGGCTGCGGCAGGCACTGCTGTCCCTGCCGTCGCTGGCGATCTCGCTGCCGCCGTTCTGGGTGGGGCTGCTGCTGATCCAGTTCTTCTCGTTCCGGCTGCGCCTGCTGCCCGCCCTCGGCACACAGGGCTTCGAGACGATCGTCCTGCCGGCGATCACGCTGGCCCTGCCGACCGGGGCGATCATCGGCCAGGTGCTGGCGAAAAGCCTGACGATCCAGCAGGAGCAGCCGTACGCGGAGATCGCCGCGGCCAAGGGCGCGAGCCGCTGGCGCGTCCACTTCGGACACCTGCTGCGCAACGCGGCCGTGCCGACGCTGACCATCGCCGGCGTGGTGGCGGGCAACCTGGTCGCGGGTTCGGTGATCACCGAGACGGTGTTCTCGCGCGACGGTGTCGGCCGGATCACCGCGGCCGCCGTCACCGCGCAGGATGTGCCGGTGGTGCAGGCGGTCATCGTGCTGGCCGCCCTGGTCTTCGTGGTGCTCAACCTGGCCGTCGACCTGCTCTACCCGGTGCTCGATCCCCGGATCGCGCGGACCACCGTGGCGGTGGCCCGTGGTTGACCTCGCCGAAGCCCGCGCGGTGGTGCGCCGCCCGGGTCTCGTGGTCGCCTTCGCCGTACTCGCGTTCGTACTGCTCGCGGCCTTCGTGCCGGCGCTGCTGACCGGCTACGACCCGATCACCGGGGTCCCGGCCGAGCGGCTGCAAGCGCCGTCCCTGCGGCATCTGTTCGGCACCGACGAAACCGGCCGCGACGTCTACGCGCGGGTGGTCCACGGTGCGTCGCTCTCGCTGCGGGCCACCGCGATCGCCGTCATCGTGGCGCTGGTGGCCGGTTCGGGGCTCGGCCTGCTGGCGGGGTTCCGCGGCGGCTGGGCGGACACGGTGATCATGCGGATCGTCGACGTCTTCCTGGCCATCCCGCCGATCCTGCTGTCGCTGGCCCTGGTCACGGCGCTGGGTTTCGGCACGACCAACGTCGCGATCGCCGTCGGCATCGCGAACCTGGCGTCCTTCGCACGGGTCATGCGCGCGGAGGTGCTCCGCGTGCGCAACGGCGTGTTCGTCGAAGCCGCGCGCGCTTCCGGCGTGCGGTGGTCGGGGGTGCTGCTCCGGCACGTCCTGCCGAACGCGGCGGGCCCGGTGCTCGCGCTGGCCACGCTGACGCTGGGCACCGCGGTGCTCGAAGTGTCGGCGCTGAGCTTCCTCGGCTTCGGGGCGACCCCGCCGACGCCGGAGTGGGGCGCGCTGGTGGCGGGCGGCCGCAGCTTCCTGGCCACCGCCTGGTGGATGACGACGTTCCCGGGACTGACGGTCGCGGCAGTCGTGCTCGCCGCGAACCGGCTGTCCCGCGCCCTGGACGGAGGCGAACGATGACCCTGCTGCGGATCTCGGAACTGGCGGTGTCGTACCGAACGGTCCCGGCCGTCCGTGACGTCGGGTTCGACGTCGGCGCGGGCGAGGTGGTCGCCGTCGTCGGCGAGTCGGGCTCGGGCAAGTCGACCACGGCGCACGCGGCGATCGGCCTGCTGCCCCGCGGCGGCCGCGTCGACGGCGGCTCGATCACCTTCGACGGCCGTGACCTGCTTTCCCTCTCGGCCAGGCAGTGGCGTGGGGTGCGCGGCCGGGAGATCGCGCTGGTGCCGCAGGATCCGGCGGTCTCGCTGAACCCCGTGCACCGGATCGGCGACCAGGTCGCAGAGGTGCTGAAGATCCACGGCCTCGCGGACCGGCGATCGGCGGCCACGCAGGCGATCGAGCTGCTGGAACGCGCGGGGGTGCCCGACCCGGCCCTGCGGGCGCGGCAGTACCCGCACCAGTTGTCGGGCGGGCTCCGGCAGCGGGTGCTCATCGCGGCCGCGCTGGCGGGACGACCGAAGCTGATCATCGCGGACGAGCCGACGTCGGCGCTGGACGTCACGGTCCAGCGGCGGATCCTCGACCACTTGACGTCGCTGGCGGCGGAGTCGGGGACGGCGATCCTGCTGATCACGCACGATCTCGGCGTCGCGGCGGATCGGGCGTCGCGGATCGTGGTGCTCTCCCAGGGTTCGGTGGTCGAGGAGGGCACGTCGGTCGTCAGTGCGCCCACGCACCCGTACACGCAGAAGTTGCTCGCGGCGGCGCCGAGCATGACGAGCGCTTCCCGGCCGGCGGTTCCGGCCGCCGAACCGCTGGTGTCGGTCCGCGACCTGGCGAAGACCTTCGACGGCGGGATCCGGGCGGTCGACGGCGTCTCGTTCGACGTCCCCCGCGGCCAGACGCTGGCCCTGGTCGGCGAGTCCGGCTCCGGCAAGTCGACGACCGCGCGGATGGTGCTGCGCCTCGAAACCCCTTCGGCCGGATCGGTTTCCTTCGACGGCCAGGACATCACCGGGCTGCAGGGCGACGAACTCCGGCGGCTGCGGCGGCGGATGCAGATCGTGTACCAGAACCCGTACGCGTCGCTGAACCCGAAGTTCTCCATCGAGGACGTCGTGGCGGAACCGCTGCGGGCGTTCGGGCTTCCGCGCACGCGCGTCCCGGAGCTGCTGGACCAGGTGGCCCTGCCTGCGTCGGTGGCGCGCCGGAAACCGGCCGAGCTGTCGGGTGGGCAGCGCCAGCGGGTGGCGATCGCGCGGGCGCTGGCGCTGCGGCCGGATCTGGTGGTGTGCGACGAACCGGTGTCGGCGCTGGACGTGTCGGTGCAGGCCCAGATCCTGCGGCTGCTCGCGGAACTGCAGTCTTCGCTCGGGTTGTCCTACCTGTTCATCTCCCACGACCTGGCGGTGGTGCGACAGCTCGCGGATCAGGTGGGCGTGCTCAGGGAGGGCAGACTGGTCGAGCTGGGCCCCGCGGCTCAGGTGCTGCACGAGCCGCGGGCGGAGTACACGAAGGAACTGCTCGCGGCGATCCCCGGCCGGGCGCGGATCGCCCCGGCCGGGCAGCGCTGAAGCGGTACGCTCGGGCGGATGCGGATCCTCTTCACGTGCCGCCCGGCGTACGGCCACCTCTTCCCCCTGCTGCCGCTGGCGAACGCGGCGCGTGCGGCCGGGCACGACGTCGTGTTCGGCACGGGCGAGGAGTTCGTGCCCAAGGTGCGCGAACTCGGCTTCGAAGCCCACCGCGTGGGCATTTCCATCGGCGACGCGGAGGCCGAGGCCAAGCGGCGGCACGGTGAGGACGCCGGCTTCGTCGACGTCGGCATCACGATGTTCGCCGAGCTGCTGCCGGCGGCGACGATGGCCGATCTGCGGCCGCTGCTCCCCGAGCTGCGCCCCGGCCTGGTGATCTTCGAACAGAGCGACGTCGGCGCCGGGGCGCTGGCGCGGCAGGCGGGCATCCCGGCCGTCTCGCTGGTGATCGGCCGGTCGATGCCGTCGGAGCTCCTCGCGCTCGCGGACGAACGGCTGGCGCCGCTCTGGGGCACCCGGCCCGCGGACGCCATGCTCGGCGACGCCTGCGTCGACGTCTGGCCCGACAGCGTCCGCGATCCGGGTACCGCGGCCGTGCCGAAGGTGTTCCGGATGCGCCCGACGCCGTACGACCCCGATGTCCCGCTGCCGCCGCTCCCGGAGGACGGATTCGTGTACCTGACCCTGGGCACGGTGGTGTTCGGCGCGACGCAGGTGCTGCGCGGGGCGATCGCCGCCCTGTCCCGGCTGGACGTCGACGTGCTGGTGGCGGTCGGCCCCGGCGATCCCGCCGCGTTGGGCGAGCTGCCGGAGCGGGTGCGGGTCGCCGGATTCGTGCCGCAGGCCGAGGTGCTGGAGCACGCGGGTCTGGCGGTGCACCACGGCGGTACGGGCACGGTGCTCGCCACCCTCGCCGCCGGCCTGCCGCAGCTGCTCCTGCCCCAGGGCGCCGACCAGTTCGCCAACGCCGAGACGCTGTCGGCGCTCGGCGCGGCGAAGGCGCTGGTGGGTGACGCCATCCGGATCGGCGCGATCGAGGCGGCGGCCCGCGAGCTGCTGGACGGCTCGGCCGCCCGGGACGTCGCCCGCGGGATCGCGGCCGAGATCGCGGGCATGCCCGCGCCCGAAGAGGTCCTCGCCGAACTCGTCAGCTGGGCGGGCTGACCAGCGCCAGGATTTCCCGCGCCACCGCGTCGTTCTGCCGGAAGGGCAACGCGTTCGTCCGCGGCCGGGTGAACGCCGCCGCCGACCGGGCGCTCGTGTGCGGGCCCACCGCGAACCGGTGGGGGTGGGGCCGTCCGGTGCCGTCGAGCACGCGGGAGTCCGAGACCCGCGTGTGGATGCGGCCGGACGGCAGGCGCGCGCCGGTGACCGGGTCCGCCACCGTTTCCTCCGCCAGCTCGCCCGCGTCGCGCAACTGCCGGAGCAGGCCGTCGGCCGCACGGGTCACGCTCGGGCCCGGCAGCCGCGCTTCGACGAGCGTGCGCGCCTCGACGGTCTCCGGGTGGCTCGCCGTGGACGTCACGAAGACGCCGCGCTCCGCGGTCACCCGCATTTCCGCGCCCGCGAAGGAAACCAGCCCGGCTTCGTGCAACGCCAGCAGTTCCTCCAGCCGGCGTGGCGGCGGTCCGCTCGCGTAGTAGGAAAAGAACCCGTGGAACCAGCCGTCCATGTCGGACACCTGGGACGCGGCGTCCAGACGTCCTTTTTGGACCAAGGTGGGCAGCTGGCCGTACACCGACAGCAAGGCCATGAAAGCGCCCAGGTCGGCGCTGAACTCCTGGTCCGCCCGGCGCGCCAGGTCGGCCTCGACGTACTTGCGCAGCTCCTTGCCGAACTCCTCCGCCGTGCCGAAGGTGCGGCCCGCCATCGGCTGGTCCAGCCGGTCGAGGTCGAGCCGGTCGGCTTCGGCGGGCACCGCCCGCGCGACGAGGCCCCGCATGGACGGCGAATCCCAGGCCGAGTCGGCGAAAGCGTCGGCGAACACGGCGAAGTCCAGGCGCACCCGGTCCGGGTGCCCGGTGAACAGCTCGCTGTAGTAACCCCAGGCCAGCTCCTTCGCGATCAGCGGCCAGACGTCCCTGCGGAAATCGAGGGCACCGGGCGCGCCGGCCAGCTCGTCGATGGCGTAGGCGTCGAAGAACCTGGGCAGCCGCAACGGTTTCCCGCGCAACCGGTAGCCGATCTTCGCGTGGTAGGGCACCCCGCGCCGCGAGCCGACGTGCAGCACCGGCTCGTCCCCGCTCGGGTGGTAGCGGAGGCCGCCGCACGGCAACTCCTCGAAGCGGCCGCTGCGCCCCTCGGTCAGCAGCAGCATCAGGTCGACGAACGCCAGGCCGAATCCCCGCACCAGCACGGTTTCGCCCGGTTCGATGGCGGAGTAGTCGACGTCGGCGGTGTAGCCGGCCGGGTAGTAGGCCAGCCCGTGCCGCGCGGCGAACGCGGCCAGCTCACCCTCCCGCTCGTCGGGTTCCGCGTCGAGGTGCCCGACGGTGAACACCACGGCGTCCGCGGCGATCGCCGATCCGTCGGACAAGCTGACGGTGCTGACGGTGCCGCCGGCCACCCCGGTCGCGCGGGCCGCGTGCTCGACGACGTCGATGCCTTCGGGCAGGTCTTCGACGACCTTCCGGTACACCCAGGCCAGGTAGGCGCTCTGCAGGCGCCGGGTGGGGAAGTCGAAGTGGTCGAGCGCCGTGAGCTCGGCGACGACGTCGGGCGGCACGTCGGCGTCGAGCCCGCCGTCACGCACCTTCCGCGCCCACTCCAGCAGCGACGGCCCCGGCCGCACCGGGCCCGCCATCTTCACCGAGTCGTCGGTGAACATCGTGACGTCCTCGGGCATGGAGTTCATCCGCAGCAGGGGCGACTGGTCGTAGCGCCACACCCGGCCGGGCCCCGGCGGGAACGGGTCGATCAGGTGCACCTCGAGCCGGCGGTCGCCGAGCAGCTCGCCGGCGTTCGCACCGAGCCGCTCGAGGACGCCGACCCCACGGGGTCCGGCGCCCACGACGGCCAGGGTGAACGGCGGGAGATCGGCCACGAACCCGAAGCTACGCCGGGGTTGTGCCGGGCAAGGGGCTTCCCACAGTGCGGAATCGCCGCGCGACCAATCCACCCCGGCCCGCGGCTCCGAATCCCTCGGCCACACCGGCGGAAGGAGCGGATTTGTCCCTCGTCCACCCAGGCGCCCGGGCCTCGGCCACACCCCAGCACAAGCGAAGACGTGGCCGATGAGGTCGGTCCGCCGCACCGCGTCCACACCGCGCAGGACGTGGTCGGCACCCTGCTCAGGGGCAACTGGGCGATCTTCGCGCACGAGTGGGCCGATCCGGACGGGATCGACCCGGAACACTGGCGGGACGTCGTCGAGGCCGCCGCGGAGGCGGCCGGGGTCGACGTCGAGTTCGTGGTCATCCCGCGCCGGTCCCTGACCGTCGTGTTCAACCGGGCGGCGCCGCCCACCTTCGAGCAGGTCCGCGCGTCGATCGAGGTCATCGAGGGCGCGCGCGGCCGGCGCTGAGCAGGTCCACCGGTAGCCACCTGGCGAACGCGACGTGGCTACTTTTGCCTCTGGCGACCGATCAAGGGGTACGGAATGATCGATTGGTGACTCCTGAGCCACCGGTCAGACACTGCGGGCTATCGTCTGACCCGTTCGGGAAAGCTCCGTGACACCTTGGATACCAGCGAAAGAACCTAGAGATTTACCAACAGTCACGGGACACTGGCTGAGGTAACTCACGTACCGTGACTGCCTCATGACCGACTGGTCGTCTCGTCACCGGCGGTCATGCGCGCGACGCGGTCTGCACAAGAGGTCGGGAGAAACGCATGGCAGCACCGCCGGATCGCGTCACGTTCCGCGAGGTGTTCGGGGTCGCCGAATTCCGGGCGCTGTGGTTCGGGGAACTGCTCTCGATCGCCGGCGACCAGCTGGCCAGGGTCGCGCTGTCCATCCTCGTGTTCACCGGGACGAATTCCGCGACCCTCACCGGCCTGACCTACGCCTTGACCTACGCCCCGTCGCTGCTGGGCGGCATCTTCCTGACCGGCTTCGCCGACCGCTTCCCCCGCCGCAGCGTGATGGTGCTCGTCGACCTGCTGCGCGCGGGCCTGATCCTGCTGGTCGCCCTGCCCGGCATGCCGTTCTGGCTGATGTGCGTGCTGGTCGGCGGCGTCTCCCTGGTCAACCCCCCGTTCAAGGCGTCCCAGCTGGCACTGCTGCCGCAGGTGCTCGAAGGCGACCGGTTCGTCGTCGGGATGGGCATCCGGAGCATGACCGTGCAGAGCGCCCAGCTGCTCGGCTTCGCCGGCGGCGGCGCGCTGCTGATCGCGCTCGACCCGCACGTCGCGTTGATCGTCGACGCCGCCACGTTCGTGCTGTCGGCCATCTTCGTGCGCTTCGGCGTCCGCGCCCGGCCGGCCGCGGCGACCGGCGAGCAGCGCAAGTCCTTCTTCGCCACGCTCGGCGGCGGTGGCCGGACGGCGTTCGCGAGCTCGCCGCTGCGGACGCTGGTGCTGTTCACCTGGCTGATGGGGCTCCTGCCGGTCTACGAAGGCATCGCCGCGCCGTACGTCTCGGCGTCGGGCGGCGGCCCCGAAGCGATCGGCCTGCTGCTCGCGGCCGACCCGATCGGCAGCGTCATCGCGACCTTCGCCTACACGCGCTGGGTGCCCGCGCGGCTGCGGCCGAAGCTGATCGGCCCGCTGGCGGCGCTGTGCGCCGTGCCGCTGGTGCTCTGCTTCCTGAACCCCGGACCGGTCTCCTCGATCGTCCTGTTCATCGTGTCCGGCGGCTTCGGCACGGTCTGCCTGCTGCAGGCGACCGCGTCACTGACCCTGGCCGTGCCCGACGAGCAGCGGGCGCAGGTGATGGGCCTGTCCAACACGGGACTGACCACGATGATGGGCGTCAGCCCGCTGATCGGCGGCGTGCTCGCGGATCAGCTGACCCCGCACGGGACCGTCGGGATCTTCGGCGTCGCGGGGATCGTGCTCACCCTGCCGCTGGCGGCACTGTGGACCCGCGCCCTGTCGGGCGAGCCCGAAAGATGGATCGACAAAGAAGCCGCACGCGCCGAACATGCCTGACATGCCCCGCGCGTGGGCTTGACCTGCGCGACCTTGCGGTGCGCTGTGCGGTCACTGATCTTTGCCGCGCATCGCTGGCCACCTCTCGTTCCGGTGTCAAACAAAAAGTACACACCGAAAGCCCTTGTGGACAGCACGCAAACGGTCTGAAACTGTCCGTGAGTAGATTGTCACTGATCACCTGCGCAAGGGGCTGGGGGAAAAATGGTCACATCGGGGGAACGGTCTGGACAAGCCTCGGTTCGTGGTGTTGCCAACTGGGCACTGTGGACCCGGCCGAAAGCCTGGGTCGCCGTCACACTCACCGCGATCGCCGTCATGCTGGCCTGGACCACGGCCGCCACGCTTTCGATTCCGGTCACGCTCGCGAACCTGGGGACGTTCGCGCTGCTCACCGCCCTGGCGGTGGCCCAGACCGAGGTCAGCAGGCGCATCGAGCGCCAGCGCCGGATCCTGAGCAACGGCCCGCACATCAACATGACGTCCGTCTGGCTGCTGCCCGCCGGGCTGCTGGTGCCGCCGCAGCTGGTGGCCGTGCTGGGCACGGTGCTCTACGTCTACCTCGCGTTCCGCAGCTGGTCCGGCACCCGTCCGGGTGAGGCCCACCGCGTCGCGGCCAACGCGACCACGATGATCCTCTCCGGCTTCGCCGCCGGCCTCGTCGCGGAGCTGTTCAGCGGGCACGGGATGGTGGCCGTCGCACTGGCCGCGATCGCGTTCTTCACCACCAACACCGCCCTCACCGGGCTCGGCCTGTACCTGGCCGCCCCCGAGAAGGCGACCGTCGAGGGCTGCCTCGGCAACATGGACGACAACCTGCTGGAGCTGGCCACCCTCTGCGTCGGCGGCCTGCTCGTCATGGTCCTGACCACCGAGCCGCTGCTGTCGGTGCTGGTCATCCTGCCGCTGTACGTGCTGCAGCGGTCCGTGCTGATCAAGCGGCTGGAAGAACTGGCCACCACCGACCAGAAGACCCAGCTGCTCAACGCCACCACCTGGCAGGACGGCGCGCAGCGCGAGATCTCGCGCGCGAAGCGGGAGAACGGCAGCTTCGGCGCCATGATGATCGACCTCGACCACTTCAAGCGGATCAACGACACCTACGGGCACCTCGCGGGGGACGACGTGCTCAAGGCGGTCGCCGCCGTGGTCAAACAGGAGACCAGGGCGCACGACCTGGTCGGCCGGTTCGGCGGCGAGGAGTTCGTCGCGCTGCTGCCCTCGACGTCCAAAGAGGACGCGATCGTCACGGCGGAGCGGATCCGGCAACGGGTCAGCGAGCTGGTCATCAGCACCAAGTCCAACGAGGGCGCCGCCGTGGACATCGAACGGCAGACGGCGTCCATCGGCGTCGCCGCCTACCCGCTCGACGGTTCGTCCATCGAGGAGGTGATGGCGTCCGCCGACGCGGCCGTGTACGCGGCCAAACACGGCGGGCGAAATCGGGTGATGGGCTCCGCCGCGGCGGCCTTGGCCGCGGCTTAGCGCCCCTACCGCAACCGCTCGATGACGTCGCTCGCCCTGGCCTGGAGGCGGGCGACGCCGCCCACGGTGAATTCGGTGAGCAGGTCGATCAGGGCGTCCTGGTCCGGCGGCTCGCCGTCCCAGGTGGCTTGGACCAACGACTCGGTCATCGCGAAGAAGAGCGTGACGAGCGCGCGGTCCGCCCGGCCGGAGTCGATGCCGTGGGCGGCCCACCGCTTGCGGCTGGCTTCGGCGTAGACGACCGCCAGCCTCTCCCTCAACCGGGTGAGAGCGGGGTCGCCCGCGCGCTCGGCCGCGCGGAGCACGCCGTAGGCCTCGGGGCGGTCGGCGACGAAGGTGACCATGTTGGCGTAGTTCGCCCTCGCCCAAGCCCGCAGCCCGGGCTGCTCGTCGGACACCGACGGCCCCGCGATGGCGGTGAAAGCCTTCTCCTCGGTGTCCGCCACGACCTCGGCGAACAGCGTCGCCCGGTCGCCGAACTGCTCGTAAACGGCCTGCCGCGAGACGCCGGCTTCGCGCGCGATCTGCTCGATCGTCGCGCCCTGCATCCCGTGCTGCGCGACGACCCGCGCGGTCGCCTGCAGCACCCGGGCGCGCTGCTCGGAAACCGGGAGCTTGCGCGGCCGCCCGCGCGGAGCCGGGCTTGACATGGTGGTCCACCTCACGTGATTCTTTTTCCGACACCTCTGTCTGAAAAGGTGTTCCCCGCGCACTCGACCTGCTCAACGAGGAGCAAGCATGCGTATCTTCCCCCGCCGCGCCCTCTCCGCGGCCGTCGCCACGGTCACCGTCCTGGCACTGGCGACGCTCGGCCCGCCACTCGCCTCCGCCGCGTCGTTCTACGACCCCCCGTCCCCGCTCCCCGCCGGCGCCGACGGAGACGTCATCCGGCACGAGGCGTCGACGTTCTACATCGATCCGATCAAGCTGATCAAGGCCGACGCGAGCGTGCAGCGGATCATGTACCGCAGCACCGACACGCACGGCTCGCCGATCGCCGTCACCGGCACGGTGCTGACCCCGCGGTCGGCTTGGCACGGCGCCGGCGTGCGCCCGATCGTCTCCTACGCCGTCGGCACGCAGGGCGAGGGTGACGACTGCGCGCCGTCGAAAGCGCTTGCTGCGGGCTTCGAGTACGAAGGCCCGTTCATCGCCGGGCTGCTGACGCGGGGCTACGGCGTCGTCGTCACCGACTACGAAGGGCTCGGCACGCCCGGCGACCACACCTACGTCAACCGCGCGTCGGAGGGCCACGCGGTGCTCGACGCGATCCGCGCGGCGCAGCGGCTGCCGGAGGCGGGCCTCCCGGACGACGGCCCGGTGGCGATCGCGGGCTACTCCCAGGGCGGCGGCGCGTCAGCCGCGGCGGCGGAACTGCAGCCGGGCTACGCCCCCGAGCTCAAGCTGAAGGGCGCGTACGCGGGGGCGGTGCCGGCTGACCTCGCCGAAGTCGCCAAGAACCTCGACGGCCACTACGCGGTCGGCTTCCTCGGCTTCGCGCTGGTGAGCATGAACTACGCGTACCCGGAGCTGAACATCCCGGCGCTGCTCAACGCCCGCGGCAAGGAGCTGTTCGCGCGGGTCCGGACCGAGTGCACGGTGGAGGCGATCGCCGCGCACGCGTTCACGCGCTCGTCGACGCTGACCACCGACGGCCGCTCGCTCGTCGCGTACCTCGGGGAAGAGCCGTACCGGGCGAGGGTGGCCGAGCAGAAGATCGGGACGCTGAAGCCGACGGCGCCGGTGCTGATCGTCCACAGCGCGCTCGACGACATCGTGCCCTACGCGCAGGACCGCGACCTGGGCCGGACGTGGTGCGGCAAGGGCGTGAAGGTGCAGTTCAGCACGTCGCTGGTGCCGACGCACGCGCTCGGCGCGGTGCGGGCGTACCCGGAGGCGTTCGCCTGGCTCGAGGGCCGCTTCGCCGGCCTCCCGGCGGTGTCCAACTGCGGCCTGTTCTGACCAAAGCCGTGAATGCCACCTTCAGTCCGTGAAGGTGGCATTCACGGACCCGGGTCACTTCAGGCCGGTGGCCTCGGAGGCGGCGGGGTCGGAGTCGGCGAGGAAGGTCCGGCAGCGGTCGTACTCCTCGGTCTCGCCGATCTTCCCGGCGGCCTTGCCGAGCACGGCGAGGGCGCGGAGGAACCCCTGGTTGGGGCGGTGGGCCCACGGCACCGGGCCGAAGCCCTTCCAGCCCGCGCGGCGCAGCTGGTCGAGACCCCGGTGGTAGCCGGTGCGGGCGTAGGCGTACGCGGCGACGGTCTCACCCGCGTCGAAAGCCTTCTCGGCCAGCGAAGCCCACGCCTCGCTGTAGTAGGGGTGTTCGGCGGCGACGGTGGCCGGATCGTTCCCGGCGTCGAGCGCGGCCTGGGCGGCGGTGTGCTCGGGCAGCAGCGTCGGCTCGGGGCCGAGCAGGTTGTGCGTCATGGCGCCCATTCTGCCCTTACAGGAAGAGGCTCCCGAGCACCCCGGCCCCGGCCAGCAGCAGCGCGGCGACCAGCACGCCCGCGACAACTCGTTTCGGCATCATGGCGGCACACCCTGCCAAGCCGCGGCGGTGGAAGCAAGTCACCCACCCGTAGGGGTGAACCCGGGCACGAAAGCGCCTCCGTTGAGGGTGGCGGCGGGAAGAAGGGTCGGGGGAACCCCGATTTTCGCGTCGTTTGCCACGGTCTTGGCCCACTCGTGACCATGACCGGCCATGATGTCCGGCATGGCCAAGGCAGTCGACGTCCCGGTGGACGTGATCCCGCGCAGCCCGATCGGCAAGACCCGGCTGTTCTTCACGCGGTACTGGCACCGCGGCGCCCCCGGGCAGCCGACCCCGGACTGGGTGCTCCGGTTCTGCTACGGGATGTGGCTGGCGGCGTTCGCGTTCAAGCTGGTCGGCTCGTCGTGGGACATGTCGTGGCACTTCATGTGGCTGCGCGACGACCTGGCGCCGCCGCACCTGATCAACACCGTCGGCACGGTGATCATCGTGGTGCTGGTGGCGATCCACAGCTACACGGGACTGGGCGCCGACAAGACGTCACTGCGGCTGATGCAGGTCGGGTTGCTGACGTTCCTGGTGGCGGCGCCGCTCGACGTCATCAACCACCGCGTCAACGGCCTCGACCTGACCGCGTGGAGCCCGTCGCACATGATGCTCTACCTGGGCACGGGCATCATGCAGGCCGGCGTCCTGCTCGGCTGGCTCCGGTTTTCGCCGCCGGGTCGCTTCCGCACCGGCGTGCTGCTCGCGCTGTGGGCGTTCTTCCTGGAGAACACGTTCTTCCCGAACGGCCAGCAGGAGTACGGCATCCTGGGTCTGCGCGCGTGGGAGCGCGGGACGCCGGAAGCCGAGCCGTCGCTGCTGGACTTCGCGGCCAACCAGATCGGGCACCCGGTCGACCGGACCGCGGTCCTGCACTTCACGATGCCGATCCCGGAGTGGGTGTACCCGCTGTGGGGCATCGGCGTGATGGCTTTGATCCTGGTCCTGGCGCGCCACACACTGGGCCGCCGCTGGTCGGCGTCGTTCGTGGCGCTGGCGTACGTGGCGTACCGGTCGGTGATGTGGCCGCTGCTGCTCGGGCTGGGCTTCCCGGTGTCGACGGTGCCGTTCTACCTGCTTTTCGTGGGCCTCGCGGTGGACTTGGCGTTCAGGATCGGCCGCGGCCATGGCCTGCTGACGGCGGGCGCGGGGGCGCTGCTGGTGACGGCGTTCGGGTACGGGGCGTTCTGGCTGCAGTCGCAGTTCCGCCCGTGGGTACTGGGCGACGCCCACACGGAGTCGGCACCCCCGGCGGCCTACTGGACGGCGTTGGTGGTGCTGGCCGGGGTGTTCGTGCTGTGGGCGGCGGCGGGTCCGGTCTCACGCCGGTGGACGTCCCGGCGAGCGGTGCCCGAAACGGTTTGAACACGACGAAGGGCCGCCACAGCCGCGGCGGCCCTTCGTGTGTCTGGCTACTTGAGCTTCGTGCCAGCCGAGCCCAGGGCCTGGCAGGCCTCCACAACCCGAGCCGCCATCCCGGCCTCCGCGGCCTTCAGGTACGAGCGCGGGTCGTAAACCTTCTTGTTGCCGACCTCGCCGTCGATCTTCAACACTCCGTCGTAGTTCTTGAAGAAGTGGTCCACGATCGGGCGGGTGAACGCGTACTGCGTGTCCGTGTCGACGTTCATCTTCACCACGCCGTAGGACACCGCCTCGCGGATCTCCTCCGGCAGCGAACCCGAACCGCCGTGGAAGACCAGCTCGAACGGCTTCGAACCCGCGTCCAGGCCCAGCTTCTTCGCCGCCACTTCCTGGCCGCCCTTGAGGACGTCCGGGCGCAGCTTGACGTTGCCCGGCTTGTACACGCCGTGGACGTTGCCGAACGTCGCCGCCAGCAGGTAGCGGCCCTTTTCGCCGGCTCCGAGCGCGTCGATCGTCTTCAGGAAGTCGCCTTCGGCGGTGTAGAGCTTCTCGTTGATCTCCGCCTCGACGCCGTCCTCTTCGCCGCCGACGACGCCGATCTCGACCTCGAGGATGATGTTCGCGGCCGCCGTCTTGGCGAGCAGCTCCGCGGCGATCTCCAGGTTTTCGTCGAGGTCGATCGCCGAGCCGTCCCACATGTGGGACTGGAACAGCGGGTTCTGGCCGTTCTTGACGCGCTCGGCCGAGATCTCGATCAGCGGGCGGACGAAGCCGTCCAGCTTGTCCTTCGGGCAGTGGTCGGTGTGCAGCGCCACGTTCACGTCGTAGCGAGCGGCCACGACCTGGGCGAATTCCGCCAGCGCGGTCGCGCCGACGACCATGTCCTTGACCTTCTGGCCCGAGGCGAACTCGGCGCCGCCGGTGGAGAACTGGATGATGCCGTCGCTCTCCGCCTCGGCGAACCCGCGGATGGCGGCGTTCACGGTCTCGGACGAGGTCACGTTGATGGCCGGGTAGGCGAACTCGTTCGCCTTGGCCCGGTCGAGCATCTCCGCGTAGACCTCGGGGGTGGCGATGGGCATCGTTACTCCTCCTTGGCACAGGGTGGTCCCGACCGCATCGTACGAGGTCGGCCGCCGCCGCACACCGGTCCCCGCACAGAAACTTTTCCGCACGTCGGATCGGTTCAGAAAGCGTGCGTCCGGCCGCCGGCGCACCGGCGGCCGGACGGAGGTCACCGCAGTTCCGAAGCCAGCGCCCGGTACGCGGGCCACGGGTCCTCGTTCAGCACCTGGACGATCACCTGGTCCGCGCCCGCCTCGAGGTGGGCCGCCAGGCCGCGGGCGATCGTGCCCGCGTCACCGTGCAACGCCAGCGCGTCGATCAGGCGGTCGCTGCCCTCGCCCGCCAGGTCTTCGTCTGTGAAACCGAGTTTCCGCAGGTTGGCGACGTAGTTCGACAGTCCGAGGTAGTACTTCACCGTCTGACGGCCGATCGCGCGAGTCTCGGCGGCGTCGGTCCCCAGCACCACCTTGTGCTCCGGCGCCAGCAGCTTGCCCGCGCCGAGGATTTCGCGCGTGCTGCGGGTGTGCTCCGGCGTGGTCAGGTACGGGTGCACGCCCGCGGTCCGGTCGGCGGACAGCTTGACGACCTTCGGGCCGAGCGCCGCCAGCGCCCGGCCGCCGACCGGGACGCCCGCCGCGTCGAGCCCGTCGAGGTAGTCGACCAAGGCCGCGTACGGCTTCTTGTACTCCTTCGTCGCTTCGCGGTGGCCCGCGCCGACGCCGAGCAGGAAGCGGTCCGGGTACTTCCCCGCGATCCGCTCGTACGCCTTCGCGATCGAAGCCGGTTCGTCCTGCCAGATGTTCACGATGCCGGTCGCGATGACCAGCGAGTCCGTCGCCGCGAGCAGGTCGTCCACGGACGCGAGGTCCCCGCTGGGCGAGCCGCCCAGCCAGATCGCGCTGTAGCCGAGCTTCTCCGCCTCCGCCGCGAACTTCGCGTCGACGTTCGCGTGGTACCGCCAGATTCCGAGCTTGCCGAGTTCGATAGCCATGGAACACTCCAACACACGGGACCGCGATTTTCCTCCCGGGTTCCGCATCCCGGGAAGGACTAACGTCGAAACCATGACCAAGCTGGGCAACACCGACCTCGACGTCTACGGCCTCAACCTCGGTGGCAACGTCTTCGGCTGGACGGCCGACGAGCCGCAGTCCTTCGCCGTCCTCGACGCCTACACCGCGGCCGGCGGCAACTTCGTGGACACCGCCGACCTCTACGGCGGCGGAGGTCGCTCCGAGGAGATCCTCGGCAATTGGCTGGCCGCGCGCGGCCACCGGGACGACGTCGTCATCGCGACCAAGGTCGGCATGTGGGACGGCCGGCCCGGCCTGTCGGCGAAGAACATCCAGGCGGCGGCGGAGGACTCACTGCGCCGCCTCCGGACCGACCGCATCGACCTCTACTACGCCCACCGGGACGACCCGGACACCCCGCTCGAGGAGACGCTGGAAGCGTTCGACGCCCTGGTCCGCGCGGGCAAGGTCCGCTACCTCGGCGCGTCCAACTACAGCGCCGAGCGGCTCGCCGATGCACTGTCCATTTCGAAGCAGAACGGCTTCGCGCGGTACGCCGTGCTGCAACCGCACTACAACCTCGTCGAGCGGGACTACGAGCGCGACCTCGCCCCGCTCGTCCAGCGGGAAGGCTTGGCCACGCTGCCCTACTTCGCCCTCGCGAAGGGGTTCCTCACCGGCAAGTACCGCACGAAGGACGAGCCGGGCGACAGCCCGCGCGCCGCCCGCGCCGCGTCCTATCTGGACGCCGGTGGCGAGCGTGTCCTCGCCGCGCTCGACGAAGTCGCCCAGGCACACGGCGTTTCGGTCGCCACGGTGTCGCTCGCCTGGCTGCGGCAGCAGCCGACGGTCGCCGCCCCGATCGCCAGTGCCCGGACGCCCGAGCAGCTCACCGACCTCGTCGCGTCGGTCGCGCTCGAGCTGACGGACGCCGAGGTCACCGCACTGAGCGCCGCCGCCAGCTGAACATACTCACGGGTAGCTTACCTCGGGTAAGTTGAGGTACGGTGCCTCCGAGAGCGACGTTCGACGTCCAGGAGGGCACCGTGGCCAACCCGTTTTCGCTGCTGAGCGGCACCAAGAAGGTCGACGGCAAGGTCGTCCTGATCACCGGCGCGGCCCGCGGCATCGGCGCCGGGCTGGCCGAGCGGCTCGCCGCGCGCGGCGCGAAGGTCGCCCTCGTCGGCCTCGAAGCCGAGGAGCAGCAGAAGGTCGCCGACCGGATCGGGCCGAACGCGCACGCCTGGGAAGCCGACGTCACCAGCTGGGACGCGCTCGAGCGGGCCACTGCCGGCGTCGTCGAGCACTTCGGCGGGATCGACATCGTCATCGCGAACGCCGGCATCGCGACCGCGGGCTTCGTCCGCTCGGTCGACCGGGCCGCGTTCGAGAAGGTCATCGAGGTCGACCTGCTCGGCGTCTGGCGGACGTTCCGCGTCACGCTGCCGCACGTCATCGAACGCAAGGGCTACCTGCTGGCGATCTCGAGCCTGGCCGCGATCACGCACGCGCCCGGCATGGCGAACTACTCCGCCGCGAAGGCCGGCGTCGAAGCGTTCTCGAACAGCCTGCGCGCCGAAGTCGCCCACCTGGGCGTCAAGGTCGGCGTCGCCCACCCGACGTGGATCCGCACCGACCTCGTCGAGAGCGCCGACGCGCACCCGGTGTTCGGCAAGCTCCGCGCGTCGATGCCCGGCCTGATCGGCAAGACCTACCCGCTGGACGTCGCGCTGGACGACCTGGAGGCGGGCATCCTCAAGCGCGCCCGCACCATCCACGTCCCGCGTTGGGTCGGCGGGCTCAAGCTGTTCCGCGCGTTCCTGCCGCCGATCGTCGAGATCGGCTCCCGCAGCCGGGTACCTTCGGCGGACAAGGCCGCGCTGGCCGACATCGAGGCCCGCGGCGCGTTCGAGTCGGCGGTCACCGGCCACGGCGGGCGAGCCGCCACCAAGGGGTGAAGATGTCCCGTCGCGACCAGATCAGGATGACCGAGGACGAGGTCCGCGCGTACCTCGACGGCCAGAAGGTCATCAACGTCGCCAGCATCGGCCCGAACGGCCGCCCGCACCTCGCGCCGCTCTGGTACTTCCCGCACGAGGACGGCGTCGCGACCTGGACGTACGGGACGTCGCAGAAGGCGAAGAACTTCCGGCGACTGCCGGAGGCGACCGTGCTCGTCGAAGACGGCGACAGCTACGAGAAGCTGCGTGGCGTCTCGTTCGAGGCCGACGTCCGGATCATCGAGGACACCGACGAAGTCACCCGGATGGGGACCGCGCTCATGCAGCGGTACTCCGGAGCCAAGCCCGGCGACCCGGCCTCGGCCGAACTCGGCGCCTTCATCGCAGGCCAGGCCGCCAAGCGCGTCGGGCTGATCTTCCGTCCGACGAAGATCGTCAGCTGGGACCACACGAAGCTCGGTGGGACGTACTAACCAGTAGGGAGTACTTCCAAGTAACTGTTACCTGAGGTAACGTCATCTCGGCAGCAACTCGACGCAGCGGAGGCCGGCAGATGACCGAGCGGTTCAAGGTCGTGATCGTGGGCACCGGGTTCTCCGGGCTCGGCCAGGCGATCCAGCTCGAAAAGGCCGGTATCCGGGACTACGTGCTCCTGGAGAAGGCCAACGAGGTGGGCGGCACCTGGCGCGACAACTCCTACCCCGGGTGCGCGTGCGACGTGCAGTCGCACATGTACTCGTTCTCGTACGAGCAGAACCCGGACTGGTCGCGGTCGTTCTCGCCGCAGCCGGAGATCTTCGGCTACCTCAAGGGCGTCGCGGACAAGTACCGGCTGCGCGAGAAGATCCGGTTCGGCGTCGAGCTGACCGGTGCGCACTGGGACGAGCGCGAGCGCCGCTGGACCGCGACCACCAAGGACGGCCGCGAGTTCGTCGCGCAGTTCCTCGTCTCCGGCGTCGGCGGCCTGCACATCCCGCAGATCCCCGAGCTGCCCGGGATCGGCAACTTCCAGGGCCCGACCTGGCACTCCGCGCGCTGGAACCACGAGTACGACCTGCGCGGCAAGAAGGTCGCCGTGGTCGGCACCGGCGCCAGCGCCGTCCAGTTCGTCCCGCGGATCGCCCCGGACGTCGCCGGGCTGACGCTGTTCCAGCGGACGCCGCCGTGGATCATGCCCAAACCCGATCACGCGATGCCGCCGTGGGCGCAGACGCTGTTCAAGCGCGTTCCCGGCACCCAGCGGCTCTACCGCAACGCGCTGTACTGGCTGCTCGAGGCGCGGGCCATCGGCTTCAACGGCCACCCGGCGATCATGAAGGCCGGCGAGCTGATCGCGAAGCGGAACATCGCGAAGGGCATCAAGGACCGCGCGCTGCGCAAGAAGGTCACGCCGGACTACACGATGGGCTGCAAGCGCGTCCTGATCTCCAACGACTACTACCCGGCGCTGAGCCGGCCGAACGTCGACGTCGTCACCGACGGGATCAAAGAGGTCAAGGCGCACTCGATCGTCGACTCCGCGGGGGTGGAGCACGAGGTCGACGCCATCGTTTACGGCACCGGCTTCAAGGTCACCGACGCACTGGAGTACCTCGACATCACCGGCGTCGACGGCCGCAACCTCGCCAAGGAGTGGGCCACCGAGGGGATGCGGACCCACAAGGGCATCACCGTGTCCGGCTACCCGAACCTGTTCTTCCTGCTCGGCCCGAACACCGCACTCGGCCACAACTCCGTGGTGTTCATGATCGAGTCGCAGGCGCGGTACGTCGTCGACGCCATCAAGCTCGCCGATTCCCGCGGCGCCGCCACGCTCGACGTCCGGCCGAGCGTGCAGGACGAGTTCCAGCGGGACATCCAGGACAAACTGGTCAAGGGCGTCTGGACGCAGGGCGGCTGCAAGAGCTGGTACCTCGACGCCCAGGGCGTGAACCGGACAATCTGGCCCGGCTTCACCTGGCGCTACTGGCTGGAGACCCGGAAGGTCGACCCGGCCGACTACGAACTCAGCGGCCGGGCGTCGTGACCCTCGTCGGGCCCGGCCTATGACGGCAGCCAGGCGCCGATCACCGGCTTGAACTCGCGGATGCTCCGCTCCGCGATGACGCCCTCGAGGAAGTACGGGTCCTGGTCGATCGTCTCCTTCAGGTGCGCCTCGTCGTCGGCCTGGTACAGCGTGAGGCCGCCGGTGCCGTCGCCGAGCGGGCCGGCGACCGCGACGCGGCCCTCCTCGGCCAGCTTCGTGAGGAACTCGCGGTGGCGGGGCCGGACGTCCGGCATCTTTTCCTGGACGTAGGTGATTTCGACGAGGAACCAGGCCATGTGGATCTCCGGGGTCGGCGGGGGCGGGACGGATCCGACGCTACCCGTGTCACGGTTCTGTACCAGCATCCGATCTGTGGCACCGGCAGTCGAACCCGATAGGCTGGGCGTGCGTCAGTACCTGTGTGAGCGCTGTGAATACCGTGAACCTGCTGACGCGGCACACCGTGCAAACCGGGGTCGAGAACAGGCAGGGGTTCATGCTCGAGGGCAATGCGGAACGCAGTGTCGAGGCGACCCTCGGCCACCTGCGGGTCATGGACGGTCCGGCCCCGGCGCAGACGCCCGCGCCGCTGACCCTCGAAGACCTCTACCGCCAGCACCGCATGCGGCTGGTCCGGCTAGCGATTCTGCTGGTCGACGAGCCCGCGACCGCGGAAGACGTCGTCCAGGAGGCCTTCACCGGCCTGCACCGCAACTGGGGCAGGCTCCGGGACGCCGCGGCTGCGGTCGGCTACCTGCGCACCGCCGTGGTCAACGGGTCGCGCAGCGTGCTGCGCCGCCGCAAGACGGCCCGGGAGTACGTGCCGCCGCACGCGGTCAACGCGCGGTCCGCCGAGAGCCTCGCGATGCTCTCCAGCGAGCACCAGGCCGTCGTCAGCGCGCTGTCCAAGCTGCCGCCCCGCCAGCGCGAAGTGCTGGTCCTGCGGTACTACGGCGGGCTGAGCGAGGCCGAAATCTCTGAGGCCGCAGGCATCTCCAAGGGTACCGTTAAATCGACCGCCAGCCGGGCGCTCGAGGCACTCCAGAAGGCCATGCAGGCCCCACAGTGACCCGGGTGGACCACTCCGATCACTGAGTCGTATCACCATGCTTGGTCCAGACCAATATATGCTGGGGTGCGTGAGAGGCGCCGGAGATTTCGTGATCATGGGCGGCCGGGTCGCCGCCCCGGACCGTGTACTCGACGACGGCTGGGTAGCCGTCTCCGACGGGCGGATCGCCGGCGTGGGTTCCGGGACCCCGCCGTCCGGCGAGCACGTGGACGTCGGAGGGGCGCTGGTCGTCCCCGGGTTCGTCGACACCCACTGCCACGGCGGGGGAGGTGGTTCGTTCACCTCCCTCGATCCCGAAGAACTCCTGACGGCGGTGCGGGCGCACCGCCGTCACGGCACCACGACCATGCTCGCCAGCCTGGTCTCCGATCCGGTGGACATCCTGCGTGAGCAGGTCGCCGCGTTGCGTGAGCTCGTCCAGGACGGCGAGGTCGCGGGCATCCACCTGGAGGGGCCGTTCATCTCCAAGGCCCGCTGCGGCGCGCACGACCCGGAGACGCTGCTCGAACCGGACACCGGCACGGTCGAAAAGCTCCTGCGCGCGGGCCAGGGGGCGATCCGGATGGTCACCATCGCCCCCGAGCTGCACGGCGGCGTGAAGGCCGTCCGGCAGCTGGCCGAGTCCGGCGTCATCGCCGCCATCGGGCACACCGACGGCGTCGAGGAGCAGCTGCTGCCCGCGATCGACGCGGGCGCGACCGTCGCGACCCACCTGTTCAACGGCATGCGGCCGCTGCACCACCGCGAGCCCGGCCCGATCGGGGCGCTGCTGGACGACGAGCGCATCACCATCGAGCTCATCTGCGACCTGGTGCACCTGCACCCGACCGTGGTCCGGCTGGCGGCGAAGCACGCGGGCCGCGCCCGCACGGTGCTCATCACCGACGCGATGTCGGCCACCGACGCCGCGGACGGCCGCTACACGCTGGGCCGGCTCGAGGTCGACGTGCACGACGGCGTCGCCACCCTCGCCGACAACGGCTCGCTGGCCGGCAGCACCCTGACGATGGACACCGCCTTCCGCAATCTCGTCCGGGGTGCGAAACTCGGCATCCTCGACGCGGTGCACGCGACGTCACAGCGGCCCGCCGAGCTGCTCGGCATCGCCGACCGCACCGGGATGCTGTGCTCCGGCTACCAGGCCGACATCGTGGTCCTCGACCAGGACCTGCGGCCCGCGAAGGTACTGCGCCGGGGAGAATGGGTCGCCGAGGTGGGTACGGCTACCTTGAGTACGTAACTACGAGCGGACGGGCGGAGATGAGCGAGCCGAAGGACCCCGAGCAGTTGCTGGCGGACGCCCTTCGCGCGCAAGCCGTCTTCGCCCCGCAGGCTTCGCCGCCACCGTCGTCGTCCTCAACGTCGTCACAGTCGTCGTCCTCAACGTCGTCGCCGTCGTCGTCCGAGCCGGCCACCGACGCCGTCCCGGCCAGCGCGATCAACGAGCTGCCGTCGGCGTACGGGCTGCTCTCGGGCGCCGGCGCGGACTCGCTGGAGCGCGAGCGCGCGGCCCTGGACGCGGCCTCGGAGGCGCCCACGACGTTCGCCCCGCGTCCGCCGGAGCCGGAACCGGCGCGGACGTCGGCGCAGCTGCCCGCGTACTGGATCCTGTTGCTGGCGGTGCTGCTGGGGCTCGCCGCGGGGTCCGTGGTCGGCTTGCTCACGCTGGTCTGACCCGGGTCTCAGTCACGACTCAGGGTGACCCTGTACCGTTTTCGAAGTGATTCTCGCCCAGAGCACGGTCCACACGATGTCGCTGCTGCCGTCATGGCTGGACCCGTACGTCCTGCTCGACGGCGTGGCCGGCCCCGCCGTCGCGGTGCTGTGCCTCATCATCTTCATCGAAAGCAGCATCTTCCCGGTGCTGCCGGGCGACTCCCTGCTCTTCACGGCCGGTCTGCTGATCGCCGGGGACAAGCTGCTGCCGCTCTGGCTGACCTGCGTGCTCGTGACCGCGGCCGCGCTGCTCGGCAACGTCGTGGGCTACTACATCGGGTACTTCGCCGGACCGAAGCTGTTCAACCGGCCGGACTCCAAGTTCTTCAAGCGGGAACACGTCGACAAGACGCACGCGTTCCTGGAGAAGCACGGCCCGAAGGCGGTCGTCCTGGCCCGGTTCGTCCCGTTCGTCCGGACGTTCATCACGTGGATCGCGGGCATCGGCCGGATGGACCCGAAGCGCTACTTCACGTACACGGTCCTCGGCGGCATCCTCTGGGCCGCGGGCATCACGATCCTCGGCTACCTGCTCGGCGACATCCCCTTCATCGGCAAGAACATCGACGCGATCTTCGTGCTGATCGTGCTGATCTCGGTGGTGCCGATCGTGCTGGAGTTCCTGAAGAGCCGCCGCGAGAAGAAGGCGGTGGCCGAGACCGAGGCCGAGGTCACGCAGCGGATCCCGCGCATCGAGGACTGAGCCGCCCGAAACTGTCGGACCCCCGGGGTAACGTGAAATCCGGGGGTCCCCCTGGGCGGGTGACCTCTTCGCGCGCGGGCCGGCTCGGGTCGTCGGGAACGCTCGGGTCGTCGGGAACGCTCAGGTCATCGAGAACATCGAGCCGGGGTTGAACAGGTTCTCCGGGTCCAGGGCCTGCTTGATCTGCCGGTGCACCCGCAACCCGACCGGCCCGATCTCCCGGACCAGCCACTCGCGCTTGATCTTGCCCACCCCGTGTTCGCCGGTCACCGTGCCGCCCAGCGACAGCCCCACCTCGAGGATCTCGTCGAACGCGCGCTGCGCCCGCGCGAACTCGTCCGGGTCGTCCGGCTGGTAGACGATCGTCGGGTGCATGTTGCCGTCGCCGGCGTGGCCGACCACGGCGATCCGCAAGCCCACCTCCGCGCTGATCTTCTCGCAGCCGCGGATCAGCTCGGCGATGCGCGTGCGCGGCACGCACACGTCGTCGGTGAGCCACCGGCCGTACGTCTCCAGTGCCGTCAGCACCACCCGGCGGGCCTGCAGGAGCATCCGGCCCTCTTCGAGGTCCTCGGTCGTGTACACCAGGTCCGCGCCGCAGTCGGTGCAGATCTGCTCCAGGGCCGCCAGTTCGCGGGCGGCGACCTCGCCGCCGGCGTCGGACTGGCCGAGCAGCAGCGCCTGGCAGTTCGAACCCGCGCCGAGGTCGGTCTTGAGGTACGCCTCGGACGCCTTGATCGACGACGCGTCCATGATCTCCAGCAGCGACGGCACGAGCCCTTCGCGGACGACGCGGGCGACGGCCTCCCCGGCGGCTTCGGTGGTGCTGAAGCCCGCGACGAGCGTCGCCGGCGCCTGTGGCAGCGGCTTGAGCTGGACCGTCGCCTGCGTGATCACGCCGAGCGTGCCCTCGCTGCCCACGAACAGCCGGGCGAGGTCGTACCCGGCGACGCCCTTCACGGTCCGCCGTCCGGTCTTCAGCAACGACCCGTCGGCCAGGACGACCTCCAGGCCGAGCACCGAGTCCGTGGTCACGCCGTACTTCACGCAGCAGAGGCCGCCGGCGTTGGTGGAGAGGTTGCCGCCGATCGTGCACCAGTCGTAGCTGGACGGGTCCGGCGGGTAGAACAGCCCGTGCTTCTCCACGGCGTTGCGGAAGTCCAGGTTGACGACGCCGGGCTGCACGACGGCGAGCCGGTTGCCCGGGTCGATTTCCACGATCCGGTCGAGCTTGGTCAGCGACAGCGTGACGCAGCCGTCGATGGCGTTCGCGGCACCGGACAGGCCACTGCCCGCCCCGCGCGGCACGATCGGCACCTTGGCCTCGGCGCACGCCTTGACGACGGCCTGCACCTGCTCGGCGTTCGCGGGCAGAACCACGGCGAGCGGCCGGCCCGACGGCGCCAGCGGCATCATGTCCCGGGCGTAGGAATCGGTGACGTCGGAGTCGGTGAGCACGGCGCTCTTGCCGAGCAGGTCGCGGAGCCGGGTGACCAAAGCTTCGTTGCTCATGGCCTCATGGTAAGCCCGGGCAGTCCGCACTGCGGAACTTTTGTTTCGAATCCAGCCGCGCGGAGCAGCCGGCTCAGCGGACCAGGCCCAAGAGCTTCTCGACGTGGATGGTCAACAGTACCCGCTGGTCGGTGACCATGGCCTCGCGGTACTCGGCCCAGTCCGGGTGCTCGCCGGCGGCCCGCCGGTAGTAGTCGACGAGCGCCTCCACCGTCGCGTCGTCCGGCGCGGCCGCGGGCGGTGTCAGCTCCGCGCGCCCCTCGGTGACGACGTAGCTCCAGCCGTCCTCGCTGCCCACGTGGAACGTCACCCGCGGGTCACGGCGCATGTTCTTCGCTTTCGCCCTGGTCTCGGTGATCGACGCGATGATCGTCGTCGCTTCCGGGTCGTACAGGTAGGTGATCGTGGACAGCTGCGGGCGGCCGTCGCGGCGGATCGTGGCGAGGACGCCGTGGCGGTGCGCGGTGAGGAAGTCCTTCAACGCTGTGTCGTCGGTCATACCCCTTCCAACCCGCGGCGGCCGCCGTTGTTCCGCGCACAACTCCAAAGAAATGTGCTTGCATACGACAACTAAAGTGTGTTCCGACACATCACGAGGTACTCCGCTTGCACAACCGCAAGTGAAGGCACATCCTTGCCTGAGGCAACTAGTTGCAGCCGCCAACCAACGCCTTGAAGGAACCCCATGGCACCGAACCCCGCCGCCACCCGGCCCACGGCCGAGCTCGACCTCGCCGACCAGCTCGGCCACGAGCTCGTCCGCCTGGTCCGGCTGATCAACAAGGCGAAGTCGCAGGTTTCGAAGCAGGGTCCCGACGGGATCGAGCGGGCGGCGTACGCGATCCTCTTCACCCTCATCCACGAGGGCCCGCAGCGCACCAGCCGGCTCGCCGAGTCGCTCCACTCCGAGATCTCCACGATCAGCAGGCAGTCGAGCTCGCTCGTCCAGCACGGCCTGGTCGAGCGCCAGGCCGATCCCGAGGACGGCCGGGCCTGCCTGCTCGCGCCGACGGCCGAGGGCATGCGGGTGTTCGAAGAGAACCGCAAGCAGCGCAACCAATGGCTGGCCGAAGTGCTCGGGGACTGGACCGACGGGGAGATCCAGACCCTGAACCGCCTGTTCGGCCGGCTCAACACAGGTATCGAGAACCACTCTCCACAGCTGGCCGACGCGCAAGCGTCCGCCAGTGCACCGGCCAAGGGGGCCAACGCATGAGTTCCACCACCGCAGCACCGGTTCAGGCCGAGGTGAAGCAACCACCTCAGCTGAGCCACCGCCAGATCGTCACGATCCTGAGCGGCCTGATGTGCGGCATGTTCCTCGCCGCGCTCGACCAGACGATCGTCGGCACGTCGATCGTCAAGATCGCCAACGACCTGCACGGCTTCGACCTGCAGGCGTGGGCGACCACGGCGTACCTGATCACCTCGACGATCGTCACACCGATCTACGGCAAGCTGTCCGACATCTACGGCCGCAAGCCGTTCTACCTGGCCGCGATCACCATCTTCGTCGCCGGTTCGCTGGCCTCGACCTTCTCGCAGTCGATGTACGAGCTGGCCGCGTTCCGCGCGGTGCAGGGTCTCGGCGCCGGCGGTCTGATGTCGCTGGCCATGACCATCCTCGGTGACATCGTGCCGCCGCGTGAGCGGGCCAAGTACCAGGGTTACATCCTGGCTGTGTTCGGCCTCTCGACCGTGCTCGGCCCGGTGCTGGGCGGCCTCTTCGCCGGCATCGACGACCTGGCCGGCATCGACGGCTGGCGCTGGGTCTTCCTGATCAACGTCCCGATCGGCGTCCTCGCGCTGTTCGTCGTCGCCAAGGTGCTGAACGTGCCGCACGAGCGCCACGTCCACAAGATCGACTGGTGGGGCGCGCTGACGCTGGTCGTCGCGGTCGTGCCGTTCCTGATCGTCGCCGAGCAGGGCCAGAAGTGGGGCTGGGGCGATCAGAAGTCCATCCTCTGCTACGTCGTCGGCGGCGTCGGCGTCATCGCCTTCATCGTGGTCGAGAAGCTGATGAAGGACGCCGCGCTGATCCCGCTGCGGCTGTTCAAGAACTCGACGTTCACCGTGGCGATCATCGGCGGTGTCATCGTCGGTGTCGCGATGTTCGGCGCGATCACGATGATCCCGCAGTTCATGCAGGTCGTGCAGGGCTACACGCCGACCGAGTCCGGGTTGCTGATGCTGCCGCTGATGGCGGGCATCATGCTCAGCTCGATCGTGTCCGGCCGGCTCACCGGGAAGACCGGGCGCTACAAGATCTTCCCGATCATCGGCACCGTCCTGATCGCCGCCGGCGCGTTCTTCTTCGCGCAGGTCGAGTACGACTCGGCGGTGTGGCACCCGCTGGTCGCGGCCGCCATCATCGGCCTCGGCCTCGGCCAGTGCATGCAGACGCTGATCATCGCGGTGCAGAACGCGGGCCCGCGCAGCGACATGGGTGTGTCGACCGCGGCGGCGACGTTCTTCCGCCAGATCGGTGGTACCGCGGGTGTCGCGATCTTCCTGACGGTCCTGTTCAACACCCTGCTGCCCAACATCACGAAGGCGTTCGGCGGGCAGCTGCCGGCCGGCGCCGGGGCGGGCATCGGCGACCTGTCGCAGAACACCAGCGGCATCCAGGACCTGCCGGAGGCGATCCGGACCCCGGTGCTGATCGGCTTCACCGACTCGATCACCACGGTCTTCTACATCGCGGGCGCGGTGGCACTGCTGGCCACGGTGGTGCTGCTGTTCATGAAGGAGATCCCGCTGACCAACGCGACCCCGGCCGCGGCGGCCATGGAGGGCGGCGAGGCGCTGCTCGAAGAGGACGACTTCGCCGACGCGCCGACCGAGATCGTCGAGCCGGTGCGTCCGGTCGACCGCGAACCCGCCCTCGTCGGCGGTGGGAAGCACGCGCTGAGCAGCAACGGGCACGGCGACTACCAGGCCGTGTCGGGCGCGCTGCCCATCACGAACTCCGTCGCGGAGTCCGAGCTCGACACCCCCGTCGGCGCGGGCGGCGTGCCGGTGACCGGGCACATCCGGCGGCAGGACGGCACGCACGTGCCGGGGGCCGCGCTGACCCTGATCG
Source organism: Amycolatopsis sp. NPDC051045 (assembly GCF_040682955.1). Lineage (NCBI taxonomy): Bacteria > Bacillati > Actinomycetota > Actinomycetes > Pseudonocardiales > Pseudonocardiaceae > Amycolatopsis > Amycolatopsis sp. NPDC051045. The sequence goes on from NZ_JBFBCC010000004.1 coordinate 576,179, forward strand.
ACCAGCGCGGCCGCCAGGTCGCGCGGGCTACCGGGGCCGCCGACGGCAGCTACTCGGTGCCCAGCCAGGGCCCGGGCGCGTACGTGCTCATCGTGTCCGCGCACGGCCACCAGCCGCAGGCGTCCAGCGTGGTGCTCAGCAACGGGCCGGCGACGGTCGACGTCACGCTCACCGGGTCCGGCGAGCTGACCGGCACCGTGCGGGCGGCCACGACCGGCCGGCCGCTCGCGAACGTGACCGTGACGCTGACCGACGGGCGGGGCGAGGTGAACGGCGCGTTCATCACGACCGCGGACGGCACCTACGCCTTCGTCGGGGTCGGCGCCGGGGCGTACACCCTGGTCGCCAGCGGCGCGGGCTACCGGCCCGTCGCACTGACGCTCACCGTGCCCGACAGCGGCGTGCTGCGCCACGACGTCGAGCTCGCCAGCTCGGTGCTGCTCACCGGCACCGCGCGGACCGAGGGCGACCGGGTGGTGCCGGACGCGCGGATCACCGTGCTCGACGCCGAAGGGAACGTCGCGGCCGTGGCCCGGACCGACGGCGAAGGCCGGTACGTGGTCAGCGACCTGCCCGCGGGCGCGTACACCGTGGTCGCGAGCGGTTACCCGCCGGCGACCAGCCAGGTGGAGCTCACCGGCGGCGAAGCGGACCACGACGTCCGGCTGAGCTACGACCAGGCCCTCGACGAGCTGGTCGACCGGTCATGACCGGTTTGCGCGCGACCTTCCGCACGGCCGAGGGCTGGGCGGTGGAGCAGGCGGTGCTCACCGTCACCGACCCGGCCGGGCGGCAGGTCGCCCGGCAGGCGGCGGACGTCCGCGGGGAAGTCGGCACCGACGCACTCGCACCGGGCGTCTACACGGCCGTCGTCACGGCGGCCGGGTACGCCCCGGTCGCCCGGACGGCGCAGATCGCCTCGGACGGCTCCGGTTCGCTCGGCGACGTCGTGCTGGCTCCGGTCGCCGAGGCGATCGAGCTGCCGCCCGCCGGGCCGTGGGTGATCGACCCGATGCACTCGTCGGTGGTCGCGACCGCGCGGCACCTGGGCATCGCGAGCATCAAGGCGCGGTTCCCGGACGTCTCCGGCCGGATCGAGATCGGCCACCCGGCCGAGCGGTCGTCCGTGCACGCCGAGATCAAGGCGGCGAGCATCGACACCGGCATCCGGATGCGGGACGACCACCTGCGCTCGCCGGACTTCCTCGACGTCGACGTGCATCCGGTGATCACGTTCACCAGCACCGGACTGCGCCGGCGCGGTGCGGATTCGTGGACGTTGCTCGGCGACCTGACGCTGCACGGCGAGCGCCGCGAAATCGAGCTCGAACTGACCTACGGCGGCTGGGGCCCGGACCCGTGGGGCGGCGTGCGCGTCGCGTTCCACGCCGAGACGCAGCTGCACCGGAACGACTTCGCGATCAACTACAGCGCGATGGTCCGCGCCGGCGTCGCGGCGGTCGGCACGACGGTGAAGGTCGAGCTGGACATCGAAGCGGTGCAGGGCGAGACGCTGCCGCAGTTCTGAGTTCGCGCCCGGAGGCCCTCTCACCGCCGGTGAGGGGGCCTTCACCGTTCGTGAGGCTGAAAAATCTCCGGCGTGCTCGATTTGACCGTTCGCCGCGGGGAGTTCACCTGGGCCACGTAGGCTCGGAGGGGTGAACGTCGTGAGCATCGAGGCTGCGGGCGTCGGCGTGAGCTGGCTGGACACCGCCGGACCGCTGCTCGTCTGGGTGATCGTGCTGAGCTTCGTGCTGGTCGAGTGCGCGCTGATCATCGGACTGTTCCTGCCCGGTGACTCGCTCCTGTTCGGGGCGGGCGTGGTGCTGGCGCAGCAGGGTTCGGACGCCAACGCGTGGTTCCTGTCGGGCGCCGCGCTGATCGTCGCGGTCCTCGGCAACCAAATCGGCTACTACATCGGGCGCACGGGCGGCACGAAACTCATCGCGCGCCGCGACGGGAAGGTGCTGAACCGGCACAACCTCGAGCGCGCGCAACGGTTCCTGGACCGGAGGGGCTTCTTCGCGATCGTGGCGGCCCGGTGGATCCCGTGGATCCGCACGCTCGCCCCGCTGATCGCCGGCGCCGCCCGGATGGACCCGCGCCGGTTCCTGCTGGCCACGACGTTCGGCGGCCTGCTCTGGGTGCCGACGCTCGTGCTGCTCGGCTACTACGGCGCCGGCCTGCTGGACGCCCTGCCGTGGCTGAAGACGGCCGCGCTGTGGATCAGCATCGCGTTCTTCGTGTTCGGCACCGGGTACGGCGTGCTGCGCTACCGCCAGGAGATGCGCCGCCCGGTGGACGAGCCGGACGACGCGCGGGCCTGAGCTGTCTTGCGGGGGTCCGGGTGGCGGAGCCCCCGGCCCGGGGCGAAGCCCCGGATGTCACAGTCAGAGTTCCGGGTCGGCCCAGATCTCCAGCTGGATGCCGTCGGGGTCGCGGAACACGATGACGCGCGAGCCTTCGAAGGTGCGCGACGGCGCCGCATCCTGGTAATGAACGCCGAACTCGGCAAGCCGGCTCTCCCATTCGGCCAGCTCGGCGGCCGAATGCACGCGGAACGCGACGTGGTCCAGGCCGGTCCGGCGTTCGTCGAACCCGCGCCGGCCGGTGTCCGCGTGCTGCACCAGGACCACGGAGAACTCGTCCCCGGCGGACCGGAGCACGACCTTGCGCAGTCCCGTGTCCGGCTCTTCGCGCCGGGTGACCTCCTCGAGGTCGAGGACGCGGACGTACCAGGGAACACTGCGGTCCACGTCGGTCACGGTGAGCGCTAAGTGGTGCACGGACATGAGTTTGGCCATGGCTTCCGAAGCCGTCCTTTCGCGTGGCGGCTCCTCAGAGTTGCACAGCGTTCGACCACCGAAACCGAGGTGACCAATTCCCCGGCCAATTGTGATCTCGCCGTCTCCGGCCGTCTCACCAAGCGGACGCCGGTGACCGAAGGTCATTCCGAATATTCACTGCGTGTCGGGACGGTCACCGGCCGCCACCGACGTCCAGTACCGCGCCCGTCGTGAACGACGAGGCCGGGGACAACAGGAACAACACCGCTTCGGCGATCTCCGCCGGCTGCCCGGCGCGGCCCATCGGGATCTGCCGCGCGTACTTTTCGAGCCGGTCCGGCAGGCCGGCCGCCTCGTGCAGGCCCGTGTGGATCATGCCGGGGCGGACCGCGTTGACCCGGATCCCCTCCCCGGCGACCTCCTGCGCGAGCCCGAGGGTCAGCGTGTCCACGGCGGCCTTGGACGCGGCGTAGTGCACCCATTCCCCCGCCGAGCCGGTGCGCGCGGCCGTCGACGAGATGTTGACGATCGCGCCGCCGTCGCCGCCGTGCCGCGCCGACATCCGGCGGACCGCCTCGCGGCAGCACAGGAACACCCCCGTGACGTTGACGTCGAGGGTGCGCCGGACGACGGCGGCCTCGTAGGAGTCGAGCCGGCCCGGGGTGTTGCCGACGATGGCCGCGTTGTTGACCAGGCCGGTCACCGGGCCCAGCTCGGCCGCCGCGGCGAACAGCGCGCGGACGTCGTCCTCGTCCGACACGTCCGCGCGGACGGCCAGCGCCCGGCGCCCCGACGAACGCACCTGCTCGGCGACGGCCTCGGCCGGCGCGGGATCGCCGGAGTAGTTGACCACGACGTCGTACCCGCGCTCGGCCGCGAGCACGCAGATCGCGGCGCCGATCCCGCGGCTGCCGCCCGTGACGATGAGGGTCAAATCGCGAAGTTCGCCAGCGGCAGGTTCTCCAGCACCAGGTCGGCCCGGTCGCGCGTCTGCGAAATCAGGTCGGCGTTGCGCTGGTCCGAACCGAGCGCGCGCTGGCGCGCCTCGACCAGCGAACGGCCGTAGCGGCGGTGGCGCGACACCAGCCGTTCGATCCGCTCGGGCTCGTCCGGCGCGAGGAACCAGGCCTCGGTGAGCAGCGGCCGGATCGCGCTCCACGGGTCGTCCGGCAGCAGCAGGTAGTTGCCCTCGGTGATGACGAGCTGGACCTCCGGCGGCACCGCCACGGCCCCGGCGATCGGTTCCTCGATCTCGCGGCGGAACTCCGGCGCGTACACCGTTTCGCGGCCTTCGGCGAGCCGGCGGATCAGGTGGTAGTACCCCGCGGCGTCGAAGGTGTCCGGAGCGCCCTTCCGCTCGGTGCGGCCCAGCCGGCGCAGCTCGACCTGCGCGAGGTGGAAGCCGTCCATGCCGACCACCGCGGCACGCGAGCCGAGCGCGTTCGCCAGTGCCCAGGCGAGCGTGGTCTTGCCGGACGCGGGCGCGCCCACGATGCCGAGCACGTTGCGCTGCCCGCGCACGGTCAGGCCCTCGGCCCGGGCCAGCAGGTCGTCGAACGCCGTCATGTCCTGTTCCTTCCTGCGATCGCGGTCGTCCACGACCGCGGTCCCACATGCCGCACCCGTTCGGCGGCCACCTCGTTGGCGAAGCGAATCCGGTCCGTCACCGTCGGTTCGCGGGTCACGGCCACGGCGAGCGCGCCGTGCCAGACGTCGCCCGCACCTAGTGTGTCCCGCGCTTCCACGGCGGGCACAGGCACCTCACCCGAGCCGCCGTCCGCAGTGGACCACCGCACCGGCCCGGGCCCTGCGGTGGTGATGACGGTGTCGACGCCGCGCTCGTGCAGGCCCGGTCCGGGCGCCGCGAAGTGCGCGGAGCAGGCGGCGACGTCGACCAGCGGCAGCAGTTCGTCGAGCACGGGCTTCCAGCTCCCGGCGTCGAGGACGACCGGCACGCTCCCGGCAGCCCGCGCGACGGAGAGCGCGAGGCCGGGGTGGTGCCCGTCGACGAGCACCACGTCCGCGTCGACCGTGCCGGTCCAGGTGACTTCGGAGCCCGCCGCGTTGCGGGAGACCACCGTGCGTTCCCCGTCACGGTCGCGCACCGCCGCCGCGCTGACCGGCGGTGGCTCGGACCGTTCGGGGTCCAGGTCGACGACCCGGACGCCGTGCGCTTCGAGGTCGGCACGGGCCAGCGCCGCCAGCGGGTGCGCACCGAGGACGGTCAGCAGGGTCGCCTCGGCACCGAGCGCGGCTGCCGTCACCGCGGCGTTCGTCGCGGGCCCACCGGCCGCGACGTCCACCTGCAGCGACTGCACCTTCTCGCCCGGTGCCGGAAGCTCGTCGACCCGCTGGACGACGTCCACGGTGCACAAGCCCGCCAGCAGCACTCTCACTTCAAGCCGGCCACATGGGTAGCGGCGGCCGCTTCTTCCACTTCGCCGTTCTCGTTGAGCCGCAGGGCCCCGGTGAGCAGGCCGACGACCTGGTTCATCGAGTGCGTCTTCGGCGAGACGACCGCGACGCGCTTGCCGAGGCGGTGCACGTGGATGCGGTCGGCGATGTCGAACACGTGCGGCATGTTGTGGCTGATCAGCACCACCGGCAGGCCGCGGTCGCGGATCCGGCCGATCAGGTCGAGCACCTTGCCGGACTCGGCGACGCCGAGGGCGGCGGTGGGCTCGTCCATGATCACGGCCTTGGTGCCGAACGCGGCCGCGCGGGCCACGGCGACGCCCTGGCGCTGGCCACCGGAGAGCGTCTCGACGGGCTGGCTGATCGACTTGATGTTGATGCCCAGCTCGTCGAGGATCCGCTGCGCCTCGGACCGCATGGTGGCGGTGTCGAGCTTGCGGAACAGCCCGAGCGGGCCGCTGCGCCGCTTTTCCCGGCCGAGGAACATGTTCGACGCGATGTCGAGCGCGGGCGCGACGGCGAGATCCTGGTAGACCGTCTCGATCCCGTAGTGGCGGGCGTCCAAAGGGGATTTGAAGTGGACGGACTTACCGTCCACTTTGATCTGCCCTTCGTCGGGGATCACGGCCCCGGAAAGGGTTTTGATGAGCGACGACTTCCCGGCGCCGTTGTCGCCGACCACGGCGAGCACCTCGCCGGGGAGCAGGTCGAAGTCGGCGCCGTCGATGGCGGTCACCCGGCCGTAGCGCTTGACCAGGCCGCGGGCCTGGAGGATCGGTTCGGTCATGACTGCTGCTGCCTCCTCGCGATCCGGTCCACCACGACGGCGGCGATCAACAGGGCGCCGGTGGCGAGGTCCTGGTAGTTGCCGTCGACGTTCATCTGCGTCAGCCCGGACCGCAGCACCGCCACGACCAGCGCGCCCATCAGCGTGCCCAGCACCGAACCACGGCCGCCGAACAGGCTCGTCCCGCCGAGGACGACGGCGGTGATCGAGTCGAGGTTGCCGAGCTGGAACTGGTTCGGGTCGGCGTTCGGCGTCCGGCCGAGCGCCTGCCACGCGGCGATGCCGAAGGTCAGCCCGGCGACGATGTAGACCGACAACACCGTGCGGTTGACCTTGATGCCGGACAGCCGCGCGGACTCCGGCGCGTTGCCGACGGCGTAGACGTGCTTGCCCCACGCCGTTTTCGTCAGCGCGTACCAGACGCCGAGGTACATCAGCAGCGCCAGCGTCATGCCGTAGGTGATCGGGATGCCGCCGAAGAGGTAGCGCTTGGTGCCGAGCCACTGCAGCAGCCCGTCGGTCACCGGCACCGCCTGGCCGCCGGCGATCAGCTTCGACACCGCGGTCAGCATGGTGAACGTGCCGAGCGTGATGATGAACGCCGGCAGCTTGATCCGCGTGGCGAGTCCACCGATGAAGATGCCGACGATGATCGTCAGCACGACCCCGGCGAGCAGCGCGACGAACCCGTTCGTCCCGGCCGCGGCGAGCTTCGCCATGATCAGCGTCGCGACGACCATCGAGGCCGCGTTCGACAGGTCGATGCCCGCGATGAGGATGACGAGCGTCTGGCCCAGCGCGAGTGTCCCGACGACGAGCGACTGCTGGACCACCGTCGACAGGTTGTCGAGGTCGAAGAACGTGTCCGTGGCCAGGGAGAACACCACGATCGCGACGATCAGCGCGAGCGCCGGGCCGATCGCGGGGGCGCGGAGGAAGAACTCGCCGAGGGACTCGCGTTCCCGTGCGGGCGTTGCGGTGGCCGTCGTCGCGTTTGTGGATGTCACTGCGTGCCTCCCCAGCAGTTCTGCAGGCCCCAGGCAGTGTCGTGGCTCTCGACGCCGGGCAGGGGCTTGTCGGTGATGACGGCGGACCCGGTGTTGACGAACCCGCTCGGCTTCTTGCCGGTCTTGGCGTATTCGACGGCGGCGAGCACCCCTTGTTCGGCCATCTTCTTGGGGAACTGCATGACGGTCGCCGCGTAAAGGCCGTCCTTGACGTTCTGGACGCCTTCGCAGCCGCCGTCGATCGAGCCCATGACGATCTGCCCGGTGAGGCTGCGGGCCTTCAGCGCCGCGTACGCACCGCGGCCCATCGGCTCGTTCATCGAGTAGACGGCGTTGATGTCGGTGCTGCGCTGCAGCAGGTTCTCCATGCCTTGCTGGGCGAGGCTCTGGTCACCGTTGGCCGCGGTGTGGCCCTTGATCTCCGGCGAGGCGTCGGTCAGCCCGATGCCCTTGAGGAATCCGGTGTGCCGCTGGGTGTCGACCGAGCTGCCGGCGGTGCCGTCGACCATGAGCAGCTTGGCCGGGACGCCCTTGAGCGCGGCCTTGACGTAGGCGCCCTGCTGCTCGCCGGCCGCGAAGTTGTCGGTGGCGAAGGTGGCGTCGACGGCGTCCGGCGGTTCGGTGGCGGTGTCGAGGGCGATGACCAGGACCCCGGCGTCGCGGGCGTCCTTGATCGCCTTGAGCACACCGGTGGACGAGCTGGGCGTGATCAGGATGGTGTTCGCGCCCTGCTGACGGAGGTTCTCGATCGCGCGGACCTGGCCGTCGTTGTCCCCGTCGAACTGGCCGGCGAGGGCACTGAAGTCGGCGCCGTTGGCCTGCGCGGCCGCTCTGGCGGTGTTGCGGAGTTCCACGAAGTAGGGGTTGGTGTCGGTCTTGGTGACCAGGCCGACCTTCGCCTTGCCGCTTCCGCCCGTGTTGGTGTTGCCGCCCCAGTGGCGCTCGACGGTGCAACCCGTCGTCGCGGCGAGGACGGCGGCCAGCACGACTGCGGCGAGACTTCGCTGTCTCATGGGTTCCTGCCCTCTTTCGAAGACGCTGTGGTTCGAGGCTTGCCGATGGTCGGGAAGGTAGACAGACTGCTCGTTGCGCGCAAGCGTTTGCGCAAACGCTTGCCGGAAAGGATGGGTATGCCCCAGTCGAGGTCCTCGCGGCCGACCCAGCGGGACATCGCCGAGCTCGCCGGCGTGTCGATCACGACCGTCTCGCACGTCGTGAACGGGACGCGCGCGGTCGCCGAGGACACCAAAACGGCGGTGCTGCGGGCCATCGAGGCGACCGGCTACACCGGCGACGCGATCGCGCGGTCGCTGGTCACCGGCGGGACGCGGTCGATCGGGATGGCGATCTCCCTGGTGGCCAACCCGTACTTCGCGACGCTGATGCAGGCGATCGAGCGGGAGGCGTCGACGCACGGGTACACCGTCCTGCTGGCCGACACGCACGACACCGCGGACACGGAGCGTGACACGGTGCGGGCGCTGCGCTCCCGCCGCGTCGACGGGCTGCTCATCACGCCCGCACCGGGCGACGGGCCGGTGATCAGCGAACTGGTGTCCCTAGACGTGCCGACGGTGCTGATCGACCGGCTGGCCACCCGCACCGACGTCGACCAGGTGGGCTCGGAGAACATCCAGGCGACGTCGGCGCTGACCGCGCACCTCGCGACGCTCGGGCACCGGCGGATCGGGATGATCAGCGGCGTGCCCGGGCTGTCGACGAGCGAGGAGCGGGTGCTCGGCTACCGGCTGGGCCTCGGCCGGTCCGGGCTCACGTGGTCCGCCGAGCTCGTAGCCTGCGGAGACTCGTCACGCGAGGGCGGCGCGCTGGCGCTGAGCACGCTGCTGGCGCTGCCCGAGCCGCCGACGGCGCTGGTCGTCGGGAACGACAGCATGATGGTCGGGGTCCTGCACGAAGCACGGCGGCGGAGCCTGCGGATCGGCCGCGACCTGCCGGTGGTGGTCTACGACGACGTCGAGTGGGCGGACCTGGTCGACCCGCCGCTGACGACGATGGCGCAGCCGATCGAGGAGATCGGCCGGCAGGCGGTGCGGCTGCTGCTGGCCCGGATCAACGACCCGGCGCGCAAGGCCGAAACGGTGCGGCTGGCTCCCACGCTGCGTCACCGTGGGTCGTGCGGCTGTCCGACGGTTCACTCACTTCAGTGATTCTGGGGTCCGGACCCCGCGGTACGGCCGTTCAGCGGATACCGTTCCGCTGAGCGTCTGCGAGGGCTGATGACCGCACTTTCGCCGGAGATCCGGTTGTGGGACCCCCCGGTCACCTACCGGATCGGCGTCGCGATGGGGGTGCACGCCAACCCGTACTCCGGCGAGCTGCTGCGCGCGATCAGGGCGGCCGCGGCGCAGGCGGGGTGCGACGTCGTCTTGGCGGACACCGAGGACGCAGCAGGCGAAGAGGCTGCCGTGGTGCGCGCGCTGCGGGCGGACCTGGTGGACGGGGTGCTGCTGGTTCCCTCGGCCGGCGACGAAGCGGTGATCAACGGCCTGGTCCGGATGGGCGTGCCCACGGTGCTGGTGGACCGCGTGGCCGCGCGCAACGACGTCGACCAGGTGGGCACGGAGAACGTGCACGCGGTGGCGTCGCTGGTGAAACACCTGGTTTCCCGTCGCCACCGCAAGATCGGCCTGATCTCGGGTGACGAGGGCCAGGAGGTCAGCCGCGGGCGGGTCCGCGGGTACCGGCTGGGACTGGAACAGGCGGGACTGCGCTTCAACCGCGAACTGGTGGAGTGCGGGTTGTCGACCTCGGGCGGCGCGACCCGCGCGACGGCCAAGCTCCTGGACGGCTGGCCCTCCCCGACGGCCTTGGTGGTGGCGGACGAGTCGATGCTGGTGGGCGTCCAGTACGAGGCCCACCGCCGCGGCATCCGGATCGGCGCCGAGCTCGCGGTGGTCGGCTACGGGGACATGGACTGGGCTCGCCGCGTGAGCCCGGCGGTGACCACGCTGGTCCAGCCGGTCGCGGACCTGGGCCGCCGGGCGGTGCAGTTGCTGATGTCCCGCATGGCGGACCCGGACCGGCCGCCGGAGTCGGTGTGGCTGACCCCGAAGTTCCTGCACGGCGCCTCCTGCGGCTGCTGAGCGCCCTCGGCCCCTTCCGAACGCCATTGAGTGACAAACTGCCCTGATACGTCACTTTTGTTGCTACCCTTTTCGCGCTCCCGACGGGGGAGGCGAAACGGGGGAAGTTGCGCATGGGTGAGCAGTACATGAGCGGAAGCGTTTACTCGGCTTCCCTCTCGGCGGCGCTCAACGAGTACTGGCAGACACTGGAACGCCGCTGGACCAGGGACGCCGGACAGACGCTGCGGGGCGGGACGAGCCGGATCGACGGCGCGCCGTCGCCCGCCCGGTGGCCGGTGCCGCCCGAGTCGCGGGGCCACCTGACGACCTGCCCGATCGTCGCCTGGGCCGTCAACGACGGCACGCAGGCCACCCGGCCGGCCGCCGACGCCTGCGACGGGTGGAGCGTTCCGGACGCGAAATACGTCGAGTGCCGGGCGCACGACGTCTTCTCGCAGGTCGGGGACTGGGCGTGGACGAAACGGGAACAGCTGGCGACCGCGATCCCCGATCTCGCGGGCGGGCCGGAACTCTCGTCCCTCGAAGACGCGCGGGCCATTCTCGTGAAGGCCGACGAGACGATGCGACCGGAGGGATCGGTCGACGCCTACACCCTGCCCGGTCTGGTCGACAAACTCTCCATCAGGGACGACGGCAACAACAACCGAGCCTGGATGGCGGGGTGGACGGGACTCGCGGCGAACAGCCTCAAAGGCGGCTTCCTTTCGACCGTCGGCCCCACCCTGAAGAACCAGAGCGTTCTCGTGAGGTGGCTGGCCAACTGCTACTCCTTGCGGGCCACGACGATCCACGCCGCCCGGAACAACAACCTGCACCTCATCGCCCAGGCCACCCGTGAGCTTTTCGAAGCCGCAGCGCCATCGGCGGACACCCCGAAGGAGAGGGTGGCGGTGAACGCCGCCAGCCAGGCGTGGGGCATCACCACGACGGTCCTCAAGGCGCTGGGACACGAAGCTCCCGGCAGCATCGGCACGGCGCTGACCCTGCTCGACTTCGCGCTGAACATCCGCGAGGCGAAGCCGAACGAAGGGCTTCGGTTCCCGCAACTGAGCGCCTTCTTCGCCCACCTCGATTCCGCCGTCCGCACCCTCCACGGTGATCTGGACGAAGCCGAAGCGGATTATCAGAAGGCCATCACGGCCATCGAGCAGCGGATCGCCGGCGTCGACCGCACGGTGCTGGAACTTTACGACTTCACGCAGAGCAGTCCCGACGGCGACGACACCGACCCGGCCGCTTCCAGCCGGTACGCCGTGGACGTCGTGGTGGTCCTGGAGATCGCCCAGCACTGCTACGAGGTCGCCCAGCACTACTCCGGCCTGCTGAGCAAGGTCGCCACCGCCTCCTACGCCGACGGGCAGCTGGTCGGTCGCGGCGTCGTCCCCACCGCGGCGGACACCGCGTTGATCGCGTTGCGCAACGACGTCGAGTCGTTCTTCCAGAAGTCGACCGCGCGGTACCTCATGGCGGCCGATCGCATCAAGAAGGCCGCCGAGAAGTACGCGGAGAGCGACGCGGAACAGAAAGCCCGGCTCCAGGCCGCGATCGCCGATTGGCGGGAAGCCAAAGTGGGCGAATACGGCAACCGCGAGAACATCGACCTCGACCCGCGCAAGGAGGGCGCCCAGAACTGACCGGGCGCGAGTCGGCCCCCGCGGCTCAAGCCGACAGGGTTGCCGCCGCCTCCAGGAGCATCCAGCCACCCACCTGGACCGACATGTCCCGCTCCGGCGCGTCTTCCGGCAACGGCGGCGACGGCGCCGGGCGGTCCCAGAACGCGCTGAACAACGGGCCGTCCGGTGTTTGCGAAGCGCCCGACCAGCAGGCGTCCGCCGACGTCAGCACCAGCGACCGGGCCGTCGCGGCTTCCGGGCCCGGTAGTGAACGAGCCGCCAGGGCCAGGTACCGGGCGAGGATCGCCGCGAACAACCCGCCGTCGCCGCCTCCCTGGCCGCGGATCACCCCGCCCGGCGCGAGGTGCTCCGCCACCGCGCGGATCGTCCGAGCTGCTTCGTCCACTGAGGACAACTCCAGGCACGCGCCGAGGTACACCCCTTGGCAGTACGTGTAAATATGCTTGACCAGCTCGCCCGTGTCCGCCCGGATCCCGTCCCACACCAGCCCGGATTCCGGATCGACCAAAGTGGAGGACAGCCAGTCCGTCATCGCCCGGGCGCGGGAGAGGTTTCCCGACCGCGCGTGGAAGATCGCCGCCGGGCCGTTGGCCGGGGCGTTCTTGAAGTCGTCGCCGCGGCGCCACCGGATGCCGCCGCCCGCCGCCGCCGTCCAGCCCGACAGGAGCTGCCCGTCGATCGCCGCCAAGGCCGGGCCGACGTCGATGCCCAACGCGGAAACCCGTTGCAGCGCCAGGCCGAGCCACGCGATGTCGTCGTAGTAGTCGTTGGTCCACCGACCGAAGTTGCGCAACCGCACCGAACGCACGAAGGCGCGGATCACCGCGAGCCGTCCGGGCGAAGGCGCACGCAACTGAGCATCAACCAGCGTGTCCAGCAGGTGCGCCTGCCACCAGTAGTTCCAGTGCCAGTGCAGCCGCTGTCCCGCGCTCGCCGGCCAGCCGCTGCGGCCCAGCACCGTGGCCGGCGCCGCCCAGACGCGGCGCAGGTGCCGCGAGGTCACCGCGCGTTCGGCAGCCGAAACGTCCATGACGCAATCCTGCCTTGCCGCCGGACATACCGCTCGGTATGTTGAAGGACCCCGATGGCCTGCGAGGTGCCCATGACCACCGCACACGTCACCTGCCCGCTGTGCGAAGCCACCTGCGGCCTCGAGGTGACCCTCGACGAGAACCAGCAGGTCACCCGGGTCAAAGGCGACGAGGAGGACGTCTTCTCGCGGGGGTACATCTGCCCCAAGGGCGCGTCGCTCGGCGCCCTGCACCACGACCCCGACCGGCTGACCACCCCGCTGCTCAAGCGCGACGGCGAGTTCGTCGAGGTCAGCTGGCAGGAAGCCTACGACGAGATCGCCCGCCGGCTCCCGCCGATCATCGAGCAGCACGGCCGGGACGCCGTCGCGGTGTACGCGGGCAACCCCGGCGTGCACAACATCGCGCTGACGCTCTACGGCCGCGTGCTCTACAAAGCCTTGGGCACCAAGAACTTCTACAGCGCGACGTCGGTCGACCAGCTGCCGAAGCACTACTCCGCCGGCACGATGTTCGGCGACCCGCTCGCCATCCCGGTGCCCGACCTCGACCGGACCCGGCACCTGCTGATCCTCGGCGCCAACCCGCTCGTCTCCAACGGCAGCCTGATGACCGCACCGGACATCCGCGGGCGGCTGCGCGGGATCCGCGACCGCGGCGGCAAGATCGTCGTCGTCGATCCGCGCCGCACCCGGACCGCGCAGGCCGCCGACGAGCACCACGCCATTCGGCCCGGCACCGACGCGCTGCTGCTGTTCGCGCTGGTCAACGTCCTGTTCGCGGAAGACCGCGTCCGGCCAGGACGGATCGAAGCGGACCTCAACGGCCTCGACGACGTCCGCGCGCTGGCCCAGCCGTTCACCCCCGAAGCCGTCGCGCCGCGCACCGGCATCGACGCCACCGACATCCGCCGGATGGCCCTCGAACTGGCCGATGCCGAAAACGCCGTGGTCTACGGCCGGATCGGCACCACGACGCAGGCGTTCGGCACGCTCGCGAGCTGGCTGGTCGACGTCCTCAACGTGCTCACCGGCCACCTCGACGAGCCGGGCGGTGCGATGTTCCCGCTGGCCGCGTGCCAGCCGACCGGGAACCGGCGGCCGTTCGCCGTCGGACGCTGGCGCAGCCGCGTGCGCGGTTACCCCGAGGTCGTCGGCGAACTGCCGGTCGCGACGCTCGCCGACGAGATCGAAACCCCGGGCGAGGGCCAGGTCCGCGCGCTGATCACCGTCAGCGGCAATCCCTGCCTCAGCACGCCCAACTCCGGACGGCTGGCCGCGGCGCTGAGCGGCCTCGACTTCATGATCTCCGTCGACGTCTACCTCAACGAGACCTCGCGGCAGGCCGACGTCATCCTGCCCGGCCCGTCGCCGCTCGAACGCCCGCACTTCGACCTGGCGTTCTACCAGCTGTCCGTCCGCAACGTCGCCAACTGGACACCGGCGACGTTGCCGTCGTCGCTGCCTCAGGAGTGGGAGACCATGCTGCGGCTCACCGGCATCGTCGCCGGCCAGGGCCCCGAAGCCGACGTCGCGGCGCTCGACGACTTCGTCGCTGCCGACGTCGCCCGCCGCGCCGGTCTGGAGGTCAGCCACGACCGGACCGGGCCCGCGCGCCTGGTCGACCTGATGCTGCGCGCGGGTCCGTACGACGTCACGCTGGCCGACCTCGAAGCCGCGCCGCACGGCCTGGATTTCGGGCCGCTGAAGCCGCGGATCCCGGAGGTGCTGTGCACCGCGTCCGGCCGGATCGAACTGGCCCCGGCCGGGGTCGTCGCCGACGTCCCGCGGCTGCGCGAGGAATTGGCGAAGAGTCCGGAAGAGGGCCTGGTGCTGATCGGGCGACGGCACCTGAGCTCGAACAACTCGTGGATGCACAACCTGACGCCACTGGTCCGTGGCGGCAACCGCTGCACGGTCCTGGTGCACCCCGAAGACGCCGCCCGGCTGGGCCTCGCCGACGGCGCCCTCGCGTCGGTGACGTCCCGCGCGGGCAAGCTCGAAATCCCGGTCGAGGTCACCGACGAGATCCGCCCGGGCGTGGTGAGCATCCCGCACGGCTGGGGCCACGACGTCGACGGCGCCCGGACCCGGGTGGCGCGCGCGAACCCCGGGGTCAACTCGAACCTGGTCGCCGACGAGACGCTGCTGGACGTTCCGTCCGGAACGTCCGTCCTGAACGGCATCCCGGTCGAAGTCGCCCCGGCCTGACGCTTGACACCAGCCCGGAGGAAAGCGCATTCTCGGCCGCAGATGTTGACGTAAACATCGATCATCGGCGGCCCCGCCTCGGACATCGGAGTTCGAATGAAGCGCTTCCGCACTCGATTCTGGTCACGCACCGCGATGATCGCGGTACTCACCGCACCACTGCTCGCGATCCCCCAGGACGCGTCCGCCGTCACGAACGCGTTCCGCGGCGTCAACTGGGCGGACGCCCGCGACAACTACGTGGACGGGTGGGTCATCCCGACCGGCCTCACCGCCGCGGACAGCTACAGCACCGTCCACACCAAGGCGGACGGCATCATCACCGGCTTCCAGCAGAAGCTGGGCGCGAACACCGTGCGGCTGCCGATCAACCCGCAGAGCGTGAACTCGGACTGGTGGGCGCGGTACAAGGGTGCCGCCGACTCGGCCCTCTCCCACGGCATGAAGGTCATCTTCGGGTACTGGGAAGCGAACAAGGACGGCTTCGTCGACGACGCGAACGCGTGGAACACCATGTGGGACAAGGTCACCGGCGACTACGCCGGCAACGGCAACGTCTACTTCGAGCCGATGAACGAGCCGTTCGGCTACAGCCTGAGCGCCTGGGTGTCGCTCTGCTCGTCCTGGCTGTCCCGGCACTCGAACATCCCCCGCGGCCGGGTGGTGATCAGCGGCACCGGCTACAACGACAACGTCACCGGCGTCGGCGCGGCGAGCGCGTTGACCGGCACGCTGCTGTCGCTGCACTTCTACGGCTTCTGGGCGTCGGACACCACCCGCTCGGCGTGGACCACGAACCTCAGCAACCGGCTCGGCTCGTACTCGTCCCGCACCATCATCGACGAGGCCGGCGCCCCGATGACGACCGGACTGGACTACTCCGCCGGGCACCAGGACGGCAACAACTTCACCGCCTACTTCGCCGCCACCACCGACCTGACGCGGTCCCGGCAGATGGGCGTCGTCTACTGGCCCGGCCTGCGTTCGGGCGACACCTACTCGATCACGCGGCAGAGCGGCAGCGGCCTGGAAGTCAACAACGCGTCGGGCGTGGCGCAGCTGCGCTGGGGCTGGGGCCTGTAGCGGGTCACCAGGCGCGGCCGAGATCGGCGTGCTGCCGGATCCAGGCGTGCATGACGATCCCGGCCGCGACCCCGGCGTTGATCGAGCGGGTCGTGCCGAACTGGGCGATCGACACCACCAGCGACGCCGCTTCCTGCGCCTGGGGCGAAAGCCCCGGCCCCTCCTGGCCGAACAGCAGCACGCACTCGCGCGGGATCTCGGCCGTCTCGACCGGCTGCGAGCCGGGCGTGTTGTCCACCGCGACGACGGCGAGGCCGTGTTCGGCCGCGAAGGCGACCAGGCCGCCGACGTCGTCGTGGTGGCGGAGGTGCTGGTAGCGGTCGGTCACCATGGCGCCACGCCGGTTCCAGCGGCGCCGGCCGACGATGTGCACCTCGGCCGCGGCGAACGCGTTGGCCGTGCGGACCACGGTGCCGATGTTGTGGTCGTGCTGGAAGTTCTCGATCGCGACGTGGAACGGGTGCCGCCGGCTGTCCACATCGGACACGATCGCCTCGCGGCGCCAGTAGCGGTAGGCGTCGACGACGTTGCGGCGGTCGCCGTCCCGCAGCAGGTCGGGGTCGTACCGCTCGTCCGCGGGCCAGTCACCCGGCCACGGGCCGACGCCGACCTCTTCGCGGCTCACCCACTCGGTGGGTCCGGCGTCGGGGGAGGTGCTCACCCGGCGATTGTCGCCTAGCCGAGGTGGACGGCCCGCACGTGGGCTTCCTCGGCGTGGTCGTGGCGGTGGCGCCAGCGGTGGTACACGCCGACGTAGGAGTAGACGACCACCCCGATCGCGCCGATGCCGATCGCCGGCAGCCACGACGTGGGGAACACCGTGCCGTACAGGTAGTAGGCGTTGAAGCCGCCGGGCAGGTCGCCGAGGCCCTGCTGGTGCCGGAAGTAGTTCTCCAGCGCGGTGAACGGGCAGGGCACCGGCGCCACGTTGACCAGGATGCCCCAGGCCAGCCCGAGCAGGTGGATGAAGATCAGTTTCGGCCAGCGCCAAGCCACGAATCCGCCGAAGCCGATGAGCAGCAGGGCCAGAATGTGCACCACGACGGTCACGTCAGCCAGGAATTTCGCCATCGCACCCCCTCCACCGATCCCCCTACCAGCGACTTTACCCCGCCGGTCGAGTTCTTCCGTTCTTACGGATGCCCAGTGGTGTGATGTTTAACCCAGCGGAGCAACCCGTTCACCTGCGCGGTGACGGAGGGGTTACACCCGGTGGAAATTCCGGCGGCCGCTTCGCGGGGTACTGCGTCGGCTCCTCGTGCGGGTACTGGTCCGGCGCGCCGTCCGGTTTCTTCCGGTTCGGGTCACGCGGGCGGTGCGGCTCCGGCGGCTCGCCGGGCGTCGACGGCTCGTCCATGCGCCCGACGGTACGCCCGGCCCACACCGGACGAGCCCGGATTTCGCCCTCAGGTGAACGCAGCGCCGTCGAGGCCGGTGACCACCACCGACCTCGACCCGGCGCCGCCGCGGGCCGATCAGTCCAGGCCGAGGTCGTCCTTGCCGAGGACGTACCGGTACTCCAGGCCTTCCTTCTCGATGGCCTCTCGCGCCCCGGTGTCGCGGTCGACGACCGTCGCGACGCCGACGACGTCCGCGCCCGCTTCGCGCAGCGCCTCGACCGCCGTCAGGACGCTGCCGCCCGTCGTGGACGTGTCCTCGACGGCCAGCACGCGCTGCCCGCGGACCTCCATGCCCTCGATGCGCCGCTGCATGCCGTGCTCTTTGATCGACTTCCGGACGACGAACGCGTCCAGCAGGACCCCGTCGGTCGCCGCGGAGTGCAGCATCGCCAGCGCGACCGGGTCCGCGCCCAGCGTCAGGCCGCCGGCGGCGACGTAGTCCCAGTCTGCCGTGAGCTGACGCAGCAGCTTGCCGATCAGCGGCGCGGCCGCGTGGTGCAGCGTCGCCCGCCGGAGGTCGATGTAGTAGTCGGCTTCCTTGCCGGACGCCAGGGTCACTTTTCCGTGCACCACGGAAAGATCGGTGACCAGCCTGGCCAGTTCGAGTTTCGCCGCTTGATCCAAACCGGGGTTCGCCACGGCCGAGAGTCTTACACACGACCGCGTTCACTCACCGATGGATGTGGCGTCGACCGCACGTCCGCGCGTCGCGGCCCAGGCCGGCACCAGGATCGCCACGAGCGAGAGCACCACGGCGATCGCGAGCACCGCCAGGTAGATCGTCACCGGCCCCGACGGCAGCGGCGATCCCGTCACCACGAGGCAGAACGGCACGATCGCCCCCGCTGCGACGAGCGTCCCGAGCAGCACCGCGATGGTCGCGATCAGGCCGCCTTCGACGCCGGCCATGCGCAGCACCTGGCCTCGGGTGAAGCCGCTCAGCCGCTGCTGCCCGAACTCGCGGCGCCGCTTCGCGGTGGCCATCACCAGCGTGTTCACCACGGAGATCACCGTGTACGCGAGGATCATCCCGACGAGCAGGTAGTTGACCCAGGCACCGACCTCGTTGCCCTTCGCGTGCGCCGCGATCAGCGTGCCGCGATCACCGACGAACACCGGCAACCCGGCGGTCGCTTCGCGAAGGCGCGAAGTCAGCGTGGCCGTGTCGACGCCGGGCGCGGCGCTGACCAGCAGCTGCGGGGCGAGCCCCAGCGTCGTGTGCGGGGCCAGCAGCTCGGCGGGCAGCACGAGCTTTTCGAAGCCGGGGCGCTGGCTCACGACGGCAGCGACCCGCACGTCCACCGGCGTGCCGTCGCCGAGCCGCAGCGACAACGTGTCGCCGACGTGGCGGCCGAGCTTTTCCGGCACCTCGACGGCGTGCCCGGTCAGCTCGCTGACGCCGAGCGCGGGCCAGCCGTCGTCGTCCTGGCTCGAGTCGAACGGCTTCTCGACGAACACGGTGCTCGTGAGGTACTCCGAAGCACTCGCGACCCCCGGGGTGGCACGCACCCGCCCCAGCACCGCCGGGTCGAGCCCGCTGGGCGCACCGATCACCGCGTCCGCGCGCAGGTCCTCGGTGTAGGCCTGGTTCGAGACGGCTTCCTGCGTGGTCTGCAGGTAGATGTTGGCGGTCGCGATGCCGACCGCGAGCATGATCGGGGTGACCGCACCGGCCGCCCGCACCGCGCCGACGCGGGTGTTGCGCAGCGCGACCCGGCCGTTGACGCCGGTGAGCGCCTGCACCGGCCACCGCAGCAGCGTCGCCATCAGCTTCGTCACGCCGGGACTGATCGCCGCGAGCCCGAACGCCCACAGCATCACCGACGGACCGGCCGTGCTGGCCGCGACCGGGCCGGTCATCACCGCGACCGTGACGATGGCGAGCGCCGTCCCGCCCGCGAAGCACAGGATCGCGGTGATCAGCCGGATCGGCGTCAGCCAGCGCCGCTCCACGGCGGCTTCGGCGAGCGCCTCGGTCGGGCGGACCAGCGAAGCACGCCGCCCCGCCACGAAGGCAGCGGCCACGACGGCCAGGAGGGACGCAGCCGCGGCGACCGTCGCCGGAACCCAGCCCTGCTCGAAGCGCAGCACGTCGGGGACGACGTGGTGGGCGGTGAGCTGGTCGAACAGCCAGTGTCCGAGCACCGGGCCGAGCACCACCGCGACGCCGACCGCGAGCAGACCGACGACCAGCGCCTCGCCGAGCACCATCCGCCGCAGCTGGCGCGGGGTCGTGCCGACCGCGCGCAGCAGTGCGAGTTCGCGTTGACGCTGCTGCGTCGACAGGGTCAGCGTGCCCGCCACGACGAACACCATGACCATCGCCGACAGCCCGCCCGACACGGCGGCCAGCACGATCAGGTTCTCGCCGCCCTTACCCGTCTCGGGGAACTCGAAGGCGCCGCGGCCGGCGCCGGTCGTCACGACCCCGGCGCCTCCGACGGCCGTGGTTACGGCGGCGACGTCACCGCCGAAGACGCCGATGGTGTCGAAGCGGCCCGGGTGCCCGGACAGCCGTTCGGCGTCCGAAGACCCGAAGAACAGCGCCGAGTCCCGCATGGCCTGCGGCGCCTCGGCGAGGCCCGAGATGCGGAACGAGCCGACGCTGCCGTGCGCGGCGACCGGCAGGACAGCGCCGATCGCGAGCCCGGCGGAACGCGCCGAAGCGGCGTCGACCACGACTTCGCCCGGCTTCGGAGCCTGGCCGCTCAGCGCATACGGCGTCAGCACGGCGGAATCCCAGGCGTGCCCGAACGCGCTCGCGGCCCCGATCTGCACGGGGAAGCTGACTTCGCCGACGACGTTCGTGACGCCGGGGACACCGCGCAGCCGGTCGGCCAGCGCCGCGTCGAGCCGGACGCGCTCGGGCAGGGTCGCGTTCTCGAACTTGTGCTTGTCCTCGGGATCGAGGGCCGCCGGGTCCTCCTTCGGCAGCTCGAGCGTCTGCTGCCCGCCGACGACGATCGGCGCCGCGGCCAGCCGCTGCACCGGCGTCTCGGACCGGATGCCGGACTCCATCAGCCCGCCGCACGCCGAGACGACCAGCGCGCCGAAGAACACGGCGACGAACGTCGCCAGGAAGCCGCCCTTGCGCAGGCGGAGGGTGCGCAGTACCAGCTTGAACATCAGGCCCGCACCGCCATCCGGTCCCAGGCACCCAGGTGGGTCATCCGTGCGGCGACGGCTTCCGCGGTCGGCCGGGCCAGCCGTCCGGCGATCCGGCCGTCGGCGAGGAACACGACGTCGTCGGCGTAGGACGCGGCGACCGGGTCGTGCGTCACCATGATCACCGTCTGGCCCGACGACCGGACGGAGTCGCGCAGCAGGCCGAGCACCTCGGCGGCGGTGCGGGTGTCGAGCGAGCCGGTCGGCTCGTCGGCGAACAGCACGGCGGGGTCGGTGATCAGGGCCCGCGCGATCGCGACGCGCTGCTGCTGGCCGCCGGACAGCTGACCGGGCAGGTGCTTGCGGCGCCCGTCGAGGCCGACGTGCGTGAGGATCCGCGCCACGAGCCGCTTGTCCGGGCGCTTCTTGGCCAGCTGCAGGGGCAGCACGACGTTCTGCTCGACCGTCAGGGCCGGGAGCAGGTTGAACGCCTGGAAGACGAAGCCGACGCGGTCGCGCCGCAGCTTCGTCAGGTAGGTCTCGCTCTTGCCGTCGAGGTCCTGGCCGTCGAGCACGACCCGGCCGGACGTGGGCCGGTCGAGGCCGGCCGCGCAGTGCAGGAACGTGCTCTTGCCCGAACCGGACGGGCCCATCACGGCGGTGAACCCGCCGCGCGGGAACCCGATCGAGACCCCGTCCAGCGCGGTCACACCGTCGCCGTACTCCTTGCGCACAGCCTCCAGCCGGACCGCGTCGGCTGTCTCGTGCCACCCAGTTGTCATGGGGAAAACGCTAGGCAGCCGGCCGCCGATCCACCCTGGTGCAGACGCGTGTTCCGGAGGTGGGGACAGCCCTACTCAGGTGCGGCCCTTGCCACCGAAGCCACCGCTGATCCGGCGCAGCACCGCCCGCGGCAGCAGGCCGCCGATCGCGACGACGGCCTTGTACTGCAGGCTCGGCACGGAGATCACCTTGCCGCGGCGCAGGTCCGCGAGCGCCTCCCCGACCACCTGTTCGACACCCAGCCAGGCGATTTTCGGGCCCGGTTTGCCGATGCCGGCCCGCTCGTGGAATTCGGTCGCCGTGAAACCGGGGCAAAGTGCCATCATCCGGACACCCTTCGGCAGCGACGCGGCGATGCCTTCGGTGAAGGACGTGACCCAGTTCTTGCTGGCCGTGTACGTCGAGCCGCGGCCGCTGAAGAAGCCCGCGACGCTGCTGACCTGGATGATTTCGCCGTGACCGCGTTCGATCATGCCGGGCAGCACGGCCCGGGTGAGCCGCAGCACCGCGGTGACGTTGACGTCCAGCTGGCGCTGCAGCGCGTCCGGCGGGATGGTCCAGAAATCGCCGTTCAGCCCGAACCCGGCGTTGTTCACCAGCAGGTCGACCGGCCCGGCGGCGAGCCGCTCCTCGACCACCGCTCGTCCGTCCACTTCGGACAAATCGGCGGGGAGCACTTCGACGGCGACACCGTGCTTTTCGCGCAGCTCAGCGGCGTAAGCCTCCAGGCGCGCGACGTCACGGGCGACGAGCACCAGGTCGTACTTCTCGGCGGCGAGCGTGCGCGCGAACTGCGCGCCGATGCCCGCGGTGGCTCCGGTGATTACGGCGGTGGTGGTCATGTGGGTGAACATACCCGCTGGTCACGGGCGGACGTGCGTTCGATTCGGCGGGGAAGTATCGTCCGCCGCATGGGTAAGCACAGCAGGCGCAAAAGCGGCTATCTGCCCAAGGTCGCCGCGGGCGCGGCGCCCGTCGCGCTGCTCTTCGCGGCCCCCGCCACGGCGCTGGCGACGCCGGCCGAGCTGACCCTGCCGCTCTACCACCGCGAAGACAGCACGTTCGGGCGCGACTTATCGACGTCCGGCGAGGACGACTCGTCGGTGGTGCGCGAGACCCTGGTCATGACGCGCCACGACTTCCTCGCGAAGGAGGTCGCCGGCGCGGTGCTCGCCAATGACCTCGCGGAGTCCGCGACCGCACGCCGCGAGGAGCGGCAGAAGGGGACGTCGGCCGCGGCGCAGGAGAGCGAGTCGCTCGGTCGCGCCGGCCGGCACACGCTGCGCCTCGGCGACGTCCGGGCGGTCACCGCGAACAACCAGCGGCTCGGCCAGGGTGCTTCGCGGAACCTGTCGCTCTCGCCCGTCGCGGGCTACGCCGAGCGCCGGACCGGCGCCGGCGAAGGCACGAGCCACGGGGTCTGGCTGGCCGACGGGGTCGACGTGCTGAGCCAGAACGCCGAACAGTTCGACACCGGCCTGTACGGCAACTTCGCGGGCGACCTCCAGAGCGCACTGGCGGCCCACCGCTCGTCCGGCCAGGCGGTCGACCTCGGCCGGCTGGGCGCGGTCGGCACGACGTCCGAGCAGCACGCAACGGGCCGGATCGCCGGCGTCCTCGACATGGGGCAGAAGCACGAAGCAGGCGGTCAGCTGGGCCCGGCCTGGGGGCTGGTGACGACGAGCCAGTCGCTCGGCCCGACCGGACCGGCGGGCTGGATCAGCGGCGACCTCGACGTGGATCACGTGATCCACGCCGAAGGCAGCACGACGTCGGTGCGCGGCACGCTCGACCGGTCGGCGTCGCTCAGCGTGCTCGACCAGCCGGCGCTCGGCTTTTAGCTCTCGCTCGGCGCCGGCGGCGGGTCCGCGGGCGGCTGCTGGACCGGCGCCCCGGCCGCCGGGGTCCCCGGGGCAGCCGGGGCGGTGGCCTCGGACGGGACCGGGGCGCTCGCCTGGTGGCGGCCCGCCTCGTAGTCCTCGTCGAACGGGTCGACGATGTCCGCGATCTCGCCGAGATCGCGCAGCAGGCGCTCCAGCCGCGACGGGCCGGCGGTCGGGACGACGCTGGCGAGCACCCACTCGTTCTCCAGCCACGCCACGCCGACGTCGCCGCCGAGCTGGTCCGCCGCGTCGACCAGCTCCTGGGTGATCACCGCGCGGGCGCCGTCGGCGTCGTCCGCGAACGCGTAGCGCGAGCCGATCGGGCCGAGCATCTCGGGCATGTCCGCGCGCTGGAACGGGACGCTGGACAGCCACATCTCGATCGGGATCCGGTGCTTCTTGTTGCAGCGCACGGCGACCACGACCGCGGGGATCTGGCCCTCGGACTCGATGTCGAAGATGAACACCGGGCGGCGGCCGTCGGAGGTGAAGGTCGAGCCCGCGACGACGTTGACGGCGGCGTCCGCGCCGAAGTAGCCGATGGCGCCGTTGGACCACTGCTGCGGCAGCCGCTCGTCCTCCTCGACGAACTGCCAGCCGCGCAACTGTGCCCAGCGCATTCGCTCGCGGTTGCGCGAGCCCTCCTTCGCCCGGTCGGCTGCGAGCAGCCCCAGCCCCGCCACCAGCGCGACGGCGGCGATGACGAACCAGATCCACGCCGGAATACCCACGACCGCAGGGTATCGCCTGTTACGTCGCGGGGATGATCGCCGGTACCCGTGTCGCCGGGCCCATTCGGAGCATTTTCGGTGGTTTCGGGTCGACAAATCGCCACAAACCACTGTGGACGCCCGCCCAGGCCCCCTCCGCTCCGCCGCACAGCCGTGAATGCCACCTTGAGGGACTTGGCGTCTCTCAAGGTGGCATTCACCGACCTGGGTCGGACGCGGGTCAGACCCGGGTGACGGTCAGGGCGTCTCCCGCTTCCAGCTCCGGGCCGTCGACGCGCACGGTGTCGCCGTCCCGGATCCCGCCCGACAGCAGCTCCTTCGCCAGCTTGTCGCCGATCGCCGACTGGACCAGCCGCCGCAGCGGGCGGGCGCCGTAGATCGGGTCGAAGCCGTTGAGCGCGAGCCACTCGCGGGCGCTGTCGGTGACCTCCAGGTTCAGTCGCCGCTGGGCCAGCCGCTTCGCGAGCCGGGCGATCTGGATGTCCACAATGGACGTCAGCTGCTCGGTGCCGAGGGAGTGGAACACGACGATGTCGTCGAGCCGGTTGAGGAACTCCGGCTTGAACTGCCGCTGCACCACCTCCAGCACCGCGTCCCGCCGCTGCCGCTCGTCGAGCGACGGGTCGGCGATGGCGTGCGAGCCGAGGTTCGAGGTCAGGATCAGGATGGTGTTCCGGAAGTCCACCGTCCGGCCCTGGCCGTCGGTCAGCCGTCCGTCGTCGAGGACCTGCAGCAGCACGTCGAAGACGTCCGGGTGGGCCTTTTCCACCTCGTCGAGCAGCACCACCGAGTACGGGCGGCGCCGCACGGCCTCGGTCAGCTGGCCACCCTGGTCGTAGCCGACGTACCCCGGCGGGGCGCCGACCAGGCGCGCCACCGAGTGCTTCTCGGCGTACTCGCTCATGTCGATGCGCTGCATCGCGCGCTCGTCGTCGAACAGGAACGCCGCCAGCGCCTTGGCCAGCTCGGTCTTGCCGACGCCGGTCGGGCCGAGGAACAGGAACGAGCCGGTCGGCCGGTCGGGGTCGGCGACGCCGGCCCGGCTGCGGCGGACCGCGTCCGCGACGACCTGCACGGCTTCGGCCTGCCCGACGACCCGCCTGGCCAGCTCCTCCTCCATCCGGAGCAGCTTGCCGGTCTCGCCCTCCAGCAGCCGTCCCGCCGGGATGCCGGTCCACGCGCTGACCACGTCCGCGACGTCGTCCGCGCCGACCTCCTCCTTCAGCATCACGTTCTGCTGGCTGGCCTCGTTCGCCGCGGTGGCCGCTTCGAACTCCTTCTCCAGCGCGGGGATCCGGCCGTAGCGCAGCTCGGCGGCCTTGCCGAGGTCGCCGTCGCGCTCGGCGCGCTCCGACTCGCCGCGCAGCTGCTCCAGCTGTTCCTTGAGCTCGCGGACGCGCTCGATGGAGCCCTTCTCGTTCTGCCAGCGCGCGGTCAGCGCGGTCAGCGTCTCGCGCTTCTCCGCCAGCTCCGCGCGCAACGCCGCCAGCCGGTCGCGAGAGGCGGCGTCGCTCTCTTTGGCGAGGGCCATCTCCTCGATCTCCAGGCGGCGCACGGCGCGCTCGACCTCGTCGATCTCCACCGGCCGCGAGTCGATCTCCATGCGGAGCTTCGACGCGGCCTCGTCGACCAGGTCGATCGCCTTGTCCGGCAGGAAGCGCGCGGTGATGTAGCGGTCGGACAGCGTCGCGGCGGCGACCAGCGCGGCGTCCGTGATCCGGACACCGTGGTGCACCTCGTAGCGCTCCTTCAGCCCGCGCAGGATCGCGATGGTGTCCTCCGGCGACGGCTCGCCGACGAGCACCTGCTGGAAGCGCCGCTCCAGGGCGGCGTCCTTCTCGATGTGCTGGCGGTACTCGTCGAGGGTGGTCGCGCCGACCATGCGCAGCTCGCCGCGGGCGAGCATCGGCTTGATCATGTTGCCCGCGTCCATCGCGCCCTCGCCGGTCGCACCGGCGCCGACGATGGTGTGCAGCTCGTCGATGAAGGTGACGACCTCGCCCGCGGAGTCGGTGATCTCCTTGAGCACGGCCTTCAGCCGCTCCTCGAACTCGCCGCGGAACTTCGCGCCGGCCACCATCGACCCGAGGTCGAGGGCGACGACGCGCTTGCCGCGCAGCGACTCGGGCACGTCCCCGGCGATGATGCGCTGGGCCAGGCCCTCGACGATCGCCGTCTTGCCGACGCCCGGCTCGCCGATCAGGACCGGGTTGTTCTTCGTGCGCCGGGAAAGCACCTGCACGACGCGGCGGATCTCGGTGTCGCGGCCGATGACCGGGTCGAGCTCGCCGGCGCGAGCGCGCTGGGTGAGGTCGACGCCGTACTTCTCGAGGGCCTTGAAGGTGCTCTCGGGGTCCGCGCTGGTGATCCGGGCCGAGCCGCGGACCTTGGCGAACGCCTCCTGCAGCGCGTCCGGCGTGGCACCGTGGCGCTTGAGCAGGTCGGCGACCTGGCCGCCCTCGGTCGCGAGCCCGACGAGCAGGTGCTCGGTCGAGACGTACTCGTCACCCAGCTCGGTGGCGAGCTTCTGCGCGCGCGTCAGCGACTTGACGGCGAAGGTGTCGAACTGCGGGCTCGACACGGTCGCGCCGGTCGCGGACGGCAGCGCCGCGATGAGCGGCTCGAGCTCCTTGTGCACCACTTCCGGGTCCGCCCCGACCGCGGTCAGCAGCGGCGCGGTGAGCCCCTCACCCTGCGCCAGCAGGGCGCCCAGCAGGTGGGGCGCCGAGACGTGCGGGTTGCCGGCCATCGTGGCCGCCTGGGCCGCCGACGAGATCGCCTGCTGGGTCTTCGTGGTCGGGTTGAAAGCGTCCATCCCTCACCTCATGCTCGGTACTGCGACTTGAACACCAAAAATGCCTGGTGACCGGCCCGCCCAAGGCCCGTCACCATCCCTAACGCACGAAAACTTGAGTCTGTTCCGCTCAACTCTGTCCGGGTGCGACCGCGCTCGCCGGCAACCGGGATCCGAGCATCCCGAGCCCGGGCACGGCAAGGGCAGCGCACGCCCCCACCAGCACCCAGGGTAACCAGTCGGCCACGGCGAACAACGTCACCACGGCGGGCGCGATCACCTGCGCCACGGTGAACGCGTACTGGTACGCAGCGAGATAACGACCGCGGGCGACCGGAGGTGCCGCGGCTTCGGCGAGTGCCCCCGATCTCGGCCCGAAAACCAGGTCGCCGGCGGCGAACACGAGCGTCGACACGAGCAGGTAGCCCACCCGCCAGCCGTCGGGCACCAGCAGCACCCCCAGGCTGACCAGGCACCACGCGGAGAACAACGCCGAACCGACGCGCATCGCCGCGATCCGCGTCAGCCGGGCGGTGAGCCGTAGCGCGACGGTGCTGCAGAGGCTGGTCAGCACGGTCAGCAGCGCGAGGAGCGCGCCCGGCAGCCAGGCCGGGCCGTGCAGCCGGTCGAGCACGAACACCGGCGTGCCGATCAGGAAGAAGTCCAGCGAGAGCCCGAAGAGCCCGCTGAACAGGATCAACGCGAGGTACGGCCGGTCGCGCAGCACCCGGACCGACCGCTGGGAGGCCTGCCGGTGCGGCCGCGCCAGCCGGATGAAGAAGACGAGGATGGCTGCGGCCACGAAGAACGTCAGCGCGTCCACGGCGAGCACGATGCGGTAGCCGGTGCTGTCCAGCCACGTCAGCAGCGCACCCGCCGTGAGACCGCCGAGGCCGAAGGAAGCGGCCCGCACCATCCCCACCTCGGCGAACGGCCGATCTTTGGGGATGTCGCCCGCGACGTCGGCGATGAGCACGAGCAGGGAGCTGTAGAACAGCTGCTGGCCGGCGGACAGCAGGACGGCGGCGGCCACCACCGCGCCCGCGCCGCCGGCGAGGAGGTACGCCCCCGCGCCGGCGGCCTGCAGCAGCTGGGCGCCGACCACCACGGCGCGGGGCCCGACGCGGTCCACGAGCCGCCCGGCGAGCGGAGGTACGAGGAGCCCCCCGACGGCGCCGAGGGTGACGGCCGTGCCGGCCATGGCCAGCGGCAGCCCGACCACCTGTGTCACGTAGACCAGCGTCAACGGGAGGAACAGACCTGAGCCGAAGTTGTCGATCCCCAGCGCGCACAGCAGAGCGACCCGGTCACGCGTCACCTATCGACGTTAACCCTGAGGAACGCCCCTAAGTCAGGACCGAACGGACACTTTCCGCGGGGGAAAGAGCCACTTCCGGTGTGCCTCTTGGCGGCGCTGTCACTTGTTCGTGTCAGCCAAGCAGGCGTCGCTGCCGAGGGCGCGGCGAAGATCGGCGTTCATCTCCGCCAGCCGCCCGGTGAGGTCGGTGACGCGCTCGTCGTCCCAGCCGCCGAGCGCCTTCTCCATGAACTCGATGTAGTTGGCGCGCCAGCGGACGAGTTCGGCGCGGCCCTTCTCGGACACGCTCACCAGCGACGCCCGGCCGTCTTCCGGTGCGGGACGGCGGTCGACCAGCCCGGCCGCGGAGAGCTGGGTGATCTGCCTGCTCACGACCGAGAGGTCGACGAACCGGCGTTTCGCCAGCTCGGACGGCCGGGCCTCGCCGTTCTTCGCCAGGTCGGACAGCAGCATCGCGGCCGCCGGGTGCAGCCCGGGCTCGCTCTGCCAGACTTGCATGATCCAGGCGTGCTGGAGCTGGGAAGCGGTCTTCAGCTCGCGCATGAGCTCGACCCGGACGTCGTCGTCGGTGCCGTCGAAGCTCACCGGAACCTCCCTTGGTTGTGCCATACAAGTTTATTGCCGGTCGCTTGCCCGGGACAACCATCGGACCGGTGAGGTCCCCCACGCACGCCCGTGACGAATCCACCCGGTCGGAGCAACAATGCGGGCAAAAGGCCGCCCGGCGGCTACCCTGCGGACGGACCGCGCGCGCGGGCGGGCGAGTAACGAGGTGGATGCAGTGGCGATGGACCCAGGAGGCGGCCGTGACCGGAGACGCCGTCCCCGCGCCTGGGCCGGCGGTGCATGATCGGGTGCCGCCGCTCAACCGTCCCCGACCCGTGAACACCCCATGACAGCCGACTCGGTAAGCCCGCTCCCCAGGTCCTCGGCCCCGCGTGAAGCGCCCGCGGCCGTGACCGCCATGGTCAAGCTCATCCGGGACAGCTGGGCCAAGTCCGAGCCGTACATCGCGGACATCTCGCAGTTCTTCTACGGGATGCTGTTCACCCTCGCCCCGACCACGCGCGACTTCTTCCCGATCAACATGGAGATCCAGCGCGGCCGGCTGGTGCGCGCGCTGGTGCACATCGTGCAGATGGTCGACCGGCCCGACGACCTCGCGCCGTTCCTGCGTCAACTGGGCCGCGACCACCGCAAGTTCGGCGTGGTGCCCCGGCACTACGAAGCGGTGGGCACCGCGCTGCTGGCGTCGCTCAAGAACCACCTGGGCCCGGAGTGGACGCCCCAGGTCGAACGGGCGTGGGCCGAGGCGTTCACCATCGCCGCACGGGCCATGCAGGACGCCGCCGCGTCCGACACGAACCCGCCGTCGTGGCAGGCCACGGTGGTCGAGCACCGGCGGCTGACCTGGGACCTCGCCCTGGTGCGGCTGGTGCCCGACCAGCCCGTTCCGTACCACCCGGGGCAGTACGTGAGCGTCGAAGTACCCCAGCGGCCGCGGCTGTGGCGCTACCTCTCGCCGGCGAACGCGCCGCGCGAAGACGGCGGCATCGAGTTCCACGTCCGCGCGATCGACGGCGGCTGGGTCTCCCGCGCCATCGTCAGCCACACCCAGCCCGGGGACGTCTGGCGGCTCGGCCCGCCGCTGGGCCGGATGACGGTCGACCGGGAGTCGTCCCGAGCCGTGCTGATGATCGCCGGCGGGACGGGCATCACGCCGCTGCGGGCGATCCTCGACCACCTCGCGCTGTGGGGCGAGAACCCGAAGACCCGCCTGTTCTACGGCGGGCCGGCTCGCGAGGACCTCTACGACCTCGAAGAACTGCGCGCGCTCGCGGCCACCAACCCCTGGCTGACCGTCACGCCGGTCGTGGAGCGCGGCGGCGACGTCCCCGGGTTCGAGCAGGGCACCCTGGCCGAAGCCGTCACCAGGTACGGAGCCTGGCCCGGCCACGACATCCTCGTGTCCGGCTCCCCGGCGATGATCCGCGCGACGGTGTCGCGCATGCTGGTCGCGGGCAGCGCGCTGGACCAGATCCAGTACGACCCGTTCACCATCGACTGACCACCGGCAATCCGCCGTACGGGCAACAATTCGTTACGCTCCGGAAATCAGCATCCCGTAACGGATGAATCGACGGCGTGATCATTTTTACGCTATGCCAGGTCGGGTTGACCGGGCGTGGCCGAATTGCTCCGTTCGAGCGGGAACGCGCGTAATCACGCGCATCTGCACGGGAATTCGCCTACAGTCGGGATCCCTCGGGGGCGGCACGCCACAGCGACGCCGCATGCACGGCGTACAAATGCCTTTGCACGACTGGAGATTACCGTTCCCGATGAGTGCTGAATCCGTGAAGATCTCCGCGGCGCCCGAAGCGCTTCCCGTTTCGGCTGCGGAAGGTCGCGAGCTGGCCCGGTTGATTCGTGAAAGTTTTGCGGAGATCGAGCCGAAAGCCGACGAACTGGCGCAGTACTTCTACGGCGCGTTGTTCGTGGTCGCGCCCGATTGCCGTGATCTGTTCCCGGCCACCATGGCGACGCAGCGGAGCAGGCTGCTGCGCGCCCTCGTGTACGTGGTGCAGATGGTCGACCGACCCGACGAGCTGGTCACCTTCCTCGGGCAGCTGGGCCGCGACCACCGGAAGTTCGCCGTCGTCGCCCGCCACTACGACGCCGTCGGGGTGGCGCTGATCGCCGCGCTGAAACGGTTCCTGAAGGAGAAATGGACCCTCGAGGTGGCGTCCGCGTGGACCGCGGCCTACGGGCTCATCGCCAAGACGATGCGCGAGGCCGCCCAGGCGGAGACGGGGCCGGCAGCGTGGGCGGCGACCGTGCTGGAGCACCGGAAGCTCACCCGCGACGTCGCAGTGGTGAAGGTGCGCACCGAAGGCCTCCTGCCCTATCGCGCCGGCGGGTACGTCAGCGTGGAAGTGCCGCAGCGACCCCGGTTCTGGCGGTACCTCTCCCCGGCGAACGCGCCTCGCGGCGACGGTCAGCTCACCTTCCACGTGCGCTCGGTGCCCGGCGGCTGGGTCAGCGGGAGCATCGTCAACCACACCAGGCCGGGGGACGTCTGGCGCCTCGGCCCGTCGATGGGCGTGCTGAACGTGCGCCCGACCACGACGAAGCGGCGGCTGCTCATGATCGGCGGCGGAACCGGGATCACGCCGCTGCTGGCGATCATCGACGACCTTTCGCGCTGGAAGCGGAACCCGCCCGTGCACCTGTTCTTCGGGGGCCGGAGACCGGAGGACCTGTACGCGCTGGACGACCTGCGCCGGCTCGCCGCGACGTCGAAGTGGCTGACGGTCACCCCGGTCACCGAGGAAGGCGCGCTGGCCGGCGGCGACCGCGGCACGCTCGCCCACGCCGTGACCCAGCGCGGCGCGTGGCAGCACCACGACGTCCTCGTTTCCGGCTCGCCGCCGATGCTCCAGGCGACCGTCGCGAAGCTGCTGGCCAGGGGGATCGACCTGGAACGAATATCCTACGACCCCTTCACCCTGGACTGAGATTCGTCCGGAATGCGCTGAGGAACTCTCCGCGTCGGGCGCGGAACCGGCGCGTGCTCGCTACCTTCGCCAGGACACGAAGAACATCACCGACCGGTTCGCCCGCGAAGGATATCTCGCGCTCAGCCCGGACCTGTATTCGCGCGGCGGCGTGTTCCGCTGCGTGCGCCGGGGTTCTCGGACATGTTCGCCCACCGCGGCCGGGCGTTCGACGACATCGAGGCGTCCCGCGCGCTCCTGGCCGGTGCGTGGCGCCGCGTTCGCCAACAAGGTCGACACCGTGGCGCCGGTGAACCTGCTGCTCAAGGTGGTCGGCTTCACCTACCACCACGAGGCGGCCGAAGACGCGTGGCGCCGAGTGACCTCTTTCTTCGGCGAACACCTGCAGCAGCCGGCCCGACCTTCGCACTGAACCGAGCGGAGCAGCGGTTCTGGCGAACGGCGGTAGTTCGTTGACCGTTGTGCCCGAATCGTCTTATGGTCTAGACCACATCTTCCCCGGATGTGCTCGTTCGTCCTCCCCTTCGGAACAACGCTGTTCCCCCTCGAGGAGCCGAAATGACCTGGAAAAGAACGTTCTTCGCGGCCGCTGCCGGAGCCTTGCTCGCGCCGGTGCTGGTCGTCGTCCTCCCCGCCACCTCCGCGAGCGCCCACGGTTACGTGTCCGATCCGCCCAGCCGGCAGGCCAACTGCGCGGCCGGGAAGGTCTCCGGCTGCGGCCAGATCGTCTACGAACCGCAGAGCGTCGAGGGTCCGAAGGGCCTGCGCAGCTGCAACGCCGGCCTGGGCCAGTTCGCCGAGCTGACCGACGAGTCGAAGCCGTGGCCCGCCAAGTCGGTCGGCACCACGGTGACGTTCAACTGGGTGTTCACCGCCCGGCACTCGACGTCGAACTACGAGTACTACGTCGGCAACACCCGCGTCGCGGTGTTCAGCGGCAACAACCAGCAGCCCCCGCCGACGTTGTCGCACACGGTGAACCTGGCCGGCTATTCGGGCCGGGTGAAGGTGCTGGCGATCTGGAACATCTCCGACACGGCCAACGCGTTCTACAGCTGCGTCGACCTCCAGATCGGCGGTGGCGGCACCCCGCCGCCGACCACCACGCCGCCCCCGACCACGACCCGGCCGCCCACCACGACCCCGCCCCCGACGACCACGCCGCCCGCGGGTGGAACGTGGTCGGCGGGCACGGCGTACAAGGTGGGCGACGTGGTGACGTACGGCGGCGCGAGCTACCGCTGCATCCAGCCGCACACGGCCATCGCGGGCTGGGAACCGCCGAACACGCCGGCCCTCTGGCAGCGCCAGTGAGGCTGGTCCTGGCCGTCGTCGCGCTGCTGCTGACCGGATGCGGCAGCGGCGCGACGGCGGCCGCGCGGGAGTACAACCCGGCCGACGTGATGTTCCTGCAGATGCTGATCCCGCAGAACCGGCAGGGCATCGAGATCGCCGGGCTGGCCGCGGACCGTCCGGTGCCGGCCTCCCTGAAGGAGCTGGCCGCGGCGATCGAGGTGACGCAGCAGACCGAGATCGAGGACATGCGCCGCTGGCTCCACGACTGGCACCAGCCCGAGGCGATGGACGCGAACCCCCAGGCCCACGCCGGCCACGGCGGCATGAAGATGACGGCGCCGGACTTGGTGGGAGCGCTTCGGACGGCGCCGGACAGCGAGTTCACCCGCCGGTTCCTGGACGTGCTGACGGGCCAGCAGCAGGGCGCGGTCGAGCTGGCCCAGGCGGAGAACGGGACGAACGGCGGAGTCAACACACCGGCCCGCGACCTGGCCCGCCGGGTCATCGAGTCCCGGACGGCCGAGGTCAAGCAGCTGTTGAACGTCAAGACGTGACCCGCGGTGCGAGGCCGCGAGCAGCCGGGAGGGACTGCTCGCGGCCGTCCCGGGGTCGAACCCGGTCGGCGGGTGCCGCAGGGTCACGTCGGCCCGCGCGGAGCAGCGCCGCGGCGTGCCCCTTCCTCACGCACGAAGGCCTCCCCGGTCGCCCGAGGAGGCCTTCGTCGCTTCGGTGGTCAGCGGCGCTTGGGGCGCCACACCACCAACGCCGTCTGCTGGTTGAGCGGGACCAGATCCCGGCGGTACGACGCGTGCGCCGCCGCCGTGGCCTGTTCCGCCGCAACGTACGCCGCGGCCAGTTCCTCGGTCAGCTCGGTGATCCGGGCGCGGAGCGCGTCGACCTGGTTCTCCAGCTCGATGATGCGCTTGATGCCCGCCAGGTTGACGCCGTCCTCCTGGGAAAGGCGCTGGACCTCGCGCAGCAGCGCGATGTCCCGCATCGAGTAGCGCCGCCCGCCGCCGGGGGTGCGGCCCGGGGATACCAGGCCCTGCCGGTCGTAGGTGCGCAACGTCTGCGCGTGCATCCCGGCGAGCTGGGCCGCCACCGAGATGACGAACACCGGGGTCTCCTCGTCGCCTTCCTGCGGTATCCCGCCGAACATCACACTCACCTACCTTGCAGCAGCTCGGTGATCTCGGGCCGGGGGTCGTGCCCGGCCATCGCCTCGGCGTACGCCTGCAGTGCCTCGCGCGCCTTGTCGTCCAGTTTGGCGGGAATCGCCGCCTGCAAGGTGACGAGCAGATCACCTTGCGAACCGTCGCGCTTGGCGATGCCCTTGCCACGCACGCGCAGCACCCGTCCGCTCGCGGTACCCGGCGGCACCTTGAGCGAGACCTTGCCCTCCAGCGTCGGCACCGTGATCGTGGTGCCGAGCGTCAGTTCGGTGAAGTCCACCGGCACGGTGATCGTCAGGTCGAGCCCCTTGCGCCCGAACAGCGCGTGCGGGGCCACGTGCACCCGGACGTACAGATCGCCCGCCTGCGCACCGCCCCGGCCCGGCTCGCCCTGGCCGGCCAGCCGGATCCGCTGGTCGTCGTCGACACCCGGCGGGATCCGGACGGTCAGCGTGCGGGTCCGCGTGCTGATGCCTTCGCCGCCGCACTCCGGGCACGGGTCGTCGATGATCGTCCCGCGGCCACGGCAGTCGCGGCACGGCTCCGAGAACGCGAACGCGCCCTGGCTGCGGCTGACCAGCCCCGAACCGGAACAGGTCGGGCAGGTCCGCGGCGACGTGCCCGGCCGCGCACCGTTGCCGCTGCACGTCGCACAGGTCGCCGGGCTCGACAGCCGCAGCGGCAGGGTTGCGCCCTTGACCGCCTCGGTGAAGTCGATCCGGACGTCCGTCTCGACGTCGGCGCCGCGCTGCGGCCGGTTCGCCGTCGCGCCCGCCGACGCCCGGCCACGACCGAAGATCCCACCGAGGATGTCGCCGAGCCCGCCGAAGCCGCCCTGCTGACCGGCGCCGGCCTGGCCGAAGATGTCGCCCACGTCGAAGCTGCCGGTGCCGCCGCCACCCGGGAAGTTGAAGCCACCCGCGCCGCCGCCGAACAGCCGCCGCGCCTCGTCGTACTCCTTGCGCTTGGCCGCGTCGGACAGCACGCCGTAGGCCTCGGAGACCGCCTTGAACTTCTGCTCCGCCTGCGCGTTGCCGGCGTTCGCGTCCGGGTGGTTCTCCTTGGCCAGCTTCCGGTAGGCCTTCTTGATCTCGTCCGCGGTGGCGTCGGAGGAGACGCCCAGTTCACGGTAGAAGTCCTTACCGATCCATTCCCGTGCACTCATCGGGCGTCTCCTCCTCCCACTTGAAGCGGATGTGCTTACTGCTGCTGTTCATCGACTCCGCCGCCGAGTGGCAGCTCGCCACCGACGGACGGGTCCACCGAGTCCGCGCCGGGCTCGTGGTCGGTCACGCCGACCAGCGCCGCCCGCAGTACGCGGTCTCCGAAGCGGTACCCGCGGCGCATGACCACGGTGACCGTCGGGCCCGCCACGTCCGGCGAGGTGTTGTGCTGCACGGCCTCGTGCACGCTCGGGTCGAAGGGCTCGCCCTCGGCGCCGAACGACTCCAGGCCCGCGCGCTGCAGGCCGCTGATCAGCTTGTCGCCGACCGCCTTGAACGCCCCGGTGAGGTCACCGTGCTGCTCGGCCCGCTCGAGGTCGTCGAGCAGCGGCAGCAGGTCGTTCACCACGGTCGCCTTCGCGCCGATGACGACCGCCTCGCGGTCGCGCTCGACCCGCTTGCGGTAGTTGGCGTACTCGGCCTGCAGGCGCTGGAGGTCGGCCGTGCGCTCGGACAGCTCTTTCTCCACGTCGGAAACGACCGACACCGAGTCGTCCATGATGGTGTCGCCGAGCGAGGGGCCCGCGTGCTCCACCGGCGCCTCCTCCGGCTCCGGCGCGGCGTGGGCCGGACCGGGCGGGCGGACCTGCCCGGTCTGGGGGTCCACCCGACGCCGGTCCCGTACGACCACCGGCTCCTCGGGGCCTCGGCCCTGGTTCTCGGATTCGTCGTAGCTGTGGGTCACTTCTTCTCGTCCTCTTCGACGATCTCGGCATCCACCACGTCATCGGCCTTGGCCTGGCCGCCGGCCGCACCGGCGTCCCCGGCCGCACCCGCACCCGCGCCACCGGCCGCACCGGCCGCCGCGTCGGCGTTCGCGTTGGCGTACAGGGCGGTGCCCAGCTCCTGCGAAGCGGCGTTCAGCTTCTCGATCGACTCGCGGATCTTGGTCGAGTCGGTGCCCTTCAGCGCCTCGTTGGCCTCGTCGATCGCGGACTTGACCTTGCCCTTGAGGTCCTCGGGCAGCTTGTCGTCGTTGTCCTTGACGA
Organism: Amycolatopsis sp. NPDC051045; assembly: GCF_040682955.1. Classification (NCBI taxonomy): domain Bacteria; kingdom Bacillati; phylum Actinomycetota; class Actinomycetes; order Pseudonocardiales; family Pseudonocardiaceae; genus Amycolatopsis; species Amycolatopsis sp. NPDC051045. Next base: position 612,451 of record NZ_JBFBCC010000004.1, read on the forward strand.
ACTTCTCGGTCTGGTAGACCAGCGTCTCCGCCTGGTTGCGGGTTTCCGCCTCCTCGCGGCGCTTCTTGTCCTCCTCGGCGTGGGCCTCGGCGTCCTTGACCATGCGCTCGATGTCGTCCTTCGGCAGCGCGGAGCCACCGGTGATCGTCATCGACTGCTCCTTGTTCGTGCCCAGATCCTTCGCGGTCACGTGCACGATGCCGTTGGCGTCGATGTCGAAGGTGACCTCGATCTGCGGCACGCCGCGCGGCGCCGGCGGGAGACCGGTCAGCTCGAACATGCCGAGCTTCTTGTTGTGCGCGGCGATCTCGCGCTCACCCTGGAACACCTGGATCTGCACCGACGGCTGGTTGTCGTCCGCGGTGGAGAAGATCTCCGAGCGCTTGGTCGGGATCGTGGTGTTGCGCTCGATGAGCTTGGTGAACACGCCGCCCTTGGTCTCGATGCCGAGCGACAGCGGGGTGACGTCCAGCAGCAGGACGTCCTTGACCTCGCCCTTCAGGACACCGGCCTGCAGCGCCGCGCCGACCGCGACGACCTCGTCCGGGTTCACGCCCTTGTTCGGCTCGCGGCCGCCGGTCAGCTCCTTGACCAGGTCCGACACGGCCGGCATGCGGGTGGAGCCACCGACGAGCACGACGTGGTCGATGTCGCCGACGGCGATGCCCGCGTCCCGGATGACGTTGTTGAACGGGTTGCGGGTGCGCTCGAGGAGGTCCGCGGTGATCTTCTGGAACTCGGCGCGCGAGAGCTGCTCGTCGAGGAACAGCGGGTTCTTGTCCGCGTCCACGGTGATGTAGGGCAGGTTGATGCTGGCCGAGTTCGAGCTGGACAGCTCGATCTTCGCCTTCTCCGCCGCCTCGCGGATGCGCTGCAGCGCCATCTTGTCCTTGGTCAGGTCGATGCCGTTCGTGGCCTTGAACTTGTCGACCAGCCACTTGACGATGCGCTCGTCCCAGTCGTCCCCACCGAGGTGGTTGTCACCGGAGGTCGCGCGGACCTCGACGACGCCCTCGCCGATCTCCAGCAGCGAGACGTCGAAGGTGCCACCACCGAGGTCGAAGACCAGGATGGTCTGCTCCTTCTCGCCCTTGTCCAGGCCGTACGCCAGCGCGGCGGCGGTCGGCTCGTTGACGATGCGGAGCACGTTCAGGCCGGCGATCTGCCCGGCCTCCTTCGTGGCCTGCCGCTGCGCGTCCTCGAAGTACGCGGGAACGGTGATGACCGCGTCGGTGATCGTCTCGCCCAGGTACGCCTCGGCGTCGCGCTTCAGCTTCATCAGCACGCGCGCGCTGATCTCCTGGGAGGTGTAGTTCTTCCCGTCGATCTCGGTCTTCCAGTCGGTGCCGATGTGCCGCTTCACGGACCGGATCGTCCGGTCGACGTTCGTCACGGCCTGGTTCTTCGCCGGCTGACCGGTCAGCACTTCACCGTTCTTGGCGAAGGCGACGATCGAGGGGGTGGTCCGGGAGCCTTCCGAGTTGGCGATGACCGTCGGCTCGCCGCCCTCTAGGACGGCGACGACCGAGTTGGTCGTGCCGAGGTCGATGCCGACCGCTCGCGCCATGGTGCTTTCCTCCTGTGTCAGCAGCTCGCTGCTATGGTTCGTGACCTGCACATTCGTCCCCACATTGAGCGGGGCCCTGGCAAGTTCTATCCGGCCTTCGCGCCCTCGTCAAGCCAGACTTGAGTCGGCTGCGCTCAACCTTTGCATCCAGCCTAACGACCCGGTTCGGGTTCTTGTTCCCGGGGCGGGTGGCTGACCGGGTCCCGATCCTCTGTGACGCCGCTCACGGTCGATCCGGGCCCCGACGTGGCCGGTTCACCGACAGACCGCCCCGCGGGCCGGAGGCACACCGCTGACCAGGTACGCCACCTCGGCCGCCCGCGCGCAGGCGGAGTTGAACGGCCCGGTGTGGCCGTCGTCGGTGCGGGTGAGCAGGGCCGCGCCGTCGATGCTCGTGGCCAGGCTGCGGGCCCAGGCCAGCGGCGTCGCCGGGTCGTGCGCGCCGCCCACGACGAGGATCGGCGGGGCGCCGTGCACGGGGTGGGGCTGGGGTGGGTTCTTCGCCGGGACGGGCCAGCCGGTGCACCCGCTGGTGAAGTCCCAGTACTCCGAATACCGCCAGCTGTGCGGCGCCACCGCGCGGACCAGCCCGGCCAGCAAGCCCATGTCCGCCGGTCCGGTGAACGGCGACGGGAAGTCGTGGCAGCCGATCGCCCGGTAGGCCCCGTAGATCGGGGACCGGAACTGGTTCCGTTCGGTCAGCCCCTTGGCGTCCGGGAACTCCCCACCGGCGGCGGCCAGCGCCGTCCCCAGCGCCGGCCACTCGTCCCGGATGTAGAGGTGGTTGTAGACGCCCGCCGAGACCTCGTCGGCCGTCGCCTTGCGGCCCAGGTCGCTCGACCAGATCGCGCCCCGGGCCGCCCTGGCCACCACGTCGTCGTAGAAGCGGAGAACGTCCTGGCCGTGCAGGGCGCAGCCGGCCGAGCGGCGGCACCAGTCCGCGAACCGGACCAGCGCGTCCTCGGTGGCCGCGGCTTCCTCGACGATCGCCTGGCGCAGTGGCCGCGCGCGGTCGATCGGCACGTCGACCGTCGTGCACTCCGCCGACGGCTCCTGCTGCGTGGCGCACGGGCGCCACGACAAAGCCGACGCTTCGGCGACGGCCGGTACCGCCGCCATGATCAAGACCGCCGCGACAAGCGCGACGACCCGGCGCACGTCCATGATGTGTTGCCTCCCCCTGCACGCCGGCCTTCGGCGTGCTTCCTTCCTAACAGCGACCACCGACAACTCAGGAGCGGCGGACGGTCCAGGAGGAGAAGAAGAAATCCGGGTTTCCTTGCCGTACAACGACTTCAGCCGGAACGCCGACCCATGAAGTCACTCGATAGTGGGAATCCGCGGTGACCGGCACCCCCTGCGCCGGGGTTTCCGCCGGCTCGCCCCGCGCGAAGCCCACGGCACCGAACATCGCGACCGCCCCCAGCAGCGCGGCAACCAGCACGCGCCGTTCGATCCTGCCCATCGGAAATTCCCCCGTAGTAAGAGAAAGGTCAGGCCGCGCGGACCGTGACGCTGCCGCTTTCGGTGTTCAGGTCCAGCACGTGCCGGGCCGACCCCTCGGTCTGGACGTCGATCTCGCGGTGGCCGCTGTCGCTGCCGCCCTCCACGCGGTACGGCCCACCCGGCACGGTCAGCTCGATGCTGCCGCTGTCGGCGTGCACCTTCACGTCGTTCGCCTGGGTCAGCGTGAACTCGACGCTGCCGCTGGAGGCCGTCACGTCGACCGGCCCGCGCACGTCGTTGCCGGTGATGCTGCCGGAGTCGCTCTGCAGCTGGACCGCACCGACGTTCCGCAGATCGATCGAACCGCTGTCCAGCCGCAGCTTCACCGCGCCGGGAACGTCTTCGACGCGGGCTTCCCCGGAGTCGGACTGGACGTCCACACTCGACACTCCGGCGATGTCCAGTGCGCCGGAGTCGACCTTCCCCGTGACGGGCACCCCTTCGGGCACGACGACCTCGAAGTCGACCGAACAGTTCGTGCCGCACGAGGCGAGCACCAGCTGGTCGCCGTCGACGCGGTAGAAGGGCCCGTCCGGCTTGCTCCGCCAGTGGTAGCTGACTTCTTCGTGTACCGTCGACGGCCCCGAGCCGGTGCGGATCTTCACCGAACCCGAGTCGCCCGCCAGCTTCACGCTGCGGATGGTCTCCGAAACGGTGCCGGTGTGCTCGAAGTCCGAACCCCAGCCCCACCCGAGCGCGGTCGCCAGGCCGACGCCGATCAGGACGATGCCACCCAGAGCCAGAAGCGGGCGCGCCATGCTCGTTGATCCCCTCAGTGTTGTTTCCTCTGCGTGAGAAACGTTATGACGGGGTGAACGGGCGGTACATGGGGGTAACCCCCCGAAAGACCCTGAGATCCCTCCCTGAGAAGCCGGGGAGGTGCTCGGGGCCTAACCTGGCGCAAGTCTCCAGTTCCGTGATCAGGAGGATCCATGCCGCAAGCACCCGGTCCGTACGAATCCCTGCCCGACGTGCCGTCGTTCACCCTCCGCAGCAACGACGTCGCCGACGGCGAAACCCTGGCCACGCCCCATTTGTCCGGCATCTTCGGCGCCGGCGGCGAGGACCGTTCGCCGCACCTGGCGTGGGAGGGCTTCCCGGCGGAGACGAAGAGCTTCGCGGTCACCTGCTACGACCCGGACGCTCCGACGGGCAGCGGGTTCTGGCACTGGGCGGTGTTCAACATCCCGGCTTCGGTGACGGAGCTGGCTTCCGGCGCGGGAGACGGCTCCGGCCTCCCCGAAGGCGCGGTGACGCTGAAGGGTGACGGCGGGGTCAAGCAGTTCCTCGGCGCCGCGCCGCCGCCCGGGCACGGCCCGCACCGCTACTACTTCGCGGTGCACGCACTGGACGTCGACCAGCTGGAGGTGCCGGAGGACGCGACGCCGGCGTTCCTCGGCTTCAACATGTTCGGCCACACCCTGGCCCGCGCCGTGATCACGCCGGTGTACGAGAACAAGGGCTGAGTTCTTCCGGCCAGGCCCGGCGCCGTTGCGGACAGGCAACGGAGCCGGGCCCGTACTCGCCGGACCCCGGCGTGGGACGCCTTCCTTCAGCGCACGTACACCGCGTTGGGGCCCTCACGCTCCAGGTAGTGGCCCTTGGTGTGCTCGGCGAACCCGAACTGCCGGTACAGCCCGTGCGCGTCGACGGTGTGGAGCATCCAGCGGAAGCCGGCGCCCGGGCCGTTGTCGACCATCTCCCGCACGATCTCCTTGCCGAGACCGCTGCCGCGCGCGGAGCCGACGACGAAGACGTCGGCCAGGTACGCGGACGAAACGCCGTCCGAGAACGCCCGCGCGAAGCCGACCTGCTCACCGCCCCGGTAGGCGCCGATGACCCGCCACGAACCGTCGATCGCGGCCTCGACCTGCTCGCGCGTGCGCCAGCGGCCCCAGTAGGCCTCGGTGGAGAGGAACTTCCACACCACGTCGAGGTCCAGCCGCGTCCGGTCGTCGTCGAGTTCGTAGCCGCCAAAAGTCCGCATGATCCGAAACTAGGACCAGCGTCAACGCGGTTTCAGCAAGTAGTCCACCACCGGGCGCAGCTCCTCCGCCGACGGCGCCTCGTCGTCGATCAGGCCCTGGATCAGCAGCCCGTCGATGCCCGCGAGGAACACCCGGAACGCCACTTCGTCGTCGTGGCGGACCATCGACGTCAGCACGTCCAGCCAGCGCCGCGCGGCCGGGCGCAGCTCCGGCTTCCGCGCCGCCAGCAGGTACAGCTCGTACTCCGCCATCGTGCGCCCGCGCCGCGGGCCCAGGGCCTCGGCGAGCAGTCCCGCGACCTCCTCGGCCCCGCGTGAGCCGCGGGCGCGGGCCCGGTCGATCATCCAGTAGACCTCGGTCGCCATGTCGCGGGCGCACGAGATGAGCGTCGCGACCAGCAGGTCGTCCAGCGACGAGAAGTGGTAGGTCGTGGACGTCGTCGGCACGCCGGCCTCGGCCGCGACCGTCCGGTGGGTGACGCCCGCGACGCCGTCGCGCTCGATGATCCGCAGCGTGGCCGCGATGAGCTCGGTGCGCCGCTTCTGTCCCCGCGCCTTCCGGCCGTCCACTTGCAGCTTCACCATGGGGTGAAAACTACCTGAACGATCGTCCCAAAACAAAGAGCGATGTACACCACATCGGAGGGACTTAGGGCCACTCAACAGGTTACTCATCAGTAAGGACGGTTAGTCTCCCGGCACCACCACAGTTCGATCCGGACGAAAGGCACCCGAACGATGGGCGCTCTGCAACTGACGCTCGGCGGGATCTCCGTCGTGCTCGGCCTCGTCGCCTGGGGCATGTTCGCCGCGACGATCGCGCGTTTCGTGCGCGTCATCCGTCTCGGGCAGCCCGACTCGACGCGCAACGGCCCGTTCTGGCCGCGCATGAAGACGCTGATCAAGGAGTTCGCCGGGCACACGCGGATGAACCGCAAGTGCAGCGTCGGGCCCGCGCACTGGCTGGTGATGTGGGGCTTCCTGCTCGGCTCGCTCGCGCTGTTCGAGGCCTACGGCGAGGTCTTCGTGCCGACGTGGGGCTGGCCGGTCCTCGACGACTTCCCGCCGTTCCAGCTGCTCATGGAGCTGCTCGGGCTCGGCACGATCGTCGGTGTCCTGGTGCTGATGGCGATCCGGCAGCGCAACCACCCGCGCCGCGCCGACCGCCAGTCGCGCTTCGCCGGCTCCAACTTCAAGTGGGCGTACTTCGTCGAGGCCGTCGTCCTGATCGAAGGCATCGGCATCATCGGCGTCCGCGCCGCGAAGTCCGCGCTGAACACGCACGAAGGGCCGCTGTGGGCGTCCTTCGTCTCCAACCCGATCGGCCAGCTGCTGCCGGCCAGCCCGAACCTGGTGACGATCTTCGCGTTCGTCAAGCTGATGAGCGCCACGGTCTGGCTGATCGTCGTCGCCCGCACCATGACCATGGGCATCGCGTGGCACCGGTTCAGCGCGTTCTTCAACATCTACTTCAAGCGCGAGGACGACGGCGGCGTCGCCCTCGGCGCGCTCAAGCCGATGATGAGCGGCGGCAAGGTCCTCGACCTCGAGGAAGCCGACCCCGACGAGGACACCTTCGGCGTCGGCAAGATCGAAGACTTCAGCTGGAAGGGCTGGCTGGACTTCTCCACGTGCACCGAATGCGGCCGCTGCCAGGAGCAGTGCCCCGCGTGGAACACCGGCAAGCCGCTGTCGCCGAAGCTGGTCATCACGCAGTTGCGTGACCACGCCTACGCCAAGGCGCCGTACCTGATGGCCGGCGGCAAGCGGGACATGGCGGGCGACGAGGTGGGCCTCTCCGGCGACAACATGTACGCCGGGATCGACGTCCTCGCGATCGCCGAGTCGCAGAAGGCGCTGATCGGCAGTGACGGCGGCGTCATCGACCCCGACGTCCTGTGGTCCTGCACCAGCTGCGGCGCCTGCGTCGAGCAGTGCCCGGTCGACATCGAGCACGTCGACCACATCGTCGACATGCGCCGCTACCAGGTGATGATCGAATCGTCGTTCCCCAGCGAGCTGAACGGCATGTTCAAGAACCTGGAGAACAAGGGCAACCCGTGGGGCCAGAACGCCAAGGACCGGCTGGCCTGGACCGAGGACCTCGACTTCGAGGTGCCGGTGTTCGACGGCGACCTCGGCGACGCCGAGTACCTGTTCTGGGTCGGCTGTGCCGGCGCGTTCGAGGACCGCGCGAAGAAGACCACTCGCGCCGTCGCCGAGCTGCTGCACATGGCGGACGTCAAGTACACCGTGCTCGGCTCGGAGGAGACCTGCACCGGTGACCCGGCGCGCCGTGCGGGCAACGAGTTCCTGTTCCAGATGCTGGCCCAGCAGAACGTCGAGGTGCTGAACTCGGTGTTCGAGGGCCGCGAGCGGAAGGCCCGCAAGGTCGTCGTGACCTGCGCGCACTGCTTCAACACCCTCGCCAACGAATACCCGGAGCTGGGCGGCCAGTTCGACGTCGTGCACCACACGCAGCTGCTGAACCGCCTGGTGCGGGAGAAGCAGCTGGTGCCGGTGGCGCCGGTCGCCGAGGACGTCACCTACCACGACCCGTGCTACCTCGGCCGCCACAACAAGGTGTACGAAGCGCCGCGCGAGCTGGTCGGCGCGACCGGTGCGCGGCTGCGGGAGATGCCGCGGCACGGCGACAAGTCGATGTGCTGCGGCGCGGGCGGCGCGCGGATGTGGATGGAAGAGAAGATCGGCAAGCGGATCAACGTCGAGCGCGTCGACGAGGCGCTCGGGACCGCGCCGTCGAAGATCGCCACCGGGTGCCCGTTCTGCAAGGTGATGCTGAACGACGGCCTCACCGCGCGGCAGAGCGACGGCAGCGCGAACGAGAAGGTCGAGATCGTCGACGTCGCGCAGATGCTGCTGGAAGCGGTCAAGCGCAAGCCGGAACCGAAGCCGATTGCGCTCGGGGCGCCGTCGCTCACGGAGGAGTGACACCTTTCCCGAAAACGTACGGCCTCGGTCAGGACTTCCTGACCGAGGCCGTTTTCGTGATCCGCTCCGCAGGTAATTTACATTCACGTAGCCGGTTCACTACGAGACGTCACCGGTGCAGATCCCCTCGCCAGACCGCCCACACGCTGGCATTTCGTGGTGGTAATCGTTTTCCCGAAAGATGTTCATGATAATCACCGAAATGGCCCATCAGGCCAAGGACAAACGGCCACCTGAACTCTGGACAAGCGGCGTATCCTGGCCTTTCCTCGCCGCCGCCGTTGCCAGCGAGGGCACCTTTGACGATCACGGAAACAGGGGGCGGCACGGATGCGCGAGGACCGGCGGAGCACCACGACCGGGCGGCACGCTCTCCGCACTGTTCCGGACTACGCCGAGGATCAGCTCGCCGCGGAGCCCGGCGTCCCGGACCACGTACCCACCCAGCGCACCCTCGTGCGCCCGTACGTCCTCACGCGCGGCCGGACGCAGTCGCGGCGGCACCTCGCGATCGAAGCGCTCGTCTCCACCCGGGCCGGCGCGCACTGGAACGGCGCCCGGCTGACCGGTGAATTCCGCTCGGTGCGCTCGCTCTGCCACCAGCCGCGCTCGGTCGCCGAGGTCGCGGCCACGTTGAGCGTGCCGCTCGGCGTCGTCCGCGTGCTGCTGGACGACATGGCCGAGCAGGGCCTGGTGACCATCCACGACAGCCGGGCCGGCGCCGACGGCCGTCCCGCGATCGCGCTCATGGAACGCGTTCTGCACGGCCTGCGGCGTCTCTGACCATTACGCTCACCAGGGTGAGCGAGGAATCCGGGAAATCCGGTGGCGAAAGCACCCTGACCGTCCTGCTCGCCGGCGGGGTGAACCTGGCGATCGCCGTGATGAAGCTGATCGCGGGCATCATCACCGGCTCCGGCGCGATGCTGTCCGAAGCGGCGCACTCGGTGGCCGACACGATCACCGAGGTCCTGCTGCTGACCGCGCTGAAGCGCTCGGCACGGCCGGCCGACCGCGTGCACCCCTTCGGCTACGGCAAGGAGCGCTACTTCTGGTCGCTGCTCGCGGCCGTCTCGATCTTCGCCTCGGGCGCGATGTTCGCGCTCTACGAAGGCGTGTCGACCCTGTTCGGGCACGGCGAGGCGCAAAGCACGTCGTTGCTCAGCTACATCGTCCTGGCGGTGGCGTTCCTGCTCGAAAGCACGTCGTGGCTGCAGGCCGTCCGCCAGGTCGTCCGGGAGTCCAAGGCCGAGAACCAGTCGATGTGGACTTACCTGCGGCTGATCGACGACCCGGCGCCGAAGACGGTGCTGTTCGAGGACTCGGCCGCGCTGGTCGGCCTGCTGCTCGCGTTCGGCGGCATCGGGCTGCACCAGCTCACCGGCTCCGAGAGCTGGGACGGCATCGCGTCGATCGCCATCGGCCTGCTGCTCGCCTGCGTCGCCTACCTGCTCGGCCGCACCAACCGCGGTCTCCTCGTCGGGCGCCAGGCCGACCCGAGGCTGGTCCGCGGCATCCGCGACCACCTGACCGCCGCGGCGGAGATCGAGGCCGTCGTGGACCTGCAGACGATGCTGATGGGCACCGACCAGGTGCTGGTGTGCACCCGCGTCGACTTCGACGACTCGCTCGGCGCGGCGGATCTCGAACGCGCGTGCGTCCGGCTCGCCTCCGAGCTGACGGAGGCGTTCAACGACGTCACCGAGGTGTTCATCGAGCCGGTGCCGCGGTCGGACCCGGAACTGCGGGCAACGGTGCTGGCGCGCTACGGCGACATCGCCGAGCGGTGGAGCAAGAGCCAGTGACCCAATAGCCTCAGTACCCGAAATCCTGGACCCAGTACCAGCCCGCAGTGGTGACGCCGACGCCGATCTTCTTGAGCGAGCAGTTCAGGATGTTCGCGCGGTGGCCTTCCGACTTCATCCAGGAATCCATGACCTGCGCCGCGGAGGTCTGCCCCTTCGCGATGTTTTCCGCGCCCGGCTTCGGATAACCGGCAATCTTGATCCGCTGGTCGAACGTCGTGCCGTCGGGGCTGGTGTGGGAGAAGAAGTTCCCGGCCGACATTTGGTCGCTGTAATCCTGCGCGGCCTTCGTCACGTGCGATTCCTCGGTCAGCGGGTCGCAGCCGGCCTTCGCCCGCTCGTCGTTCACCAACGCGATGACCTGGGCCGTGGTCGAAGGCGCGACCCGGGCCGCGGCCTTGGTGCTCGGCGGCGGAGCTTCGGACGTCGTCGGTTGCGGCGATGACGTCTCAGTCGGCGCGGGCGCCTCACTGGACGTCGTCGGAGCGGGGGCCGAGCTCGAGGGCGCGGCAGGCTGACCGGAGGCGGTGGTCTGGACCTGACCGCCGGCGAGGTCGGTTCCGCTGCCACCGCCGGCTCCGGCGGGCGCGTTGGGCAGGACCAGCGCCGCGGCGCCGAACTCAGCGGTGTTTCCTTCGGCGGTGGCCATCCAGGTGCCCGCAGCGGCGGAGAAAACGCCGAGCAGCACACTGAGTGACACCATCACCACGCGAGCACGTTCACCAATGGGGGACACGGCGCAGGAACGTATCACGGGACGATTACAGCGAGAACCCTGCGCACGCACCGGTCACATTTATTCGGGGCACCTTGTCGGTGAGCGGGTCCGCATTCCGCGGCAATCGGACGCTTCCGCGTTACTCCATTCAGCCCTGAAAGAAATCGTCGCCGACCTCACTTGTCCGTGGAACCGGTCAGCTTCACGGTCGATTCGTGGGTGAGCGCGGTCGCGGCCTCGACGAACCCGATGACCGTCCGGAGCTCGTCGTCGGTGTAGCGGTCGCAGAGCTCGTGCATGCCCTTGACCAGGTGGTCCCACAGGTGCACGCCGCTCGCGACGGCCTGCAGGTCCAGCGCGATGAGGATCTTGCGCCGGTCGTCCGGGTGCCGCTCGCGGTTGACGATGCCCTTGCGCTCCAGCCGGTCGATCATCGCCGTCACCGACGCGGGCGCGAGCCCGGAGAGCCGCGCGAGGTCCTTCGGCGTCTGCGGCCCGAACCGCGCGAGGTAGTCCAGGACCTTGCTCTCCACCGCCGACAGCCCCCGCGTCTCCGAGATCGCGGTGTGGAACATGACCGTCTCCGTCGACAGCTCCCGCGACCTGAGCAGGACTTCCTCGACGAGTTTCGTTCGCTCGCTTGACACGGCGACCAGCCTAGCCCACTCTTTAGTTCGACAGAACGAATTACTTTCTAAGACATTCGAGGGGTCGAACGACATGACACGGGCATTGATCATCGGGGGCGGCGTCGCGGGCACGATCACGGCCATCGCCCTGCACGAAGCCGGGCACGAGCCGCTGCTGTTCGAGGCGTACGACCGCAGCGCCGAAGGCGTCGGCGCGTTCCTGACGCTGGCGGTCAACGGCCTGGACGCCCTGCTGCCGCTGGGCCTGAAGGACGTGGTCCGGAGCGCCGGCTTCGACTCGCCGCGGATGTCGATCGGGCTCGGCAACGGCACCCGGCTCGCCGAATTCCCCCTGGGCGACACCCTCCCGGACGGCACGGTGAGCCAGACCGTGCTGCGCTCCGACCTGTACGTCGCGTTGCGCGACGAGGCCGCGCGGCGCGGCATCCACGTCGAGTACGGCAAGCGCCTGATCGGCGCGAGCCAAACGGACACCCACGTCAGAGCGGATTTCTCGGACGGCTCGCACGCGGAGGGCGACCTCCTGATCGGCGCCGACGGCCTCCGCTCCCGGGTCCGCACGATCATCGACCCGGACGCGCCGTCACCGCGGTACGTCCCGCTGCTGAACACCGGCGGGTTCGCCGAAGGACTGGACCTGCCCGACGAGCCGGGCGTGCTGAACATGGCGTTCGGCAAGCGCGTGTTCTTCTGCCACGTCGTCAGCCCGGACGGCCGCGTCTGGTGGTTCGCGAACCCGGCCCGCAAGACCGAGCCGACCGCGGCCGAGCTGGCCACGCTCGCCGGGGAGAAGCTGCGCGCCGAGCTCCTGCACCTGGTGGCCCGCGACCGGACGCCGGCCACCGAAATCATCCGCGCGACACGGGAGATCTACCCGGCCTGGCCGACGTACGACTTCCCGACGGTCCCGGTCTGGCACCGCGGCCGCATGGTGATCATCGGCGACGCGGCGCACGCGACGTCACCGGCGGCGGGCCAGGGCGCCTCGATGGCCATCGAGGACGCCGTCACACTGGGCAAATGCCTTCGCGACGTGCCCGGCATCTCCCGAGCGCTCGTCGCGTACGAGGGTCTGCGTCGCGAGCGCGTCGAAGCCGTCGTCGCGGCCGGCAAGCGCAACGGGGACACCAAAGTCATCGGCCCGGTCGGACGCGTCGTCCGTGACTTCTTCATCAAGCGGGCGTTCTCGAAGCCGTCCGACGAGGACCCGAACGCCTTCATGTGGAACCACCACATCGACTGGGACGAGAAGGTCGCGGCTTAGCGCCCGAGGTACTACCGCCAGGTGTCGACGCGGTGGAAGTTCTTGTACGCCCGGCTCGGGGTCGGGCCGCGCTGGCCCTGGTAGCGGGACCCGGCTTCGCTGGAGCCGTACGGGTGCTCGGCCGCGCTCGACAGGCGGAAGATGCACAGCTGGCCGATCTTCATACCGGGCCAGAGCGTGATCGGCAGGTTGGCGACGTTCGACAGCTCCAGGGTGATGTGCCCGGAGAAGCCGGGATCGATGAACCCGGCGGTCGAGTGCGTGAGCAGCCCCAGGCGCCCCAGCGACGACTTGCCCTCGAGCCGGCCGGCCAGGTCGTCGGCCAGGGCGACGAGCTCGAACGTCGAACCGAGCACGAACTCGCCGGGGTGCAGCACGAAGGGCTCGTCACCCTCCTTCTCGACCAGCGAGGTCAGCTCGTCCTGCTGCAGCTGCGGATCGATGTGCGTGTACTTGCTGTTGTCGAAGACGCGGAAGAACCGGTCGAGCCGGACGTCGATGCTGGACGGCTGGACCATGCCGGCATCGAAGGGGTCGATGCCGAGCCGGCCGGCGTCGAGCTCTTTGCGGAGGTCACGGTCACTGAGCAGCACGGCCGAAGCCTATCCGGTCGGGTCAGGCCGCCCGCATGTGCTGCGCGTACGTCGTATCGGGCGCGAAAATCTTCTCGAGCCGCTTCACGTAGCCGCGGCGCCCGGCCTCGCCGATCCGTTCCTGCAGTGCGGTGGCGCCGGGAATGAACCGCCGCACGGTCTCGGCGGCGAAGTTGACCCCGGCCACGGCGATGATCGCGGCCTGCGCGACCGGGTCGTTCGGCAAGCCGAGGAAGTCGGCGTTGGTCTTGCCCAGCACGAGCCGGCTGATCGACGAGTGCACGGCGACGGAGACGTGCGAAAGCACCTTTCCGACGGCCCCGCGCCCCTCGCCGACGGCGGCGTTGGCCTCGATCAGCGACTTGGCGAGGCGCTTCGAGTCGTCGTCGGGGATGAACTCGGTCGCCGCGAGCAGCCACAGCAGGCGCCAGGCGTCCTCTTCGCCGGTGGGCAGCAGCTCGTCGTCGACGCCCATGAGCCAGCCGATGTAGCGCCAGAGGTGCAGGATGTCGCCGCGTTCGCGGGCGGAGTAGCGGAGGCCGAGCAACTGCGTGCCGAAGACGTAGACGAGCGAGAAGAGCAGGAGCGTCCCGGCGGTCTGCACCTGGTTGACGGGCCGGTCCCAGGCCTCGTAGTCCCAGTCGTCCCGCCGGTTCATGGCGGCGCGCACGTGGGCGTGCACGACCCGGATCCGGAGCGCGGAGGCGTAGCCCTGTTCCCCGTGCTCGAGGGCACCGGGGGTGGTGACGTCGATCCACCAGGCGGCCGTCTCGACGAGCCGTCTCGTGGCCTTGTACTCGATCTCCCCGGTTCCGACCAGCGATTTCGTGGCGCGCGAGGCGAGGTAGCCGCCCATCAGCGACATGTCCCCGAGCGGGAAGAGGCCCAGCAGACCGGCGCGGGTGATGGCTTTCGCGCCCCGCTCGAGCCGCTCGTCGTCGACCCAGTAGGGCTTGGCGTCGACCTGGTCGAAGAAGTCCTTGAGCGGCCCGGGCACGTCGACGCCGTTCTTCAGCGCGTCCTCGAAGAGTCGGCGGCCGTGCCCCTTCGGCTGCTGCGCCATCCAGGCGACGACGTCGTCCGCGAGCCGGTCCTGGACCTGGGCGAACTCCCGCAGGCGCGCGACCTGCCGCTCGTCACCCCGGATGTCACCGTCGATGAACAGCCGCTGCGCCAGCCGGAACCCGCCTTGCCGGAACAGCTCGGGCTCGTCCATGGCACCCACCTCCGGAGTCGACAACAAGTGTTGTCACTTGACGCGCGGGAGTCAAGGAGGGAGGGTCCTGGACAAGGGGATCACGTTGCCGTGTATGCTGGCGACGTACTGCGGATGTAGTTCAATGGTAGAACATCAGCTTCCCAAGCTGAATACGCGGGTTCGATTCCCGTCATCCGCTCTCCGTGAAACCCCGGGCATTCTGTCCGGGGTTTTCGCTTTCTATTCTGGCTCGCAAATGATCGGCGTGCGCGGTGGGCAAACCGGTTTCCACGGCGCGGTCCAGCGCCTCGGTGGCCGACGGGGAACCCAAGCGGTGCAACAACTCCGCCCTCGACGCGTGCCACCACGGGTATCCCGTCAACCCCGGTAATCCGTCCACCAGCGCCAAAGCCGCCGCCGGGCCGTCCCGTTCGGCCACCGCCGCCGCGCGGTTCAGGCGCACCACGGCCGTGTCCTGGACCGTCAACAGCACGTCGTACCAGGAGATCACCGCGTCCCAGTTCGTCTCCTCGTACGTCGGTGCCAAATCGTGGCAGGCCGCTATCGCCGCCTGGACCACGTACGCGTTCGGCGTCGACGGTGTCCGGCGCAGACCTCGGCCGACCAGCTCCACGCCTTCCTTGATCAGCGACGCGTCCCACCGCGAACGGTCCTGCGAAGAGAGCAACACCGGCGCGCCGGACGCGTCGAACCGGGCAGCGCGGCGGGCGTCCTGCAGCAACACCAGAGCCAGCAGTCCCAGCGCCGTCGGCTCGTCCGGCATCAGGGAAGCCAGCAAGCGCGCCAGACGGACGGCCTCCGCGAGCAACGAGACGCGGCCCGTGTACCCCTCGTTGAAGATCAGGTACACCGTCGACGCCACGCCGGCCAGGCGCGACGGCAGCTCCTCCGCCGACGGCACCCGGTACGGGATGCGAGCCGTGGCGATCTTCTGCTTCGCGCGCGTCAGCCGCTTCGCCATCGTGGCTTCGGGCACCAGCAGGCCGCGGGCGACCTCCGCGGTCGACAAACCGCCCAATGTCCGAAGCGCCAAAGCCACCTGGGCATCCAGGGACAACGCCGGATGACAACACGTGAAGACCAGCCGCAGCAGGTCGTCGCGGACCGAGACCGGGTCCGGATACGGGTCGACCGCGGGCATCGCGACGGCCTCCTTTCCGAGCCGCTTCGCCTCGCGCCGGACCACGTCCACCGCGCGGTGGCGGGCCGCGACCAGCAGCCAGCCGCGGGGGTTGCCGGGGACGCCGTCGCGCGGCCACGTCTCCAGTGCGCGCACGACGGCGTCCTGGACCGCGTCTTCGGCCAGGTCGACGCTGCCGGTGACGCGGACCAGCGTGGCCAGTACCCGGGTGCCCTCGTCCCGGACCAGCCGCGCGACCGCGTCCCCGGCGTGCGTCACTTGCCGAAGTCGACGACCGGCCGGACCTCGATGGCGCCGTCCCACGCACCCGGGATCCGCGCCGCTACCTTGACGGCTTCGTCGAGGTCGGCGCACTCGAGGAGGTAGAAGCCGGTGAGGGCTTCCTTCGTCTCCGCGTACGGGCCGTCGGTGGTGACGATGTCGCCGCCCTTGCCGCCGGTGACGCGGACCGTCGTCGCGGTCGCCGTCGGGTACAGCGCCGCGCCGCCGCGGATCACCGCCCGCGCCCCCGCGCCGAACTCGTCGTAGTCCTTCATCATGTCCGTGGCCTCGGGCGCGGTCGGGTCGACGTCGGAGGCGTAGATGATCGCGGCGTACTGGGGCATGAGGTGCTCCTCACAGGTCCTGACCGGCGCGGATCGCCGGTTCTCACTGTAAGGACGAACGGGCGAAGGCGCGCCTGGACACTTGTCTCGAAGAAAGTCCGGCGGGCAGGGTGAACGCATGGGAGAGCCCGCGCTATTCGGTCCGGACTTCGATCGCGACCCCTCACCCGCCTACGCCTGGCTGCGCGAACGACCGCCGCACCGGCTCGGCTTCCCGACCGGCACCTGGGCCTGGCTGATCACGCGGTACGACGACGCCGTGACGGCGCTCAACCACCCCGCCCTGGTCAAGAGCCCCTTCGCCGGCAACGAAGAGTGGCAGTGCTCGGGCATGGGCCTGCCGCTCGACCACCGCCCGTCGCTCGCGTCGCACATGATCAACGCCGATCCGCCCGAGCACACCCGGTTGCGGCGCGCCTGCGCCGGCGCTTTCGGCCCACGCCGGATGCAGAACCTGCGCGAGCGCGCCCAGCAGGTGACCGACGAGCTGATCGACGCCGTCGAAGCACGCGGGCACGGCGATCTCGTCACCGATCTCGCCTATCCGCTCCCGATCGCGATCATCTGTGACCTGCTCGGCGTGCCCGAGCGGTACCGCGAAGACGTGCACGAGTGGTCGCTCGTCATCGACTCCGCCGACGACACCGATGGCTCGAAGGTCCGTGAAGCCACCGACGTGCTGGAACGGCTGGTCACGGAGGTCGTCGAGGCCAAGCGCGCGGTGCGGGGCTACGACCTGATCAGCGACCTCGTCGCACAGGAGGCCGTGGGCACGCTCTCCGCGGACGAGGTGACGTCGACGGCCTTCCTGATCCTGATCGGCGGCCACGAGACGACCGTCGGGCTGATCGCGACCGGCGCGCTCGCGCTGCTGACCCATCCCGGCGAAGCAGCAAAAGCGAGAACCGACCGCGCTCACCGCGCCGCCGTCATCGAGGAGACGCTGCGGCTGCATGCGCCGCTGCAGAACGCGACCTGGCGATTCCCCACCGAAGACGTCGAGATCGGCGGCCGGCTCATGCGGCCGGGTGACCCGATCCTCGTGTCGGTGCTGGCCGCCGACCGGGATCCCGCGGTCTTCGAAGAACCGGACGCCTTCCGGCCGGGACAGCGGGCAGCCGAGCGTCGGCACATCGCGTTCGGCGCCGGACCGCATCTGTGCATCGGCGCGGCCCTGGCCCGGCTGCAGGCCGACGTCGCCTTCGAGACCCTGCTCCGACGTCTCCCGGGCGCACGGCTCGCCGTCTCCGAAGCAGACCTGGTCTGGTGGCCGAGCCCGATCACGCGTGGGCTCTTCCACTTGCCGGTGTCCGGACGGCGGGGACCTAGGTGTGATGTCCAGGGACGTTGTTCCGGGTTGGGCGGTGACGGCCTGTCGTGCTGACAGGTGAAGGCCTCCGGTTGTGAAGTGGAGCTGTCT